>CAZSEL010000004.1:0-141167 GCA_964605905.1 uncultured Chloracidobacterium sp. | reverse complement strand
GCAGCCGCCCGCCTTGTTCGTATTGGCGGATAAATGTGTTGATAAAATCGACCGTTCGTTTCTGGTCAATGATCGTATAAAGCGGATGCGCCGCACGGAATGTGTCCCAGAGCGAGAAGACTGTGTATTGGTCTTCGAATTTTGGATTTTGGATTTTGGATTTTGGATTGTTCCACGGCCTGCGGGCCTCTAATGCAGAAGCCCGACCGTTAGGAAGGGCGTTACTGTCAACTTGCGTGTTACGCCCTTGCTCACGCGCGGGCTTCTGCAATGAATGCACCTTCCCGTCGTGGCCTTTGTACTGTCCGTCAACGTCGTTGAAGGCGTTCGGGTGGATCATCGTGTGATACAGCGCCGTATAAAAATTCGTCGTCTGCTCGTCCGTCCCGCCCGAAACTTCTATCTTGGAAAGCTCTTTGTTCCACGCCGCTCGCGCATCCGCACGAACCTTGTCGAAATCCCAACCGGGAAGCTCGGCTTCGAGGTTCTTTCGGGCACCTTCGATTGACACATAGGAAATAGCCGTTTTTACTAGAATTTGATCGTTAGCCTTGGTCTGAAAACGCCATGCAACTTTTAGATCTTCTCCACGAACTTCTTTGGATTCCTTATAAAACTCTTTCCTCTTATGGACATCGTGGGTCGTCACACCGTTCCGATATGTGTCTGAAATATATGCCGACGTATAAGCTTTAGAAAATTCGACAACAAAATACACTTTCTGTTCTTTCGCCCAAGAGCTAGATCGGCGATAGCCTTCGATATGGTTTTTACCGACTACTTTTATCTCAGAATCGAGGACTCGATCGCGCCACTTAAGATCGAGCATGATATTCGCCATTTCTGCCTTCGGAAACGTGTAACGGTGCATGCCAACACGCTTCGTCGTCGTCATTTCGGCAAGGATTCCGTCGTCATCAAGCATCACTGAGTAATATCCCGGCTCCGCTTTCTCGCTCGTATGCGAGAATCTCGATGCAGATCCATTGGAACCCTTTTCACCTGAATTCGAATAGAAAGTGTAGTCGCCAACCGTCGGCATTATCAAAATATCGCAACCGTCCGGAATGCCGGTGCCGCTTAGGTGCGTGTGCGAAAAGCCGTAGATTATGTCGTCGGAGTAGTGGTAGCCGCTTGAGCCGTCCCAGTTGTCGATGCGTGTGTCGGGCGAAAGCTGGACCATTCCGAACGGCAGCGTCGCACCTGGAAACGTATGCCCGTGCCCGCCCGTGCCGATGAAAGGATTGACCCAGCGAGCGTAATCTTTGACCTCGTGCGCAGAATGAACCGCAACAAAAATAACTATGGAAATAAGGGCGGCAATTATCTTCATAAACTTAACTTTAAGAGCGGGGGCAAGCCCGCCTTCCTGACTGTCATTGTTTTGCTTTTTCGGTTCAGTTCAACATTTTCGGTGATGAAAGAATGCTTCAAGAAAAATCGGACAACTCAACCTGTCACAGTCAGGAAGGCGGGCTTGCCCCCGCTGCTTCCGTGCTGTTCTTCCTCGTCGGAACGCAAGCGTCCCGCTTGCGAGTGGCAACCGGGACGGTCGCGCTTCCGACCTAATGCACAAACTCACCGCCGTAAAGCTGCCGCAGTCCCTGCCCTTTGATGCCGTAGCGGACGCGGAAGAACATATCGCCGCCGCCGTGAGAGTAACGAAGACCGATCTCGTGAAAACCTGCCTTTAGTGGAATTATGGCTGACTTTACGGTTCGGTCCTTTGTTCCTTTTTCGTCGATAATCATCCCGCCACCAATATCGAGACTTGCTCCCCAAGTAGAATCGATTTGAAATTCATAGACTCCATCCGTCGGAGCCTTAAAAAGGCCGTCAAATGTCACATCAAACGGTAATTTCTTATCTACTTCGAGACGGCCGAATCCCTCAACGGGCTGATCCAAAAATTGAGGTAACATTGTGGTTTTTGTAACGCCCGTAATAATAGGCGATGACGGCGTGGTCCAGAGCTCAAATCTGACGCCCGGCTTCCTTAGCTCAGGTTCGACCGCCGGGAACATTTTTTGGCGAACCAGAGTTGCCGCGTAAACAACGCTCTTTCGACCGGCGGAGTTCACAACCACCGTCTTGAGTGTCTTAACGTCGCGTTCTTTCAAAGCGATCTCGACCGGCTTTTCATAAACCGGCGAGCGTTCGTCCGGTGTCGAACCGTCGGTTGTGTAGTGAACGCGGGTGCCGGCCGCTGGCCAAAGCTCGACCGATACTTTTTCATTTTCTGTGACAACGTTTTGCAAACCGCCCGGTTCTGGAATACGGTAATTCACATTCTGTTTATCGAGCCTCGGCAATATGGCATTTAACCGCCGGTTGAATTCCGCCAGATTTCGGTCTTCTTTTTTCGACCACAATATTTCACTTAATGCCAGCATTCGCGGAAACGCCATGTATTCGACCGCTGCGGGCGTTTCGAGATATTCGGTCCAGATGTTGGCCTGGCCGCCGATGATGTATTTGGCCTCGTCGGGCGTGAGTTCGGGCGGAACGGGCTCAAAGCTGTAAACCTTTTCAAGCGGAACGTAACTGCCGATGCTCAGCGGCTCGTGGGCCGGGTCGCCCTGGCCGTAGTCGAAATAGACGTAGTCGGTCGGCGTCATTATCACGTCGTGTTTCGACTTCGCCGCCTCGATGCCGCCTTTCATTCCGCGCCATGACATAACGGTCGCGTTTGGCGCCAAACCGCCTTCTAAAATCTCGTCCCAGCCGATCATCTTTTTGCCTTTTGAGTTGATAAATTTTTCGATCCGGCGAACGAAATAACTCTGCACCTCGTGCTCGTCTTTCAGGTTTTCGCGTTTCATCAGGTCCTGAACGAACGCCGATTCCTTCCAGTGATCTTTCAGCACCTCGTCACCGCCGATGTGAATGTAAGGCGAATCGGGGAACAGCGCGATCGTCTCGGTCAGAACGTCTTCGAGAAACTTGAATGTCTCGTCCGTCGGGCAAAAGACTTCCTTGAAAATGCCCCATGTCATTTTTACCTTGTAATCGTAACCGGCCTTGCACCCAAATTGCGGATACGCCGCCAGCGCCGCCGACGCGTGGCCGGGCAACTCGATCTCAGGTATCACCGTTATGTGTCGCGCCTTGGCATACGCAACGACATCCCTGATCTGCTCCTGAGTATAAAACCCCTCAACTGGCCGGCCGTCGCCCTTAAATGTTGGCGAATAAGACCCTTCGTGACTCTCCGGCCGCTTCGACCCGATCACCGTCAGGCGTGGGTATTTCTTTATCTCGATCCGCCAACCCTGATCCTCAGTCAAATGCCAATGAAAATAATTGAACTTATACTGCGACATCTGATCGATGAACTTCTTGACAAACTCCACCGGCTGAAAATGCCGCGCAACATCGAGATGCATTCCGCGGTAGGGAAATCGAGGCTTGTCAGCGATTATTACAGACGGGACTGTAATTGATCCTTGTTTCGCGTCCGAGAGCAGTTGGAAAAGCGACTGTAGCGCATAAAACTGTCCACGGTGGTCACCCGAAATGTTGATTCTTCCGCTGTCGATTTGGATGGAATACTCGATGCCCGAATCGTATGCATGCGGGTGAAGTTTCTGTAGAACTATCACGTTCGACCTTTGTGGCTTCTCTACAATAGTCAACCGAAACGAATAATTGCGTTGCAGAAAATCATTCAGTAAATCCGCGTATTTCCGATGACTTTCAGAGGAAATATGAATTTTTGTTGATTTGGTAAGTGTGAATGAACCCTTACCGTAAACAACTGTTGCCGGCTTAGGAATGATATTGATCTCATTCGACTGAGCGAACACGACCGACGCAAAGACGAAGCAGAAAACGACGACGAAAAAAAGTTTCTTCATATTTGAAAAGGCTGGAACCACGAAATTACACGAAGCAGCACGAAACGGATTCTGTGTGAATTCGTGCGGGTTAGTGGTTACAGTATAAAGCCTTTTGATTCGCAGGTTAACTCTGGGAGTCGCATTAGACTGATTCGGTGATTCGTATTGCGGCTTGCCGCTCTATTTGCGGAAAAGTTTTACTTTTCCGTCGATTGCTGCCACACGGTCGCGGCTATGCCGCCGCATTCCCGACCATTAAGGCGGCGGCACAGCCCATTATTATGCGAGCCTTTCGGAAAGTCGGAGACTTTCCGCAAATAGAGCGGCAAAGCCGCGCAGACCAGCATCCGAAATCAAGATGGATTCAAACCTCACCTTCTAATGGCATACTCCGGGTTAAAGCAGGGTCAGAAAATTGGCGAGTTCGGGCGGCAGGTCGGATGCGAAACTCATTCGCTCGGCGGTTTTTGGGTGGTCGAATGAAAGCTTTTCGGCGTGGAGGAAAAAGCGATCGATTATGCGGATGGCGTTTTTTACATCGGTGTCGTTGACGGTGTTGTCGCGGCCTTCGTTATAGGTTCCGTCGCCGACGACGGGGTGATTTATTGATGCGAGATGGACGCGTATCTGGTGCGTGCGGCCGGTTTTGATCTCGACCTCGACTAACGCGAATTTTCCAAAACGCTGGCGCACTTTCCACATCGTGAGCGCGTTGCGTCCGTTTGCGGCAACGGTCATTTTTGTCCGGTGCCAGCGGTCGCGGGCCATCGGGCGGTCAATGGTGCCGGAGTTTTCACGCGGGCTTCCGTGGACGAGCGCGACGTATTGTTTTGTGACAACGCGGTCGCGGAACTGGTTAGACAAAAGCTCGTGCGTTTCCTCGTCCTTGGCAACGACGATCAGGCCTGATGTGTCTTTGTCGAGGCGATGAACGATACCGATTTTGGATTTTAGATTTTGGATTTTGGATTGCTCGTCGGCCTCCTGCAATCCAAAATCCAAAATCCCCAATCCAAAATGATACGAGATCGCGTTTGCCAGCGTGCCCGAACTGTTTCCCGCACCGGGATGGACGACCATTCCGGCGGGTTTATTGATTACGGCGAGGTATTCGTCTTCGAACACTATGTCGAGCGGAATATCTTCGGGTTCGAAAACAG
This sequence comes from uncultured Chloracidobacterium sp., assembly GCA_964605905.1. GTDB lineage: Bacteria > Acidobacteriota > Blastocatellia > Pyrinomonadales > Pyrinomonadaceae > OLB17. Next base: position 136,168 of record CAZSEL010000004.1, on the reverse strand, counting down.
CGGTCGGGGCCTCGACCAGATCGACATCTATTTCGTCGGCGAGGTGAAGTTTGTACGATGCCTTGGCCGTCTTTTCATTTACGAGCACATCGCCGTCCGTAATCAATCGCTGAAGGCGCGAACGCGACCAGCCCTCGATCTGTTCGGACAGAAATGCATCCAGACGTTTTCCGGCATCGGGTTCTGCGATGGTGAAATTCGTGAGCGGTGCGGTATCGGCTATTTCAGAGAGTTCAACTGTGTTCAATTATTTTCCTTTTTTGCGGTCGACCGGAGTCGCATGACCATAAATATGATCGCAAATGCCGCGACAACGAGGCTGACAAGCTGCGATGTCGAAAGACCGGTTGCAGATGTCAGCCCAAACAGATCGCCGCGCGGGTCGTCGCGGATGAATTCGATCGAAAAGCGAAAGATCGAATAGATAATTCCGTAGGCGATCAGCACCTGGCCGTCAAACTTTTTATTGCGGTGCAGCCAGACGAGCAGGCCGAAAACGGCGAGCATCGTGAACGATTCGATAAGCTGCGTCGGGTGCAGGAAAAGATCGCTTGCGTCCGGCCCGACTATCGGAACGCCGGTGTATTCGTGGCCTTTGTCGGTGAAATGCACGCCCCACGGCAGATGCGTTTCCTTTCCCCAACAGCAGCCGGCGGCAAAACAGCCTTGTCTGCCAAACGCCTGACCGAGAGCAAGCCCCGCAGCAAGAGCGTCGGCCACCTTCCAAAACGGCAGCTTATAAAAACGAATGAGAAAGGCAACGGTCAGAAAACCGCCGATCAGCCCGCCGTAATAAACGCCGCCCGAACGCAAAAAATCGATAGAAAAGATCTGCGCGGTCGGATCGACGAACAGCATCAATATCTTTGATCCAAGCAAACCGCCGACCAGCGTCCATAGCCCAAGATCGTAGATCCGCTCACGCGGCAGCCCGTCATTTGCCGCAAGGCGCGACGCCGCATAAAGAGCAACCAACATCCCAACCGCCAGCCAAATGCCGTAGCTGGTAATAGGGAAATCGCCGATGCGGAATAATTCAGGATACATCTCGATTTTGGATTTTGGATTTTGGATTTTGGATTGCGCCGCTATCCGTTTTCACAATGTGCAACAAGGCCAACTCATCGCCGATAAGAGTTGAGAGACACCATACGTTTTGCATTCCTTTGATGGATGTTGGCTCTTGCTTTGAAATATCCGCGGTTAAATTTAGTTTATCTTTTTCTTCAAAAGAAGAAATGGCTGAAACGTCTAAAGTTTCTGCCCAGCGACTACATGCGTCAGTAAGAGACCCTACGAGCTGCGCAATATATGTTCCGCCTTTGAAGTCCAGGACGAAAGTAAAAATTTCCAAACTACACACTCCCTGAGGCCTGTGTTTCCGCCTGCTGCTTTTGCTTGCTCAAGAACATATCAATTATCAACAATCCGGCACCGATTACGATCGCCATGTCGGCAACATTGAATGTCGGGTAATGCCATGAGCCGAACTGGACGTCTATAAAATCAATCACGAAACCGAGCCGCATACGGTCGGCGACGTTTCCGGCGATGCCGGCAAGCAGCAACGCGAGTGCTCCTAAAATACGGTCATCGGAACGCGGCGTGCGCCAAAAGAAATACAGCACCAATGCTCCGGCGACCATCGCCACTATCGACAGTCCCCAGCGGCCGGTGCTGCCTTGGTCGTCAAGCATCGAAAAAGCCACGCCGGTGTTTTGCGCGTACGCAAAGTTTAAAAATCCCGAAATGACCGAAATTTCTTCCCCGAACCGCAGGCGGCGAACGGCCCAGGCCTTTGTCACCTGATCGATCATAAAAACCCCGCCGGTTATGGCGAGGTACCCTAGTTTCCAAAAAATATCGCGTCTGTTCACTGTTTCGCTTTCGGCTCGGCGTAAAAAACCTTGCTTACTATTTTCCATTCGCCGTCGATCTTTAGCAACGTCATATAATCCACAAACCGCACGGCCGGGTAATCTAACACTATCTTAGCGCTTGCGGCGTTTCCGGCCACGTCGATGCTTTCGATTGCGCGTTTCCGCTTATCCTCGTCGGCAGCCGGTTTACCGTTAAATCCGGCAACGAATTCCGCAAACGAGCGCGTCGTGTACTTGCCGTCTTTGATCCAGATAAGATTTCCGTCCGTATGAAAAGCTTTACGAGCGGCCTCTTGGTCGCCGGTTGCGTGCGCTTTCAGATAATTGTTGAGCGGAACTTTGACCGCTTCTTTTTCATCCGTTTGAGCGAATGCTGATGTAGCCAAAAAAATGCCGACAACGAGCAGAGCAAAAACATTGGACACGTACTTCATAATAATTTCTCCTGCATAAGTAATAATTATAGGGCAAAGATAAGATACGCCTTTTGCCGTGCGGCGGTTTCATCAAGCTGCTTTTACTCCGCATAGGGAAAGATCGCCTTCGGTGCTTTGTGCGTGGTCGCCCAATCAGCAAAGCACACGTCCGTGCATCCGATCGCATAGGTCACGACCCGCCATTTGCCACTGGTTTTTCTGAGCAAGCCAAAAAAATTGTGGTCGTACGCGTCCTCGTATTCGGCAAACTTTGTTCCGGCAAGGTCAGGGTTTCCGCCGCCCGGCTTCTGCGGCGTGCCGCCGATATATGCCCAATTTCCGTTCGAATTCAGAGTATCAACGACAAACACGATCTTTTGCTTAAAATCTTTCTCGACCGGCACACGCAAAGCCGCAAGTATTGCTTTTCGCTCGGCCGAATCTGCCTTAGGCGTGTAAACCGCCTGGGCCGAAACCACCGCCACGAAAGCTGTTATTAACAAGATCATTACAGGCAAACGTCTCATTTCTTTCTCCCCGAATCATTAGACTATCAAAGACACACGCAGCGCAAAAAACGAAAGGCGGGTTAAATGCAGAAGCCCGCGCGTAAGCAAGGGCGCAACATCCAACTGGAGCGTTACGCCCTTGCTGACGCGCGGGCTTCTGCAAGCCTTACGAGCGAGCTTCTGCAAAGGTCGAAATATACTTGCGAGTCACCTCTTTTAGTTCTGCGTAAGACGGAATGACGTAAAGCAGCGGCTGCATTTCGGAATAGTCGTAAGTGGTGTTGATAACCTGTTCCAGATCGAACGGGCGCCGCTCGACGCGGTCTGAGAATGCGTTCTCGAGTTCGCCAAAGCTCGACAGCAACCCGGCGCCGTAGGCTTTGATCTCGCCTTCGTGCTCGACCAGGCCGAACTCCACGGTGAACCAATAAAGCCTGCCTAATTGTTCGATCTGCTCGTCGGTCGCGATGCGCGCGCCGTGGCCGATGAACTGGGAATAATCGGCAAAATTAGGGTTGGTGAACATCGGAATGTGGCCGATCGCCTCGTGAACGATGTCCGGCTCGGGAGTGTATTCGGGCCGCGAATGATGGCGTATGTACTGCGTCGAAAGCATCGTCCGGTACGACAACCAGGACAGGAACCCGCGCGTTTCGACGAGGCCTTCGATCGGGGCAAGACGAAAGCCGGTAAGCTCTTTCAAGCGCCGGTTCATTTCAGAAAGCTGCGGTATGCGCTCCGTGGTAATGCCAAGATCTTTCTTCGCTTTAAGATAAAACGGGCTCGCGTGTTTTTGATGAAGTTCCTCAAGCTCGCCGGCGACATATCGCCAGACGCCCTGCTCCTCGTCGCTGTAATCGACATCGGTGATCACACCGGTTTCGCGGAAATTTTTTGCAAGGCTTGCGATGTAATCACGCCGCGTGCGATACGCCTCATCGCTTGCACCGGGATGGTCGAGCTCGAGCTGGTTGATGTCCTCAAACTCCATATCGTGAAATGCGGGCAGGTCCTCATCGGCGACCTTATAGTTATCGACGCTAAAAGCAGGTTCGGTCTCGCGGGCGGTCTCGGTTAGCATGGCGGCTCCTTTCATAAATACGATGCAGGCGCAAATAATAGGTTATCCGTGAATAACCTATTGTAATGGAAAGAATAACTTTCTTGAATGAGGAAGATTAGTTAATATGGTAAAATCACTTTAGATTATTAGTTTTATATGTGCGTTTAACTGATAATATATGGCAACTAGGAACCTTAAGCCTACTCGCCGTCACTTATTCTAAAGGCTACACACGCAAGCAAGGATGCTTGCGTTCCAAATGACAGACGAGATTGACCGTAAGATACTGAAAGAACTGCAGTTAGATGCCCGGACAAGTTATGCCGAGCTTGGGCGACGGGTTGGGCTGACTACGCCGGCCGTGATCGAACGGGTTCGAAAGCTCGAGGACGCCGGAATTATTACCGGCTATCGCGCCGAGATCGACACCGCAAAGGTCGGATTGCCGATTACGGCGTTCGTTCGGATGAGCATCACCGGCGTCGATTACAGCCACATCATCGAAGTAGCGCAAGAGTCCAACGAAGTCCTCGAATGCCATCGCGGCACCGGCGGCGATTCGTTCATAATGAAGGTCGCCGTTGCATCGGTCGAACACCTGCAGGAAGTAATCGATAGATTAGTGCCTTATGGGATAACAACAACGACTATCGTGCTTTCGTCGCCTGTGAAAAAAAGAGTGATCGACGTGGGCCAATAGATGAATCAAGCAGTCGGGAAGATAGTAAAAACGTACGTGTCGCTGACGCTGCTTTCGACATTTGCTTCGTCGTTCATTTGGGGAATAAACACGCTGTTTCTGCTGGATGCGGGATTGACGATAACGGAGGCGTTTACAGCAAATGCATTCTTTACAGCAGGCCAGGTTTTGTTTGAGATACCGACCGGGATCGTTGCCGACACTCGCGGGCGGCGGACATCTTTTCTGCTCGGAACGGCGACGCTTTTTGCCACAACTCTGGCATATCTCTGGCTCTGGAACATCAAAGGTCCGTTTTGGGCATGGGCTGTGGTTTCGGCATTGCTCGGGCTCGGTTTTACGTTCTTTAGCGGAGCGACCGAAGCGTGGCTGGTTGATGGCTTGGCCGCCGCGGATTACAAAGGCGAACTCGACAGTGTTTTCGCCAAGGGATCGATTGCGGGCGGCATCGCGATGCTGACGGGAACAGTTGCGGGCGGCCTTGTCGCACAGTTTACCAATCTTGGGCTTCCGTACATTATGCGAATCGCGGCTCTCGCGATGACGTTTGTTATTGCATTTCTGATGATGCACGACGACGGTTTCGAGGCAAAGAAACGAACGACGTTTCTGGGCGAAATGCGCAATGTGGTTTCCGAATCGGTCGAGTTCGGTTTAAAAACCCAAGCGATCCGCTGGATGATGCTCTCGTCCATCTTTAACGGCGGAGTTGCGATATTCGCCTTCTACGCAATGCAGCCGTTTTTATTGGAGCTTTACGGAACAACCGGCGGATACGCCATCGCCGGAATTGCTGCGGCGATAGTCGCCGGTGCTCAAATACTCGGCGGTTTGCTGGTCCCGTACATCGGGAAGCTGTTCAAGAAGCGGACATCGTTTTTGATAACCGGCGGCGGCGTTAGCTCGCTTGCGTTGCTGCTCATCGGACTAGCTGGAAATTTCTGGCTGGTACTAGGTTTACTGGCAGTTTGGTCGCTTGTTTTTGCGTCTATCACCCCGATCAGGCAGGCATACGTAAACGGCATTGTGCCGTCAAAACAAAGAGCGACAATACTCTCCACAGACAACCTCCTCGGCTCCGCCGGCGGCGTTGTCTCGCAACCCGGCCTAGGCAAGGTCGCCGAGGTCTGGGGCTACCCCGCATCGTACCTCGGAAGCGCGGCATTCCAAATTCTTGCACTGCCTTTTCTGATATTGGCTCGACGGGAAAAGGCGAAGTCTGATGTGATTCACGGCGATGAGGGAATCTAATCGCTATAAATATTCTACCGCGGGCTTGACGGGGTTTTTTCCCTAATAAGCAGTCGATGGGATTAGCGAAGGAGTGGTTGACCTGCGAAACTCGCAAGCAGAATAGCCAATTCCTTTTGCCTTGCCTTTTGAAGATCAGAGTCCATGTTCTGGGGCCAATTTCGAATTGCGGCATGACGTAGCGGCGGTTCGTCAGCAAATACTTCCAGCATCGCGTTGCGAACCTCTCGAGCCTTAAGTATCGCAGCTCCATGCAGATTTCGTCCGGCGATTGCCTCTGCTCCGATTTTCCAAAGCTCTTTGACAGGTTTAGATCCATGCCTAAAGACGGATGTTTCATTATCCTTTGAGCTAGGCAGAAATGCTGAAGGTTTGACAGACGTGGTGTTATATTGACTGCTAGAAACAAGGAATCTAGCAAGGTCTTCGTCATCGTCAATCGACTCAGGCAAACCTGAAGGCAACTGGGGCATATTTTAAGATTGGGCGAATTTCAGAAAGTAACCTTTGCGGCATGTTAATACCGTCAAAATTAACAACCGAGTGCCCTCTTTCCGTTCCGTCCAGCCAAGCATAAGCCAAACGACTATGCCGACCAATGCTTACTGAAAATATCTGATTCTGTGAACGAATCCAATCAAGCGAAACGGAGCCATCCGGGTCGGCGCTCACCTCGGGCATCGGAAAATCGTCCGGCAAGGCGCGAATAAAATCTTCTGTATTCCACACTGCCCATAGATCAAGCGGTAGAGCTTCGTTTCCATCCCAATTGTTTTCAGCACATTCCTTGGCCAATGCCTGTATAGTTGAAATAGTCGAGGCTTTTGCCCCAAAAAGAGCTTGGGAACTCTCCTTTGAGTCTAACAGTTCCTCAACAGCATTCCTTGTTGATTGAGCCTCTAATGAAATAGCTGTGTTGCTGCGACCATATCCATATAAAGATAGAGCCGAACAACCAAGACCAAGACTTAGTGCTATTGAAATAGGTTCAGGCATTTTTTTGTTACGGTCTTCGAAAATATATGATTTTTTAGTTCGCGTAATTCGAGGATAGTTGTTCGAATCCACGCCCAGTCACCTACGTCCCCTGACTTGATAGATACAGCTCCATTATCGAATATTATTGGAAGCTTGTCATTGTCGGCGGGTTGCAGTGTAAGGACGCTATTTATCTGATGCCCACTTAATTTGTCAATTGCGGCATACTGATCAAGGAATCCAGTCAAAACTAGTCTTTTAGAGTCCGCCAGACGAGGCCCGTTCAAAATGTAATCGTCAATGTTTACCCTTCCATCTATCAATGGTAGCAAGATACGATTGATATATCGAAGGCGGATAGACCTAATCTGCACTGGTGAGACAAGTTTCGAATACTGTAACCACATTTTCTTGATTTGTGGCATGTAGTCGTCTAGGCTAGTGTAGGGAGCGAGCCGATTGAACGAGAAACCTTGCGCCCTAAATTGCACAATCTGTTTTTCGTCGCGATTAACGAACTGAAACCCTTGAATCCGGCCTTCGACCGAATATTTCATCTGCTCATCGGGCGTTGCTTCCAGGCGGTGATTCTGAACAAAGATCGGTCTCAATTTTGGATAGGTCTTAGCCAAGGCCTTTCTTGACGGGTTCTGAATGCGCCTAATATCAAACGCGGGGGATTGTACACAATCAATGTCCAATACGGCTTCTATGATTGGCGGAACTAGTAGTGTTTGAACTTTGGCCATCGTCGTCATAAGGATTATATCACCAGAGACTCAATTCAGGATTGTCCTATTGCCAGCGTTTTAACTTCTTAGCAGATGAATCCTTGCTGCTTGTTAATACCATTAATATATCCGTCAATTCCACGCGACTTGGCTCCTCAGTCGCATAACGGTGCGTTCAAGTCCGATCACTTCAAAGACCGAGAGCATTGACGGGCCGACGGCGACGCCGGTTAGGAGGGTTCGGGCGCCGTTCATTATTACGCCGAGTTTTGTGCCTTTTTCTTCGGTGAAGGCTTTGACGACGGTCTCGATGTTTTCTTCGGTGTATGGCTGATTTTGAAACTCAGTTTCAAAACGATCGGCAAGTTCTGGCAGCCACGATTTCAGGTCGAGGAATTTTGTTAGGTTCTTGGCGACGGCGGCCGGCTCAAAATCAAAGTCCTCGCTAAAATACGCTCGGCCTTGTGCCGAGAAATCTTTTAGCGTAAAGAACCGCTGGCGAATAAGGTCCAGAGTATAGATCATCCAATCTCGCAAGCCGACTTCGCGGTGTTCGAGCGCGACGGCCTCGGGTCGGCCATCGGGGCCGAGGTCGGCTGTCGATGGAATGTCGGCTGACAAAGCGACGCCCTCTTCGTCGTATTCTTCACGCCATAGTTTTGCGGATTTTAGTTCTGATTTGATGAACGGCAGCAGTTCATCAAGCGGCATTGTGCGGATGTATTCGGCGTTCATCCAGATGGCTTTGTCGTCGGTCCAATGGCGCGGGTCGTTTTCTTTGAAATTGAAAACTGCGTTGGAGCGGTGAATACCGTCGAGCGAAAATTTTGCTACCAGTTCGTCGAGCGAATAGATCTCTTGTTCTTCACTGGCCGACCAGCCGAGCAATGCAAGAAAGTTGCGAAACGCGGCGGCGAGGAAACCGGCGTCGCGATAAGTCGTCATCGAAACGACCTCGCCGTGTTTTCGTTTCGAAAGCTTGCCTTTATTCGGCGCCATTATCAGCGGCAGGTGGGCAAATGTCGGCGGCGTTACGCCGAGAGCCTCGTAGATCAGAATTTGTTTGTGCGTATTGGTTAGGTGATCCTGACCGCGAATAACGTGCGTGATCGTCATCTCGATGTCGTCGCAAACGACGGCGAGGTTGTAGAGCGGATGGCTGTCGGAGCGGAGCAAAACTAGATCTTCGGTTTCTTTATAATCGCGTTCCTGCGTCCCGTAAACCTGGTCTTCGAACGATGTCTTTCCCGTTTCAGCGACTTTCAATCTGATCGCAAACGGTTCACCGGCCGCCGCCCGTGTATCTGATTCGTCTTGTCCCAAATCGCGATACGGATTGTCGCGCATATTTTTTTCGCCTTGCTGAGCGCGGGCTCGGTCCTTGATCGCATCCTTTACATTTGCGTCGGATGGCGCCTCTTTTGGCGTGAAATCACGATAGGCCTTGCCTTCATCGAGAAGTTTAAGCGCGGTCGCCCGATGTTTGTCGGCGTTGTTCGATTGAAAAACGATCTCTTCGTCAGGCGCGAAACCGAGCCATTCGAGGCCTTCGAGTATTGAACGGGTAGATTCCTCGGTCGAGCGTGCAAGATCGGTGTCTTCTATTCTTAAAAGAAACTTGCCGCCGGTATTGCGGGCGTAAAGGTAATTAAAAAGCGCGGTCCGGGCGGAACCGATGTGAAGGTAGCCTGTCGGGCTGGGAGCAAAACGAACGCGTGTGGTCATAAAGGGAGATTATAGGCAGAAACACGAGCGGTAGCGAGTGTGCGTAACTGAAGTCGCACGCTCGCTGCCGCTCGTAGGCATCTTTAGGCTTGGTAAATCTGAATATAATTACCGCACGTATCGTCGAAAATGGCCTGCGTTCCCCAATCGGTTTTTGTCGGTTCCTGCTTGAATACGACACCGAGAGCTTTCAGCCGTTCGTATTCGGCCTGCACGTCGTCGGTGCCGAAGATTATTACCGGCACACCCTCGTTATAAATGCCTTCAAAAAACTTGTCAGAACCTAAACCGCCGCGCGGTTCGAGCAACAGTGTTGTGCCGTCTTTATCTTCCGGCGAGACCACGATGGCTAAAAACATTTCCGGCATATATAGCTTTTCAACAAAGCCGAGAGTCTCCGTATAGAATTTAAAGGCCGCGATCGGATCGATCACTGACACGCTTGTCATTGCAATTTTCATCTATGTATTCTCCCTTAATTTTCATTCTGTACGGCTGGCAGCAGCTCCTTTTTTCTCAGAAGAGCGGCGCTTACCAGCGTAACGATAAGGCCCACTGGCAACAGGAACACTGTAGTAACGACAAAATCCAGAAGCGGGTTGGCGTAAATCGTACGCAGCAGTTCGACCTCTTGTTTTATCGCTTCAATTGCCGCCAGATCTGTCGGATCGGACAGGCTGTTTGTTTTGTACTCGGTATATTTTTGAATAAAAAAGTCCTTGAAGTCCGGATTCACGACATTGTAAATCTGCCAACCAGCGCCATTTACGACCGACGCCACCAGCGTTATCAGCAGGCCGATCTGCACCGCCTTCCAGAACGTGATCGAGCCACCGCCATGGTTGTCGCGATAGGACTTGATGCCGAAGAAAATGATCGAAAAAGCGATAATCATCCAGGCATAACCGAGGGTCGTATTGTCGAATGTTATGTAACCCTGACGGCAGAGAGTGTAAAAGATCCATTGAAGACAGATGATGGTCAGTCCCGCTATCAAACCAAAAATTAGTACAGTTCTTCTCATAATTTGATTTCCTCCGCTGAACGGCAGAAATATACACCGATACCGCCATACGGCGCATCGGCCAAAAGTATGAATGTTGATGAATTAATGAGAATCAGCCGAAAGTGCTAGCGGATAAGGTGCAGTTCCTTAGCGATCTGCACTGCTTCAGTACGCCGGCGTGCATCAAGCTTTACGAAAAGATTCGACGTGTGAGTTTTGACCGTGCTGGTGGATACGAAAAGCTTGTCGGCGATCTCCTGGTTCGAAAATCCTTGGGCGATCAACTGGAGAACTTCGTATTCGCGTTTGCTTATCCCGAGGCGTTCGATCTCGGACTCGTCAATCTCGAAATCGGGATCGATTTTGATGACCTTTGGCCTCGTCAGTTTCCGCCCGGCCCAGACACCAAGAGCGGCGAAACCGACCGCGACTATACCGATATAAATCTCCAGCGGAATCTCCCGGACAAAATAACTGTATTCGAGAAATTTCAACAGCCCGAATAACGCCGCCATTGCCAGTCCGTAGATAAGAACAGTTTTTGAAGAAATAAGAAAAGCTGTCAGGCGCCCAACGCCGACAGCCAATCCAAGATCCGCATTCCAAATCCAAATTTGAAATGGCGGAGACGACAGGATTCGAACCTGTGGTACCCTTTTGGAGTACAACGATTTAGCAAACCGCCGCTTTCAGCCGCTCAGCCACGTCTCCGAAATGCCCCGAGGGCAGATTTTCATTCTAGCGGACGGGCAAACTTTGTCAAGTCGCTTGCATCCTATACCCCAAGTGCAAATGTCTCATTCGCTTGACACAATTGCATTTTGTTACCAAAATATTGTAGTCGTTCGGAACAGGCAGGTAAACTCTGTTCTGCAACAGGAAAGATCGTCGTCGTTCAGGCGTTGACGGTCGGCTTACCGAAATAAATGGCTCAGGTCCGAAATAAATTTGGCGTGGCCTCGGTGGTGGTATTGCTGCTGTCGATAGCGGGCGCGAATACGCTTGCTTCGACGACGAGCGCCGAAGTTTTTGCGCCATCTGCGAATGCCAGCAATCTTGGCACAATAAAGGGCGTCGTTAAAGACCAGACCGGCAATCCCATTGCCGATGCGACGGTTGCAATTTTCCGTTTAGGCACAAGTAAATTACTAAAACAGGTAAGGTCGGCAAGCGACGGCAGTTTTCTCGCAAAGATATTGCCGGGCAAATATACGATCCTTGCGGTCGCCGAGGGTTTCAATCCGGTAACGCTTGCCGAGGTTGAGGTAAATCGGGCGTCGTTGTCTAGCTACGGTTTCAAACTCGAACGTGCCGGTGGCGGAAACACTCTTCCGGAAAAGCGGCTTGATCGCAATAATCCGAAATGGACGATGCGATCGGCCCAGACCAGCCGCTCGATCTATCAGAATCAGGAGGGCGACGCTCCGCAGGTTGATGTGGCTGTTTCGCCAACGAACTCAAGCGATGTCAGGGAAGATGGTCGAGAGTCGGCGTCGGTGGCAGAGACCTATGTTGGAGCGACGGACAGCGGTATGTATGCCGGACTGAATTATGCGACACTGCTTCCGATCTCGGAACGGGCAGAAATCCTTTTGGCGGCACAAGGTGGTGTCGGGCGCGGAGCGCCTTTGCGATTTGAAACACAGCTAAAATTCCGACCTGTCGAAGATCACCAACTGCGTCTGAATGCAGGTTTTGCACGGCTCGGCGACATCAATATCGACGGTGCGGACGAAACGCTGGGCCAGTTTTCGATCAGAGCGACCGATGAATGGAAAGTTCGCGAGGGCATCGTTCTCGTTTACGGCCTTGATTATTCAAGATTTGTCGGTGCCGGCGACGATTTCTCGTTAAGTCCGAGATTAGGCTTTCAGTACGATCTGGACTCAAAAACGCGAATGCGTTCTGCATTCTCATCCTTTACGGAAGAGCGCACCTGGTCGAGCGCGATACAGCTAGAAGGTTCCGAGGTGGTTTTCCGCGAACCCGCCGCTATCGAGGATATTGCGATCGAGAGCAATAAGCCGGTGATGAACCGCAGCAGCCGGTTTGAGATCGGCATCGAACGCGTGCTCGATAACCGTTCGAGCGTTGAGCTTACAGCGTTTGTCGACACTACTTTTTCGCGCGGATTAGGATTTTCGGCGATGAATCTGTCGCCGTCGGGTGAAGAGTTTTCGGAGTTTGTCGGCAACCAGAACGGAAACGCCCAAGGCGTCCGACTCGTCTATTCGCGGCGGATAAACGGCATTCTATCAACATCGGCCGGATACAGTTTCGGAAACGGCCAGCGTGTTTCGCAATCGGCGATCACAAGTCCCGACCAATTGTTCGAGAACGATTTTTTCCATACGGTTTTTGGTGAGATCGACGCGGATTTCAGTACCGGAACTAGCGTTAGAACTATTTTTAGACTGTCACCCGAGGCAACCGTTTTTGCTATCGATCCGTTTCAGGGCAGGCTGGCCATCTATGATCCCAGCTTAAGTGTTTTGGTCACTCAAAGCCTTCCGACGCTCGGCCTTCCCATCAAGGCACAGGCTTCGCTCGATGCGCGAAACGTGCTTGGCTTCGCGTCCGGCGTTTCAGGCGAGGAAGGCAGCCTTAGGCTGAACTCACACCGCCGGGCGTTGCGCGGCAGCATAATGGTGCGGTTTTAGGGGCCTCGCAAATTCCCGTCACGCTGTATTTCATCGACTCCTGGCACCGGTAGTTTGTCCAAATTCTCGGATTATCAAGCAAAAAACTGAATAGTTCCGGTTGCAAATGCGTGTCATAATAAGCGCGGGTCGTAAAATTGCCGATTAAACCTAGGCATTCAAACGGCTTAGACGGCGTTTCCAGTTGGAACAACGTTTGCGTCGAAAATTTTGGTTTAGTTTGCCTAAAATCCATGACTGGCAAGGTCCTCACAAGCTGGAGTTTGATTTGGCTGCTCGCGACAGTTTTGCTGTTTGCGGGCGGTGCGTTAAATCTTTCTCAACGCGCAAGCAACGCATTACCGCCAACCGACGGTGTTTTGTGGGTGCAAAAGACCGACGGCATTTACGCAGAAAACGTATTGCCGGGCTTGGCGGCCGCTCGGGCCGGTATTTCGCCGGGCGACAAGCTGCTTGCTATATCGCTTGACGGGTCGCAGATGGATGCCGACTTTTCGGTTCGCGATATTCCGATGTATCTCGATGCGGCCGGCGTCGGCGGCAGCCTGACATACTTTTTCGAGAAACGCTCTTATTCATTTTCCGACAACCGCTATTTTGCCGATCTGACAAACATTGACACTCTTCCGCGTTGGACGCCGTCAATGGTCTTTTTGACGATTGTCGGTTTGATCTGGCTCGGCATCGGCCTTTTTGTCCTGTTCAAACAGGGCAGCCGGTCGCCGTTTGTTATTCATTTTGCCTTGCTCTGTCTTGCCGCGTTTGTCTTTCATGTTTATCGCCCGATCGGAAGCGGTCAGGACCTGGACCTCGGCGTTCAGCTTTTAGACGATATCGCTTTTGCATTTTTTGTCCCGCTGTTTCTGCATTTTTGCCTCCGTTATCCGGTCCGCAGCGATATATTTGGCGAACGCCGGTACCGTACGCTGTTGATCTACTTGCCGGCTGCCCTGCTTTCCATCGCATCGGTGGCAATGTCGCTCGTGCCAATCGTCTTTTCGTTTACGTCCGGCCCGATCAATGACTTCGCGGCAACTTACAAGTTTTGGCCGCGGTTAAATTCGACCTTACTTGGCCATTTTGTGATCGGCGTATCGGCCGGTGCGGTCGTGCTACTTTGGCGTTTTCTGACAAGCAAACAGCCGCTTGTGCGGCAGCGTTTGAAATGGGCGATGTGGGGCACGATTCTTTCGGTGCTGCCTATTCTCAGCTATCGCATCGCAAGCCAGTTTATCTATCTGCCTGAGGACACGCTGACGGTTGCGCTCACGACGCTGCCGCTTGCGTTGATACCGCTAAGCTTTGGCCACTCGGTCGTGCGTTACCGCTTGATGGACGTCGATGTCGTCGTCCGCCGTGCGTTGGTTTATGCGCTGACGACCGTCGCGATCGCGATGATGATCGGCGGCGTTGCGTTGGCACTTGTTCTCCTGGTTCGATTCGACGGGAATCTTTCCACGACCGAAATCACTCTTCGTGCGTTAATAGCCGTTGTGGCGATGGCCGCTATTGTTTTGTTGAGCGAGCCGCTCAAGAATTTTTTGCAGGAGCGAGCCAATAGATTTTTCTATGGCGAACGTTACGACCTTCGCCAGGGACTTCTCGATTTCGGACGGACGCTTTCAGCAACAACAGCATTTGTTCCGTTGCTCGATTCGCTGAACGACCGGCTTGTTCAGGTGCTCGATGTCGAGAAGGTAGCGATCTTTGTCGAGGATCCGTTAGACGACTCCAAATACACCGTTGCCCGATCGACGGGACTGAGTTCTGCATATAATATTCCGCACGACTTCAAGCAGATGATTCGTCAAAAATCCGCAGAAAACGGCGTTGTGCGGGCTGACGAACTCGCTCAGATCGAGATTGAAAATACCGAGAGTAACGGCAACGGTTCACGTCCGGCTCCGCAGGAACTTCATTATTTTGTGCCGTGCGTAACGCGTAGCAAGATGGTCGCGGTCATCGGACTCGGACGTGCAAAGGATGGCTCGCTGCTTACCTCCGAAGACCTCGATATTCTGCGTACGGTCTCAGGCTACATCGCCGTTGCGATCGACAACAGTCGGCTGTATCAGGAACAGAAACAGCAGACTCAGGAGCTTGCCTTACTAAAAGAGTTTAATGAATCGATAGTCGAATCGGTCAACGTCGGGCTGCTTGCAGTGGATGAAACCGGACAGATAACCCGCTGTAATTCTACCTTTGAAGTAATGATGCGGCTGCCGCGTGAGCAGGTCGTCGGGCAGTTAGTTGAAGACGTATTTGACGCGAGCTTTGCCGCAAACCTGACGAATATTCTTGGGCGATCACGCTGGCATCTGACGGAAATCAGAAACGCATACAAGCTGCACACTTACGATTCAAAAGGAAAATCGCTTGTTCTCAATGTATCGGTTGCGCCGCTGCGGTCGATTTCGAGCGAGCAGACCGGTGCGATCGTCGTGCTCGAAAACGTAAGCTCGCGTGTAAAGCTCGAAGAATCTTTGCAGCAGAGTGAAAAGCTTTCCAGTATCGGATTGCTCGCCGCCGGAGTCGCTCATGAGGTAAACACGCCGCTGACAGGTGTTTCGAGCTATACGCAGATGCTGCTCGGAATGATCCCTGAGACCGATCCGAAACATGCGTTGCTGCAAAAGATGCAGCGGCAGACAGACCGGGCGTCGAATATAGTAGGAAATCTTTTGAATTTTTCACGAACCGGAAATGCGATTGAAGCTGCGGAATTGGATATCAATAAACTGCTTGACGACACGCTGCAACTGCTCGAACCGCAGCTTAGAAAATCGAATATCGAGATCGTCCGTGATTACTCAAACGACATCCCGCGTATTCTCGGCGAAGGCGGAAAATTGCAGCAGGTGTTTACCAATCTTGTTTTGAATGCCCGCGACGCTATCTATGGCGGCGGCACGATCACCCTAAGAACTTTTTCCGAGGGCGTTGACGAACTTACCGTCGAAGTCTCCGACACTGGCGAAGGAATCGCACCGGAAAATATCAAGAAGATATTCGATCCGTTCTTTACTACAAAAGGCGTCGGCAACGGGACGGGGCTTGGGCTTGCCGTGACCTACGGCATCGTTCAGGAACACGCCGGATCGATCGAGGCTTTTAGTGATGAAGGTTCGGGCAGCACGTTTCGGATCAAGTTTCCTGTATCCATAAAAACCCGCCAGAGAGCCGTCAGTTAATTAAGAAAATTTAACGCAAAGACGCCAAGCCGCAAAGACACAAAGATTTTTTGGCTGTCCCTCATGTCTTAGATTTTTAACTTTGCGTCTTGGCGCCTTTGCGTTAAAAATCTTGGCTTTGCCTTAAACCCCATCAAACCGCATCGCCCGAATCCCGAATACTCAAAGTACCGTGGGCATAGATCGAAACGATCAATGCCAGCACCATTATTCCCGAAGCAGTGATAAACGTGCGGCTTATGGTCGAATCGTCCATCGAGCCGACGGCATTGTTTAGCAAAACGCCGCCGATCAACGGTGCGATCGCGCGGGCGAGGCTCGCGCCGGACTGCATTATCCCGAGAGCACTGCCTTGTTCGTCTTCGTTCGAGATACGCGACGCAAGGCTCGTAATCGCAGGCGAGGCCAAAGAATTGCCGAGAGAGAGCAATGCGCCGACGGCCATCAATGCCGCCAGCCCACCTTGCTCAGGGCCGATAATCGGCATCAAAAACAAAGCGACCGCCATCATCACGCACCCTGCGATAATCAATCGCGATTCGCCGAAACTTCGTTCGAGCCTTCCGAACAAAAGGCCCTGACCGACGACCGCGATGATGCCGATAAACATGAACAAATAGCCGTTTTGAGCGGCGTCGTAATGAAACCGGTATGACGTAAATAGCACAAACGCATACGTCATTATCGAAAACGCGGTAACTAACAGAAAATAATCGAGATTAAGAAGCCCAAAACGTTTGTCTTGCAGTGAACGGACAATGTCCATGACGCGGCTTGTCTTTGGTTTCTCGACATACGTGCCCGGTTTGATGGATTCCGGTAGGAGGAAATAAAGAGCTATCGCGTTGGCGAAAGACAGCCCGGCCGCGAAATAAAATGGCACATGAACTCCGTAACCGCTCAATATACCGGCGAGTGCCGGGCCGAGAATAAACCCAAGCCCGAATGCGGCTCCAAACAGGCCCATGCCTTTTGCACGATTTTCACGGCTCGTAACGTCGGCAATATAAGCCTGAGCCGTAGAGATGTTTGCACCCGTAATGCCGCCGACGATTCGCCCGATGAACAGAGCGAGCATCGACCCCGCGAGCCCAAGTATCAGAAACCCGACAGCGGATCCAAGCAAGCTGATAAATAATATCGGCCTCCGACCATATCTGTCCGACAAACGGCCAAGGATCGGCGCAAAAAAGAACTGCATCCACGAGTAGATCGAAAATAGAAAACCGATCTCAAGCGGGCTGGCAAAAAACGGGGCGGTGTTTGCATAGAAAGTGAGTATCGGAATGACTATGCCGAAACCGACCAGGTCAATAAAAACCGTTATAAAAATTATAACGAGCGGCGGCGTAAAGAACCGCTCATCAGTCTTTTCGGCTTGCATTATTCTCGAATTTGACGCGGCGATATAATTCCGGCAGAGGTATTGTGAGTTCGACCGACGCCAGTTCAACGACATCGCTCGTTTCGTTGAAATAATAGGTTATCCAGCCGCCGTTCGGCTGTCGGCGATGGACCTCGACGTTCATTTGGTGCTGATCGATCACGACATATTCCCGGACGCTCGGCATATGTTGGTAAAAAAGCAGCTTTTCGCGACGGTCGATATTTTCTGTTGAGGGCGATGTGATCTCGACGATCAAAATGGGCTGATTGCGAAAATAAGGATCGGGAGCGTTTTCCTCGCATGAAACGAGTACATCAGGATAATAATAGACGTTCTTAGTCACCTGAACGCGAATATCGCCGAAGAAGGGTTCGCAAGGTGAGTTACGCAAATGATTTGACAAGATGGTAACCATTTCGGCGGCGATTCGATTGTGGTTATCGCTCGCACCGGCCATGGCGTAAACTTCGCCTTCGACAAATTCATGTTTTGCCGGGCTGATCGTTTCACCTTCGAGATATTCTTCGGCGGTGATCTTGGTCTTTAGTTTTGGCTGCCCCATAAAGCAAATTTTAGCAAACTATTGTTCCATAGTAGAATACTTGAACAGAACAAGTTTGTTTACGGGCCACAAAGAAAATGACAAAACTTTTAGATTCGCTGTTATTGATCGCGGCGATCGCGACATCGGGACTTTTTATGTATCAGGACACGCAGGCAAAAACGGATAACAGAAAAGCTCCATCGCCGCGGACAAAGACGATGAAACAGGCCGCCGTGCCTGAGATCAACTTCACCGTGTCGATGTCCAAACCATCGACGCATCTGCTTGAGGTCGAGATGCGTTTGAAATGGCCGAGAGCCCAAGATCAGACCGAACTGAAAATGCCGGTCTGGACGCCGGGAAGCTATTTGATCCGTGAATACGCCCGTCATGTGCAGGATTTTGCCGTCAAGGACACGGGCGGCAGGGCTTTGGCGTGGCGAAAGATCAACAAGAATACGTGGCAGATCGACTCAAAAGGCGTGAGCGAGATGGTCGCAACATATCGTGTTTATTCTAACGAGCTTACCGTCCGCACGAACGAGCTAAATGACGAGCACGCCTTCTGGAACAACGGAGCGTTGCTCTTGTTTCCTAAGGGACAACTTGCGGCTGCATCAACGATAAAGGTCAATCCGTTCGGCAATTGGAAAGTAGCAACCGGATTGCCAGCGGTTGCGGGCGCGGCAAACACATATCGAGCCGAGAGTTTCGACATCTTGTATGACTCGCCGTTTGAGGTCAGCAATTTCAACGAGATCGAATTCACCGTCCAGGGCAAACGCCACCGCTTTGTAGTAACCGGCGAAGGCAATTACGACCTGAAGGCCATCGCGCGCGACACGGCAAAGATCGTCGAGGAAGGCGTAAAGATATTCGGCGACCTGCCGGTTCAGGACTACGTTTTCATTGTGAACCTTCGCGGCGGCGGCGGTTTGGAGCATCTCAATTCGACGGCGCTACAGTGGAACAGGTTCGGATTCAAACCGCGTTCGCGATATATCGGCTTTCTAAATCTTGTGGCTCATGAATATTTTCATCTCTGGAACGTAAAGCGTATCAAGCCGGACGCGCTTGGGCCGTTTGATTATGAGAACGAGAATTACACAAAGCTGCTCTGGGTCGCCGAGGGCGCGACCGCCTACTACGAAGGCATTCTGCTGCGGCGTGCGGGATTGATCACCGACAATCAATTTCTGACCGGAAGGGCAGCGATGATTACCGATCTGCAATCGCGACCAGGCCGGTTTGAGACCAGCCTTGAAGAAGCGAGCATGGACGCGTGGATCAAGTATTACAGACAGGACGAGCAGGCCGTAAACAACCAGATCTCATACTACGACAAGGGCGAGATCGTGAATATGATGCTCGACATAACGATCCGCACGGCGTCAAAGGGCACGCGTTCGCTCGATGATGTTATTCGACATCTCTATGACGAGTTTTCCAAGAAAGGCAAAAACTACACGCCGGCCGATTATCAAAAAGTCTCTGAGATGATGGCCGGACAAAGTCTCGACGATTTTTTCTCGAAATATGTTCGCGGCGAAGCGGAGATAGATTACAGCTCGATAGTCGCTGGGCTCGGATTGACGCTTGAGGCGACAAAACCTTCGGAGACAGCTGCGTATATCGGAGCCGAGTTGGCCGAAGACGCCGGCCGTTTGACCATCCGTACAGTCCGAGCCGGAACACCGGCATACGATCAGGGTTTAAATACCGGCGACCAGATCGTAGCGGTCGATGGCTATCGCGCAAGTCAGACGTTCTTACAAACCTACATCGGCGAGAAAAAACCGGGCGACAAGATCACGCTGTCGATCTTCCGTTTTGATAAGCTGCGCGATGTCGAGTTTCTTTTGGGCACTAGCACGCGTGAGGAATTTACTTTTAAACCTGTCGCAACGCCGAGCGACGAGCAAAAACGTCTATATCGTGGATATTTGGGCTCCGACCTTTAGGCTCAAAACTGATTTGCGAAATTTAAATTGCCTCCACCTTTAGCTAAAGCTGGGGGCAATTTAAAAAAAGAATTACCCAACCAACTTTTGATCGAGCATTTATTTGATCTACACGATGTATGCCGTATCGCGTTAGATATCATTCCGTCAAATTCATGGCAATCTTACTGATAGCCATATTTCTTTGTGTGGGATGTGGGAATGAGACGAAAGTTGTCTCTGCTCTGGAGCAACCTGAGATCTCTACTGCCGAAACGATCAACATCAACACTGCGACACGCGAAGAACTCGCACGCATTCCTTATATCGGCGAATCGACTGCGGACTTGATATTAGAATTTCGCGAAACGCACGGCGCGTTTCGGCGGCCCGAACAATTGATGCAGATACGCGGCGTGAGCGATGAGAGATTTCGCCGCATTCGTCACCTGATCCGAACCGAATGAGCTTGGCCGAAACCGAAAAACCCAAAGCCAAGCGTTATTCGGCAATGCCGCTTGTTTGGCTGACGGCTGCATTTGCACTCGGGATTGCGTGTGCCGATCTGCCGGGATTGAGGACGTACACGCACCCGCTACAGCCGTTCTATGCCAATGTTATTCCGATAGTTCTATCCTTGGTCGCATCGTACTTATTTCGCAAATATACGCTCGCGGTCGTGCCATTATTCTTCGCCCTTTTCTGGCTCGGAGCGGTATTGATTCAAATTGAGATACGAGGTATTCCTGAAGACCGCATCGAGCGAATCTATGACAGCGGCCGGATTGAGTCGGGTGAACCGGTTGGAATACTCGGCAGCGTCATCGGCGGAACTGAACCTGCGATGGACGGAGTCTTTCTGAATCTTGCTGCCCAAAACATATCAAATCGCGGCGAGACGATGACCGCTTCGGGGCGAGTCAGGATGTTTCTGCCGCTGACAAATCCGGAGGCCATTCACGATTTGGCTGCGCTGAAATTGCGTCACGGCGCGGTCGTGAATATCACCGGTGTACTAAACCGTGAGGACAGTTTTCTAAATCCTGGCGTGACACCGCGCAAGGAAATATTGCATCGACAGGGAATCGATGCGACGGGAACGATCAAGAGTCCTATGCTGATCGAGGTCATCGAACGTGAGTCTCGTTTTTCACCGATGGCGATGTTTTTTGATTTTCGTAATTCTGCAATAAAGCAATTTAAGGAATCATTCAGTCCGCGAACAGCCGGCTTGTTGATCGCGACTATACTAGGCGATAAATATTTTCTCGACCGCGAGACGGCGGACACGTTTCGGGTAGGCGGAACATTTCATATTCTCGTTATTTCCGGTCTGCACATGACGTTTATCGGCGGGCTTATACTGCTCGTCGTCCGCCGGTTTACGAGCAATCGGTGGCTCCATTTTGTATTGACTGCCGCAGCGGTTTGGGTCTACACACTCTCGGTCGGCGCCGAGCCACCGGCTGTTCGGGCGAGTTTGATGATAACGATCGTATTGCTCGGGCAGGCACTTTATCGGAATGCAAACTTGCTCAATTCGCTAGCCGCGACAGCGTTGATTTTACTCGTCTGGAAACCGAGCGATCTTTTCAACCCGTCATTTCAATTGACGATAGTTAGCGTGTTCGCGATCGTCGGAATCGCCGTTCCGCTGATCGGAAAGCTTCGCTCGATCGGTGTGTGGACACCGACGACGAGTGAACCGTTTCCGCCGAGCGGGCCGCGATGGCTCGTGCGACTTTGCGAGACGATTTACTGGAACGACAAGGCCTGGGAGATCGAATCGACACGGCACACATGGTCTGCTCGGCTCACTAAGAAACCATTATTTAATCTTTCGTGGTTTCGTCGTTCATTTGCGTGGCTATTTGACGGAATTCTAGTCTCAGCGATCGTTCAGCTCTGCATGCTGCCACTACTTGTTTACTACTTTCACCGCATGCCGGTCGCGGCACTTTTTCTGAACCTTTGGGTCGGTGCGATGATGGCCGTGATGAGCCTATCGGCGATAATCGCGGTTGTGATCTTTAGTGTTGCTTCGTTTCTCGCATGGCCGCTGGTTCAGTTCACCGAGATCGTAAGCGGTGTCATGACAACATTTTCCGGACTTGTCGCCAGTCCCGGCGGCAGACGAATTCCAATTTATTCAGGTGACGGTGAATGGATATATTCGATCTATTTTATTCCGGTTATAGTAATCGTCGTCTTGGTTCTGCGATGGAAACCGTTTGAGATAAGGAAATCAAAAAATATTATTGGCCGCTTCGCTTTTTTCTCATCAACGACTGCGGTTGCGCTGCTTGGCTTCGTGATTTTTTTCCATCCGTACAGCGCGCCTGTTGCCGACGGAAAACTAAAGATCGATTTTCTCGATGTCGGCCAGGGCGACTCTGCGTTGATCACGTTTCCAAACGGCGAGACGATGCTGGTCGATGGCGGTGGGCGAACGAACTATAACGACGATGATGACGACTTTGAACCAGACAAGGCGCGTATCGGCGAGATGGTCGTTTCGGAATTTTTGTGGGAACGAGGGCTTTCGCGTGTCGATCACATAATGGCCTCGCACGCGGACGCCGATCATATTCAAGGCCTGGTCGATGTAGCGTCAAATTTTGAGATCGGCAAGGCATATTTCGCGTCTGTTCAAGGCGAGAGCAAGGACTATCTTGAGCTTTCCACCGTGCTCGATCGACGCGGCGTCAAGCGGGGTTTTCTCCAGGCCGGTGATACGTTTGAGATTGGCGGCGTTCGTATCGACGTTCTTTACCCAAGCCTTTTGGAAGCAGGCCTAACCGAAAACGATCGTTCGCTGGTGATCGCTTTGACGTACGGGGAAAAGCGAATATTGCTGACGGGAGACATCGAACGCGAGGCCGAGCGGCGACTAAATGAATCAGGGAAACTTGCTCGTTTTGATGTTGTAAAAGTCCCGCATCACGGCAGCCGGACTTCTTCGACAGTAGGATTTATAGATAGCACGCATCCTGAGTTAGTCGTGATTCCGGTCGGACGCCGTTCGCCGTTCGGCCATCCGCATTTGGAAGTGGTGGAAAGATGGCAGTCAAGCGGAGCGAGACTGATGCGGACAGGAGAGAACGGAATGATAACGATCACAACCGACGGAAAAGGGATCGAGATTGGGACGTTTTTATTTCCCTGATAGCGGATAACGAATAGTGGAAAGTGTAGAACAAAAGGAGATTAAAAATATGGCAGAAAGCATTTTGGCGGAAAAGGCGTATAAATTTGCATTGCGGATCGTGAAATTGAGCCAGTATCTTCATAACGAAAAACACGAATATGTAATCTCGAAGAAAGTACTGGATTCTGGAACGGCGATTGGTGTTTATGTTGAAGAAGGCCGACAGGCAGTAGATCGCAGCGATTTTGCAAAGAGCTATTCCATCGCTTTGAAAGAAGCCGTCAAAACTAATTTCTGGCTGAGAATTTTGCGAGATTCGGAATTTGTCGGCAAAGCCCACGCGGAATCATTGCTGGAAGACTGCGTCGAACTCCAAAAAATGCTGAGCAGTTCACTAAAAACTGTGAGAGGCAATATCTAACTTTACGCTTTACACTGGTAGTTATTCACTAACAAGGAAATGAAATACCCGGCGATTTGATCGAAATCAAACCGTCCGGGCGTTCCTTCAGTTGTCTGTATATTAACTAATATACCGCAATTTTCGCGGCGTGTCAAGGTATTTAATGTTTTACATTAACAAATAATGTTTAACTTAGTGTTTGAAATGGCGAAAGCCTGTAAACACCATAATTAGGCCGTGTTCGTCGGCGGCGGCTATAGATTCATCGTCCTTTATCGAACCGCCGGGCTGGATTATCGCTGCAACGCCCATTTTTGCAGCCTCATCGACGTTATCGCGAAAGGGGAAAAAGGCGTCTGAGGCGAGCGCGGAGCCGATTATCGGTAAATTGAACCGCTCGGCACGCATGGCGGCGATACGGACGGAATCGACGCGATTCATCTGGCCCGAACCGACGCCGATGGTCTGATTTTCGTTTGCAAGAACAATTGCGTTGGATTTAACGTGTTTGCAGACGTTCCAGGCGAGTAGCATTGCTTTTAGGTCGTTCTCGGTCGGCTGTTTTTTGCTGACGATCTTGAGATCGGTTGGTGAGACGCGGTAGGAGTCTTTTTCCTGGACGAGCATTCCGCCGGATATTTGTTTGTATTCGAGGCCGGCACGCTCATTGACACCCACAGAGCCAAAGCCTCCACGCTCATTAACACTCGCGTCTCTGCCCGTAGCGACAATTTTTAAGACTCGAATATTTTTCTTGGTCTTGAATATTTCAAGAGCATCGTCATTGAAGTCGGGAGCAACGACAACCTCTGTAAATACTTCGTTTACGCTCGCTGCGACGGTTGCATCTACGGTTCGGTTAAACGCGACGATACCACCGAATGCTGAGACAGGATCGGTCGAAAGTGCTCGGCGATATGCTTCTTCATTTGTTTCGCCGACGCCGACGCCGGATGGGTTTGTGTGTTTTATGATGGCGACAGCGATCTCGTCAAAATCCTGAACAAGGTTCCATGCGGCTTCGACATCGACATAGTTATTGAACGACATTTCCTTGCCGTGTAGTTGTTCGGCCTTGGCGATGCCATCGGTTTCGTCAGTTGTGTACAAAGCGGCTTTCTGGTGCGGATTTTCGCCGTAGCGAAGATCAGTGACCTTGCCGAGTTGGATGTCGATGTTTTCGGGCAGTTCGATGGGTTGGTCTAAGCCACCTGCTGACGCAGGCGGTACTGACAAGTCGTCGGCCTCATCCATTTCGATAAACATCAGTCCAGCGAGCGGATTGAAATTTTCCAAATACTCTAAATCGTCATTTCCCAGTTGTTTAGCAAGATATGACGAGATCGCAAGGTCGTAACTTGCGGTTCGCGTGTAGGCGAGAGCAGCGAGCCGCTGGCGTGTTTCGAGCGTTAGCGAGCCGTCGTTTTCGGCCAGTTCGGTTGCGATGTCGTCGTATAATCGCGGATCGGTCACAACTGCAACGTCGCGCCAGTTTTTTGATGCTGAGCGGATCATCGCGGGGCCGCCGATGTCGATGTTCTCGACTGCTTCCTCAAGCGTAACATCATCATTTGCAACGGTTGACTCGAACGGATAGAGATTGATGACGACCAGATCGATAGGCTCAATGTTGTGCTCGTTCATCGAGGCAACATGCTCTGCATTATCCCGTAAAGCCAGAAACGCGCCGTGAATTTTCGGGTGCAGCGTTTTTACGCGGCCATCCATCATTTCGGGAAAGCCGGTGATATCGGCGACCTCGGTCACTTCGATACCATTTTCGCGGAGTGTTTTGGCGGTTCCGCCGGTTGAGATGATCTGGACGCCAAAACCGGCGAGGGTTTTAGCGAACTCGACGGCACCGGTTTTGTCGGAAAGGCTGATAAGGGCACGGCGGATCTTACGCAGTTCGGTCATAATTTATCGGATAAACCCTGACTACTCATTAGAAAGACGATGTTCGAATTATTCCTTTTCTTCTTTGCGTGCCTTCGCGGCTTTGCGTGAAAAGCCTGTTTCACGCAAAGCCGCAAAGAACGCAAGGGCAAGAAAGTAATAACAAAATCCCTTGTCGTGTAATCTGGGATAAAAACAAAAAGCGGTCGAAAACGACCGCAGGCAAGGATTAGAATAACGCAAACAGATGAATCAGTTCAAATGGGCTGCGAAATAGCGACGCAGCGGCGAATCCGAACCGGCGGCTTTCGGCATCAAAGAAAAAAGCGGCCAAGAAAAAGCAGGCTCAGCAGAAAAACCAACGCATAGACAACAAACTTTATGAGACTCATAATAACCTTATAAGACGGTGCGAAGTTGACCTGAGTTACAGAACTGAACGATGAACTGCCAGAAAAAAACAGCATACCAGATAATTGCGGCTTTGTTTCTCGTTTTACAAATCTTTACAAACGGGTACGCGAGTGATGCGAAGCTCGAGATCGATCTGACCGGAGGGCCGAGGTCGGTCACGGTAAAAGGCCGGTTCGCTGAGAATTCGCGCGTTAAGAATCGAAAAAACCTTGCCTTTCTTAATTCAATCGTCGGTGTGAACGAACTCAGCAAGCGTATTTTTGAAGTTCGGTTGTTTGATGCGAGCGGTCGATTGGTTGAGGGGAAGAAATTCGCCGACGGCGAATATGTTGCGACGAGCGACTATCTGCGCTGGGAATATACTATCGATCTCACGCCGCAAAAAAACAATGCAGCAGCCGCTCATATTTCGTGGGTCGATGCCGAGAACGGTATTCTGATGACAGACGATCTGCTGCCGCAGTTTGTAGCAAACGGCACATCGGCGTCGGCAGACGTGACCTTAAAACTTCCATCCGATTGGCGGTCGTTTTCGGCGGAAAGTACTAACCCGAACAGCGGATTCAGCATCGATGAATTGTCGAAAGGCGTTATCTTTGTCGGCAAAAATTTTCGTGAAAGATCGATAAAGTTGGGCGAAACCAAAGTCGATCTCACGATCTCAGGAACGTGGCATTTTACCGATGACGAAATGTCGGAGATGGCAAGTGAAATTTTTCAGGAATATATGCGAATATTTGGCGCGGCTCCGGCTAAGCCTGTTCGCATCGCGATCTTGAAGTTTCCGGGAACGATGAATCAAGGCGTCTGGGAAGCAGAAACACGGGGAAGAAATGTTATTTTGATTTCGTCCGATATGCCGTTTCGAACGCAGTCATTACAGCGGCTGCACGAACAGTTAAGGCACGAGATATTTCACCTTTGGATACCGAACGGCGTGAAGCTGAAGGGGAATTATGCCTGGTTTTATGAGGGCTTTGCGTTGTATCAATCGCTGAAAACCGCGGTCGCGATGAACCGGATACGGTTTGACGATTTTCTCGATACTTTGTCGCGAGCCTATTCGATCGACGTTCGCCAAAGCCCGCGACGACCGCTGGTCGATGCGGATAATCGGGCAACGGGCATTGCGGACACTCAAACATATGCACGCGGAATGTTGATAGCGTTTCTACTGGATGTGGCGATGCTGCGTGAGTCAAAGGGACGCGCAAATATTTCCGATGTCTCGCGACAGATATTTCAGCGTTACAGTAGAGAAAACGGCGTGGAAGGAAATTCGGCGGCGCTCGAAGCGATCGGCAGGACTGAGTTTGCGAAACGGCACATCCTCGGTGCGGATCTATTAGAAATGGAAAGGGAACTCGTTGGTTCGGGCATCGTATTAGAAACAACAGGCCGGCTGTCCGTGTTGAGCGTGGCACAAAACCTCAATGGCCGCGAAAAAGAAATACTCGACCGTTTGGGTTATAATAACTGGCGGAAAAGCTCGGGACACCTTAAGAAATGAAACGGACACTCGCTATAATTTTGCTCACCGCCGGGATATTTAATCTGTCGGCGTGCAGTACGCTCGATTCGACCATTGGCTATTTTTCCAAGGCAATCGGCCTGACCGACACCGCGACTGTGATATCGAAGACGGCCCAGATCAGAACATCCTATGCCGTTGTTGCGGCCGACCTGCTTGAGGTGAATCGCGGCGAGCGGCTCGACGTGCTTGACCGGATGGAATTTGAGAAAGTGTTTTGGTATCGAGTTCGTGCCCGCGACGAAGACCAAACCGAAGGTTGGATCGAAGCCCAGCACGTTATCACAAACGACGTTCTCGAAAAATCGACAAAGCTGGCCGAAAGTTTCCAGAATCAGTCACCGCAAGCCGCGGGAAAACTCCGGGCCGCGTCGAACCTGCGCCTTGGGCCAGACATGAATCCCGACAACGTGTTGTTTAAATTAGCAAACGAATCGACGTTCGAGATCATGGACTGGATGTTTGTTCCTAAACAGGAAGTAGCCGACGTTGATGACGCCAGCAAGGGCGAAAAGAAAACAGCCGCACAAATAAAGAATGAAGAGATCGAAGCGGCGCGTATCGCGGGCGAGCCTGAAAAACTGGATGAAAAGTATGACATTTGGTATCAGGTAAGAATGGACCCATCGGTTTCACCGGCGCCGGCCGGTTGGCTTTTTGGCCGTCAGGTCGAGCTGCAGATACCGAGCGACATCGTTTTCTTTCAGCAGAACAATCGGAAATTCACCTCATGGCAGCGATTGGATACGGATGCGGCGGGCAAGGTCGTTCTTTCGGACCGCTCGGCAACGCCTGGGAATTGGGTGATATTGACACGGACAAATGTCGTTAAGGCGATTGACGGCGTCGAGCCGGATTTCGACGGCATTTTGGTTCTTGCTTTCGACAAATACGACCAGAGTTTTTACACCGTCTGGCGGTCGTCCGGCGATGTTTGGGGAATGCTGCCGCTAAAGGTCGATGGCTCGGGTGACAACAAAACATTTTCATTCCAGCTTCGCCATCCCGAAGGCCGTTTGGATGAAAAAAGCTTTGTTGTTTTTAAGGACAAGAACCGCGTCAAGGTTACTCCGCCCGAAGACATCGCTCAATATATGCAGGCGAAATCGAAATGACCCTTCCCGCCGAAGACATCCCTGACGTGATCGATTACGAAATAACGGATTCGATCGATCTCCACGGTTTTCTGCCAACGGACGTTGCGGCTGTGACGCGAGCGTATCTCGACGAAGCTCATAATCGTGGTTTCACTGTCGTCCGAATAGTTCACGGAAAGGGAATTGGTGTGCAGCGGGAGATCGTTAGAAAAATACTTGCGGAAACCGGCTTTGTTAAGGGCTTTAAATCGGGCGATGAATTTTCCGGCGGCTCAGGAGCAACGGTCGTAGAGCTGGAAAAGAATTAGCGTTCGTCGATAACGTCGGCCCAGTTTTCATCAGCAAGATGCTCGGCGTTGAGTGTTCCGATTATTTCTTCCTGCTCGGCGATGTAGCTTTCGGCGGCTTCGAGTCTTGCTGTTAGATTCCGGCACGTCTTTTCCAACTCGCTGAGACGCTTTTTGCGTTCCAGGTCCAGCCGGTCAAGATAAAACATATACGTTAGCTGCAAGCCGACAACGCCTGCCAGCGTAAGCGAAAGTCCGATCAATACATACAACAGCATCGGTTATCCCCGCCAAAACAGCCAACCGGATGTTTTTATCCGGTTCCCATGAAGCCAAAAAATGTGAGCCTTGGAATATTATACGCTTGACCGTGGTGAGATTAAAAGTAAAATTGGGAGTTGGCTGATAATCGCCGCGGGGAGAGCAAACTGGAAAACGCCCGCGATTGAGAGTCTTAGTGCCATAACCGATGCAAACTGAAAGTTTAAAATTGATATACACGCTGCTGTGCGACGACGTGCGCATCGAAATGGGCAACAAGATCTCGCTGATGGGGATTTTTCAGAACATTATGGTAGAAAAACTGCCGGTGTCGCTGATAAAATTCGCTGTCATCAATCATTGGCGCGGTGAAGGCAATCATCAGACCGAGGTTCGAATTCTGTCGCCCGACCGCATCAATCTCGTCGTGACCTCGCAGCCGACGCCGATCGAACTCGCCCCAGGCGGATTTACCGACAATGTCAGCTTTTTTGTAAATGTCGTTTTTCCAAGCGCCGGAACCTATTGGATACAAACCATCGCCGACGCGGTCGTATTAGAAGAATTTCCGCTGATAGTGACCGACGCCGGAACGGTAAGCTCGATGCAGCTGCCGGAACAGATATCAGAAACTATAAATTAAAGTGAAAAAGCTGTAGAACGTGGAGAAGAAGAAAGTTCAGTACTTTGAGGATCTGTTTATTTGGCAACTTGCGCTTGAGTTTGCGGTTGAGATTTACGAGTTGACAGAAAAAGAAGGATTACGAACCGATTTTGGACTCAAAAAACAAATGCGTAATGCGTCCGTATCGATTTCCAGCAACATAGCCGAAGGATTTGAGCGTAGATCGCGAAAAGGAGTATTTGAATTTTTTGAACATTGCCAAAGGCTCTGCTGGCGAGATTCGAAGCCAACTTCATGTCGCGTTCAAAGTGGGTTACATCAGAGATGACGAATTTGCAAGAATGAGAGAAAGGGCAAAATTCGTTAGTGGGTCAATCGCAAATCACATCAAATCAATATCTGTCGCAGACATCTCCAACATCTGACTCCTACTTTTCCCCTTTTTCTCTTTTAAACCTTTTCACTTTTCCTGACGTGAGATGTCGAGCGTGATCGCCGTTCTGTAAATGGCGGCGTTATCGACGTCAATGTCTTTTGATCCTGTTGCTCCTTTGAATCGCGCGGTTACCCTTAGCTTTGCGGTGGCTTTTGGGCGGCGGAAGGTGAAATCACCGCTGATGGTCGTGTAGGCTGAGGCGAGTTTT
This sequence comes from uncultured Chloracidobacterium sp., assembly GCA_964605905.1. Lineage (GTDB taxonomy): Bacteria > Acidobacteriota > Blastocatellia > Pyrinomonadales > Pyrinomonadaceae > OLB17. The sequence goes on along the minus strand of CAZSEL010000004.1, from coordinate 105,881 downwards.
TTGGTCGTGCCGTCGGCGTTTACGAGTTCGAGATCGACCTTTGCACCGGTCACGCTGGTCCCTTCCTTATAAAAAACGCTTCCGCGGACTATAACCTGCGAGCCCTGATCGACTGAGAGTATCAAACGCCCGCCGAGATCGCGGGTGCCGTTTTTGACCTCAACACCATAGAGAACACCCGTGCTGTAACCGTCGGCGTCGAACGTGACGTTGTAAACACCCTGCTTGAGACCGGCTATCTGAAATTCCCCTTTACTGTTTGAGTTGGCCGATTTGACGACCTTGCCATCCTGTCGCGCCTCGACCTGAGCGTTGGCAATACCGCCGCCTCGCTGGTCGCGCACTTTTCCTTTTAAGCCGCCCGATTGCGCAAAAACGGACGGAGCGAGCAAAAACAGTCCGACGAGAATAGCAGGGAATTTTAGATATTTAAGCATTACCTTTTGCGGCAGACGATTCTTTTTTGAATTCGTTTGCAACATCATTGATGATGTTTTCGAGGGTTCGGGTTGGCTTGTACCCGATAAGACGGCCTGCTTTTTCAAGGTTTGGCACGCGTCGCTGCATATCCTCAAAGCCGTCGCCGTATGCCTCGTCATAGCTGACGTAGCGGATCTCGCTCGCGCTGCCGGTGAGTTCGATCGCCTTTTCGGCAAGCCCGTTTATCGAAACCTCTTCACTGTTGCCCAGGTTAATTACCTGACCGAAACATTCGGGTGCGTCGAGCAGTTTGACCAAACCCTCGATCACATCGTGGACGTGGCCGAAACAGCGCGATTGCGTACCGTCACCAAAAACGGTGATCGGTTCGTTCTTCATCGCCGCCTGAACAAAACGCGGAACGACCATTCCGTATTGCCCGGTCTGACGCGGGCCGACGGTGTTAAATAGACGCACAACGACGACGGCGAGACGGGTTTCCTTAAAGTGAGCAAGGGCAAGAAATTCATCCAACGTTTTCGCGCAAGCGTATGCCCAACGGTGCTTGTCGGTCGCACCGGTCAACAGATCGTCTTCTTCGCTAAACGGAACTTTGGCGCCTTTGCCGTAAACTTCGGAAGTGCTTGGGATCAGGACGCGTTTACGATAACGCGAGCAGAATTTCAAAATGACATCGGTGCCGTGAAAGATCGTCTCGATCGTTTTCACCGGCTGTTCCATTATGAGCCGCACGCCGACCGCACTTGCCATGTGATAGACGCGGTCGGTCTCGCGGATCAGGTCTTCCATCAAGGACTCGTTCAAAACGGTGTCGATTATCAGACGAAAATTTTTGCTGCCTTCGAGATGCTCGATATTGGAATATCGGCCGGTCGAAAGATCGTCAATGACTGTTATTTCGTGACCCTGCTCGATCAATTTGTCTGCAAGATGGCTGCCGACAAAACCGGCTCCGCCTGTAATGAGAATCTTCATAAAAATTGAATTGTTTGCCGTGTGAAACGGTTATTTCCTAATAGTGTATAGCGAAGAACGTAAAGCGTAAAACACTATACACCGGCAGCGGCTTCCGAATCGATCGTTTCGTTAAAGAATGCAACGGTTTTCTTGAGCCCTTTGGCAAGAGGAACTTTCGGTTCCCAGCCTAAAAGATTCTGGGCGCGTTCGATGTTCGGCTGGCGCTGTTTCGGGTCGTCCTGCGGCAGCGGCAGGTGTTTTACGCGGATATCTTTTCCGATGCATTTGCCGACCTCGGCGGCGAGTTCGTTCATCGTGAACTCGCCGGGATTGCCTATGTTTACAGGCAGATGAATGTCATCGCCCTCGGCGTTCATCAGCCGCATTATGCCGTCCACAAGGTCGCTAACGTAACAAAACGAACGCGTTTGATTGCCGTCGCCATAGATCGTCAGTTCCTCGCCTTTTAGGGCTTGGACGATAAAATTGGAAACCACGCGGCCGTCGTTTTCCATCATTCGTTCGCCGTATGTGTTAAAAATGCGCACGATGCGCGTCTCGACCTTATTCTGGCGATGGTAGTCCATCATCAGCGTTTCAGCGACGCGCTTGCCCTCGTCATAACAGCTTCGCAGTCCGATCGGGTTCACATTTCCCCAGTAATCCTCGGTTTGCGGATGAATGAGCGGGTCGCCGTAAACCTCGGATGTCGATGCCTGGAGTATTCGAGCCTTAACGCGTTTTGCCATGCCGAGCATGTTTATCATGCCCATAACACTTGTTTTTACAGTCTTTACGGGATTGTATTGATAGTGAACAGGCGACGCCGGACAGGCTAGATTATATATCTGATCGACCTCAAGCAGGATCGGCTCGGTCACGTCATGACGGACAAGCTCGAAATTCCGATTGTCGAAAAGGTGCGCGACATTGGCCTTTCGGCCGGTGAAAAAATTGTCGAGACAGATGACGTCATGGCCCTCGTTTAAAAGCCGTTCGCACAGATGCGACCCGATAAACCCGGCACCGCCGGTGACTAAAATACGCATAAGATTTGCCACAGAGGACACAGAGTAAGAAAAGAAATAATAGCATTTTCTGCGAGAATTTCTCTGTGTGCTCTGTGGTGAATCTCTTATTTTAGATGCTTTTCGAAGAAACCCAAAATTCGCTCATACTCATCCGTCCAGCTTTCGGGACGGACGAAGCCGTGATTTTCGGATGGATAGAGCATAACTTCGAAATACTGCGTCTTGCCGAGCCGGATCAGCTTTTCCATTAATTGGACCGAGTCCTGGACGTGGACATTGTCATCGGACATTCCGTGAAGAATGAGCAACGGGCGTTCGAGCTTGTCGGCATAGCTGATCGGTGAGCTGCGTTTATATGCCTCGGGATTTTTGTCTGGGAAACCGAGCCGCTGTGCGGTGTATCCGGGATTGGCGGCGTAATAGTTTTTCCAGTCGAAAACGGGCCGCAAAGCAGCCGCCGCGGCGATACGCTCAGGAGCACGCATTGCCAGCATTCCGGCCATAAATCCGCCATAGCTGCCGCCATAGGTGCCGATGCGTTTTTGATCGACGCCGTAGTTTGCGACCATGTGGTCAATGCTGTCGATGTGGTCGTCGTAATCCTTTCCGCCTAAAAAGTCGTAAACGTCGGTTCGCCAGTTGCGGCCATAACCAGCCGACCCGCGATAGTCGATGTCCAAAACGACATAGCCTTTTTTCGCCAGCATGTCGTTAAACATAAACTCGCGATAATAGTTGTTCCAGCCGTTTATCACGTTCTGCAAATAGCCCGCACCGTGAACGAATATCACCATCGGATATTTCGTTTTTGATCTCGGGTTATGTCCGGGTGGAAGATATATCTTTGCCGGAATTTTCTTGCCGTCGCGTGTAGGAATTGATAGGAATGCCGGTTCAGAGAATTTCATTTGCCGAAAACGGTCGGGCATAGTCTGTGTTAGTTGTTGGCTCGTTCCTGCTCCATACCCTTCGTCGGTTATCAACCCACCTCGACCCAACATCGTCGTCCAATAAAGCTCTTCAGGTTTATTCCATTCGGAATACCCGAACAAGAGCCTGTACTCCTCAAACTGCGGGTTGGTCTTCATTCCCGGATACCGTTTCGGATCAGGCAAGTCACGATAATTAAAAGTCCAATTTGATTCCTCAACAGGTTTGGGAGCGATAGCGGCGAACTGTCTCCCTGACGTCCCCTCTTTTGTAGAAAGGTAAACGATATACTCGCCAACGGGTTCCCACTTCGCCCATTCGACCTGCCAAATTCCTTTTGTAAGCTGTTCGATCTTTACGTTTGCCGTATAGCCGGGAGATCCTTCGGCAACTCTCGCATTGGGATTGGGCACACTCGCTACCGCTCGTGTTTCTGCCTCGAATGTGGCGAGGTAGAGATGGTTATAGCCGTCGCGTTCGGAGCCGAAGAAAAGCTGTGCGGGGTTTTTGGGGTTTGGCTCAAAGATAGATGATAACGGAGCCTGCCATTTGTCGTCGGTTTCGTCGGTGAGGGTGATAATCTTTTCATCCTTGCTACCCGCGTTATAAACATAGAAAAGCTGTCGGCGTTTTGTGTCCTTATCCACTCGGTCAACGATCAGCGAACGGTTATCGGCTGCCCAGACCATTCGACGAAAATTCGAAACGCCTTCGGGTTTTGGCAGCTTTATCTCAAACGGCGTGTCGCGGCTGCCGTCGGCGGCGGTTACGAAAAGCGTTTGATCCGTCCATCCGCGTCGCGTTGTGTTTGCCACGGCAAGGTCTGGTAAATAATTCGGCACAACGAGCGAGCGATGTTTAGAACTATCTGAAACCGTGTAAGCGATTAGCCTACCGTCTTTGCTCGGCGTGACGCCGCCGACCGATTTGAACGCCAGCGGGTTCGATTCGCGCGTCAGTTGAATTATCAACGGCTGAGAAAGGTACATCACGAAAACGTGTCCGCTCTGCGAATACATGATCCGGTTGTTATCAAGAAATCTCGCACCGAATTCGGGCGTCTGCGTGATCGTCAATCGCTGAGGCTTCCGGGTCTCGATTGGCATCAAATAAATGTCACCGCCGTAGTTAAAGAGCAACTGCTTCGAATCAGGCGACCACTCGAAATTGCCAAGCTGATTTTCGCGCGCTTTTACAAAATCATCACGAGTCTCGATGCCGTAGTCGAGCTTGTTTTCTTTCTCGGGTGTTCGATAGGGAACGGGCAGTTCGCCCGGGCTCAATATTTTTTGTGCCTCGCCGCCGCCGGTCGAAACCAGATAAAGATCAAGCCGGGGCTTGCCCTCGGCGTTCCATAAATAAACGACCTTGCTTCCGTCCGGCGACAGCTTTTCACCCGAAACCCGCATCCCCGCAATCGACGGCTCAGCCATGATCTCGCGAACGGTCAGCGTTTGAGCATGTGTGCTCAAACAAAGGCAAAAGGCAAAAGTAAAAAGGAAAAAAAGTGGTTGATGCAGGCGTCTGTTCATTTGTTAGTCTCGTTTTGAGCTGATTCCTGGATTGCGTATAGAACCTGTAATCCGGCTTCGTCTTTTGGGCGACCAGCCGCTTTTTTTGCGATTATCAGGCTTGGAATCGAAAGAATTCTTGTCGAATAGCCGTCGAGATCGACCGTTATTGAATGGTCAACGAGATCGTCATAGTTACCTAGACCTTTGACTTCGCCAAGCAGATCAACGTCGCCCATCGATGTTTTGAAAGTAAAGTTGGTTCCATGCTGGAGCGTCGTCCAATCAAAAATGTATGGAAGGTTCTCGTCCATTCCGCGTGGACGCGGCTTAAGCGGAGCGAGCACTTCAGCGATTTTTTTCAGATTACCCCGAATCCTCGAATAGCAAATGTCGAGGTCTTCTGTAAGGTAGTTTCCACCGTGGCTTCGTATTGCGATACCGCCCACGATAACGAAATCGACACCGGCCTCGCTAAACCGTCGAGCCACCTCAAACAGATTAATCATATCTTTTCTACCGCCGCTCCAGTCGCCTTTGCCCGACGCATTGCTTCCGCAAATTTCAACACGGAATTCACGGCGTCATCGTTTCTTTTTATACGTTCCGACGACGTCAATCTTAGGTTTTCAACAAGCTGGGTAAGATCAATCCCAAAATCCCTTGCTTCGGCGATCTTGCTGCCGGGACGCGGGTTGAGCAATTTTTCTTCTGCGGAACGCTTCATAAGAATATTCTAAGACAAAACGCGGATTTTGCGCATTCGGTTTCATTATTTGGAGTTATCCGCCGCGTCGGGTATAAGAAAATCATGCAGAACGATCCGCCGACAACTGGCAAAAAGGAAAAGAAAAAAGAAAATTGGGCTGAAGACCAAAAGGAGCGAGGCTACTATTACGACGATGCTCATGGGTATGAGCAGTTCGATCCTGAGTCAGATGATGAGGCCGAAGAAAAAGAATCACCTTTGGAAGAGCCAACGGATTAAGAGCGAAATGTCTTTGGTCGGTTTAAATTGCCTCCAGCTAAAGGAGTCTGTCGGAAATGTTATACGGTTGGGTGAAATAAAGTAAAATGGGATATGACATGAATCAGCGGATGTTGTTGCCGGCGGATTTGCGGGAATGGCTGCCGGCGGATCATTTGACGTTGTATGTGAGTGATGTGGTTGACGAGTTGGATCTGGGCGGGATAATGCGTGTGTATGAGGAAGATGACATGCGAGGTCGTCCGCCGTCATCCGCGGGTGATGGTAAAGCTGCTGGTTTATGGATATGCGATCGGAAAGACGTCATCGCGAAAGTTGGAGCAGGCGACATATGACGATGTGGCGTTTCGGGTGCTGGCGTGCGATAACCGATGAGAGTTTGAAAGATGTCGGTGGAGGCAATTTAAAAAAGTGGCCAAATACATCCTGCACCTCAATTATATTGAGGTCGTAACACTAGGGACAGAGTAAATCTTAAACGATGAAAATGTGTGTTAGAAATTTCGCGGTATTCATAGCTGCCGCGATCATGTTTACGGCATGTCAGGACGCACCGAAGCAACCCGGCGGCGGTTTGCCCGCGTCGCTTGGCGATGTTCCGGCGGTTCGGCTCAACTATCGTTACGAGCCGGATGTTCCTGCGCCGACCGAGGCGGCAAAGACGGCCGCTGGCGAGCAGATCGATCCGGCGATCAGACTTGATTTCGAACAGAACCGTTCGCAGGAAACTGTCCAGCGCATCATTGCGTCGCCTAATGGCCGACGTGCTCTCGTCGCCTACAACCGGCCGACCGATCAGCCCGATGACTTTCGGCTCGATATGTATTCGAGCGACGGCACGTTTTTGCGAAAAGTATCGTCCGATCTGATGGCGGTACACTTCCCGGACACGATAAGCTGGGCGCCTGATTCGAGTGCCGTGGCTTTTGTCGCAATGATCCGCACTGCGTCGGTCGCCGATGTGACTGAGGAATCCGCCGAAAGACCGGTTGAACCCGGCGTTATTGATGCGACCGGCGCGGATACTAATTCTAATACTGCTGTTGTTCCGACATCGCCGACACCGGCCGCGCCGGTTGGAATATTGCTGTTTCGCACCGAGCAGATGTACATAACGGATGCAGAAGGCAGCGGAACACGACCGCTGACTCAGAACGAAAGCCTGATCTATTATTACTACGAATGGTCGCCCGACAGTACGATGCTGGCGACGCTCGCGGCGACATACGCTGAGTGGCGGTATCTAAAGGCGGAAGCCGAACGCAAGGCCGAAACTTTTGTGCCGCAAGGCCGTCCGCGCGTAGTCGAAAAGAACGGACGCGAGCGATTGCTTGACGACGCTCTGACTGCTATTCAACCTGTCTGGTCACCCGATTCGTCAAAGATCGCATGTGCTTTTGATAAACAGATTCGTATTTACGATTCCGGAGGCACGGCTCCGACACAGGCCGCGATACCGCTTCGCAACAATCTGCTATTTTCGTCAAAAGCCTATGATACTGAGATGGCGAAATCGATGGGACAGCCCGATGCCGCACCGCAAACCAACGAGGCGGCCGCAAACACAGCCGACCCGGCCACCGGCGAACGACTCCCGGACGAAAACACGTTGGCCTCGTTCAACCCGATCGTTACACTCCACTGGCCGACGGACGAGCAACTTTATTTTCAAACTGCATCCGTCAAGCGAATGCTAAATGAGGCCGACAGCGTTTCAAGTTTTCCGCGTTGGCACCGACTGATCTTTACGCCACAAGCCGCAACAAACTAACACGTATGAAAATCGAAAAGATCGCCGACGCTTATGCCGCGAACGAGTACGTCAAAACCAAATTGATCGCAACGGTCGAAAAACTGTCGGACGAACAGGCATTGCGTTCTCAGGATACTGCTGTTTGGAACGCTCAGCAGTTGGTCGAGCATATCGCGATGGTCGATGAAGGGATCTTGCGTATATGTGACAAGCTGTTGTCCAAGGCCGAGGCCGAAGGGTTGACCGCAGACGGCGCTTGCTCGCTTTCTGACGAGTTTAAGATGAAAACAGCGAAGGCCGCCGAGGAAAAATTTGTGGCACCGGCATTCGTCCACCCGACCGGCACAACGAGCATCGCCGATTCGCTCACAAAGCTAAATGAAACGGACGAAAAGTTTGAAGCACTAAGAGAGCTGTTCGAAAATTTCGACGGATCGAAACATAAATTTCCGCATCCTCTATTTGGCGATCTCTCAGCCAACGAATGGCTGGTGCTTCGCGGCGGCCATGCCGCAAGGCACATCAGGCAGATCGAGTCGAGACTGGCGGAATAGGCACAAAAAAAATGCCCCGGCTAAAACGGAGGGCGATCCAGCCGGGGCGTTAATTCCAAACAAATTGCTTCTTAACTATCCATAATTGAAGCCGGAGTTTGGATGGGCATTCAATCTACGAAGTTGTATCAATTTACTAAGCTCCGAATGCTTATGATAACATTTCCTGTTTGCACCTATAAATATTGCTTACAGCTAAGGGTACGATGGAATCGGTAAATATGGATAAGTTTTTGATACGCGGCGGGTCGCCGTTAAGCGGCACGATCGAGATTGGCGGGGCGAAAAATTCTGCTTTGCCGTGTCTCGCGGCGACGCTTTTGACCGGCGAAACGGTGACGCTTCACAACGTCCCTTACGTCAAGGACCTCATAACCCAGCGGCGCTTGCTCGAAGATCTCGGTGCGACTGTTTTGACTCCGGAACTTCGAACACACAAAGTCACCGCAAACAATGTCGAAACGTACGAGGCTCCGTACGAACTTGTGAAAACAATGCGTGCCAGCGTTCTTGCGCTTGGGCCGCTGCTCGCGCGATTTGGCAAGGCAAAGGTCAGTCTGCCGGGCGGCTGTGCCATCGGCACACGCCCGATTGATCTTCATTTGCGGGCGTTTGAAAAACTTGGCGCGACCGTATCGCTTGAATCCGGCGATGTCGTTGCGACTGCTCCAAAAGGCCGTCTCATCGGTGCCGAGATCGCGTTTGATAAAGTGACCGTAACCGGAACTGAGAACGTGATGATGGCCGCCGCTCTCGCATCGGGCCGCACCGTCATCAGGAACGCCGCGATGGAGCCCGAGGTCGAGGACCTTGCCGACCTCATGAACAAAATGGGTGCTCGTATTCGCGGAGCCGGAACCGACACGCTTGAGATAGACGGCGTTGATCAGCTCGGCAGTGCAGAGCACACAATCATCCCCGACCGGATCGAAACCGGCACGTTCATCGTTGCCGCCGCGATCACTGACGGTGATCTTGAGATAAAGAATTGCCGACCCGATCATTTACAAGCGGTTATCGAAAAACTTAGAGACGCGGGAGTAGAGATCGAGGAATTGAATCCGAGTACGCTTCGCGTTACTCGATCAGCAGGCGGATTAAAAAGCCGCGATGTAACAACCGAGCCGCATCCTCTTTTCCCGACCGATATGCAGGCGCAGTATATGGCGCTGATGACGCAAGCTGAAGGCGAATCCACCATCAAGGAAACGATCTTTGAGAACCGCTTTATGCATGCGTCTGAAATGATTCGAATGGGCGCCGACATTAGCATTTCGGGCAACACGGCGGTTGTTCGCGGGGCGCGGCAATTGACCGGTGCGCCCATTATCGCATCGGACTTGAGAGCTTCCGCGTCGCTAGTTCTCGCGGCGTTGTGTGCTGAGGGCGAAACCGTTATCGAACGCGTTTACCACATCGATCGCGGCTACGAGCGTATCGTCCGAAAACTCCGTTCGGTCGGTGCCGACATCGAGCGGATAAAAGAAGACGCGACGCTTGCCGAGGCTGGATAAGTCGATTTGCAGATGTTTTGATAAACTGATTTCAAGATGGATTGTATTTTCTGCAAAATCGCGACCGGTGATATTCCGGCAACCAAGGTTTATGAGGACGACGTTTGTATCGCCTTTAATGACCTAAGCCCGCAAGCGCCGACTCACATTTTGATCATTCCGCGCCAGCATATTGATTCGCTCGATAAAGCAAAGGACAACCAAAGCCAAACTCTCGGACATCTTCTGCTTACTGCGGCTGATATCGCGCGTGACCGCAGCTTTGCTGAAAACGGCTATCGCGTTGTGATAAATACAAATTCCGACGGCGGACAGACGGTTTTTCATCTTCACGTACATTTGCTTGCAGGGCGGCCCTTTGTTTTTCCACCGGGCTAAGAAAAGTTTATGCGTTTTATCGTTTCAATCTTTGTTCTGACTATCGGCCTCGCGTTTTTCGCGGGCTGTTCTGGAACTCCGGACGCAAATGTTTCGGACGCAAACAGCACGTCTGCGTTGCCCGAGTACACCGATGCAAATACTGCACTTGCCGAAGGAACCAAGTTTCTCGACACTGACGAGGTCGATAAAGCGATAGCCGCGTTAAATCAAGCGGTCAAACTAAATCCCGACCTCGCGGAAGCATATTTCAAGCTCGGTATTGCATACGCTTTGGTCGAGACGCGCGACTCGTTAAATCTCGAATCGACTCCTGACGAAACCGCAGACTCTAACGAAAAGAACCCGAAAGAGAAAAAGCCGAATTCCGAGATCGCATTCGAAAAGGCCGTCGAGGCCTACAAGAAAGTTGTCGAGGCAAACCCGGAAGACCATCAGGCCCATTTTAATCTCGGCCTTGCCTATAACAAGCTGAATGAGGACCGAAATGCCGAAAAGGCGCTGAGGCAGGCCGTAAAACTGAACCCGGAAGACTCGCTTTACCAAACGGAACTTGGCTCGATATTGATCAAACTAGCCGAATATCGCCAAGCGATCGGCCCACTCAAAAAGGCCCTCGAACTCGACCCGGATAACATTGAGGCCCAGGATTTTTTGGCCGACGCTGAGGCAGGCCGCCAGCGAATTGATTTTCGTTCGACCCCAAAAACGACTTCATCTTCAAACAGCAATACGTCCTCATCGAACACGACTTCTCAGGGTGAAGTTCCGACGCCCGTTCCCAACCGCACGCCTGAGCCGCGCCGCACGCCGGTATCAAACCGAAATTAGCCAATTCATTGTGTCGTTTTCGTCTCACGTTCTACCAGCGTGTATCAACTTGACATTAGTGTATCAAAAAAGCAGATAATCATTAGCTGTAATTGCCGCAGATGAAGATCGAACTCGAATCACACGACGAACTCTCTTTCGACCGAAAGCTCAAAATGCATGAGGCACGCGAGGCTATAATCGAACGCCTGGCTCGCGATCTGCCGGAAAGCATCGAGATAGAAAGGTTCCTTAATGTCGTCGTGTCCGAGATCGGCCGAATGCTTGAGGCAGACCGCTGCGACGTGCTGCAGCTGGTAGATGACAAAGAGCTGCGTATCAGCCACGAATGGCGACGCGACAAGAAAATTCCGTCAAGCAAGGGAACGGTTATCCCGATCAACCGCAAACGCCTGACCGAGCAATTCGACATCTCAAAACCGATCCAAATCAACGACACGGCAAAGACGAGAGATCCGACGCTCAAGTTTTTTGCAAAAGCGCTTGAGACGCGCTCGCTGCTGGTGATTCCCATTTCGCTCGGCGGCAATGTCATCAGCCTGCTCGGGCTTCACGACACGTCGAAACCGCGCGAATGGCTTGCCGAAGAGGTCCAGTTTCTCGAATCGATTGCCCGCCAGCTCGCCATCGGCTATCAATACACGCGGCTTTATGTTACGCAGGAGCAGGAGACGCGGCGGACGAACGCCCTGCTCGAGATCGCAAATACGCTGAACTCGCACTCGGATTTCAGCGAGGTTTCGGCGCGTGCATTGGAACGCGCTATCAGCCTCGTCGGTGCCGATTACGGTGCGCTCGGCGTGATCGACAAATCGGGCCAGAAGATCGCGCTTGCATCATTCAAAGCGGCCGAAGGCGTAACACCCGGACGGTTGCTAAAAATGGTGGAATCGCACGGCAAGGCGATGAACATCGACACGTTCCCGGCGGTTGCCGATCTGATCCGCGACGGCAAAACTCGCTCGCTTACCGATTCGGAACTGCCGCTTGCGATCCGTCTGATATTCAATAAAACACTTGGCGGAAAGGCCGCTTTGCTGACGCCGGTGCAGGTCGGCGGAGCGACGTTTGGCCTGCTCGGTTTTGTCTGGAGCAATCAGGTCGCGTTTGAAAATCACGAGATCGCTCTTGTCGAAGGCATTGCCGACCAGATCGGAACCGCGCTTGAGCGTGACCAGCTTTCGGCCGAGGTAATGCGACTAAAAAGCGAGCTTTATCAACGCAGCAGCGAGATCGTCGGACAGGCGGCGGGAATTCGCCGTGCGATCGAATTAGCGTCGAATGTTGCCGATACGACAACAACCGTTCTCGTTCAAGGCGAATCGGGCACCGGCAAAGAGCTGATCGCTAACCTGATCCATTTCAACTCGGGCCGCGAGAGCAAGCCGTATATCAAGATAAACTGCGGTGCGATACCTGAGACATTGCTCGAATCGGAACTGTTCGGACATGAAAAAGGCGCGTTTACCGACGCACGCAATCAGCGTCAGGGACGGTTTGAGGAAGCGAACGGCGGCACGCTTTTTCTCGACGAAATAGCCGAGATGTCGATGCAGGCACAGGTGAAATTGCTCCGCGTTTTGCAGGACGGCGAGCTGACCCGCATCGGCGGAAAAACCGTTATCAAAACCGACGTTCGCGTTATCGCAGCAAGCAATGTCGTTCTCGAGCAGGCTGTCAAAGACGGCCGTTTTCGCAGCGATCTTTACTATCGTCTGTCGGTTTTCCCGATCACTATCCCGCCGCTTCGCGAACGTATTGAGGACATTCATCCGCTGATATTTCATTTCCTGGAACGCTACAAGGAAAAGACCGGCCGGTTCATTTCAGGTATTTCAAAAGAGGCACAGCGTGCGCTGGTAAATTACGATTGGCCGGGCAATGTGCGCGAGCTTGAAAACGCTATCGAGCGTGCGGTTATCATCGCGTCGGGCCGCCAGATCGAGCTTGACGACCTGCCCGAAGCGATCAGCAAGCGTGCTTTTGAGGCCGTCGCACACTCACGCGAAGAACGTGCCCGAGCCGCCTCGAACGGCGATTACGTTGGCGTCGAGATCGCTTTGCCCGCCACAATGGACGAGATCGAAAAGCAGGTTATCGAAGCCACTCTCGACTACACACAAGGCGACAAATCCCACGCCGCCCGCCTCCTAAACATCGGCCGCAAAACCCTCTACCGCAAACTCGACCAATACGAACCGGAACCTTAATCACTTAAAAGCTTCTTAAACTATCAACTTCCAACTACGAACTATCCACTGAAGAAAAAAATAGCCGACAGCTTTGGCCATCGGCTAATTTGTCAGTTGCAGCTATCCGCTTTACGCTTTCAGTTATCCGTTAACGGGAAAAAGTAAACTCTGTTACCTGACGAACGAGTTTGGTATCGGCCTGTCGCCTGTGGTTCCGAAGGGGACGATCTGGGTACCGCCGGTAGAGCGTACGATGTACCAGGTGCCTTGCGAGGGCCGAAAGACCGCCGCGTCGATCTTGCCGTCGCCGTCGTAATCGCCGGGTACGGGGATGTCGCCGTTTTGTCCGAACGGGAATGCGAAGAACGAGAGATCTTCGCTTCGAAGAATAAACCATTCGCCCGTCGTTGGTCGCCAGAGCGCGACGTCCGCCTTGCCGTCGCCGGTGTAGTCACCGGGGACGGTTTTGTCGGTCGCCGAGCCGAACTGCAGCGCCAGCATCCCTGCCGTGCTGCGGTCGATCCACCACTCGCTGACGCTTGGCCGATAGATGCCGATGTCGTCGCGCCCGTCGCCGTCGTAATCGGCCGTCACAGGCAGATCGCCCGCAGCCCCAAACTGTGCAAAGGTCGTTCCGCCATCCGATGATCTCGGAATATACCAGGTGCTGTTCGACGGCCTGAAAACGGCCGCGTCAGCCTTCCCGTCGCCGTCATAATCGCCGGTCACAGGCACATCGCCCGCCGTCCCAAACGGGAATGCGAAATACGAAAAATCATCGCTCCGCAAGATATGCCAAAACCCGTCCGACGGCCTGAAAACCGATATATCCAACTTCCCGTCACCCGTAAAATCCCCTGGCGCCACTACATCAGTCCCCAACCCAAACTGCACTGCCCCCACAACCGAATCCGAGCTCCGCAACCACCACCACTCCCCATTCTCCGGCCGAAATATCCCCACATCCGTCCGTCCATCCCCATCAAAATCAAACGGCGCTTCGTTATCGGCTGAGGCCGATCCTACCAACCGCCCGAGAGCATTACGTGAAACTCCGTTGAGTGAATCGAAATCGCCACCTATGAGAATTCGCCCGTCGTCCTGTAATTCGGTCTCGAAAACAGTGTTATCTGAAAATGCGTTGAAAACGGAGTCAACAGCGCCATCGGGCGACAGGAGTGCGAGGTTGCCTCGATCGATTCCCCCAATGCTGTTAAACAACCCGCCAATAACGAGATTGCCGTTTTGAAGAATACTCATGTCTTCAACTCTTGGCGTCTCGTAGCCACTGGTGATAATGCTCTGCTGAAATGTCCCATCAACGCTTCCGGTGGAATTTAGCCGAACAACCGCCGCAGGTGTAGATGAGCCGCCGGTGTAAAGCGATCCTCCGACCAATAATTTCGCATCGTCCTGTATCAAAATTTTCTTAACAGACGAAAACCGACCGACCTCTCCTATCAGCCCGCTGCGGAAAGTTCTGTCGTGGCTGCCGTCGGCGTTTAGTCTGACCACGCCAATATGGAACTCGGTTGGCGCAGGCGGATTGACATACCCGATACCGGACTCCCCTCCGGCAATGATCTGGCCATTGGCGAGTGCGATCACGGTCTCGAACGGCAGATTCGGAGTGGGTTCGAAAGTAGAGTCGAGTGAGCCGTCTGCATTATAACGAGCGAGGCCGCCCGTTTCTTGTCCGTCTCGGAAACCCGAACGATACGACATCAGAATCTTCCCGTCCGATTGAACAGTGATTGTCTTTGCGGAACCCAACTCCACCGGCGTAAATGTTTTATCGAGGGAACCGTCTGAATTGAGCTGCAGCATAGACTTGCCGGGTCCGGAACCTGTACTCAAACTCGATCCACCGATCAGAATTTTGCCGTCAGGTTGAATCACGATGACCGTAATCTGGGCCGCGAAAAGAAAATTGGTTACAAATCCTTCGTCGATCGATCCATTGGCGTTAAGCCGGGTAAGCATATTGCGGGTAGAGCCGTTTACGCGATTGAAAATTCCGCCGATCACGATCTTTCCATCATTCTGAACTGCTGCTGCACGTACTCTGCCTTTGGATTGGAAATTTGCCTGGAAAGATTGATCCTGCGAACCGTCCGGATTGAAAATAAGAGCGGTGTTCGGCACACCATCCGATATTGCCGAAAATGACCCGGAAGCCAGGATCTTTCCGTTTGACAACGGAGTGATGGCATAAGTTACGCCCGGAACGAGCTCAATTGTAGTAAATGCCAAGTCGAGAGAGCCGTTGGTGTTTAACTGTTTCATCACGGCTCCAGTCGCAGTTATTACGCTGCCAAACAGCACCTTACCATCGGTCCGTAAGTGGAGCGAGAAAACAGGTGCAACCGCTTGCCCGCTCGCATCGAATGAAGCATCGAGAGAACCCGTGGCATTAAGCCGCGCGATATATCTGCGCTCGACTCCGCCGATATTAGTGAAAAACCCACTAATCAGAATCTTTCCATCAGGCTGCAAAGCCAGCTTGGTAAGATTGCTGTTTATTGAGGGCGGATCAAATGTGGTTTCGTAGCTTCCGTTCGAATTTAGCCGTACCACTGAATAAATGATCTGAGGCTCGTAATTTGTAACGATAAATCCTCCAACTAGAATCTGTCCGTTCGGCTGCACCGCGAGGGTGTTAACAATGCTTTGAATATTCGGTGGGGAAGTAGGAAATGGCGGCGGCACAGGTGGAAACGGCGAAGTAAAAGTGGTGTCTAACGAGCCGTCAGAATTAAGCCGAGCGATACAATTCCGCAAAATGGAATTAATGCGGGTAAAACTTCCCCCAATAAGCACTTTCCCATCCCACTGAACAACGATATCAAGGACGACTCCGTTCGCTCCCGTCCCCGGATCAAAAGTTTCATCCACTGATCCGTCGGAATTCAAACGCGCGATCTGATTTCTGCCTACACCCCCGACTGCCGTAAAACTTCCGCCGACAATGATCTTGCCGTCTGATTGTTGGGCAAGGGATTGCACCAAGCCGTCAATATTTGCATCGAATCCAAGATCGAGCGAATGATCCGGATTTAGGCGGACAATCCCGTTTCTGCGAACGCCATTAAACGATTTGAAATTGCCCGCTATCAGCACCTTTCCGTCCGGCTGCAGTAATACTGCTCTTGCATTGCCTGTCGCAGTATCGACCACAGGACTAAATAGCGGATCAAGTTTCGCCCCGGACTCATTTAAACTTGTTGTCCCATAGCCTCTATTGTCCTTGTAAAACACAGCCAAAGAGGATTGTGTTAAAAGTCCAAAAAATAGAGATATAGCAATGATATAATTCCGAACCGACAAATAAGGTCGGGCTTTTCCGGGTAAAATGGCACTGAGAAAATACGGATACTTCATGGGGAAATGCTCCTAGGATTGGGTAAACGAACAATGAAAACGGAGTTCGAAGACAATTCATTTGTCAGTCGATTCGACGAGTTTACATCACTCAAACTAAAACCTCAAAGATTTTTTCTCGAAATCTCAAGTTAATGTGGCATTATACCAATTGAATGGACGAAGTTTTTTCTCGCTGTTGCTCCCGCGAATAGAAGTCAAGTGGCGGCAAGGGTGGCGCGGCGGGCTAGGAGTTTTTTGAGGTCGTTGGTGATGATGGTTAGGCCGGGACTTTCAATCTCTCAAGTCTAAGGCGGCAGCCGCTCAGCGCGAGCCGCAAAAGATTGTCGATTTTCCGGACAGAGTTTTTAATTTTGCGTGGTCGGCCGAAGGCAAAGATCTCGCGGTTTCCCGCAGTAATTGCGGGGCGATGCGATATTGGTGAGAAATCTTCCTTAGCTTGACTGACAGAAACTTATCTTAAAGTATAATAAAAGCTATCGATACTGGGAGAATTTGATAATCTGCCTGCATCTTAGGAACTGCGATGAGTTTTTTGGCGGGGATGAGGCGAGAAGTATTGCTCACGCGTGTGTCGGGGATACCGGTGCGGGCGGATTTTCGTTGGTTTATAGTGATCGGGGTGATGACGGTGCTGATCGCGGCGAGCGTGGTGCAGTTGGGGCAGGGGATCAGTGTTTTAGTGGGCGCGGTGTTGGGTTTTGCGGCGACGCTGGTATTTTTTCTGTCGATATTTTTACATGAGTATGCACACGCGGCGGTGGCGCGGATGGAGCGGCTTGAGGTGGTCGAGATCGTGCTGCATCCGTTTGGCGGGCTGACGCGGTTTCGGCATGAGCCTGAGACGCCGCGGGCGGAGTTTCGCATCGCGATCGCGGGACCGGCTGCGAGTTTTGTGCTGGCGATATTGTTTGCTGGTTTAGCGACTATCGGGACAACGATGGATGCGAACGTGTTGGTCGTGCTTGGCGGTTCACTGGCTCTGCTAAATTTTTTGATCGCGGTGTTTAATATGCTGCCCGGTTACCCGCTAGACGGCGGCCGCGTGCTGCGGGCGTATCTGTGGCGCTCGGGCCGCGATTTGAATGAGGCGACAATACTAACCGGCCGCTGTGGACAGGCGATAGCAGCGGTGCTGATCGTATTCGGGCTATTCATCGCGATATTTCGACAGGAGTTTTTCACCGGTTTCTGGGCGGTGCTCGCCGGACTGTTTTTGTACGATTCTGCCAAAGGGATAATTAAGGAAGTTCAGACGATGGAGCACGTCGCGGTTGATGATGTGATGATGCTGCCGCTGCCCATACCGCCGGACGTGACCATCCAGCATTTTATCGACAACATTTTACCGATGAATCGGCAACCCATTTTTCCCGTTGCCGTGAGTCGTAAGCTGCACGGAATGCTGCTGCTCGAAGAACTGAAATCGGTCGAGCGGGCGACCTGGCGAACGGTTTCGATCAAGGATGTAATGCTTCCCGTCGAGGCCGATCATTTTGTGGAAACGGGCACGTCGCTGCCTGAGGCAAAAGAGATCGCCCGGACGAACGGCGTCGGCGCCGTGGCGGTTGTGGATGGCGCGGGAAACCTGGTTGGGTTTGTCCACGGGCTGTCGGCACGTATAAAGCGATAATTTCTATTTAGTCAGCACGACCCATCTTCTGGTGCGGACATTTATGCCCTCGATGGCGCTCTTTACCATGACCGATCGCGGTTTCGACTCGTCCGACCCGCTCACCGTTGGCGAGTATATCAACGAGTAATGCATTCCTATCGCCCGGGCGATCTCGGCGGCACCGGCCCAAAGCTCGGCGAGGTCGGCCGACTTGCTTACCGATCCGCCGGTCTCTGCCGCGATAACGGTGATCTGCTCTTCGGCTTTTTTCCATTCGTCGCGGCGTCCGTTTAGCATCCGTTTTCGCTCGCGGTCGAGATCGATAATGATGAACTGAATTCCCTCATTCTGAGCTCTCAGAAACGCCTCTACCTCAATCCTTATCTCCCGTGGGAGAGACATCCCACGCAGCATATCTTCGAGGATAAATGGCGGGATGCGCGGCCTTGAGGGTTTGGTATTGAACTTTACGATCTTGCCTGCTGTTTCGGCCCCGGCCTGTTCGATTCCGGCGTAACTGACAACATGCAGCACGATATTTGCCGCAGCAAGTTTGCGCAGTTCCGCGGATTTGCTGTCGATGGCTTTCGATCCGTCAAGCCCGTCTGTGACAAGGATCAAGTGACGGTTTTCAAAAGGGCGCGAAGCAAACACCTTTGTCGCCGTGGCGAACGCATCGGTCAGCATCGACCGGCGGCCGAGTTTTATTGAGTTGTCTATCCGCGAAAAGGTATCCGCCTGATTTTCGGTCCAATCCGCAACTGTTTCCGTGCGTTCGCTGTATTGGGCGACGGAAAATGAAGTCCCTTCAGGCAGGCTGCCGATAATCAGCTTTGCCGTGAGCCGGGCAGTTTCACTGCTCTTTACAAACGTCAACGCGGCACCGGTGTCCAC
Organism: uncultured Chloracidobacterium sp.; assembly: GCA_964605905.1. GTDB lineage: Bacteria > Acidobacteriota > Blastocatellia > Pyrinomonadales > Pyrinomonadaceae > OLB17. The sequence continues at coordinate 86,911 of CAZSEL010000004.1, read as the reverse complement.
CAGAACCAACACGCTCGCAGGGGCGTTTCTCATGCTGGTGATCGGCTGGGCAACGCCGTCCTCAAAAACCGATAGGTCTTCGGGCCGAAGCTTTGGAGCGAAGCTTTGGAGCGACGCCGGGAAACGCTCCCTGAGCGTGAACTGTCAGGTGGACTTCGTCGGTCGGAATGCGGATAGGTTCCTCGGAAACCGGCGGCGTTGGCGACGGCTGTTGGGCCGACAAAGCCGCGGCAACAAACATCATGCAAACTATCGTGCTACAAAACAGGCTAAGGGTACATCTCATAGATCATTCGCATCTCCTGCACACTAGATGGACTGACAACCTGCAAAGTTGCTTTTGCCCCGGCGAAAACTGCGTGCCGAAAAAAAGTTTGGCTTGTGATATTCTAGCGGATGAGCGACGATGCAATTTACCGACTACATAACAATAAACATGCTGCGAAATGTCCTGGACATCGCGTTGGTGTTTGTCATCGTGTATGTGGTCCTGAAACTGCTGCGCGGAACGCGGGCCGTGCCGACGATGGTCGGTATCGTGCTGCTCGCGTTGCTGTATTGGCTGGCGGTCGCGCAAGGTTTGGCAACACTGGAATTTGTGCTGCGGTCGGCGGTTTTGTATATCGGTTTTGCGATCATCGTTTTGTTTCAGTCCGAGATCAGACAGGCGCTTATCTATTTTGCAAACCGTCTGCGGTTTCCGATTTTGCGTAAGCAGCGAGGCCAATTCGGCGGCAGCGTTTATGACGAGATAGTGCTTGCCGTGACGACGCTCGCCAGCGAAAAAACGGGTGCGTTGATCGTTATCGAACGCAACATCGGCTTGCGGAATTTTATAGACGCCGGTGTTCAGCTCGACGCGGCGATCAGCTATGACTTGCTGGTTACGATATTTAACCCGTCAACGCCGCTGCACGATGGCGCGGTCATTATTCAGGCAGAACGCATTGCGGCCGCATCAGTGTTTTTGCCGCTGACAAAAAATCCGAGCATCTCGCGCGAGCTTGGAACACGTCACCGTGCTGCGATCGGCATTACCGAGGGCTCTGACGCGATCTCGATAGTTGTGTCCGAAGAAACCGGATTGATCACCTGGGTCGAGGGCGGCGACGTGCGGCGAAATCTCGATACGACACTCTTAAGAAAACGTCTGCTCGACGCGATGGAAATTCCGCTGCTCGAAAAAAAACGTGACACGACAAAAGCGATGAAGGAGGCGGAAACCGAGATCACTTAGTATTTGAATTTTAAATTGCCTCCACCTTTAGAGCTTCTGTCGAAACTCCCCAGAAGAGACTTTGGTACTCTTCGTCGCCAAAGGCGACCAACACTAAAGCCTGGGGTGAAGCCGTTTCGGCGAACCCCAGGACAGATGGCCAACGATTCGCTCCCTGAAAGGGAGCAACAATGGGCTTTTTGTTAGTCGCTTTCAGCGATAGGAATTTTATGTGGCCTTCCTAGGGTTCCATTCGCTTCGCTCATTGCACCCTAGGCTTTAATGTCGGTCGCCGTTGGCGACAAGAAACTGATGAGTTTCGACACAGACTCTAAAGCTGGAGACAATTTAAAACGGTCAAACAGATATTGAATTATATTGCTGCACACTAAGCTATGGATTCGCTCGCGGAACCTCAAAAAGAAAAACGCCCCAACCGGCTTTTATTCAAGCACATCTTGCGAAAGATATTTCTCGAAGATTGGCTGATTAAGCTCGTTGCGCTTGCTATCACGCTTGCGCTCTGGCTTGGCGTTACGGGTTTGAGCGAAACCGGCAGCGATAGATATACCTTTCCGCTGCGCCTGCGGCTGGCAGAAAATTCTGACGTTACCAACGATCCTAATTTGCAGGTTGAGATACGCGTCGGCGGCGACAAGCGACGCCTTGCCGATGTACAAGATGAGAATCTGCGGGTTTCGGTTGATCTGACCGGGCTTGCTCCGGGCGATCATCGTGTCGTGCTTTCGACGGAAAATGTGGTTGTCGCCGGTTTGCCAACGGGCATCAAGTTTGAAGAAATTCAACCAAACGAGATCGCTATCCGGCTTGAGGCCGTTGAGGAAAAGGACGTGCCCGTAAAGATTGCGACGCGCGGCGAGATCGGAAGCGGCTATGAATTGTTTGGGAACATCACCGTTACGCCAGCGACGGTACGCGTTCGCGGCCCGCTGAGCATGATCGAGCCGATAACGGTTATCGAAACCGAAACGGTCGATCTGACCGGACGCACCGCCGAATTCACCGAAAAACAAAAGCCGCTTATCGCACCAGGTTCCGGCAAGGTGACAATGCTAGATTCGACAGTTGAGGTGCGTGTGCCGATCCGTGAAACTCGCATCGAGCGATTGTTTCTGCTTCCGATCGAGAACTCGTCCGACCGGAAAGCAACCGTCGTTCTGTTTGGCCCGCGATCATTGATTACGGGACTAAAACCCGACGACCTGCGTGTCACCGCCGCTAAAGACGCAACCGGCACGGACGCTCCGCAAGTTACCCTGCCGACGCAAATGCAAAACTCGGTTGAAATACGCCAGGTAAAACTCCGGCCTTAATTTTCAGACAGAAAATTCTTAATATCAGATCGCATTTCGTCTGTTATCTCGTGCTTTGCCGTGTATTTTTTTGATGTGAAATTAGGCAAAAGATTTTCGAGTTTTGCGTTGAACACCGTGAACTGTTCCTGTGTGTAAAATTCATCGTCATCGCCGTAGAGATAAAGCGTGCGTGCATTGAACGGCTTGTAGTTCGGGTTTGTGTCGAGGTCGCCGGGAATGCCGCCGCAGACGCCGATGAAACCGGCAAGCGACGCGGGATGCGTGAACGCAAAGCGGAAATTTAGCGCGCATGCCTGGGAGAAACCGTACAAATAAACGCGGGTCGGGTCGATTTTTTTGTCGGCAGCGAGCTTGTCGATAATCCGCAATATAAACTCGTGATGCAGGTGCACGTATTCTTCAGGCTTGTGATCGGTCAGCCAACCGAATCCAACACGAAAACCGTCATCGGTTTTGCGAAAATGCTGGTGCGGCCCCTGTATCGACGCGACCGCCCAGCCATCAGGCACAACAACGCGAGCCTCGCGCATCATATAGCGTTTGTGCGCGCCGTAGCCGTGAACGGCGATCAGCAGCGGAGCAAGTTCGTCGGCCGCTTCCGGCAAAAACAGGTCGTAATAAAGACTGATCTCGGCTTTTAGCGTCAGATCGGTTTGAAGATTTTCCATCTTGAGTTGATAAGGCAGTGACCGTGAACTGTTACAATGTTCGCATTTATGACGGAATGTTTCGAGCGGTTCGACCGGTTGGCCGGAATTAAAGAAGCACCTGTGTGGCTCGACCGCGCGGCCTTTGCTTTTCTTGTGCTTCTCGCGATATCGGCCCCGCATTCTATCGCCGCAACGCAAACTGCGTGGCTCGCGGGAATGTTGCTCACGGTCATTCGTCTCGTCGTGGCCCCTCGTGAAAAGTTTCGATTCGGGTTGATCGATCTTGCTCTGTGGGGATTGTTTTTATGGACAGCGGTCAGCGCCGTTATGTCGTATGATCAGCCGACTTCGCTAAATAAGCTCCGGGCCGCAGGCGTTTTTCTGATAGTTTATTTTGTTCGGCTGAATATCAGAAATCTTCGAGCGGCTGCATTTGTCGGCATAATGCTGATCGTGTCGTGCATGGTCAACGTGCTGTGGGTTCCGCTCGAACGTGCTATCGGCCGCGGTGTTGAGATTCATCAAATCAACGCCAATGGCCCGCTTGCAAAAGCCTTGCTCATGGACGGCGACGCGCTGCTTACCGCGAACAAACAGACGGTGCGAAACACCGAAGAACTGCTCGCCGCTCTTGAATCAAACGAATCGACCGACGTTAAGTTTTATCGCCCGGATTTCGAGTTTACAGTTAAAGTAAATCGCACCGATCTTTTGTCGGGTGAAACTGCAAACGAAAGGCTCGGCATCGGCTCGTGGAAAACAAGCCACAACTGGCGGTCAAGAGGTTTCTATGGCCACTATGTGACCTACGCCGAAGTGCTTCAGCTTATCGGCTCGCTCGTATTCGGTCTATTGATAGCAGGGTTCGTCAGTTGGCAAGGCCGCCGCAAGGATAATGTCAATACCGTCGCAATCGCAGACCCTGACCTGAAAATTTCAGCCCCGCGAAAATCGTATTTGGCATTGATCTTAGTGTGCTTTTTGATGATGTCGTTTGCGCTGTTGCTAACCGTCACACGTGCGCCACAGCTTGCGTTGATGATCTCCGCCGGTGTTATCGTGCTGTTCGGGCTTGGGCGGAAATGGGTATTGATCGCGGCGATCGTGTTCGTCCCAGTCGCGTTAGGCGGATTGTATTTCTTGCAAGAGTCGCGCGACGTCGGTTTCTTTGACGCGAGCGACGAATCGACACGCTATCGCAAGGTGATGATGCAGGACGGCGTGCGTCTATTGACGGACAGCCCGCGAAATTTTATTTTCGGCGTCGGCGTCGATTCGATCAAAAAACACTGGCGCGAATGGGGAATGTTTGAGGGCGGCAATCTGCCGATGGGACATTTTCATTCGACGCCCGTGCAGCTCGCGGTCGAACGCGGGCTTCCCGCACTCTTGATATGGCTCGTGTTGCTCGGTGCATACGTCTGCTCGCTGTGGCGAGCTATCAATAACCATCGTCTCGCCGATTGGCGAATTCACGGCATCTTACTCGGCTGCCTAGGCGGAACCATCGGCTTTTTCGCAAGCTCCATCGTCCACTACAACTTCGGCGATCAGGAAGTCGTGATGACCTTTTACCTGCTGATGGGAATCTCGTTGGCTGTAATTTGTGATACAGACGCAAGTGTAGCGGCAGAAGCTTAGAAAATTGTTCCTGGCTGGTCTTTGCGTTCTTTGCGAACTTTGCGTGAAAATCGCGATCATTTCACGCAAAGCTCGCGGAGTTCGCAAAGCAAAGCCCGGAATCTGTCTAGTTCTTTACCTTATACAAGACGTAAACGCAGCCGTTTTTGAACGGGCGGCATTCGATCAGTTCAAGATCGATCTGCTTGTTCATTTTATGAAATAGCGGCACGCCGGAGCCGAGCAGAACGGGATGGATATTGAAACCGATCTCGTCGATAACGCCGGCCTCGAACAGCGTTTTTGCCAAGTCGCCGCCGCCCATTATGCAGATGTCTTTGCCGTCTTGCTCTTTTAGATTGCGGACAAATTCGCCCGGATCGGAATTCAATATTTCAGACGCTTTTTTCTTTTCCGGTTCGAGCGTTCGCGAAAAAACATAGGTCATCATTCCGGTGTCGTCTGTTTCGTCCGACTCAGGCGACGCGTTTTTCAACGCATTCTCGTACGTCTTGCGGCCCATGACGATCGTGTCGAAACGCGGCCAGAAATCGTTCATCAACTCCGCCGCCTCGTCGCTCCACATCAGCCAATCGACCGAACCGTCCTCACGAGCAAAGAAATTGTTCAGACTGTTAGCTCCGCCAAATATTACTTTTCTCATTTTTTCATAGCCTCCAATAGCACCATTTCTATAGTTTGCACCCGCGTAGCGGGTATAATAAAGCCACGGGCGTCAGCCCGTGGTAAGACGACCGAAATGCGAGCCGTCGAAGACGGCGACAGCTATTTGCAGGCCTGCCGCCCGTTACACGGGCTGGTTTAATTTTACACATCATTTCCACGGGTTTGCACCCGTGGCTTTATGCTCTTACCCGCTACGCGGGCCATCTATGGTTGAGCTAACCCGGCGGCGGCCATTAGGTTTGGGGTGAATTTGGGTTCGCTGTGGTCGAAGACGTCGTCGAGTTCTTTTTCGATCGAGCCGTGGCCGGCGGGGATCTTTTTGATGAGCGGTTCGAAATTGCGGAAATCGTAGAGTTCGGGGTCGAGCAGGTGCGAGCCGGTGACGTTGGTCAGAGCGGTCAATATGGATTGGCGAAGCGACGGGATTTCCGCTGCAAGCTCGGTTATCAAACGTTTCACGCGGGCGCGTTTCAGGTTTGGCTGTGAGCCGCAGAGATTGCAGGGAATTATCGGGAACTGTTTTTCCTCGGCGTAGGCTATGATGTCCGATTCCTGTGCGTAGGCAAGCGGGCGAATGATAGTGTTACGGCCGTCATCGCTGCGAAGTATCGGCGGCATAGCCTTTAGCTGGCCGACAAAAAACAGATTGAGCAGAAAAGTATTGATAATATCGTCGCCGTGGTGGCCGAGCGCGATCTTTGTGCAGCCCTCTTCGACAGCGACGTTGTAGAGTATGCCGCGACGCAGGCGAGAGCACAGCGAGCAATATGTTTTGCCTTCTGGGATATGCTCGGTGACGATCGAATATGTGTCTTCCTCAACAATCCGATACTTTACGCCGAGTTCTTCGAGATAGTTTGGCAAGACCTCTTCGGGAAAATCCGGCTGTTTTTGATCGAGATTTACGGCAAATATCTCAAAATTGATCGGCGCACGCCTTTGCACGTCGAGCAGCAGATCGAGCATCGTATAGCTGTCCTTACCGCCCGAAAGACACACCATTACCCGGTCGCCCTCGGAGATCATTCCGAAATCGCCAATTGCTTTGCCCATTTTCTTGAGCAGGCGTGTTTTTGTCTTGCTTTCTACGAACAAATGCCGAACCTCCGTCGAAACCTTTGATTGTTGCACGCGAGACGCGCATTTTCAACCTTGTTAAATTAACTGGACACGGAACACGCGCGTCGTATATTATCTTTGAGCAGGCACTTTTCGACGCCGGCGATCACCGGATCGCGATTTCGATCTGACTTTAACGTGTCCTCCCCGGACATATTTTGCTGCCTCAAACGTATTAACAATCTTGCAAGGAGACAATGTCTTATGATCAGAATGGGAAATAAGGGTAAAACTGACACTTCCGACGCCCCTAACTATCAGCCGAGTTCCCCCTCGACAACCGCATACCAGTACGGCAGCGAGTCAACGAACACTATCACAAAACCATCTACCGACAGCGAAAATATCGCCCGCGACATCAAGGACGGCAAGCTGAGCGGTTTTGTCGGCCACGGCACGTCGCTGACCGGCGATACGAGTTTTCAGATGATGCTCCGCGTTGACGGCCACCTGACCGGCACGGTCTCATCCACCGGCGGAACGCTGATCGTCGGAAACAATGGCCAACTGGACGCACATACGTCAGTCGGCATCGCAAATGTCAACGGGACCGTCAACGGCGACATCTCGGCAACCGAGAAAGTGCATCTTGGCCGCACGGCCCGAGTCGTCGGCAACATCACTACGCCAAAACTCGTGATCGAGGAAGGCGCCGTTTTCGAGGGCGGATGCACGATGCTAAAGGCGCGCGAAGACCAGGAAAAACAGGTCGCCGCCGCAGCGACCGCTTCTTCGTCGTCTTCGTACAGCTCGTCAAGCACCTCGAGCTATGGCAGCAGCAGTAGCTATTCGTCCACGACATCAACCGACGACGATGACGACGATGACACAGCACTTTCGACCGTTGACGACGATGATGATGAAAAATCGGAATCGGCGACGGTTTAATGTGAAAGTGATTTCAAGAATTTAGAGGCTGCCCAAACGGACGGCCTCTTTTCTTTTGTCAACAAAATTTGCGGTAAACAAAGCATACAAATATACTTGTTTGCAAAATTTACCAAGGGAGGAATCAGAAAAACTATGCTGAACGATTTCAAAAAGTTTATCGCACGCGGAAATGTTCTCGATCTGGCAATCGCCGTCATTATGGGAGCGGCGTTCGGAACGATCGTAAAAACTTTTACGGACGGGATAATAATGCCGGTCGTTGGGTTGCTGACGGGCGGGATAGATTTTAAGAACCAGGTAATAAACCTCGGTAATATGCCCGTTACGAGCGGCTCTGAGATAGAGGCCGCGATAGCAGCGAAACAGCCGCTGATAATGTACGGCCAGTTAATAAACGACATTATCAGCTTTCTGATAGTGGCTTTTGTGATGTTCCTGCTGGCAAAATACGCGATCAGTCTTTTCAAAGGCCTTGAGGCCGATCCCGACCCGACCGGTGAAGAAAAACTGCTGACCGAGATCCGGGATATTCTGAAAGCGAAATAGCATTACTAAGAAATAGAACGCGGATAAAGCGGATCGGGCGGATTTCCACGGATTAATTTTATTCGCGATGATCTGCCCGATCCGCGTTCTATTAGTTAAGCAATATCAGACCGTCCGGCGTGATGCAGGAATCGAGCGGTACGTCTCCGTCGTGTATATCGTCTATTCGCTCGATCGGCGGGAAAAAGCTCAGGCCGATTTTCAGACAATCTGGACGACATTTCGCTAAGAATTTGTCGTAAAACCCCTTGCCATAACCAACGCGAAACCCAAGAGTGTCAAAGCAAACCAGCGGGACCAGAACGATGTCGATCTCACTCGGATCAATCGGCTCGCCGTTTGCCGGTTCGGAAATCTTCCATTTGTTTTCGACCAGCTTTGTGTCGTGATCAAACGTCAGGGCGTCGATCTCGCCAGTTTGATCATTTACACGCGGCGCAAGCGTTCTGATTTGCGGAAACTCGCCCCACAACCGTTTGAAAATATCCGACGTTTCAACCTCGCCGATATGCTTGAGCGAGATGAAGCAGTGGATAGTCGTTATCGACTCAAGGTCGAAATTGGAAAACAAATGTTCGGCGATCTGCGAACTGAGTTCGGCGTGTTCAACCGCTGAAAGATCACGGCGTTTTTCAAGATAGAGTTTGCGGAGTTCGGATTTGGTCATTATCCAAAACTACCGTCGAGCTTTCCACACTCTCGGGTCGCGTTTGTGATGAACGCATGCAGTGACAGCGATCTCGTTTTCAGAAATGACAAAATATAATGAGTGAGGGTACGTTCTGAGAACAGCTCGCCTCTTTTTTCGATGAACTATCTGATAGGCGTAAGGGTTAGCGGAGATTCGATCAATGGATGCTTGAACCGCGAGGAGGAAATCCATTCCCAACCCGACCGATTGGTCTTCGTACCAATTGTACGAATCGTCAATGTCGATTTCAGCTTCTGGCCGAACAATGAATCGGTATGTCATCGCGACTTCAGTAACCGATCTCGAAGTTCTTCCCAAGGAACACCTTCATGAGGGTTTTTTTCGTAGGCATCCATTCTGCGATCCAGTTCAGCTCTTAATTCCTCAGAAATTTCCAGGTGTCTGGAATCCACAGCGATACTATCCCAGATGTCTTCAACTATACGAAGCCGCTCAGCCACACTCAATTCCAGAATATCGGCAACCTGAGTATTCATAAACTTACCTAAAAAGATTATATATCATTAGACAACCATCACGGAGTTGCGGTTATACCGCATAGTAAAAATCAACCTCGTTTCTTGTCCGGTCGCGGTTTGATCGCGGCTTTGTTGACGCGGGGCGAGACGACGGACGCTTTGAACTCAGAGCCGCTTTGCAGATCGCGCTCGGATTTCTCGTTCAGGAGTTTTGATTCGGTCAGTATTTTTTGAGCAGCTTTTGCTGTCTTACTTGGTCTCTTTTTTGACTTTGGCATAATCAGTTCATTATAAAACGTCAGCCGACATTTCAATAATTGACCTTTGCGTCCAGATTGAAATGAAACAGATTGCCGTCCGCGTCTTTATAATTGTCGCGATAGGCGTGAAAACCGGCTTTTTTTAGCTTTTCGTCCAATTGTTTTGCGGTTTCGCCTGATACGCCAAACTCAAAATGCGAAATGCCTTTTGACGCGCCTTCTAAACTCTCATCGCCTTCCTTGTGATGGCCCTTAGCAAAAAGCCCGAGTTTTCGCTCGCCGATCTTGAAAAATATCGCGTCCGAATATTCCGACTCTACCTCAAGCCCAAGCACGTCTTTGTAAAATTTCTTCTGCGCTTCATAGTCCTTTACGATTATCGTTACGCCGTCAAAGCTGTTAATTTTCATCGCGTTCTGCTCATTTTTCTGCGACGCGGCCCTATCCCCGCAAGCATACAAAATAAATCCGGCAAATAGAACTGTTTGCGCGGCAAGTAGATATCTCCAGATATTTTTTTCGGTCGTCATTCTGCACCTCCTGCAAAAAAGTTCCGACATTAAATAATGTCGGTCGCGGGCGGCTCGACTCCTGCCTCGCGAAGCCACACGGAAAGCTGCCCTATGTGATGAATTTCGTGCACCATAGTATGCGCCGTGACATCGGGATAGCTTAACCGGTAGATTTCGCCTTCCCACTCCTCTTCGTAAAATTTTGACTCTTTTTCTGCATCCCAATCACTAAAGAAAGATTCCACGTCTGAACGTGTTTCGTCCGATAGTTGCTTTATCTTTCCGAGTGTTGCGAAGGCGTTTACGTCATGTGGAATAACCACGACTTCGAGCATTCTGCGAATCCAGTCTTGCTCGACTAGAACAATATGCGCGAGAGTGCGAAGTATGCTGCCAAAACCACCAACTCTCGGTTTCATCAGCTCATTGGCGGGCAATGCGGCGAGACGCTCAAAATATTCCTCACGCACTTTCCAGTTGTAACGAAAAAGCGGTAACGGGTGCATCCGTATCTCCTTTTTTCTAAGTCCGAACGATCCAGCCGCCGCCAACAACTTCTTCGGATCTTGCGGTGTCGTAGAAGATGGTTGCCTGGCCGGGTGTGATGGCTCGCTGGGGTTCATCAAATACGACTCGCGCCCGGGCGTCGGGTAATGGATAAATGGTTGCGACAGTCGGGTCGTGGCGATAGCGGACCTTCACAAGCGCTCGGACCGGTTCGGTCGGCTCGTCGAATGCGACCCAGTTTACGCCCTTTGCGGTGAACTCCATTGTGTCGAGGTCTTCGGCCTCGCCGACGATTATTTGATTCTTTGCACGCTCGATCTGCAGCACATAAAGCGGCTTTTCATGAGCGATGCCCAGGCCCCGACGCTGACCGACGGTGTAGCGGTGAATGCCCGTGTGCTCACCGATAGTTTCGCCGGCCGCATTGACGATCTCGCCTGCCTGTGGCATTTCCGCAGAACGATCTTCGTGCTCTAAATATCGATCAATAAACTCGGAATATTTGCCGTCCGGCACAAAGCAGATCTCTTGCGACTCAGCCTTTTCGGCAGTGTAGAGATTTGCGTCGCGGGCGATGTCGCGGACCTCGCTTTTGAGCATTTCACCAAGCGGAAAATATGCGCGTGAAAGCTGCTCCTGGTTAAGCTCCCAGAGAAAATAGCTCTGGTCCTTCCAATGATTTTTTCCGCGAAACAGGCGATAGCGGTCGGCGGCTTCGTCGTACTCAACCCTAGCAAAATGCCCGGTCGCAACCTTGTCACAGCCCAAAGAAACGGCCATGCGGTCGAGCGATGCAAATTTCAGACGCGAGTTGCAAGCAACGCAAGGAATTGGTGTTTCGCCGCTCAAGTAGCTTTGAACAAAAGGCTCGACCACGTCGCGGTCAAAATCTTTCTCAAGATTAAGTACGTAAAACGGAAATCCGAGCGATTCCGCAACACGGCGAGCATCATAAACATCATCAAGCGAGCAGCATCGCGACGGCAGCGGGTCGCCGTTTTCGTCCACACTTATACCGCGCCGCTGATTCCACAGCTGCATCGTAAAGCCGACGAGTTCGTGCCCCTGTTCCTTTAATAACGCAGCCGCTGCCGAACTATCGACACCGCCGCTCATTGCCACCGCTATCTTCATAACCGCAAACGTCTATTGTGACAGCCCAAAGTATTTAGTTGCAAGGAGCATTTACGCGGCTGTATCAAAACGAGTGACAAAAACGGTGGGTTTCTACATGTGTGAGCGGCGGAAATAATTTCTTGTGAACTTTTTCGGACGTGTATTTGTATGGTTCACTTCGCGTTTTTCTTGTGTTAGAGTTTGAGGTTATAAGACCATGCGTTTAGAACTTGTCTAATTCAGCCGCCCTCTCTTGTTCGTGTTGCCGCAGTCTGCGGTAGGTGTCGAACTTCTTTGGTGCATTTCGCGCCGTATTTTCGCATTTTTTATTGGGGTTTTTATGTCTCTTGATGGTCAAAATCCGTCCGTTGTGACGGAAGATAATTCAATTTCAACGGTTTTACGTGAGGCGTTTGTCGGCACGTCGCGCGATTTTACTCAAGGGTCGATACTCGCGGCGCTGATTATTCTTGCTATCCCGATGATCCTTGAGATGTCGATGGAGGCCTTATTTGCGATCGTCGATACGTTTTTTGTGGCAAAACTTGGTGCCGAATCGGTTGCGGTCGTCGGTTTGACCGAGTCGGTGCTGGTGCTGATCTACGCCGTCGCGATTGGTCTAAGCATCGGCGCGACCGCGACCGTTGCTCGCCGCACGGGTGAAAAAGATTTTGACGGCGCGGCCCGTAGCGCTGCTCATATCATTTATCTGGGTGTGATCGTGTCTGTGGTTATGGGTGCGATCGGTGTCATTTTCGCGCCCAGTATTTTTCTTCTGCTAGGTGCCGAACCGGCTGTGATCGAGTTGGGAACACCGTTTATGCGGATAATGTTTGGGTCGAACGCCGTGATCGTTTTCCTGTTTCTGCTAAACGCGATCTTTCGCGGAGCGGGTGATGCGGCAATCGCCTTGCGCGTTTTGATCGTTGCAAACGGGCTAAACATTTTGTTTTGTCCGTTGCTGATCTTCGGCGTCGGGCCATTTCCGGAACTAGGTGTGACCGGTGCAGCAATTGCAACAGTCATCGGCCGAGGCTCAGGTGTTGCTTATGCGGCGTGGGCGCTTTTCTTTCGCAGCAACGGCGGACGGATCGAGATTCGGCGGCAGCATTGGGAACTCGACCCGCAGCTTTTATGGAGCCTCGTCCGACTGTCATCGACCGCGATTTTGCAGTTTCTGATCTCGACGGCGAGCTGGACCGGTTTAGTAGTAATCATTGCGGGTTTCGGAACGTATGCTCTTGCGGGTTATCAGATCGGCCTTCGCGTAATCGTTTTTGTGATTTTACCGGCGGTCGGTTTGGCGAATGCAGCAGCGACGCTTGTCGGCCAGAATCTCGGAGCCGGGAAACCGGAACGAGCCGAACGCTCGGTTTGGGTGGCCGGATTTTTGAACGCCGGTTTGCTTGGGCTTGCCGGCCTGTTCTTTGTGATCTTTCCCGATCTGGTAATCTCTCTGTTTACGACCGAGCCTGAGGTCGCCGCTTATGGAAGAGATTGCCTAAGAATAGTCGGTTACGGTTACGCTTTTTACGGCCTCGGAATGGTAATGGAAAGCTCATTCAACGGAGCGGGCGACACGGTTACGCCGACTTGGCTGAATCTTTTCGTTTTCTGGATTTTTGAAATCCCGCTGGCCTACGTGCTTGCGTATAAATTCGGCTGGGGCCCGCAAGGCGCGTTCTGGGCGATCACGCTCGCGTTCTCAGTGCTCGCGGTTTCGGCAGCCTTACTGTTCAAACGCGGGAAATGGAAGCTGAAAGTGGTCTAAGTTTGTGTTTTACCACAGAGAACACAGAGAACACCGAGATTTTATTTCAATTTATCTCTGTGTCCTCTGTGTTCTCTGTGGTAAAAATGTTTTATGGCCGCTGGTTTTCCTGATCCGCTAAAACACGAATTCGCCGAGTGGGTGCTCCACGACGAATATTTTTATTACGCAAAGGATATCGTTTCGTTCGGCAACGAGCTAACGGTCACAAACCTCAGCGACGCATATCTGCGCGGCATTTTTCCGTGGCATATCGAGAATATGCCGCTGCCGTGGTATTGCCCGGCACGGCGAGCGATATTGGAATTTTCCGAACTGCACATTCCTCGACGCCTGGAGAGAATTCGCCGCAAGGAACACTATTCATTCACTATCGACAAAGCATTCCGTCAGGTTGTAACCGAGTGCTCAAAGTCGCCTAGAAACGGACAAAAAGGTACCTGGATCACTGCGGAATTTGTCGATGCATACGAGCGTTTGCACCAGGCGGGAATGGCACACAGCGTCGAGGTTTGGGACGCGGAAGGCGCGCTCGTCGGCGGGCTTTACGGCGTTGACGCAGGCGGCGTGTTCTGCGGCGAATCTATGTTTCACCTATTGCCGAACACATCAAAACTCGCCCTATTATTTCTGATCGCTCACCTGCAATCACGCAACGCCACCTGGTTTGACGTACAGGTAATGACGCCCCACATAAAAACCTTCGGCGCGAAAGAGATAAGCCGAAAGGAGTTTTTAAGAAAGCTGAAAGAAACCCAAGGGTTTGAGTTAAAGCTGTTTTAACTAGCATGTAATACCCGGAAGCAGGGCTCGCGTGGTGCTGGAAGCTATAAAATATGGCCAGCCCTGCGATATTCGGTCCCAGCCCCGCGTTTTTTGCCTCCAGCGCCGCGTTTTTGGGTCCCAGCCCCGCGTTTTTTTCGAGCCAGCCCCGGGCAAATTTCCCGTTTTTTTAATGCCGACGATCCCCGCTGCAAAGTCACACCCGTAATTCTTAAGATACCCTGTACGTCATAGACACTGACTTCCTCAGCTCAGATTCTGTTGCGATCTTTTGCCCGCTTCACGAAGTGCACGTTATCAGACAAAAAACGTATGGGTTAGCTATATAGTTCTCCAGATCATTTGAGATATACTTTCAGCGTGAGCACCTCGCACATGGAACGCAAAAACATCCAACCCGGAATGACCGTCGCAATAGTCCTGAAACAAGACCAGCGAACCGGCAAACAAACCACAGGTGTCGTCAAAGACCTACTGACAAATTCCGCAAATCATCCGCATGGAATAAAGGTTAGACTCACAGATGATCAGGTAGGACGAGTGATACTGCTTCTGGAAGTTCACGATTGATAACCTACAAACAAACAGGCACCAGGCGAAACGGAGAAATTATGAGAAGCACTAAGCAATTCTTGCACCATCTCGCAAAGCGTCTAAATGAGAAATCTAAAGTGGTATAATCAATTTATGGAACGTAGAGAAAAAAAACGGAAGTTCCAAAGGAATGCAAGACCGGAGGAATTCACGCGCTTTGAGGAACTAGCTAAGAGACTGGTTAGCGAGCCGAAGAAGGATATTCCAAAACAGAACAAGGGAAAAAGTTATTATTAAAAATTAGCCCAATCACTCTCACCTCTTAAAAAATGGCCTTTACCGTTGCGCAAATTGATACTTGGCGTGCAGTTCCGTCCGAACATCAGAATCTAGAATTCAAAGAAGCAAAACATAGCTACCCCAGTGATAAGCTCTACAAGTACTGTGTTGCTTTAGCGAATGAGGGTGGCGGCCATTTATTGTTCGGCATTGAAGACAAAACCCCTCGCAAAGTAGTGGGTTCCAACGCATGTAACAATCCTATTGGGATGGCTGCCAAGCTGTTCGAGGTTCTTGGTTTTCGTGTGGATATTGAAGAGGTAAAGCATCCTGACGGTCGCGTTGTTGTTTTTAAAATTCCCAGTCGTCCGCGCGGAACTGCTTTTCAATTTGAGGGCGCATATTTAATGCGAGCAGGTGAAGAACTCAGATCAATGAGCGAAGATCGCTTGCGGGGCATCTTTGCCGAGGGTCAGCCAGACTGGCTTGAAGAATCGGCAATGATAGGTTGCCACGATGAAAAGATTATCGAGCTTCTTGATACTCAGGGCTTTTTTGATCTTTTAGTTCTTCCGTATCCTTCAACGCGTCTGGGAGTTATAGAAAGACTAGAACATGAAAGGATTATTATTCCCGATGTTGATGGATGGACAATTACGAATTTAGGAGCGGTACTCTTTGCAAAAGAATTGAATTCGTTTGAACAGGTAGCAAGGAAAGCTCCGCGTGTGATCGTTTACGAGAGCCAAGGGAAAGGAGTCACCAAACAAGATACAGTCGGGGTAAAGGGCTATGCGGTCGGATTCCAAGGACTCGTGAGATTTATCAATAATCTGGTACCGTCAAACGAAGTCATTGAACAGGCGCTACGTCGAGAAGTGAAAATGTTCCCAGAATTGGCCATACGGGAACTTGTAGCAAACGCTATAGTTCATCAGGATTTCAAAGAATCTGGCACTTCTGTAATAATTGAGATATATCCCGATCGAATGGAAATCTCTAATCCTGGAAAGCCATATATTCCCGTTGACCGGTTTATTGATGAATACCAATCGCGAAATGAGCGCTTAGCGGATATGATGCGCCGTCTCGGTATCTGTGAGGAAAAGGGTAGTGGAATTGATAAAGTAATTGAGGCGGCAGAGCTATACCAATTACCCGCGCCTGACATACGAGCGGGAGTGAAGCGAACGACTGTGGTTCTCTTCGCTCATAAAACCCTTGATGACATGGATAGAAATGATCGCATTCGAGCGTGTTATCAGCATTGTGCTTTACGCTATGTAATGAATAAAACTGCAACTAACCAAAGTTTTCGAGAACGGTTAAAGCTACCGGAAAGTAAGGTGGCTACGGTGTCCCAGATTATTTCAGCTACCGTGGAAGCAGGGCGAATCAAGATATCTGATCCGAATCAAACTTCTACGCGTTATCGAACATATATCCCGTATTGGGCTTAGAAATTCTCTTTAAAACTGACCCGTTATTTCGAGCTAGCTTTACGCTAACCTATTGACAAATAAGTAGTTGTTTCTTTAAACGCAAACTTTTACCTCTTTACTTGGGTTTACTCCCCCGTTTCTGTTCAATTATGGCAACGAAATCTACAATTGAATGGACAGAATCGACGTGGAATCCGGTTACGGGTTGTAACAAGATCAGTCCGGGTTGTAAGAATTGCTATGCCGAGCGGTTGGCGAAGCGGTTGAAGGCGATGGGGCAGGCGAACTATCGAAACGGGTTTAAGCTGACGCTGCAGCCGCAGATGCTTGAGCTGCCGTTGAAGTGGAAGCGGCCGCAGACTATTTTTGTAAATTCGATGAGCGATCTGTTTCACAAAGACGTTCCGCTCGATTACATTCAGCAGGTTTTCGATGTGATGAATCGCGCACACTGGCATCGCTTTCAGGTCTTAACAAAACGTGCCGACCGATTGGCCGAGTTAAGCAGCGAGCTTGAGTGGTCTGACAATATTTGGATGGGCGTTTCGGTCGAGAGCCAAAAATATGTTCACCGGATAGACGACCTTCGCGCGACCGGTGCGAAGATCAAATTCTTGTCCTTAGAGCCGTTGCTGTCATCACTAAAAAATCTCGATCTTCGGCAAATAGATTGGGCAATCGTCGGCGGCGAAAGCGGGTACGGTTTTAGGCCGATCAAGGAAGAATGGGTCTTAGAGATTCGCGAACAATGCCGCTTGTCTAACGTTCCATTTTTCTTCAAGCAATGGGGCGGCTTTAACAAAAAGAAAACTGGAAGATTGCTCGAAGGTCAGACTTGGGACGCAATGCCGAACGCAGCTTATGCCTAATTTTCTTATCTACGGAGCGAACGGGTACACCGGCGAGTTGATCACGCGGTTTGCGGTTGAGCGTGGGTTGCGGCCGATCATTGCGGGGCGGAATGAATCGGCGATCAGGGCGATTGCTGAGAGGCATGGGCTTGAGTATCGTGTGTTTTCGCTGGATGAGACGGCGAAGCTTGATGCGGCTTTGCAAGAGGTTGAGATGGTGCTGCATTGTGCGGGGCCGTTTTCGATAACGTCGCGTGCGATGGGCGAGGCCTGTCTGAGGAACAAGAAACACTATACGGACATAACGGGCGAGATCGCGGTTTTTGAGGCTTGTGCGGCGGCTGACCAAAAGGCGAAGGACGCCGGGATAATGGTGATGCCGGGAGTCGGGTTTGATGTTGTGCCGAGCGATTGTCTTGCACGACACCTGAAAGATCGTCTTCCGTCGGCGACGAATCTAACGCTGGCTTGGTACGGTATGGGGCGGATGTCGCACGGAACTCAGGCGACGATGACGATGAACGTCGGACGCGGCGGCGCTGTTCGGCGTGACGGCAAGATAATGCACGTTCCGGCGGCGTGGCGGACGCGTGAGATAGATTTTGGCGAGGTCAAAAAGAAAGGCGTGACCATTCCGTGGGGCGATGTTTCGACGGCATTTTACTCGACCGGCATTCCAAATATCGAGGTCTATACGGTCGTTCCGCCAAGAGCATTGAAAGCGATGAAAATGAGTCGCTATCTAGGCTGGCTGTTTGCCACCGGACCGTTTCAAAAATATCTGCAAGGCAAAATTCCACCCGGCGGGCCGAGCGACGCGGAACGCGCCAAAGGCAAAACTCTGCTCTGGGGCGAAGCAAGCGACGAAGACGGAAATCGAGTTGAAGCGCGAATGGCCGGCCCCGAAGGTTATACGATAACGGCGATTGCCGCTCTTAACATTGCCGAAAAAATACTGGCTGGAAATTTCACGCCCGGCTTTCAAACACCCGCGAAGGCTTACGGAGCCGATCTGATCCTTGAGATCGAAGGTATCCAGCGATCGGACGTGTAGGGCCGCAAGCAGATTAGTTACAGCGCAGCCAATAAGAAAAATTGCTTAAGTGTTCGTCTTAGCGGCGGTTATTTTTGTTCAATTCTCAGTCGATCTCGTTTTCGAATATAGCTGTATTGGTCAAACCTTGCTTACCCTTGTCAATCTATTGGTATTACTCTTAAGGTCTGTCAACCCCTGAACGAGAAGCTCTTTTTTTCCATTTTTGTCATATTTTTGAACTAATTTAGCTGATACTCAAAAATAATTCATAAAAAGTGAATTTTAAACTTGATTAATTGGTAATACCAATTGTAGAATGGTGCGAATTCGAACAGGCTCGGGCAGTCGTACTCAAATCCATTTTAGTCAAGGACGAATATCATGAAGAAGAATCAACTACGTTACGTTTTGTTCTTTTGCACAATTCTCATAATGCCGCTGCTCGCGGGCAGCACATTTGGACAGGAATTTCGCGGAACGATCACTGGGACGGTTTCCGATCCGAACGGCGCCGTTGTGCCCGGAGCAACGGTCACCGTAAAGAACATCGAGACGAATGTGGCAAGCACAGTCACGACCAATTCGTCCGGCTCATTCACGGTTCCGCTGCTTTCGCCGGGCAGCTATTCGGTCACTGTTGCCGGCGAAGGTTTCAAAACCTCAACGCGAGAGAGCGTAACGGTCACGGTCGGCGAACGCCTGAATGTGGATTTTGCGCTTGAAATAGGCACGGCCGCCGAAGTGAATATCGTCGCTGATACGGAATTGCTCGAACGCGGAACTGTATCGCTCGGCACACAGGTCTCGCAGCGGCAGATCGAGGAATTGCCGCTCGCCGAAGGCGCTCCATACACGCTTGCGACGCAGGCGCCCGGCGTTGTCTATATGGGCGATCCTAATTTCCAGGGCCCGACCGCGAACGGCAATCTGGCAGGTTTCAGAACGAATGGTGCCGGCGGCAATCAGATAAACTTAAATGGCTCGCCTAATCTTGCGTATGACGGACAGGTAGCGTTCACGCCGCCGTCCGAAGCAACGCAGGAATTCAAGGTGCAAACCAACAGCTTTGACTCGCAGAGCGGTTTTACCGCCGGCTCGACCGTCAACGTTGCGCTCAAGAGCGGAACCAATAAATTTCACGGGTCTGCTTATATTTACGACCGCGACAGGAGCCGAACGGCAAATAATTTCTTCAACAACAGCAATGGATTCGATCGGCCGGAACGAAAATATAATCGATACGGCGCAATGCTGAACGGGCCTATAGTCAAGGACAGGACATTTTTCCTGTTTGCCTACGAACGGCAAAAGGACAACGTGGCGCAGCCGTTTACCTATGACGTGCCGACAATGGCAATGCGGAACGGAGATTTTTCTGGGATACTCGGTGGCGTTCAAACCTATACGGTCCCGGCCAGTCAGCCTAATAACTGCGCCGGCCCTCCGGGAACGGTAGTAATATTAACAAACCGTGATGGCTCGCCCATGTTAGGTGGTCAGGTTTACGATCCGTCAACCGCAATTTCGGTAAACCGTTGCAATCCAGTAGCGGGGATACCCCAGACAAACATCGAGCGTTTGCCGTTTGCTGGAAACATAATTCCGCAAGATCGTATTTATGGTCCCGCTCTGGCGTTGCTTGGCCTTTTTCCGGAGCCAAATAATCCCGGCGTGACAGACAATTACATTACGGACAGGAACCTGATACGGCCTTACCGTTCCCTTACCGCGAAGATCGATCATAATTTCAACTCGAAAAACAGGGTCTCGGGCAGCTGGTACCACAGCCGCAACACCGAAGACCGGTATAATGCCACGATGGAAGAAGGCTCGATCTTCCAGGGATTTGAGAACCGCCGGAACAACGGCGCAAATGTCAATTTCACCTCGACTCTGTCAGAAAACCTTATACTTGATCTTCGGGGCAGTCTTGCTCAGTTCAAACTTCGCCGCTTTCAGGATGGCCAGCCCACAGCCGGCGAACTGGGTTTCACCGGTATCCCGTCAGATCGCCAGGACCACATCTTTCCGCGATTCAACTTTCAAAATTACTCGACTCTCGGCTCCGAGCGGTCCGACTGGAACGCCGGCCGCGAGCGTCCGTTCAGGGTGTTCACTCTTCAGCCGACGCTCACCCAGATTTGGGGAAATCATACTTTGAAGTATGGTTACGATTTCCGGCGTCTGAATGAGAAATTCACCACGGGCGGATACGCAGCAGGACAATTCACCTTCAATGGGGCTTTCACAATGCAGGCGTCCAATTCCGGCGGCACCGAACAAAACCGCCCTGGCCGCGAAATCGCCGCATTTCTTCTGGGCATTCCGGCTGCCGGATCGAGTATAGACAATCTTACGGAATACGACGTTTCGTCCGAATACCACGGATTTTTCGTTCAGGACGATTTTCGTCTTACCACAAACATAACGCTCAATCTTGGGCTGCGTTACGACCTTGAGGCAGGGTATCGGGAAAAGAATGGCCGGATGATCGTCGGTTTTGACCCGACGGCTCCCAGCCCATTCGCTGCCCAGGCACTGGCTAATTTTAATGCCAACCCACCGCCCGGAGTGCCGATCGAAGCATTTCAGGATCTTAGCGGCGGATTCATTTTCGCAAACGACGAAAATGCGCGAAACCAAAAGTCGGACAAGAACAATTGGCAGCCGAGAATTGGAGTGTCGTGGGCTATCGACAACAAAACGGTTTTGCGCGGCGGGTTTGGCATCTTTACGGCGCCTTTCCAGTTGGTTACCCAAAACGTGGTTTTTCAGCCCGGGTTCTCGTCACCGACCGTGATCACACAGTCGGCGAACGGAGTCGGCCCGCTGACCACTCTTGCAAATCCATTCCCGAACGGCGTTCTGCCGTCACCCGGCTCAGCCCAGGGACTTCTCACGTTTACGGGACGCAATGTAACCGGAACCAATGCAGTCGGGCCGACCACTTACATACCGTCGCATGAGCGAAATAATGCTAATTTCACGCGATTCGTTATTGGATTGCAGCGTGAGATATTTTTCGGGATCGGAGCCGAAGTTACATATATTTATTCTCGAGGCAGCGGCCTTCAGGTTGCTCGTGATATAAATGCCGTTCCCAGAGAATACCTCAACGATCTCGAAGGAGCCGATCCGGCCACTATTACCGCGGCGATAGCCAGCGTAAATACGTTCTTGAACCTGAACGTTCCGAACAATACGAACCCGTTCCGCGGACTAATTCCCGATGGTGGCGATTGGAACGGTCCTCGTATTCTGAGAGAGCGGCTGCTTGTTCCATTCCCGCAGTTTGGCTATCTGGCAATCTCGGAGTTTAACGGGTCAAGCGAATATCAGTCATTGCAGTTTCAGGTTATGAAGCGTTTTACAAAAGGCCTTTCGCTGAATGGTTCTTACACTTTTTCCCGCGAACACGAAAAAACGCGTTATCTCAATCCGCAGGATGAAGAACTAACTGATATGGTCTCACCGACCGAAAGGCCGCACCGGTTCACGTTCTCCGGAATATATGAATTGCCGATCGGCAAGGGCCGCGCGGTCGGCAATGATTGGCATCCGGTGGCCGACGGGATATTAGGCGGATGGCAGATGCAGGGTGTTTACGAGTGGCAGAGCGGTGAACCGCTTTTGTTTGGGAACGTCTTCTACAACGGCGATCCTACTCAGTTGAAAAATCTGCTCGGCAAAAAAGACAGCGAAGGAAGGCGATACGGAATCGACATTCCCGGCTGGGACGTCTCCGGCTTTTACCTGAACGGCGTTCAGGGAACGGCCAATAATAATGTTCCGGCGTTCGGCAACAACTTTCAGGCTAACGGCACGAATACTTTGCGTTATTTCCCTCTGACGATGGGTCAGTTCCGCAACCAGCGTTTCCTGAAGTTCGATGTTGGAATGTCGAAGAATTTTCGTATTCGCGAAGGGATGAAGCTTCAGGTTCGCGTCGAGGCGATCAATTTACTGAATCGGCCGTATTTCAATGCCCCGGGTCTTGATCCGGCAAATGCGTCCTTTGGTCTAACAGGCGGACAACGTCAGCCGCCGCGTGATATTCAAATCGGTGGACGGTTTACCTTTTAGCCCATCCGGGTAAACCGCACACGACAAATGCGTCGCATGAGCTAGTTTATGCGGCGCATTTCTATCAGCAAAATATTGGTAAGTGGATTTGTCAGAACCGGGAGCGGTAGCGACTGGTTCTTTCATCGGCGACAGGGAACCCGGTCGCTATCGCTCGCGGTTCTGACATTTTATGCTTGACTTGACACTAGCCTTCGAAGCTATGCACAGATACCTTTTTCCAATTATCGTGATGCTCGTAAGCGCATTTGCATTCAATGTGTTTGCGGCGGACAAATGTGCAATTAGCGTTGCGGCCGATGGCTCGGGCGACGTGAGAACGGTACAGCAAGCGATCGACAAAGTTCCTGTCGAAAATAGATCGAGATGTGTTATTCGGATAAAGCCGGGAACGTATGTCGAGCAGGTCCGCGTTCCCGCAAACAAACCTTTCATTTCGTTTATCGGTGAAAAAGCGGAGACGACCGTTCTGACATTCAAGATCTCGAACAAGGATGCGGGCTCGACCTCGGCGGCTTATGCGACCTATATCGGCGGGCATGATTTTTACGCCGAAAATATTACTTTTGAGAATTCGTTTGGAACGGGCTCACAGGCGGTCGCTGTATTGGTTGAGGCCGACCGGTCGGTTTTCAAGAACTGTAGATTTCTCGGCTGGCAGGACACGCTGTACGCCAAGAACGGACGGCAGTATTACATTGATTCGTATATCGAAGGCCACGTCGATTACATCTTTGGCCAGGCGGCGGCCGTATTTGAGAATTGTCACATCCACAGCAAAGGCGATGGCTACATCACGGCCCCGATGCGTTTCGCGGCGGATGAGCCGAGCGGCTTCGTTTTTATCAAATCGAAGCTGACGAGCGAAAACACGTCGAAAGGTATCTATCTCGGCCGGCCGTGGCGAGACTATGGCCGCACTGTTTTTCTTAATACAAAGATGGACGCCGCGATCCGTCCCGAAGGCTGGCACTATTGGGAACCGCAACGGGAGAAGACGGCGTTTTTAGCGGAGCATCTATCGAGCGGCCCCGGCGGAGAAAGTTCGCGACGCGTTTCGTGGTCTCGCCAGCTTTCGGCAAGCGATGCAAAGACATTTACCGCCGAGGCGTTCCTCAAAGGAAAGGACGGATGGGATCCAAAAAGTGCAACTGACATCTGGCTGGAAAAGACTGCGCCGGACTGGAACCTCGTCACCTGGAACGAGGTTTTCAAGCAGCAGCCGCATTGGTACCAAACCGATGAAGCTGCCCGTATCGGCGATCAAGTTATCCTTTTTCAGAAAGTGAACGGAGGCTGGGAAAAGAACGTCGATATGGCGTTAATGCTTACGCACGGCGAAAAGACAAAGTTGTTGGCGTCGCAAATGGACACGACCAACACAACTATCGACAATCGCACAACGTACCCTCAGGTCGCATACCTCGCAAAGTTGATCACGGCAAGTCTCCTGAAATCATCGCCGCCGAAAAATTTTCCAAAATACAAGGAAGCGTTCAATAACGGGCTGGATTATTTGCTTTCATCGCAATATGAGAACGGAGGTTTCCCGCAGTTTTTCCCCCTGCGCAAGGGCTATTATTCGCACATTACTTTCAACGACGACGCCATGATCGGCGTGCTAAAGGTGCTCCGCGACATTGCAAAGAAAAAAGAAGATTATTTATTTGTCGATGAAGAACGACGGTTGAAAGCAGCGAAGGCGGTCGAGCGTGCAATGCCGATATTGCTAAAAACACAAGTCGTGGTCGACGGCAAGAAAACGGTGTGGGCCGCGCAGTACGACGAGGTAACGTTAAAACCCGCCGCCGCGAGAAAGTTTGAGCCCGTTTCGTTGACGGCAGGCGAGAGCGTCGGCATCGTCCGGTTTTTAATGCAGGAAAACCCGACGCCCGAGATACGCGAGGCAATAGAGTCGGCGATCAACTGGTTTCGGGCGAATAAAATTGATGGCTTTCGCTGGGATCGAAAGCAGACCGCCGACGGGCTAAAATACGCCCTTGTCAAAGACTCAAAAGCTTCGCCGATCTGGGCGCGGTTCTATCAGATCGAGACCATGAAACCGATCTTCATCGGCCGCGACGGCGTGATCAAATATAACGTAAACGAGATTGAGGCTGAGAGACAAAACGGTTATGCATGGTACGTTGACGGGGCGAATGATCTGCTGGAGAAAGATTATCCTAAGTGGAGACAAAAACTCACAGCAGCCAAGTAATTTTCCATTTAAAATTGCCACTAGCTTTAGCTAGTGGAAAGTCAGTTTCAAGGTAATGGCTTTAGCCAAACTTAAATAAAAGAAAAATTCCGATCAGCTTTAGCTGAAGATTGCGGAAGTTGGTTTTTCTGAATCCTATTCGGCTAAAGCCGCTAACAGATTTTGTATTTCAGTCCACTAGCTAAAGCTAGTGGCAATTTATAAAACCGAATATGCACGACAGACGCGAATTTATAAAATACCTCACTATCGGAGCCGCCGGGCTTGCCGTTTTTCCGCAGCTTGCTTTCGGCCAGGCCGATCCGTGGAAGAGTATTTATCCACAAATCCTCGCCCGCATAAAGCCGCCCAAGTTTCGCAAGAAAGATTTCAATATCTTGAAATACGGCGCGAAACCCGGCGGAGTTGCCGATTGCCGTGACGCGATCAATAAAACTATCGACGCTTGCAGCAAAGCCGGCGGCGGACGAGTCGTCGTGCCGGCGGGCGAATTTCTGACAGGTGCGATACGGCTGAAATCGAACGTAAATTTGCACGTATCAAAAGGCGCGACGCTGAAATTTTCGACCGATCCGAAGGCGTATTTGCCGATTGTGCATACGCGTTGGGAAGGTATGGAGTTGATGCACCTTTCTCCGCTGATCTACGCCTACGAACAGACAAATATCGCGATCACCGGCGAAGGAACCTTGGACGGACAGGGCAAATCGTTCTTTTGGAAATGGCATGGCAATCCGCGTTTCGGCGGCGACCCGAACGTGATCAGCCAGCGTGCGGCTCGCCAGCGTCTGTACGAAATGATGGACAAGAATGTGCCGGTCACCGAACGCATTTTCGGCGAAGGTCATTACCTGCGGCCGCAATTCATTCAGCCTTACAAGTGCAAGAACGTGCTGATCGAAGGTGTAAAAATTATCGATTCGCCGATGTGGGAAGTGCATCCTGTGATGTGCGAAAACGTGACCGTTCGAAAGATCCACGTTGCGACGCACGGGCCGAACAATGATGGCTGCAATCCGGAATCCTGCAAGGACGTGCTGATAGACGAATGCTTTTTCGACACAGGCGACGACTGCATCGCCATCAAGTCAGGCCGCAATAATGACGGCCGCCGATTGAACACGCCGAGCGAAAATATTATTGTCCGCAACTGCACAATGCGCGACGGCCACGGCGGCATTACCGTCGGCAGCGAGATATCGGGCGGCGTTAGAAATTTATTTGCTCACGACTGCACGCTCGACAGCGCCGATCTGTGGACCGCACTGCGCGTTAAAAATAATGCTTCACGCGGCGGCAAACTGGAGAATTTTTATTTCAAAAACATCACGGTCGGACAGGTCTCGCGTGCGGTAGTCGAGATCGATTTTAACTACGAAGAAGGTGCCAAAGGCGATCACATTCCGGTCGTCCGCAACTATGTGGTCGAAGATCTTAAATGCACGACCGGCAACCGCGCGGTCGATCTTCAGGGTCTGGACAATGCGCCCATCTATGACGTGAGATTGAGAAATTGCGAATTTGGGACCGTTAAGAATGCGAGCGTGGTCAAGAACGTAAAAGGCCTAAAACTCGAAAACGTAAAGATCCAGGGAAAGGTAGTGAGTGAACTGACATGAAAAGAAGAGAATTTCTCGAAACATCGGCCGGGGCAATGATGGGCGCGATCCTCGCTACCTATGCGAGCGGTGGGCAATCCGCAAAAAAACGCATCGCGATGGTCGGAACCGGCATACGCGGCACACGGTTCTGGGGCGAGGCGTTGAACGCCAATTTCGGCGACCTGATCGAGTTCGTCGGGCTTTGCGATATCAATCCCGGACGGGTTGAATATTGCAAGGAGCGGATGAAGGTGTCGTGCCCGACGTTCACCGATTTTGACAAGATGTTTGCCGAGACAAAGCCGGAGATCGTGATCGTCACGACGACCGACAGCGAACACGACAAGCTGATCATCCGCACGCTCGAACTGGGCGCTGACGTCATCACGGAAAAACCGATGACTACCGACGAAGACAAATGCCGGTCGATCATTGCCGCCGAAAAACGCACCGGGCGAAAGGTCCACGTCGCTTTCAATTACCGCTTCAGCCCATATCTGACAAAGATAAAAGAGATCCTCGTCTCAAACAAGATCGGTCGCGTAACATCGGTTGACCTCAATTGGTACCTAAATGTCTTTCACGGCGCAAGCTATTTTCGCCGATGGCACGGGTTGAAAGCGAAGGGCGGCTCACTGTGGGTACACAAGGCGACGCACCATTTTGATCTGATGAACTGGTGGCTCGATTCCGACCCGGTTCAGGTGACCGCATACGGAGCGCTCGAACATTACGGGAAGAATGGCAAGTTTCGGGGAACGAGCTGTAGGAGCTGTGACCATAAGAAAGAGTGCAAATTTTATTGGGACATCAACGCGGACGAGACGCTAAAGCGAATGTATGTCGATTGCGAAAAGCACGACGGGTACATTCGCGACGGCTGCGTCTTTCGCGAAGAGATCGACATTTACGACAAGATGTCGGCACAGGTGATCTACGCGAACGGCGTCACGCTGAATTATTCGCTGACGACCTATTCGCCATACGAGGGGCATCGAATCACCTTTAACGGCTTTGACGGAAAACTCGACACGTGGGAGGGCATTCCCTATCAACGCGGCACTTTTGACAAAGTGGATCAGGCCGAGCGCCACGCCCTCGAGATGACGCAGATTAAAGGCGAGACGTCCGAAGGTTTCGAAGAGATAATATTGCACCAGAATTTCAAGCCGACATTCGAATCGATCAAGGTTCCTAAATATAGAGGCGGCCACGGCGGCGGCGATATCAGGATGCACACAAAAATGTTTCGAGAGCTTCCGAAGACAGACACTCTAAGACACACGGCCGGAACGCGTGACGGTGCAATGTCAATATTGATCGGCATTGCCGCCCGTAAGAGCATTGACGAAAAACGCACGGTGAAGATCTCGGAGCTGACCGATATAGTGCCGATGGCAAAACGGCCTGTGTAATAGAATGAAGCTGTTGTTATTTACGATCTCGATGACGCTGTTCGCTGCCTCGGCTGTTGCGCAAAAATTGCCGGTGACGATATTTTTGGCGGGCGATTCGACAATGGCTGCGAAGCTGGCGGAGAAGCGTCCCGAAACCGGCTGGGGCGAAATGCTCGGCCCGCAATTCAAGGATGGAAAAGTCCTCATCGAAAACCGCGCGATGAACGGACGCAGCACAAAGACATTTATCAGCGAAGGCCGCTGGCAAAAGATTGTCGATGATCTCAAAAAAGGCGACTATGTTTTTATCCAGTTCGGCCACAACGATTCGTCAAAGGAAAAAGGCGAGCGTTACACTCCGCCGGAAGATTACAGGAAGAATCTGATCAGGTTCGTTGACGAAGTCCGCTCGAAAGGCGGCAATCCGGTTTTGTTGACGCCAGTAATGCGTCGCCGGTTCGATAAAGACGGTAAATTTTACGACACCCACGGCGAATATCCTGGGATCGTGCGAGCGGTCGCGCACGAATACAAAGTGCCGCTGATCGATATGCATAAGACGAGCGAAACGTTGATAGTAAAATACGGCGTCGAGGATTCTAAGAAACTGTTTCTGCAATTAAAGCCGGGTGAGAATGCGAATTATCCGACGGGTGTCGAGGACAACACTCATTTCTCGCCGCTCGGGGCAGAAGAAATGGCGAAATTGGTTGTTGAAGAAATTCGTGAAAATGAGTTGAAAATAAAAAAGCTTTTGAAATAAATGCCACTAGCTTTTGAGGTGTTTTAGGCGAGTAGATTTTGATTTTACAGCCATCGAAGATGGCGTCAGCATAAAGCCCCGTGCGTGAGCACGGGGTGTGCGGACAATGAGTTCGAGCTGTCGTAGACAGCGATAGAGCATATTGGCGTAGTTCTGTCGCCCGCATTCGCGGGCTGGGCGTGATGGGATGCGTTCCCCGTGCTCACGCACGGGGAACTTTATGCTTTCGTCCGCTTCGCGGACTGAGATCTTGGAAGAGGTCAAAAAAGATTTCGGGCTTTAGCCCAATAACTGTTATTGGGCTAAAGCCCAAAACAACATCAGTAATCTGACTTAAAAAGCATGAAAGCAATAATTTTTCTTATTCTTCTCGTTGGATTCGTGGCCGATTCAATTGCGCAGCCCGTGTCCGAACGTCTTGCCGATACGGCGATGAACCGCATCTGGGTTGATCAGCGTGGGTCACCGGGCATTCCGCCAAAGTGGAACTACGAACAGGGAGTCATCCTAAAAGCTATCGAGCAGATGTGGTATGCGACCGGCGACCCGAAATATTTCCACCATATCCAAAAAGGAATGGACTATTGGATCGACGAAAATGGCAACCACAAGAATTACGAGCTTGAGGAATACAACATCGATCACGTGACTCCGGCGCTGGCGATGATGACGCTTTATCGGAGTACGGGAAACGATAAGTATCGAAAGATGGTCGAGCTTTTTCGCCTCCAGTTAAAGACGCATCCGCGTACCAAGGAAGGCGGTTTCTGGCATAAGAAGATATATCCGTATCAAATGTGGCTCGACGGGCTCTATATGGGCGAGCCGTTTTACGCGGAGTATTCCGCCGTCTTTGGAGAAGATAATTGGAACGATATTGCGAACCAGTTCGTCTGGATGGAAAAACACGCACTCGACAAGAAAACCGGCCTGCTCTACCACGGCTGGGACGAGTCGCGTCAGCAGAGATGGGCAAATAAAGAGACAGGACAATCGCCGCATTTCTGGGGAAGGGCGATGGGCTGGTACGCGATGGGTTTGATAGATACGCTCGATCATTTTCCCAAGCATCATCCGCGCCGAGCCGAGCTGATCGCGATACTCAACCGAGAGGCGGCAGCGATCGAGAAATTCCAGGATGCGAAATCCGGCGTCTGGTGGGACATACTCGATCTTGGCGGAAAGGAAAAGAATTATCTCGAATCGTCCGGCTCAGCAATGTTCGTTTACGCCATCGCACGCGGCGTTCGCGAAGGCTATCTGCCGGAAAAATATATGAAAGTCGCGACGCGCGGCTGGGACGGCATCAAGAAAGAATTTATCAAAACGAACGCTAAAGGCGAGACCGACTGGGAAGGCACCGTTTCAGTTTCAGGTCTCGGAGGCAATCCATATCGCGATGGCTCATACGAATATTATATGAGCGAAAAGCTGCGAACGAACGATGCCAAAGGCCTCGGCCCCGCGATAAAGGCCGCGCTTGAGATGGAAGCCCATGAACGCGGCTGGCCGGGACGCGGAAAAACTGTGATGCTCGACGACTATTTCAACCACGAGATCCGGAAGGGCAAACTCGGCGGCGACGAGGTCTGGCATTACAAATGGAACGAAATGCCCGATGCAGGATTCTACGCCTGGGGACAAATGTTCAAGAGTCTCGGCGCTCAGACCGCGCAGCTTTCGACCGCACCGACTGTCGCAAATCTAAAGAACTCAGACGTTTACATCATCGTCGATCCGGACACGCCGAAAGAAACTGCGAATCCGAATTTCGTTGAGCCGCAGCAGGTTAAGACTATCGCCGATTGGGTAAAGGCAGGCGGCGTTCTCGTGTTGATGGGAAATGACGGGCAGAATGCGGAGCTTGATAAATTCAACACACTCGCCAAAGAATTCGGTATTCAGTTCAACAAGGACCGGAAATTCGAAGTGATCGATAATGATTACAAAATGGGCGGGATCGAGATCGCGGCCGGAAACGAAATTTTCAAAACGACGAAAAAGATCTTTGTAAAAGAGGTCTCGACGCTTTCGCTTTCGGGTAACGCAAAAGCGGTCGTATCGGCGAATGGTGATACGATCATGGCAGTTTCCAAACACGGCAAAGGAACCGTTTTTGTTATCGGCGATCCGTGGCTGTATAACGAATATGTCGATGGCCGCCGTTTGCCGGCCGAGTTTGAAAATTTTAAGGCCGCGGCAGATCTTGGCCGTTGGCTGATCGCTCAAAAGAGGAAAAGATAATGATGAAATTTGTAGCCGCAATTTCGATATGTTTTGTCGTCGCGTTAGGTGTTTCGGCGCAATCACGACAGCCTTCGACCGCGACAAAGCCGTTCGTCGTAAAGACAAAACAGCAAGTTTCGGATATCACCAAAGAAATTGAGAAACAGAACGGGAACATCCAGTCTGACATAGTTGCCCAAGCCGGAACGCAGATGCGTGTTGCTGTTTTTCACGACGAAAAACGCGAGAACGATCTGGTCGAAGTTCATGATTCGTCCGACGACATTTATTACGTTCTCGAGGGTGAAGCGGTGCTGCTGCTTGGCGGCTCACTGGTCGAGCCAAATGAGATCTCGACCGGCGAGTGGCGGGCAAAAACTTCAACCGGCGGGCAAAAGGTGAATATCAAAAAGGGCGATCTGATAGTTGTTCCGCGTGGAACGCCGCATCAGAGAACTGTAACAGGCAAGGGATTTTCAATGATATTGATCAAGGTTTTTGCGGATGTACAGCCAGCGAAATGATCCACCGACAAAAATTTCGACAATTACCTGAAACTACTGTAAAATAAGGCTCAAAGCGTGCTAAATGCAAGGTAAATCAGCCATATTTAAGAATTTGAATTCGGAGAAGAACGGAACGACCGCCGAGGAGGTCGCCGACCGTCTTCGCGATATGATCCACAGCGGCGAACTGAGCTCGGGCGACAGGCTGCCGCCGGAGCGTGATCTTGCAAAGCTTCTCGGCGTCAGCCGGCCTACATTGAGGGCAGGTATTCGTTCGCTTTCGACCGTCGGAATTCTGCAATCAAAACAAGGAGCAGGTACGTTTGTTGCACAGCGTGCCGAATCGCCGACGCTGGACGGCAGCCCGCTGAGAATGCTCTCGGCTCTGCACGGCTTTACGTCCGACGAAATGTTTGAGGCACGGCTTGCTCTTGAAATGAGCATCGCCGGGCTCGCCGCCGAACGGGCCAACAGTGAGCAAATGACGCAGCTTGCCGAACAGATCGCCGGAATGTACGCCTCGCTCGCAGAACCCGAGGAGTATCTCGTCCACGATATGCGGTTCCATCAGACTATCGCAGCGGCGTCGGGCAACCGCATTCTTACCTCGCTGATGAACATGGTTGCGACGATCTTGTTCGACAGCCGCAGCAAGACCGTAAAACGCGCCCGCGACCTGAAAGAATCTGCCGAACAGCACCATAATATCTATCGCGCGATGCGCGAACGCGACCCCGAAGCCGCACGCCGTGCGATGCACGACCACCTAAAGGAAACGCAAAAAGCACAGCGATTAGAAGAGATGGAAAATGGCAGCTGAGCGCATAACGCCCGGACAAAATGAACCCAAAACAATTCCGCATTTTTCAAACAGCCGCATGGCTGTTTCTGGCCTGTGGCTGCCTGTTGGCACAGACGAAAACCGAGACCGTGTCACTCGTGCATGCTCCGGATAATCTCGACGGAACGTACACCAATCCGATCATCCACGCCGACTATTCTGATCCGGACGTTATTCGTGTCGGTGATGATTTTTACATGACCGCATCGAGCTTTAACGCGATTCCGGGATTGCCGATCCTTCATTCAAAAGATTTGGTCAACTGGCGAATAATAAACCACGCGCTCCGTCGTCAGGAACCATTCGACATTTTCCGCAAGCCGCAGCACGGCGGCGGCGTCTGGGCCCCAGCGATCCGTTTTCACGACGGCGAATTTTATATTTATTACGGCGATCCGGATTTTGGTATCTATATGACCAAATCAAAGGATCCGGCCGGCATATGGTCACAGCCGCTGCTCATAAAAGAAGCAAAAGGCTGGATCGACCCGTGTCCGTTATGGGACGACGATGGCAACGCATATCTTGTTCACGCTTTCGCGGGCAGCCGTGCGGGGATCAAAAGCGTACTTGTCGTAAATCGGATGAACAAGGAAGGCACACGGATCATCGACGACGGCGTGGTCGTCTTTGACGGGCACGAAAAACATCCGACGGTCGAGGGGCCAAAGTTTCACAAGATCGGTGAGTATTACTACATTTCTGCTCCGGCCGGCGGTGTGGCAACAGGTTGGCAGCTCGTGCTCAGGTCAAAGAACATCTACGGGCCGTACGAGGAAAAGATCGTTCTCGCGCAGGGCAAGACGGCGATAAATGGCCCGCATCAAGGAGCCCTGGTCGATACGCAAAATAGCGAATGGTGGTTCCTGCACTTTCAGGACCGCGGCGCGTACGGCCGCATCGTTCATCTACAGCCCGCGGTCTGGAAAAACGGCTTTCCGGTTATAGGAAACGATACGGATGGTGACGGAACCGGCGAGCCGGTGACGAGATTCAAGAAGCCAAACGTCGGCTTGCAGTCACCGATGCAAACACCGCAGGACAGCGATGAATTCAACAACGCATTGATCGGCCCGCAATGGCAGTGGCACGCTAATTCGGAAGCTGTCTGGGCGATGCCGTTTCCGCAACGCGGCGTCCTGAAAATGTTTTCCGTTCAGACGCCCGAGAATTACAAAAATCTTTGGGACCTGCCGAATTTACTGCTGCAAAAATTTCCTGCCGAAGTGTTTACAGCGACCGCAAAGATCAAGTTCGAACCGCGTTTTGAGGGCGAACGTTTCGGCCTTGTTGTAATGGGCCTTGATTACGCGGTGCTAGGCGTCACGTTCAAGGACGGCAAAATCCTGCTATCGCAAGCTGACGCTAAGAACGCCGACCAGGGAACAACGGAAGTAGTCGGCTCGCAAACGGAAATAAAGTCGCGTGAGATCTATTTGAGAGTAACTGTAGCGAAAGGTGCGGTCTGTGTGTTCAGCACAAGCCCTGATGGCAAAACATTCTCTCCCGTCGGCGTTCCGTTCACTGCCCGCGAAGGCAAATGGATCGGTGCAAAGGTCGGGTTTGTGTTTACCCGGCCGGGAAAGTTTAACGACGCCGGCTCCGCCGAAATTGATTGGTTTCGGTTTGAAAAATAAGATAAGCCACGAATGCACGAATAAAACCTAATTCGTGCATTCGTGGCCAATGTTCTTAGTCGTACTTGATATTCGCAGGCTCGAGTTTTGGCGCGAGCAGGTGAATTATCAGCAACGCGACCAGATACGCCGAGGCCGCGATGATAAAGATCGGCACATAGCTGTTGGTCGTCTGCAAGATATATCCGACGAGCGGCGCGATTATCATTCCGCCGACAGCACCAAACATCCCGCCGATACCCACAACTGAGCCGACCGCCTGCTTCGGAAATGTGTCAGAAGTGAGCGTAAAGAGATTAGCCGACCAGCCTTGGTGAGCCGCAGCGGCGATGCCGATCAGAACTACGGCCAACCACAGATTCGCTGTAAATGACGCAATGATGATCGGGATAACCGCAAGCGCGCATATAAGCATTGCGGTCTTTCGCGAACGGTTGATGGTATAGCCACGTTTGATCAATGCGGACGATATCCAACCGCCGCCAACGCTGCCAACGTCAGCAATTATGTAAATGATCGCGATCGGCAGTCCGAACGATTTCAGGTCGAGTCCGTGTTGGCGTTGGAGAAAATCGGGAACCCAGAAAAGATATATCCACCAGATCGGGTCGGTGAGAAACTTGCCCGCGGCAAATGCCCATGTCTGACGATATTTTATCAATCTTGCCCACGGAATTTTAGCCGTCGGCTCAGACGGATCGCTTTGTATGTAAGCGAGTTCTTCCGGTGAAAGCCGCGGATGTGTTTCCGGACGGCGATACATTATCAACCAGAACGCCAGCCAAATAAACCCGAGTGCTCCGGTGACAAGAAACGCCTCGTACCAGCCCCACACGACGACTAAAATGGGTACGACCAACGGCGTTACGAGAGCTCCGACGTTGGTTCCCGCGTTGAAAATGCCGGTTGCCAGCGCTCGTTCTTTTTTGGGAAACCATTCAGCGGTCGTCTTGATGGCAGCGGGAAAGTTTCCTGATTCGCCAAGGCCAAGCACGAAACGAGCGACGATGAATCCAACAACAGAAACCGACAAAGCGATCGACCACGGAGCAAAGCCAAGCGGTGTGATCACAGTATTAACAACTGCGAGAATTCCGTTAATTATCGGCGTTACAATCGGTTCGGCATATTCGCCGACGCCGACCGCCCATGCGTGCATCAATGCTCCGATGCTCCACAATATTATCGCGACGGTGAAGCCGATCTTTGTGC
Source organism: uncultured Chloracidobacterium sp. (assembly GCA_964605905.1). Lineage (GTDB taxonomy): Bacteria > Acidobacteriota > Blastocatellia > Pyrinomonadales > Pyrinomonadaceae > OLB17. The sequence goes on along the minus strand of CAZSEL010000004.1, from coordinate 52,100 downwards.
CGACCTTGTCCATAAACCGACCGGCAAAAATAAAGCCGATGGCATACGCGGTTGAGAAAGCAAAGATAATCCAACCGTAGTCGATATCGGTCCAGCCAAACTCGCCTTGCAGCGTCGGCTTTAGGATCGCGATCACTTGCCTATCGACATAGTTGACGGCCGACGCGAAAAATAACAGTCCGCAGATGACCCAGCGATAGTGTCCGACGCGGCGAACCGGATCACCGATGGCTGCAATTGCGGCTCCGGTCGCGGAACCACCTGATTCTTCGGGTGCGGCAAGGAATTCACCGTCGTCCTGTTGTTTTTGGCTTTCGGCTAGATCGGAAATATTGCTCATTCGATATGCTCCCTTTTAGTGGATATTCAAAATGCCGGGCGAACTAAATTCGCGTCCGTTGATCGTGGTTACGATCGCGGGAAAATCCGGCGATGTGGTGATCGTTTCGACGCCGCTTGTCGTAACGACTATAGTTTCCTCAACCTTTGTACCCGTGATTGACGGGTTCCAGGCAAATGCCTGATTCGCGATTACCACATCGGTACTGTTCGGGTGTGCGACCCATTCGCGTGTTCGATAACCGGTCGCTCCGCCCTGATGATGTTTGTTTATTTCATCACCGAATCCGCATTTCGAGTACGCGTCCGAAGCTACCTGATAAAGCTCTGAGCCGGTCGTTCCGGCCATAGTCGCATTCCACAAAGATGCGTTTACAAACGCTGCTGCCTTGGTCTTCGCGATAAGCTCGTCCGGAACTTCGCCCACACACGCGATCCGGCTGAGACTCGCGATCAGCCCGCCGCGTTTTGCGCAGGTGACAAGCATTATCGTCTTGTTCCATCTGTTAGAAGTCGGAATCGGATGCCGAAATTTCTCGATCCGGTCATCGGCTGCAACCAAAGTTACAACGGACTGAATATCGTATGCAGCAAGTTCGGAACGCATCCTTGCAGCGATCTCGATCTCGGTCTCGCCGGGAACGATCTTGTCAAAAACGTCGCGCATCGCGCGTCCGGCGTCATGACCAAGTGCTTTGAAACGAACAATTTCTTGCCTAGTCAATTCGTAGCGGCATTTGGCGATCTTGTTCTCAATGACAGGCGTTTCCGTTTCGATCGGTATGTCGGACGCAATCTTTGCCCCGGTTTCGAGCACAAATTTTGCCTTTTCGAGAACTATTCCAGGAACTGTCTTTTCGCCTTGCCACGGATGATCGACCGGTTCGAAATCATCCTCGGAAACTTCTTCGGCCAGCATCCTTCCGATCTCGATGTTATTTGCTAAAACAAAGCGCTCGCCAAAACGTGTAACAAGTAGAGAGGCTGCCCCACTCTCTCGACTCGTGTCAATGCCATTTGTACCGCCGCCCGTCAGCCACGCGAAATTATGCTGCGCGTTGAGTAATACCGCATCGAAACCTTCACGTTCGAGCATCGCGACTACTCGTTGCGTTTTTTCCTCGATCTCGTCTTCCATCAAAGATTTTTAGAATGAAAAGAATTTCAAACAGGATAGCTAGGATAAGTAGGATATTTTTTCTAGTAAGGTCGCATAAATCCTGAATATCCTGTCCATCCTGTAAAATTTCCTCACAGCGTTTTTAACTCATTGGTTCACGCCGCTTGCAAGAAAGCCGCCGTCAACGACCAGCACTTCGCCGGTCACGAAACTTGCCGCCTCGGATGCCAGAAAAACGGCCGCACCGGCAAGTTCTTCAACCTGTCCGAAGCGGCCCATCGGCGTTCGAGTGAGAAATTCCTGCCCTCGAGGGGTTTCGTCCAACAGCTTTTGGTTGAGTGCGGTTTTGAACACGCCCGGTGCGATCGCGTTTACGTTGACGCCATGTTTGGCCCATTCGATGGCGAGCGATTTTGTAAGCGACGCGACCGCCGCTTTGCTCGCAGCATACGCGGCTACCTCATATAGAGCAACAAAGGTCGAAAGCGATGCAATGTTAACGATCCGGCCATAACCGTTCCCGACCATGTGACGGCCGAAAACCTGACAGGCCCGCAGCGTTCCTGTGACGTTTGTCGCCATGATCGTTTCCCATTCGTCTATATCAAGATCGAGCGTCGGCGTCCGTTTCGTTATGCCCGCCGAATTGACGAGGATGTCCACCTTTCCCAGTTCGCTCGTTACGGCTCCCAGCAATTCTTCGAGCGATCCCGTATCGGCGACATCGGATGTTCGCCTGACCGTTCGCCGGCCGAACGATTCTATTTCGCCGGCGGCGATCTCGACCTGCTCCGCTCGCCGCGAACTGCAAACTACATCCGCTCCGGCCTCGGCAAGGCCGTGCGAAATTGCTCGTCCGATGCCGGTCGTGCCACCGATTACGACTGCAACCCGGCCGTCGAGATCAAGTTTGGAAAAACCCATATTCTTATTTTAGCGTTTTGAAACCAATTTATTGCCTACAAAGGTATGACCATTCGGCTGGACTGGTCAAGTCTCAATCACCTCAAATATTGTTCGTCAAGTCATATAAAAGGGCATATTTGTTGAGATTTCGATCATTTGCTGTTAAATCTAGCATTTTCCTCATCGCAAGGCAAAGTTATGACTTGCTTTTAATTGGTTAAACCAATTACAATATCGGTTGTCGAAACGGAGTGAGTATGCAGGCATCAGAGCAAAAGATGATCAGGCGTCGTGAGGACGCTGACAGGGTTTGGCTGGAAGCGCTGGACCGCCGTGCGCCTACCGCTATTTCAGGGCCGTTCCGGTTCGAGATACTTGAAAACGAAGAAAGCGTCGGGCGGGCGATGTTTGATGAGCTATTGAGTTATGCGGAACGCAAGGCCGGCGATATCGTGATCGTCCTGCTCGGCGGCCGCGGTGCTCAGGCGATGTATAAGCTGATCAACAAACTCGCGGCGACCGTCGAGATCGACGGGCTTTTGAACCGGCTAAATGTTTTTACGCAGGACGCGCTCGCTCCGATGCGGATGGAAAACGGTTTGAGCTTCGTTCGTGATTTTGAAAGATTGTTAGGGCCGGATTTCTTTGCAAAGATCAAGAGCTTTACACCGATGCAGACGGCAACCGATGACGTCGAAGGCGAATTGATCGCTTATCTGGAAAAACTGGAAAGCCTGGGCGGAATCGATATCTTTTTCCTCGGCCTTGGGCCGGAGGCCAACGCGGCGTCGCATCTTTGCTATATCAAGCCCGGTTCCGGTGCAAGATACACTGATGTTGCCGGGATAATTCCAATTTCGTCAAGCATACTTGAGCACCACATCACAAAATTCAAGGTCGGCGGAAGCAGTATCTCAGAAGCCGATGAAAGCGAATGCCGCAACGCAACCCATATTTTGACGCTTGGGCCGGCCGCGATCCTTGGAGCGAAAAAGATAGTCCAATCGATCGTCGATGCATCGACCGCTCCCGCAAAACGAGACAGTTTCAAGCGGCTGTTGGAAACTCAATTTTCAGATGATCCAGAGGAGTTAGGTAAGCAGCTCGATGAAAATCCTGGTCTTTGGATCAGGCTGCATGACAATGTTAGATCTCTAGTTCTGCCGGATGTTTTGGCCCCTAGAACTTGACGCCCTATATGCCAGACACAAAATCCGCCACGTCCAAACCTGTCAGCGATTTCGCGATCGTCGTAAACCCGCGTGACAACATCGCCGTTGTCAAAACCGAAACGTATGACGGGCTTTCCTTAGAGCTAAGCGATGGCAGCAATGTCACCGTAAATGCCGAGGTTACGCCGGGACACCGCTTTGCGACGCGAGCGATTCCCGAAGGTGAGTTTGTGCTGCAATACGGCCAGCCGATCGGCACTTCGCTCGGCGTCGGCGCCGGCGATTGGATCACTCACGACAATATGTCGGATGATGTGCCGGTCGTTCGCGATCTGCCCGAAGATATCAGCTGCCCTGCTCCCGATTACTTTGCCGTGAGCGAGATCGGGTCGTTCATGGGATTTCGCCGGCCCGACGGCCGCGTAGGGACACGCAATTTTGTGCTGATCGTTCCGACCTCGATGTGTGCGAGCCATGAGGCCACGCAGATCTCGATGATGTCGGAGTTTCTGCATTACAGCCGCGAGAAATTCCCGAATGTTGACGGCGTAGTTGCAATTCCGCACAACAAAGGCTGTGGCTGCCAGGACGGTTCGACGTTGGACGTTATGATGCGTACGCTGTCGAACTACGCCGATCATCCGAATGTCGGCGGCGTGATCCTGATCGATTTGGGCTGCGAGAAAACAAATCTGACATACGTCGAACGCTATCTTACGAATCGCGAGAAACCCATCGAAAAACCATTGGTAAAGATCGGAATACAGGATGTCGGCGGAACACAGGCGGCGATCGAGGCCGGCCTGAAAGCCGTCGAAGCGATGCTGCCCGAGGTAAACCTGAACGAACGCGTTGAATGCCCGATCAGCGATCTCGTGCTTGGCGTAAAATGCGGCAGCTCGGATGGATTCTCGGGAATCTCAGCCAATCCTTCGCTGGGGTTTTGTTCCGACCTGCTTGTTAGAAGCGGCGGCACGGTTTTGCTTACCGAGGTGCCTGAGTTCTGCGGAGCTGAGCACATACTGGCAAATCGGGCCAAAGATGCCGCAACCGGCCGGAAGATCTACGCAATGGTCGATTGGTATAAGGAGTATGCCTCGAAATTTGGCGCCGTGTTGAACCAGAATCCAAGCACGGGCAACAAGGCCGGCGGGCTGTTGAATATTACTATCAAATCGCTCGGCGCAATTGTAAAAGCCGGAACGACCAGGATCGAAGATTGCGTCGAGTATGCCGAGGTTCCAAAACTGCGTGGCGTGAACCTGATGCAAGGCCCCGGCTATGATCAGGAATCGACGCCCGGATTGGTCGCAGCCGGTGCGACAGCGATCGTTTTCACAACCGGGAACGGAACGACTATCGGCAATGCGATCGCTCCTGTTATAAAGCTTGCCTCGAACAACAGAGTGTTCGAGCGAATGGCTCAAGACCTCGACATCTCGGCGGGAAACGTCATCGACGGCACCGAAAGCATCGAACAGGTCGGAACAAGGCTGTTTGAGCACCTAAAACAGGTTGCAAGCGGCGAGATTCTTGCTAAAGCCGAAATATTGAAACATCGCGAGTTTCAGTTTTGGGCAGAACAGACAGTTTCGTTGTAAGATATTCATTACTCTACGTTATGAATATCGCGGCAGCATTACCTGTTCATTTACCTGGCCCAACCATCGGCCCGGTGAACAAACGCGGCCTGTTGTTGCGGCTAATTCGTGCGGCCCAACCCATCTCAAGAACTGATATTGCCGAGCGGCTCTCGATTGACCGGAGCACGGTTACCGAGAACGTGAAACCCCTGATAGATTCCGGAGTAATTCGTGAAGAACTCCTGACCGAACGGGTTAACGGCCGTCGGCCGCGTGTGTTGAGCTTTGCGGGGGACGATGATTATTTTATCGGCGTAAACCTCGGCGTTCGACATTCGCAGATCGGCGTAACCACTCTGAATGGTGAATTTACCGACGAGGATGAATACGAGACGCCGAAAAATGCGGCTACCGCTCTTAAGATCACGAAACGCCGGATCGAGTCCCTGGTCGCTTCGAATTCAAGCCGCAGATTGCGGGCCATCGGCGTAAGCGTTCCGGGAATGACCGACGCGGGCCGCACGTCTTTGCTTTACGCCCCCAATCTGGATTGGGGTTCGGTCGAGATCGCTAAAGAATTAAAGATCGGAGATGCCGCGGTCGTGGTCGAAAACGATTCCGCCGCCGCCGCAACTTACGAAGCGCGGATGAAGATCCGTGATTCGGGCGACGGGTCGATGTCGAATTTTATCCTTGTCCGATCCGGAACCGGCATCGGTGTCGGGCTTGTGATCGGCAGCGAGGTTTATCGCGGGAGCGGATTGACGCGCGGGATCGCGGGCGAGTTCGGTCACATGACTATCGTTGCCGGCGGCAGGCAATGCGTTTGCGGCAATCGCGGCTGTTGGGAAAAGTATGCATCGGCCGCCTCAGCCGCATCGCTATATATGGGCGACCGTCCGCTGCGGCCGGGCGAAACTCTGCCCCGGTTTGTCGAGATCGTTGCAAAAGCCGCGAACGGCGATGTGAGATCGAAACGAACGCTTGAGATGATCGGTGATTACCTCGGAATAGGGATCGCGAATGTGATCATGGGCATCGGCATTTCGCGCGTCATTATCAGCGGGCGATTGGTTTACGGCTGGCAGTTCATCGAACCGCCGCTTAACGAGGCGATAAAGCGAAGCATTGTCGGTAAAACCGACGGCTGGTCGGTCGAGGCCGGCTCGCCCGCCGGTGCGGCGATCGGCGGAGCACTGGAAGTGGCGGTTGAAAGTTATCTTTCGTCGATATAGCAAAGTTTATGCGAGATCTTTATTACGGACGAATAATTTTAGAGACTGGCGATGCACCCGTTGCATTTGAGGCTTCGCGGAAATAATTAAACAGGATGTACAGGATAAACGGGATAAATAAATAGTTGATATATCCTGCGAATCCTGTCCATCCTGATAGAAATTTTCTCCATGATACTAGATAGATTCAATCTTAACGGCAAAGTTGCGCTTGTCACAGGAACAGGCTCAGGGCTTGGGAAGGCGATTGCCATCGCATTGGCCGAGGCCGGTGCCGATGTCGCTTGTCACTGCCGCACATCCGGCGATGCGGCTGAGACAGTTGCCGCGATCAAAGAGCTGGGGCGTATTTCGATTGAAACTGTTGGCGATCTCGCCGACAAAACAGTTCCTGCGCATCTGGTAAGCGAAACGGTCGATAAGCTCGGCGGGATCGACATTTTGATCAATAACGCCGGGATGATCCGTCGCTCTCCTGCCGTGGATTTTTCAGAAGAAGACTGGCAGACCGTGATCGATGTGAATCTCTCAAGCGTGTTCAGATTGTCACAGGAAGCCGGACGCCATATGATCGAACAAGGCTCGGGGAAAATCGTTAATATTGCGTCGCTGTTATCGTTTCAAGGCGGCATCACAGTTCCCGCTTATACGGCGTCGAAATCTGCGGTCGCCGGTCTGACAAAAGCTCTTGCAAACGAGTGGGCAAAGCACGGCGTCAACGTAAACGCGATCGCACCCGGCTACATCGATACAAAAAACACCGACGCCCTAAAAGCCGACGAAACGCGTAACCGGCAGATACTCGAACGCATTCCCGCAGGCCGTTGGGGGCAGCCTGAGGATATGGCGGGCGCGGCAGTATTTTTATCGTCACCGGCGAGCAATTATGTTCAGGGCCACATACTCGTTGTCGATGGCGGCTGGATGGCTCGATAAAGTCAGTACCGGCTGCGTAAGCAGGTGGCGAACTTGTCAGAACCGGGAGCGAGAGCGACTCGGTCAAAAGCAAAATTATTCATGCTAAACATCAAATCAAAAGACGATTGCAAATGGGACATTGTGTCCCTTGGCGAGGTAATGCTCCGGCTCGATCCGGGCGACAAGCGAATTCATACGACCCGCTCGTTTGAGGTCTGGGAAGGCGGCGGCGAATATAATGTTGCACGCGGGCTAAAGCGGTGCTTTGGACTCGAGGCCGCAGTTGTAACAGCCCTTGCCGATAATCCCGTCGGCAAACTTGTTCAAGATCTGATATATCAGGGCGGCGTCGATCAATCGCACGTCAAATGGGTGAAATACGACGGTGTCGGCCGCACGGTCCGCAACGGGATGAATTTCACGGAGCGCGGCTTTGGTGTCCGCGCCGCTCTCGGTTGTTCCGACCGAGGCCACACCGCCGTCTCGCAATTGCAGAAAGGCGACATTGATTGGGAAAAGATCTTTGGAGACGAAGGAGCGCGTTGGCTGCACACCGGCGGCATCTTTTGCGCGCTGTCCGAAACGACGCCTGATGTCGCTAAAGAGGCGATGGAGATCGCTAAAAAACACGGTACGATAATCTCGTACGATCTGAACTATCGAGACTCGCTCTGGAAAGCGATCGGCGGTCAGGCTAAGGCTCAGGAAGTGAACCGCGACCTTGGACAATACGTTGACGTCATGATCGGCAACGAAGAAGATTTCACCGCCTGTCTAGGCTACGAGGTCGAGGGCCAGGACGAGAATCACTCAAAACTCGACATTGTGAACTTCGAGAAAATGATACGACGTGCGGTTGCCGATTTTCCAAATTTTCAGGTCGCGGCGACAACATTACGAAACGCGAAAACCGCATCGATCAACGATTGGGGAGCCGTCTGTTTTACCGAAGGCCGGCTGCACCAGGCAATAATGCGCCCGGACCTCGACATTTTTGACCGCGTCGGCGGCGGCGATTCGTTCGCTTCGGGGCTGATCTACGGATTTCTCACCGGCGAATCACCCGAATGGGCCGTTAACTGCGGAGCCGCCCACGGCGCGCTCGCAATGACCACACCCGGCGACACGACAACTGTCGGTCTGGCAGACGTCCTCCGAGTAATGAAAGGCGGCGGCGCCCGCGTAGCCAGGTAAGCCGTTGAAATATCAACCGCGAAATACGCGGAAAACGCTAAACCATTAGCAATTAAATTTTGCGTTTTTAGCGTATTTCGCGGTTTAGATTCTAATTTTATGGATAAAGCAGCAATCGTAAAACAAATAGAAGAACTCGGCCTTGTGCCCGTCGTCCGCGCGTCATCAGCCGACGAGGCAATGCAGGCGATCGACGCGATCAAGGCCGGCGGCGTTAACGTACTCGAAATCACGATGACGGTTCCGGGTGCGATCAAGGTGATCGAAAAGGTCGCGGACAAATACGGCAGCGAAGTTTTAGTTGGTGCGGGAACGGTCCTTGACCCTGAAACCGCGCGTGCGTGTTTGCTCGCGGGTGCGCAATTCATCGTCAGCCCGGCGCTGAATCTTGCCACGATCGCTCTGTGTCATCGATACAGCGCGCCCGTCATGCCCGGCGTCCTGACGCCAACCGAAGTAATAACAGCCTGGAGCGCCGGAGCCGACATGGTTAAGGTCTTTCCTGCGGGCTCAGTCGGCGGTGCAAGCTACGTCAAAAATCTAAAAGGCCCGTTCCCGCAGATCAAGATCATCCCGACCGGCGGCGTCTCGCTCAAAACCGCTGCCGATTTCATCAAAGCCGGTGCATCCGCCCTCGGCGTCGGCACCGACCTAGTCGACATAAAAGCCATCCGCGAAGGCAATCCCCAAATCATCACGACGAGCGCCCAACAATTCCTACAAATAGTCCGCGAAGCCCGCGCCTGAACCTGTCAGTACCGGGAGCGGTAGCGACTGGGTTCTTAGCTCCCCTCCTTGTTTAGGAGGGGTGGCGGCGTTTCGCCGACGGGGTGGTAGTTCAGAAAAAGCTCCCCTCCTTACAAAGGAGGGGTGGCAGTCCCGACGCCTTTTGTCGGGACTGACGGGGTGGTTCTCTCTTACTGCCTAGCCGAACCTAATTTTTACAAACGAGCGAGCTTTGTATTGATCAGGGTATTAAGCGAGACGCCTTGTGTGTTGGATTCGAGTGCGAGGCGTCGATGCAGTTCTTTGGACATTCTCAAGTTTAGCTTCCCGCTGTAACGCCGTTTGCCGAGCGGTTCCGGGATCGGCTCTTTTTCGGCTGCCAGATCTTCCAGTACGAACGCAACAACGCCGCGGATCTCGCGAAGCGCCTTTTCCTGCGTGCTGCCGTGAGCCGCCAACGAAGGGAACTCCGACACGCGCCCAATAAACGCACCGTCATCCTCAGACCACGCGACGGTATAGCTATATTCCTCTGCCCGATTTTCTAACTTAACTACTTTTGCCCTCGCCATACTGCCCACCTCAACTCATCGAGTCCAACCTTTTCATTGTGCTATCAGTTTAAGTTCATGAAGTAATGATGAAGGGTGATTGTGTCGGTTCCAGAAGCTACAATACGCAAATTGTTCGAGCGGTACTTTTGAACTTTCGCAAGATTTGTTTCGAACACTAATAAATCATCTTTGTTCCATTCGATGTCGGGATTCGTGTTCGTGCTTATAAGACCTTCAATCCATTCATTTATTTGCATTAACCAATAGGCAACATCATTTTTCTGTATATATCCGATGAGAGCACTTTCTTTCAGTCCAATTCCATGGTCTCCTTTTTTATATCGCTGCATACCGCCATAATTTCCTTCAACGTATTCTTTGTTCCGACCCACTCCCGGTGTCGGTAAACGTTTTGCTTCGATAACAAAAAATGCTTGGCTTAGTTGAGGTCGGCCGAAACTGCGAGCGATCACCCCGAAATCGCTCTTCCGAGGAGACTTTAGACTTTTTCGCTCGAACTGGAACATGAACATTTGATTGGGATCATAGGTTCGATCTTGCAAATAGTTACAAAGCTCTTGAGAAATATCTTCTTCACCTTCAACAATCGTTGCCCCCCGCATCTCCTTAAAATCCCGAGGAAATGACGAGAGATGAATATTAAGAAACTCAACAACGGTCGCCGCCGGACTGTCGTCAGTGTCTATTTGGAAAGGATTGTTAGAGGCTTGGTCCTCAATTTCAATCATATGGGAATCAATAACCGGCAATAATAGAGTCCGAGAACGCCTCATCCGCGTCCTTGATCGCGATGGACTGAAGCCAATAACGCAGAGTATTAGGCTTTATCAAATACACCTTATTTCGTTCGTATAACTTGAGTACCTTTATTAAGTGGGCACTCTTTCCATATTTGCTATGTATAAGAGATTTAATTCCGTCGGTCGGCTCGTTGATTTTTTCCTCCTCTAATGGTGTTTGATTCGCACCATACTCAAACTCCGTAATACAAAAATCGCCCCATCGATACAGTTTTGTAAAATAGAAATTTTTCCCGGATCTGCCGTAAACGGAGTTGAGCATTTTAGTAAAGACTTTGCTGAATTTTTCAATTTCTGTTCTCGTCGCTTTTTGCCAATTTGCATCGGCTTTACTGCCCATCGAAAGCATATCGATCCCGTAATTCAAAACATCATCGCAAATTATCTGTTCGACAAAAGAAAGCTCAATTTTTTTTGAGGTTCCCGTGTAGGGAAGATTCATAATGTCTTGTTTAAGAATCGACGTTGCCCTCCCAACTAGGTACTCATTACTTGTCGCAGCGATAAATATTTTGTAAGTGTCTTGATTATTCCGAAATGCGTTGTACAGCTTAAGAAGCTCCTGACGTTCAGATTTAGGTGCATTGATCCCAATTATTCTGTGTTTAAATGTCAGATATTCATCTGAAAAATAACTCGGGATATCTATTGTTTCCTTTAGCAGTAAATGCGGGGGGTGATAGATTTTTTCGTCCCCCGTGCTGTGGAATAATTTCTCTAACTCAGTAACAATCTTTATTTCTCTATTATTCTTAAAGGATCTCGTCTGGACGGATGGTCGATCTGTTATAAACGGGGCCTTTTTTCTTTTTTTGTTTTTTGGCGATCCGATAATATAGCCCTCATTTGCCGTCCACTTGCGATCACGAACCATATCGCTAACCGACTTATATTTGGCCAACCGTTTAACCAAATCATTAAGTCGACCGCCACCCAATAAATTACATTTCCACAAGTGCTTCTCATTTATCGATTCGATTTGTTCAACATAATGAAAATCGTACTTATCGATTTCGAAAAAAATCTTTTCTTCTACGGACTTTGTTCTATGAATTGTGATATGCGAAATCGGTTCGATCTCATTGGGCAGTTCTCTTCTTACAAAAATTGCGGCCGTAGGAACATCGGCGGTCTCGAACAAAATTGAATCGAGATTGGTGAAGTCGATGATTTGTTGAACCTTATACTTAGAAAAGAAGTTTCTGCGAAACTCACCTGAATTGTTATAGAGTAGGGGAGCAGCCGGTACGATAAGACAGAGCAACCCCTCACTTTTTAGGAGTTGAGGAGACTGGTCAAGAAACATTAACGCGAGTTGATTTCGCGGAAACACATTTGATTTGGCCGACAATTTATTACTTATTTCAGTATTTAGATTTACGGCATTTTTATCTTTGTCTAAGTAATAAAAAAGACTCTCCTTATCTTTTTCGACATTTAATTCAGCAAATGGAACATTTCCAATAAGAAGATCAAATGTTTCAAGTTGGTCCTCGTTTGCTCTTAAATAATCGAAAAAGTTCTCTGCCTTAAAATTTCGATGAAAGCTATCGTCAAACTTTAAGTCCGTCCAAATTTCTTTTGGCGTTAGCTCATCACACAATGCTAGGCAAACGCTAAAAATTGCGAGTTGAACTGCATCCTTTTCAATATCTACACCGAAAATGTTTTCCTTAATAATTTTAAGAAGCTCTTTCGATTTTAACGTTGACAGCGTTCCTGTTTTCTTAAATGAGGCATACCTATGTCGCTGGACTAACCTTTTGAAAACTGACACAAGAAAAATGCCCGATCCACAGCTAACATCGATCGTCTTAACAGATGTTCTGCCGTACTCATGCTCGGGCATGGATTGCTCAACCAATGTGTTGACCAAAAATTCTGGCGTATAGACCGCGTCCTTTCTTTCATTCAAAAACTCTTCGTAAACAGAACTAATGAGTTCCACTGGAAGGCGGTTAAAAGAATACTTTGCCCAATCAAAAACACCTTGTCCGGTCTCTAAGTTTGTATCACCATCAAGGAAAGATGCGAGTTGTGTTAAGGCAACATTTTCAAGAAGCTTTCTTTCCTTGGGATCTGACCATTCAAATATCTTGCCATTAAACTGGCGACTCAACTGGTCGAAAAGGTCAATCGCCTTACCTTTCCGTAGCACTTCGCACAGATTGTCAGCTCCAAACTGTTGTTGAAACCAACCTTTCGCAAATAGACGGTCGCCTTCGTTTCCCCGCTCCTCTAAATATTTTATTAGGATTGAATAAACTAATAATTTATTCGCCGTTTGTTCCGGCAATATTTTACTTTCTAAGAACTTTTTCCGAACAGTCTTAAGGTTGTCGATCAAATCCTTGTAGGCCGAAGTGCTTTCCCGAAAATTCCCTTTTGCTTCATCAGATTCCCAAAAAATCCCGCTATCGAAACGTGCCTTTGAGTAAAGCGCAACCGTATCGGATATGAGGTTAATTTTTCCTGTGATTGGCTCGGTAGTAATTTGACCATTCGGAAGAGTAATTATCGGCTTTCGAGCATCATAAACCGCAAAGTCCATATTGTTCATCACAATGAACATAGGGATTCGACAACTGCTCCAAAGATCGCGATGAATCTCCGCCAAATCTTCGTTTGATATCAAGCCATCGGTATTGTCGTAGAGATATATTTGAGGAATAGCCGAACGTGTGTCTAGGAAATGGCGGAAATAGACTGCATCGGCTTTAAAGTCGAGAGCGGTTTCTAATTCAAAAATTTCATTTTGGGAGAGGTTTGGATCATCTAGCTGAACGGTTAGTAACAAAGAGCGGTCACTATCAGTGGCTTCATAAAAATCTAATACTTCAATATTTTTGATAAACAGTTGACTCATAATTTGTCAGAATTCCTGGCAATTAATGTTGCTCTTGCTACAACGTGTTTATGTAAAAGTATCCAGATTGCTTTCTTGACGTTTCTTCGAATAATTATCTATTACTTTTCTTGATTTTCATAAATGCCATAGTCCAACTATTTCTTCTTCCGCTTTCGGCGGCCGACGGAGATGGTTTCGGAGAGTTTTAGGTAGAGCGTGTGGCCGGTGAGGTCGGGGCGGATAAATTTTAGGGTGGTGTCTATCTTTATGTTGAAGTGGCGGCAGAACGGGGCGGCGTTTATGCGGTAGCCAGCGCCGTGTGTCAGGACCGGGAAGGTTTCGTTTAGCCGCGGGCTTGCGGGTTCGATGGCGATGGTGTCGCGTACGCGGCTAAAGGCGAGCCGGACGGCCTCGGGTTTTCCCATCAGGGTATAAAGATTGCGGTTGAGCAATATCAACAGAGCCGGGCTGATGGTCACGTGGACGCGCTTTGCCATCGCCTCATTCGGGCCGCCGAGGAATGTTTCAAAGTCTCTATCCATTCGCGGAAGTTCAGGGTTCAAAGTTCAAGGTTCAAAGTTTCTGATCGCCGAAAGCTGTCGGCTATCGTGTGTTTTATAGATAACACATTGATTTATCTGCGGTCAAGGGGTTTCTTTCGTGCAGCCAGGAATTTGTCGTTATTGCGGCCTTATTATCAAACTTATTCTTATTGGCCTTTTTGAATCTTGACGCGGGGCTGGCGTGAAAAAACCGCGGGGCTGGACACAAAAAACGCGGGGCTGGGAGCCAAAACTGCGGGGCTGGAACAAGAAAACGCGGGGCTGAGAGGTGAAACGCATATCCAGCAACTAAAACTGTCATTTTCCAGATAACAGGCTTCAGCTCCGTAGGAGCTAAATGTTTGTAGAGGTATGTAAGGAAAAAGTAATCAAGCCCCGTAGGGGCGATACTAAATCAAAGCGAAACAATTGCATGCCGCTCCTACGGAGCTTTAACGGTTTATTTGATCGGTTCTACAAACATTCCGCTCCGCCGGAGCTGAAATCAAAAATCCGGTAGTGTCTTAGGTTACGACACTACCGGAAATGCTTCTTTTCAGAGACCCTCTATTTTCTCTGTGACCTCTGTGTTCTCTGTGGTAAAAATCCCTACACGTCGAGATTTTTTACATCGAGCGCATTGTCTTCGATAAATTTTCGCCGTGGTTCGACTTGGTCGCCCATTAGGACGGTAAAGATCGCGTCTGTTTCGATCATGTCTTCGACACGCACTTGCAACAATGTGCGTTTTTCGGGGTCCATCGTGGTTTCCCAGAGCTGTTCGGGGTTCATCTCGCCGAGGCCTTTGTAGCGTTGTATTGTCAGGTCTTTCTTGGCGAGCGAGGTTACTTTTTCGAGCAGTTCACTACGCGTCGCGATCGCCTCGCTGGTTCCGTTTTCGCCTAAAGCGAACGGGCCGGGAAAATCAGCCTCGAGCGTACGATTCAGATCGACCGCTTTTTGGAACTCGACATAGCTTGCCATGTTCCAATCAAAGATGGTCTTGTTGCCATTAGGGTAACTGATCTCGATCTCGAAAAGGCTGTGCTCAATGTCGGGGATCAGTGCGGTCGCAAAGCCCTCGTTCGACAGACGAGCCTCGACCTCGGCCATCAATTCTTCTTGGGCAAAAACCTTTTTTAGCTTTACGCCGTGTTTCGCCAAAACGCTGTCGCTGCCGGAGAATGCATCGATCAATGCGTTGAGCAGCTTTTCATCGCCGCCGATCCGACGGACAAAGCGGCTGAAATATTTCTTGAAGTCGGTCGTCTGTTCGAGCATTTTTGAAAGCTCGCGGCCCTCGATCGTGCGTTCTTTTGTCGTGATCTTTACATCGTTCGTACCGACCCGCATCAAGTAGCGAAAAAACGAATTTTCGTCCTTGATGTATTCCTCTTTTTTGCCGCGTTTCACCTTGTAAAGCGGCGGCTGGGCGATGTAAACAAAGCCGCCATCGACCAGTGCCGGCATCTGTCGGTAAAAGAATGTAAGCAGCAGCGTACGGATGTGGCTGCCGTCAACGTCGGCGTCGGTCATCAGGCAGATCTTGTGATAACGCAGCTTGGTAACGTCGAAATCGTCTTTGCCGATACCGGCGCCGAGCGCGGTGATCAGGGCTTTTATTTCGCCGTGGCCGAGCATCTTGTCAAAACGCGCTTTTTCGACGTTCAGGATTTTACCCTTGAGCGGCAACACGGCTTGATTCTTTCGGTCGCGGCCCTGCTTTGCCGAACCGCCTGCGGAATCGCCCTCTACAATGTAAATTTCAGAGAACGCCGGGTCTTTCTCCTGACAATCGGCGAGTTTACCAGGCAAGCCTGAGCCGCCCATCGCGCTTTTACGGACGATCTCACGAGCCTTTCGTGCCGCATCTCGTGCGCGTGCGGCATCAACAGCTTTGCCGACGATCTTTTTGGCAACGCCCGGATTCTGCTCGAAAAATTCGCCGAGCTTTTCGTTCAGGAACGATTCGACCTGGCCTTTGACCGGCGAGTTCAACTTGCCCTTTGTCTGTCCCTCGAACTGCGGCTGCGGGATCTTGACACTGATAACAGCGACTAAACCTTCGCGAACGTCGTCGCCGGTCAGCACGACCTTTGCATTCTTGGTCAGACCTGAGCTTTCGGCATAAGCATTGATCGTTCGCGTGATCGCGCCGCGAAAGCCGGAAAGGTGCGTCCCGCCATCGACCGTGTTGATGTTGTTGGCAAACGAGAATATCTTTTCGTCGTAGCTGTCGTTGTACTGCATCGACACTTCGACCGAAAGATCGTCGCCAATTAGTTCAAAATAAAGCGGTTCGTCGTGGAGCGGACTCTTGTTTTTGTTCAGATGTTTAACAAATTCCGCTATGCCTCCTTTATAGTAGAACTCATGCGACTTCTCGGTCTCCTCGCGTTCATCCTTTATCGAAATGCGAATTCCCTTATTAAGGAACGCCTTTTCACGGAGCCGTTCGGAGAGCTTGTCGAAACTGTAGATCGTGTCCTCGAAAATATCGCCGTCCGGTTTGAACGTGATCTTTGTTCCGCGTTTTGCCGTGGTGCCCGTTTCAGCCAAAGGCGAGACCGCAATGCCGACCTGAAACTCCATCTCGTTCGTCTTACCGTCGCGCCAGATCTCGAGTTTTAGCCATTCGGAAAGGAAATTTACGCAAGACACGCCGACGCCGTGCAGTCCGCCGGAAACTTTATATGAATTTGAATCGAACTTACCGCCGGCGTGCAGAACGGTCATCACGACCTCTGCGGCCGAGCGGCCTTCCTGCTTGTGAATGTCCGTCGGAATGCCACGGCCGTTGTCGATAACCGTTACTGAGTTGTCCATGTGAATGAACACATCGATGGTGTCGCAATATCCGGCCAACGCCTCGTCAACCGAATTATCAACCACCTCGTAAACCAGATGGTGCAGTCCCATCTCGCCCGTCGAGCCGATATACATCGCCGGTCGTTTTCGCACCGCGTCGCGCCCCTCTAAAACCTGGATCGATTCCGCCCCGTATTCTGTCTTTGCTTTAGCCAATTTGTTAATAACCTCTAACTCTGTTCTTCGATTTTAATAATTTCACCTGATTTTATATTGCTTAGCGCGATAAGCGCGTCAGGTATCAAGGGCAATAGATTTTCTATTCGATTTGTCCGTGCGGAAATAATCATCACCGCCATCGGAAGGTTCCATGTGTTTTGCTGATACTCGATGTTTTGTCAACCGTAATCAGCACGTCAAAGCCGGTGCTGGCTACCCTTGGCAATACGCCATTTTTTAGTCCTTTGAATCCGGCTTCTTCGATGGTGAGAATTTCGTGGCCCGCGAACTCCTTTCTAAGCGGTCCTAGGCACACACTCGTCAAGCAGCAATCTCATAATCAGCCAGCAACTTAGCTTTAAATAATTCGAGTACGGCTACCGCCTGAGAGCGTGAAACCGTCGGGAAATGATCCAAAAATACTTCAAGGCTGTCCCCGGCTTCCAAATAATCAAAGAGATTCTGTACCGGAACCCGCGTACCGTAAAAAACCGGCGTTCCGCCAAGCTTTTCGGCATCGCTTTCTATCAATTCACTGGAGCGGAAACCCACCATAGATCAATAGAATATTATATCATTTTTCCGGCCTTTCAGGTAATACCTAGCGGCTGTAAGCACAACAAAAAAACTTTAAGTTATAGAGAAATTTAGCCGTTATTATGTGGCAGAAACAGAGCGTTCTTGTTTTCGACCGAAACGGGTCAAAAAATTGTATTCAGTGGGTTTGTTAATGGATCAAGTACCGATATGTATAGCAGATGCTTGACCGTCAAGAACAGTGCGAACTTTTTTGACAAGATCGGCTGGAAGGAATGGCTTTTGAATGAAATTTGTTTGCGGGCTCGAATTTTCAGCCCCGAAGTTCGATTCATCGCTGTATCCGGACATATATAGAACCCTCATATCGGGCTCAGCCTCGGTAAATCGGGCGGCGAGATCGTGCCCGGCATAATGACGTCAGTTATCAATAGGTCGATACGCGGGTTTGCAGGCCCGGCAAGGCCAAGCGCCTCATTCCCGTTTGAAGCAGTGAAAACGCTGTAGCCGCTTTGCACGAGTATGCTTTCCAAAAGATCTTTTCATCCTCAACCAGCAGAATGGTCTCGTTCCCGGTCAGATCGGCCTGCCGCTGCAAAACTTCGGCGTCTTGCACACCGCCATCTACGATGCGCGGCAAGTACACTCGAAAGGTTGTCCCGCGGCCCGTTTCGCTTTCGACGATCGCATGGCCGCCGGACTGGCGAACGATTCCGTAAACGGTCGAAAGACCCAAACCTGTTCCCTTTCCCACCTCTTTTGTCGTAAAGAAAGGCTCGAAAATATGGTCGATATGCTCAGCGTCGATACCTGCCCCATCGTCACTGACTGTAATGCATACATACTCACCGGCTTGCAGGCCTATTGCCGTCGCGGATGTTTCGTCCAGGGTGGCATTTTTGGTTGATATATCAAGATTGCCGCTTTCGGTCATCGCATCTCTGGCATTGACCGCGAGATTAAGCACGACCTGCTCGATCTGGCCCGGATCGGCACGGATAATCCCGAGAAACGGGTCCGCGTTAACAGTCAGGTTAATGTTCTCGCCAATAAGGCGTCGCAAGATCTGCTCGATCTCGTGAACGACCGAGTTTAGATCAAGCAATCTTGGCTGCATTATCTGTTTTCGGCTAAACGCAAGCAACTGCCGTGTTAGCCCGGCCGCGCGGTTGCCCGACTTGCGTATCTCTTCCACATGTTTCGCGATGGGGTCGTCCGCTGGCAATTTGCGAAGCACAAGATCGCTGTATCCGATGATCGCGGTTAACAGATTGTTGAAATCATGCGCGACGCCGCCGGCAAGCTGGCCGATGGCCTCCATTTTTTGCGACTGGAGCAGCTGTTCCTCGAGTTTTTTGCGGTCGGTAATGTCCTCGGCAATCCCGGCAACGCGATATGTCTCGCCTGACGCGTCCTTGACCGGAAACCCGCGGTCCCATATCCAGCGTATCGCGCCGTCGGGCCGCCGGATGCGATACTCGACCTCAAACCCGGCGGTTGCCCCATTTTCGATTGCGGCGAGCGTTTGATTGAGATCTTCGGGAAGGATCGCATCGAAGAATGAACGCGGATTCCTATAAAGGCTTTTGCAGGTTCTGCCCCAAACTGTTTCATATGCCGGGCTGACATAGATCATTTTATTTACGCCCGGCGAGTGCATCCAAAAAACCTCTTTGATGTTCTCGGTCAATTGGCGAAAACGCTGTTCGCTCAGTTTGAGCTCTACCTCAGTCCCTTTTTGGTTCGTAATGTCGAGCATTACGCCCCGCAAAAGCTTTGTGCCGTCATCTGCGATAACATACGAAACAATGTCCTTCAGCCAGATATAGCTGCCGTCGGCACACGCCATTCGGTATTCGAACTGGTGATTCTCGCCTCGCCCCGTAGCCGCCACACAGAAACTGATAGCGTGATCCCGGTCGTCCGGATGTATTTGGTTTGCCCAGAAATTTTGCTCATACCAGCGCTCGATCGGAAAACCTAGAAGGGCTTCGGCTTTTTCACTGACAAAGGTAAATGCAAACGTTGAGGCGTCGGCTTCCCAAACGATTCCGTCGATCGAATTCAGGAGGTCCTTGTATGACGATTCCGTCGTTCCCCATTTTGGCGGGGAATCAACATTCACAAAGCTTGTCATGCGTGTTACTCCAAACGGGAATCTGCCGGTTGTGTTGCAAATGGCGGGTTACAACGTCGGCCGGATGTCTCTAAGCGAGCGGAAGTTTAACACAGTTTACGGCCCAGTGAAACGAAAATTACCGCGTTTAATCGTCCGGCAAACTTGGTTACGGCTGTTTCCCGTTGCCATTCACAACGTATATCAGCTCGCCTTTGCCGCTAATTTCCGCCGCCAAATGCGGCTTTGAGGTGGTTACTATCGTCTGAGTTTTTCCGTCCAGATACTCCAACAATTGCCCGATACGGTGGTTGTCCAGCTCGGCGTCGATATCGTCGATCAGGAACAGCGGATACTCGTTTTGCAGCGAGTAGTAAACAGAGATATTTGCGATCTGGAGCGAAAGCAAAGCACTTCGCTGTTGGCCGGATGAGCCGTATTTTCTCAAGTCGCGGCCATCGAACAATATCTCAAGATCGTCGCGATGCGTCCCGATCAAGGAATAACCTGCGACAAGTTCCGCCTGAACGCGCACCTGAAGCCGTTCGGTTATCAGCGAACTATAGTCTGAAAGATCGCCCTTGCCCTCAAGCGAGGAGACATAACGCAGCGAAAGCTGCTCACGGTCAAAAATTCGCTGATCTAGTTCGCCGTTCAGCCGTTCGGTCATCCGCACGCGCGATCTGTGAATACGCTCTGCAAGCTGGGCAAGCTGCTGGTTCCACGGTTCGAGCAATTCGGCCGTCCGCTCGAGCGAGGTTTCCTTTTCACGCGCCGTTTGCAGCAGAGAGTTTTTTTGCCTGATTATGCGGCTGTAATCCGCAATTGTTTGGACATAAGGCGGATGAACGGCGACGATCGTTTCATCCAGGAATCTGCGTCGTGCATCGGGCGTGCCGCGTACGATCTCAAGCTCATCTGAATTAAAAAGAACCGCGTGCAGCTCGCCGAGATATTCTTTCGCAGGAATTCTCTTGCCATTTAGCGTTAAAATCTTTATATTTTTATCTATCGAAACCTGTAGGTTTCGGTGTATCTCTTCAGATCGGCGTACCGGCCCACGGACGATCCCAAGATCTTCGCCGAATCTGACTGCCTCGTTCAACTTAGCGGTTTTGAACGACCTGGTGGTTGCGAGCAGAAATATCGCCTCGAGCCAATTGGTTTTACCCTGACCGTTATCGCCGACAAGGACGTTTAGTCCGGGTCCGCAAACGATTTCCCCCTGTAAATTCCTGAAGTTTTCGGCTTCGATCGATTCGAGCAGCATTGGTGCTGATTTTAGCACGCAGGCTCAATCGATACGTTTTCGTCCCAAGAGAAATTTTGCCGGGAATTTTCTGGAGTAATGGTTGATTCGCCGTATTTTAAACATGGAGTGTAAAACACTCTTTCCGAGCTTTAACCATCCCACGCATATTGTAAATGCGAATCATTAAAATCATAGTTATTATTGCGATTTTCAGCCTAGCTGCGGTCGCACAGCAACAATTAAAACCGGGCCAGGACGCGCCCGCTTTTGCCGCGCAATCGTTGAGCGGCGAACAGATCAACCTTGCGGATATGCAGGGAAAGGTCGTCGTAATGACGTTTTGGTCGACAAAATGTGCGATCTGCCATAGTGAAATACCGAAACTCAACCAGATCGCCGCGCGTTATCGGGGCAAAGATGTTGTATTTCTCGCATTGACGATGGAAAACCACGGCAAGGTCGAGCCGTATCTGAAAAAAAACCCGTTCGATTTCAATATCGTGCCGAACAGTTTCGGAGTTGTATTGAAATATGCCGATATGGATGCAGGCGGACGCATAAACATGGGATTTCCGGCTTACTTCCTGATCGGCAGAACCGGCAAGATCGAGCTCCGAGACGACGGCTGGGACAAATCCTCAAAGCTCGATTCGCAAATATCTAAGTTACTCGCTTCAGATTGATAACTGTTAGGGTTTCTTCACTCCACTAGCCCGGCCCGACGCATAACGGCCGGGCTTTTTTATTTGTCTGTACTCAGATTTTGCGGTATATTTGCAATTCGCCCGTAAGCTGGCGATACGGAGAGGTAGCCTAATTGGTAAGGCAGTAGTCTTGAAAACTACCGCGAGTGATCGCTTGCAGGTTCGAGTCCTGTCCTCTCCGCCACCATTGATTTTGGATTTGGGATTGCGGATTTTGGATTTCTGAAAACGTACTTCTCCGACTACTGCCGCCGAACTTTCATTTCAACCAAACCAATTTTTCCCGTTTCTTCTTGCGTTGGTTTTGTGTTTTGTTATAGCCTTTAGCTACTGAATGAATGTTCATTCAGAAACGGGATGAGCAAAGCACTAAATTCATCGAGTGAGATAAAGACTACGGTTCCCGATAAACGAACGGCGATCTTAAAAGCCGCGACATCGGTCTTTGCGGCAAAGGGGTTTTTCAGTTCAAAAGTTGCCGATATTGCCGCCGCTGCCGGGATCGCGGATGGAACGGTCTATTTGTATTTCAAAAGCAAGGACGAAATTCTGCATTCGATCTTTGATAGGGCAATGGCCGAATTCATTGACGAGGGAAAACGCGAGCTCGAAACGCTGAAATCACCCGAAATCAGGCTCCGCAAGATCGCCGAGCTGCATCTCGGACGGCTGGGCGCGGATCGCGATATGGCGATCGTGTTTCAGGTCGAGTTACGCGGCTCGACCAAATTTATGCGCGAGTTTTCGGCCGCCGGTTTTTCTGATTACCTTGACATCATCAAAAAAACTATCGAAGACGGTCAGAACGACGGCTCGTTTCGCAAAGATATTAAGCCGGTCGTTGCGGCAAAAATACTTTACGGTTCGCTCGATGAAATGGTCACAAACTGGATACTTTCAAAAAAATCGTATCCGCTTGCTCCGATGGCAGACGAAGTGATGAAGATTTTTTTCGGTGGAGTGACGGCAAAATGAAAGATACGCATTTCGATCATATTGTGTCGCCTCGCCGACCGGTTGGCCGCGGTGAACCGCTGCTCGCGGACGAGCCGCAAACCATCCCTGAGATATTTATCAAGGCCGCCAAAAAATTCAACCTTGCCGATGCTCTTAATCATCACACCGACACCGGCTGGCAAAATATCTCGTCGCGGGAAATGGTCGAAACGATCGAGAATGCCGCGCATGGCTTAAAATCGCTCGGGATCAAGCCGCATGATCGTGCTGCTATTTTCGCTCCAAACTCTCCAAACTGGACCTTTGCAGACGCAGCCTGCCAGTTCGCCGGTGTGATCGACGTTCCAATCTATACCACGCTCGCTCCGGCGTCGGGTGCGTATATTCTCAATGATTCCGGTGCACGGCTGCTGTTTGTCGGGGATTTTGAAATGTATCGCGGTATCGCTGACGTGTTGAAAGAATGCCCGACTATTGAAAAGATCGTTTTCTTTGACGGCACAGGAATCGAGGATGTCGCGAATGCAATAACCTTCGACGATCTGCTGCAAAATGGCGCCGAGCGACGTTCGTCACACGCCGACGAGATTGACGAAACTGTCAGCAGTTTAACGCCCGAAAGCATTGCCACCTTGATCTACACGAGCGGGACGACAGGCGAGCCGAAAGGCGTTATGCTGACGCACGCCAATATCGTTTCAAACGTGATCGATACCGGCGAGCATTACGATTTCTCGCAGCACGATAAATGTCTGTCGGTTTTGCCGCTCTCGCATATTTTTGAACGCTCGGCGATGTATCTTTACATCTTTAATGGAATGTCGGTTTATTATGCCGAATCGATCGAGCGCGTTCCTGAAAATCTTGCTGAGGTAAAACCTACCATTCTTGTCGGTGTTCCGCGCATTTTTGAGAAAGTTTATGCAAAGGCAAAGTTAAAAGCCGCGCAGAGCGGCGGAATACAAGAGAAGATATTCGATTGGGCTATCGAAACAGCAAAAGCGTATGCGGCCGCTATGGAGTCAGGCTCGCCGGGATTCGTCCTTAGGCTGAAGCACAAGATCGCTGATCAGTTGGTGTATTCAAAACTGCGAAAGTTTTTTGGCGATAACTTGCGGATGTGCATAACCGGCGGAGCGGCTCTGCCAAACGATATTTATCTGATCTTTAACGGTGCCGGAATTCCGATAATGCAGGGTTATGGGTTAACTGAAACCTCGCCGGTGATCTCATCGAATAATCCGAAGCACAAAAGGCTCGGTAGTGCCGGTAAGCCGATTAGAAATATGCAGATACGTATCGCGTCGGACAGCGAGATCGAAGCGAGCGGCCCCGGCGTGATGCTCGGCTATTACAACAAGCCCGACGCGACGCGCGATGCGTTTACCGACGACGGATGGTTCCGCACCGGCGACATCGGAGAGATCGATTCGGACGGATTCTTAAAGATAACCGACCGCAAGAAAGAGCTTTTCAAAACGTCGGGCGGCAAATACATCGCGCCATCGCCGATCGAACAGATGATAAGTTCGTCGCGTTTCGTCAGTCAGGTCGTGCTTGTTGGCAACGAGCGAAAATTTCCCGCAGCATTGGTCGTCCCGAATTTTGAAATGCTCGAGTCTTACGCAAAGCACAAAGGACTTGCAATCGCTTCACATGCCGAGTTTTGTTCGAGCGACAAAATCATCGACCTGATCGAACGGCAGGTCGCAGGTTTAACCGACGGACTCGCGAAATATGAAAAGGTAAAAAAGATCGCCCTGCTTGAAAACGAGCTGTCGGTCGCGGGCGGTGAACTAACGCCTACGCTGAAAGTAAAGCGGCGTATTGTCGATGAGAAATACAAAGCGGTGATCGATAAGATCTACGCCGATGCGGAAAATGAAAAACCCGCGAACTAGTTGGCTCGCAGGCTTCGTGTTTCTTTCTAGAACGGCCTGATCGGAATTCTGTTTGGAATGCCAATAACCATCTCCAGTAAATAATCCGAAAATTTCTTCGATGCCTTATCTACTTCGACTATATCGAACGGCACCAGCATTATGTCTTTTTGCGTTCCCTTTTTTATCTGCTCGTAGTTTGCCGCTATCACTTCCGGATCAGGCGAACCGGTTTTTCTGCGATAGATCTTTACGTTTTTCGTCTTGGCCTCGCGGGTGATGCCGCTTGCCATCGCTATCGCCTGTGTCAGCGGCAGACCGCCTTCGGGAATATTTAATTCACCGGGTTTTATCACCTCGCCTGTCACATAAACCGGAGCGGCCTTTTGGACAACGATTATGTCGCCCGGAAGAATTTCCGGGTTCGCCTCTTCGCGGCCCTGACGCAGGCTTGCAAGGGTGTACATCCGCGAGGGAACATCCTGCCCTGTCGTTGCCCAATTTCGCTCGGCCGACGGATCGGTGCAGATCGGCGAGCGTGTTCGGAATACCTGAACCATCCCACCGGCCTTTTCGGTTTCGCCGCCGGCGAATGAGATCAGTTCGAGCAAATACGCTCGTCGTGTAAGATCGACCTGCTGCTGTTGGCGGACCTCGCCATAGATGCTTACTGGAGGACGGCTGTTTCGTTTTGTCACCCGAACGCTGGCTTGCGGATTTTTCAGGTATCGCTTGAGCAGATTGGTGATGTCGGCTCGCAGCTCACGCTCGCTTTTGCACTTTGCGTCGATCGGTTTGTCGAAAAACGGGACCTCAATGCGGCCGTCCTCGTCAATAGTCGCAACAAAATCGAACTGTTCCTCGCCGAGTACTTTGGTCGTTATCTCATCGCCCGGGCCGAGCATGTACCCGCGTTCGGTTTCGGGGTCAACCGGCTTGATCTGTCCGGCGATACCGATAGCCGCACAAAGCATGATTGTAAAAAAAGAAAGCGATCTTATATTCATTTGAAAACCTCGAGTAAGGGCTTGCCCATTCAGGATAACCCACAACTAGCGTCTGATTCAATCATTTAATGTTCCCGTTGCCTGCCTTGTCAGCAGACCGGCGTCCTATTGACACCCGGCAATGCGGCAATGTAACTTCGACTAAGCACAAGGCACAGAACAAACCCTGTAAACGATGAGCGAAAAGGTCCCTCTTTCAGAAGTTTTTTGGTTTCTACGGCGTCCGGTCCAGTTTTTGGCGGATGTCACGGTGCTGACGGTCGCTTTTTTTCTCGCATATCTGCCCGCGATCAATGTACAGCTCGGCTATTATCCTTTCGATATTGCGCTCAGGCAGTTGCCGTTCGTTATCTTTGTCCAATTTTCCGCACTATTTCTCGTCGGCGGCTATTCGATACTTTGGCGTTACGTAAGCATTGAGGACATCAAGGTATTTCTAAAAGCCGCAGCTATCTCGACAACACTGTTAATCGTATTTCGATTCCTGCCGTTTTTCAACGAATTTAATCTGTGGCAGATTCCGGTTTCGGTGATCCTGATCGACGCCGTGCTTGCCTTTGGCGGAATGCTGGCGTTGCGTGTGCTGAGGCGATTTATTTACGAGATCGGCGATGATAAGCGCGTTTTCAGCGGCCGAAAGCGGCCAAAGCGTAAAGCAGCTCTGCTGGTCGGCGCAGGACGCATCGGCGCGACGATAGCAAAAGAAGTAAGCAGCCGCTCTGACGCCGAGCTCGACATTCGTGGCTTTATTGATGACGATGCGCGAAAGAAAGGCGGCAGTGTAAGTGGCATAAAAGTGCTCGGCGGAACCGATCTGCTGCCAAAGTTCGTTAACGAACTCGACATCAAACAGGTGGTTATTGCCATCGACGAGGCGCAGGGAAAAGAGATCCGGAGAGTTATAGAGATTTGCGGCCGCATACCTGTTAAGACACAGATAGTTCCGAGCCTGAACGAGATCGCCCACGGCCGCGTCGCGGTCAGCCGCATTCGTGATGTGCAGATCGAGGACCTACTCGGCCGCGACCCGGTTAAGCTGGATGACAACAATCTGCACGATTTTCTCACCGGCAAAACCGTTATGGTTACGGGCGCCGGCGGTTCGATCGGTTCTGAGCTTGTTCGGCAGATAATAAAATATCAGCCAAGCTCGATTCTGCTTGTCGAACGTGCTGAGTTTTTCCTTTTTCAGATCGAGCGTGAATTGCGATCCCAGCACACGGGGCTCAATTTCACCGCGCTGATCGCCGATGTCGGAGACGCTCCGCGTATGCGCGAGATATTTGACCGCTATCGGCCCGACGTGGTCTTTCATGCCGCCGCTCACAAGCACGTGCCGCTGATGGAATCAAATCCGGTTGAGGCGATCAAAAACAACATCTTTGCAACAAAGTTGCTCGGCGAGATCGCCGGCGAGTTCGGCGTCAAGGATTTCGTTCTGATCTCAACGGACAAAGCAGTGAACCCAACCTCAATAATGGGCGCGTCAAAACGTATCGCCGAGATCGTCGTACAGGGCCTGAACCGGAAATTTGCGACAAGCTATATGGCAGTACGTTTTGGCAACGTACTTGGCTCCGCCGGTTCGGTCGTTCCGATCTTTCGCGAACAGATCGAAAAAGGTGAGGCGATAACTGTCACCGACCCGGAAATGACGCGGTACTTTATGACGATCCCAGAGGCGTCACAGCTCGTTCTGCAAGCCGGAGCGCTCGGCGGCGGCGGCGAGATATTCATCCTCGATATGGGCCGGCCTGTAAAGATACTCGATCTTGCCAAAGATATGATAAAGCTGTCCGGACTGACTCCGTACGAGGACATAGACATTGTTTTCACTGGGGTGCGCAAGGGCGAAAAACTTTTCGAGGAGCTCGAAATAAAAGGCGAGGACCTTGAAAAAACACTGCACCCGCAAGTGTTTATCGGCAAGATCGCGCCTTACTCAGATGAGGATATCGCAGATCTGCTTGCCCGCTTCGAAAGCGAAGTGCGTCAAAGCGACGAAGACGGCATTCGCCGGATTTTCAACCAATTTCTTCCCGAGGCGACCATCGAGATGAGCGAGCCAAAACTCGATGTCGAACCGGACGCGACTAAGACCAAGCAGATCGCTCCGACGGGAAAATTTCGCACTGCCGATTGATTTTAGCTGCCGCCTGATCTTTTTTCTACCGTCCGAGAGGCCGATTTTTGTGATAAAATATGGCTATGGCGCTCACCGACCGTAGCAAGATGGTTGTACGTGTTCAACGGTTGTCCGAGCAGGACGACGCTGGCGACATGCGCTCGACGACCCCACAGGAACGCTGGGAAATGATGTGGCGGCTTGCCCAGGACGCGTGGGCATTTAAGGGAGAAATTGTTGCTGAACCGGGACTTCACAGACATATTGTCCGCCTTTTTCGAAGAGCAGGTTGAATTTCTTGTTGTCGGCGGTTATGCAATGGCCTTTCACGGCTATGTGCGCGCGACTGGCGATATCGACCTGGTGGATTCGCAGCAAACCTGAAAATGCTGAACGAGTTTGGAAAGCGTTATATACCTTTGGCGCTCCACTTTTCGATCTGACTAAAGAAGACCTTCAGACACCCGGCATGGTTTTTCAAATGGGACTGCCGCCTAGCCGGATCGACATTATAACTGAAATAGATGGGGTCGAGTTCGATGAAGCCTGGAATAACCGCAGCACCATCGAATATCAGGGAAAGTCGATTCCTTTGATCGACAAGAATCTGTTGCTCGTTAACAAAAAATCCACTGGACGACCTAAGGATTTGAATGACATTTTGTGGCTTGAGTCCGCGAACTCGAAAAGACAATGAATTTAAGACGGCCGCAACAAGTCGCTTCGAAAACCTAAATGATTCAACCAAAGATTTCAAAAAACAGAATTTCTCTTAAGGCCGCGTCGTTTACCGAATCTGTTATTCGCGAGATGACGCGCGAGGCGGTGAAGTATGGTGCGGTGAATCTGGGCCAGGGCTTTCCCGATTTTGCGGCGCCTGAGGATATCAAGAAGAAGGCGATGGAGGCGATCGCGGCCGACCATAATCAGTATGCGATCACGTGGGGCGTGAAATCGTTTCGCGATGCGATCGTCTCGAAAACGAAATGGTTTTTGGGCTTAGACATCGATCCCGAAACCGAGATAACCGTCACGTGCGGTTCGACCGAAGGGATGATCGCGGCGATGATGGCGACGGTCGATCCGGGCGAAGAGGTTGTCGTCTTCGAGCCGTTTTACGAAAACTATGCTCCGGACGCAATACTCTCCGATGCCGTGCCGCGACACGTGCCGCTTCATAGAACTGAGGCCGGTTTTGTCTTTGACCGAGACGAATTGAAAGCCGCTTTCAACGAAAAGACAAAGGCGATTATCATCTGCAACCCGAATAACCCGACCGGAAAAGTTTTCACCCGCGAAGAGTTAGAGTTCATCGCCGACCTTTGCAAAGAGCACGACGTGCTTTGCTTTACCGACGAGATCTACGAGCATATTCTTTATGGAACGCCGGCTTCCAGCCGGCAAACGAGCCAGCAAGATGCTGGCGATCCACCGGAACATATCTGCATGGCGACGCTGCCGGGAATGCGCGAGCGGACGGTTGTCGTAAATTCATTATCGAAAACCTATTCAGTAACTGGCTGGCGTGTGGGTTACTGCATCGCACCGCCGGACATTACATCGGCGATCCGAAAGGTGCATGATTTCCTGACCGTCGGTGCGGCCAATCCGCTACAGCACGCCGGAGCATACGCGCTCAGTTTGCCGACGAGCTATTACGACGAACTGCAAAAGGATTATCAGAAAAAGCGGGATTTTATTGTTCCGGTGTTGCAAAACGCCGGTTTCAAATGCGATGCGCCAGAGGGCGCGTATTACGTGATGTGCGACATTTCCGGTTTCGATTTTGCAAACGATATCGCATTTACAAAACACCTGATCCGCGAGATCGGCGTCGCCGTCGTGCCCGGCTCGTCGTTTTATCACGACAACACGCTCGGTTCGCAGCTCGTCCGTTTCTGCTTCTGTAAAAAAGATGAAACGCTCGAAGCCGCAGCCGAACGGCTGGCAAAATTGAGTTAATGTTTTGTGTAACCAAACTGAGTGGTGAAACCGTCTTTTTTATAGATCGTTGTGCAAATCCGCTTCATATCATGTCCGCAGTGCAACATTTTACGCGGCTGATGCAACATAACTAAAACATATCGTCTAAAATTTCGGAGGTTCTTATGTTTCGAAAAAGCATTTTATTTATCTGTGTATTAACCGCGACGACCTTGCTCGCTATAGCTCAGACGCCTGCACAGAACGCTAAAGCGGAAACCACCGGGTTTGCATGGGCTTTCAGTTCGGAAGGCGGTTATTTGGGTATTGAGACCGTCGAGGTATCGAACGAGAACTTCGGGAAATACGGCTTGCCGGGCGTTCGAGGCGTCGCGGTCGAAAAGGTCGTCGAGGGTTCGCCCGCAGAAAAGGCCGGGCTGCAATCGGGTGACGTTATCGTTCGTGTGAACGGAGACGAGATAACAAGCACGCGGAAATTGACGCGGCTGGTCAGCGAGATCGCTCCCGACCACACAACACGAATCACGGTATTTCGCGGTGGCTCGGAACGCGAGCTAAGCGTCACCCTCGGCAAACGGCCAACGCCGAAGTTTCACGAAACAGTCGGGTTCGCACGGCTGGGAGAAATACCTGATTTTCCGACACCGCCCGATGCACCCGCGATCGAAGGGTTGCCGAGAACACCGCGTGAACCTGGTCAGCCGATGGTTTGGGCATTTGCCAATCGTAGGCAGATCGGCATCGGCACGACGCCGCTGACCAAACAGCTAGCCGATCATTTTGGAGTTGAAAGCGGCGTATTGATAGACAATGTGCGTGCAGATTCGCCCGCCGCGAAATCGGGTTTGAAAGCCGGGGACATTATTGTCGAGGCCGATGGCAAACCGGTAAAAGACGATGGCGATCTGATCCGCGTGATCGCAGAAAAGAAAGAGGGCGACGTATCGCTGACCTTTGTCCGCGACCGCAACCGCCAGACCGTTAGCGTCACGCCGGAAGAAGTAAAAGGCGGGTTCGATAGACAGTTTATATTTCCTGGCGGACGCAGCGCGCCCGCCGCACCGGAAGTGTTTCGCATGCCGCGTTCTGTCGTTCCCGCAATTCCGCTCTCATTCGGCCGGTTTGGCTTTCCGGGCTGTGTGCTCTAGAGTCGGATAGGTTTTTACGAAGGAAGCAGTTAGCTGTAATAGCTTGTTGCTTTTCTATTGAGCGGACGCTTGTCGCCGCATGACGTCTTTATATAGTTCGTTTGCCTGGCTGCTGTGGTCGCGTGCTTTTTCCATTATTTCGCGATAGCTTTCGCTGCGTTCCTCAAAAACGCCGCTTACCTTGTTACGCAGTTCCGCGTTTTGCGGATCAAAATTGTCGCGAAGCGACTGTGCGGCCTGGCGGTATTTCGCAAATGCCTCAAGCTGTTTTTTCAGAGCTTCTTCTTTTAACCGCAGATACTCCTGATAGTCCTGATTGATCTGCATGTCGCGCGCCTGCTGAATTTTATCGACAGCGGTTTGGCCGTTGCCCGTTCCTTCGTCAATCAGTTGAATTATCTCGGTCGTTACCTTGCGAACCTGCTCTTTATCGTTTGCCTCAAGCGCCTTTTGAAGCTGTAGCCGCTTTCCCTCTTTTTCTTCGTCGCCTTCGTTCTCTCTATACAGCGTTTTGATCTTGGTAAGCTCGACGTTCGCCTCGGCGACGATCTTTGCAGCCTCGGCTGTCTCGTCCACCGGCCCGAACACGCCGCTGCCCGAACCTTTGCAGCCAAAGATCAAAACAGCCGCCAAGCCAATTGCGGTAATCGATGAAAGCAGATTTTTTGACAGATGTTGCATCGTTTACGAACTAAGATTATTAAATCACGAATAGCGTGTCTGACATAGGTTTTTTACACCGCTCGAACAACGCTTTCGTTTCCGCGTCGCCGCCAGATAAAACCGTCGAGAATGTAATGCGTCAATTGCGGCACGGCGAGCAGTGGAACAAGCCAAATCTTTAATTCCGTCCAATCCCAACTCCCGCCGAACAACCAGTCCTTTTCATGCCATACGCCTCGGTTCCAAAACAATTCTTCGATATAGGCCAAGGCCCAAAGCGTTGCAAGAAATATCAGCCAATGCTGTGAAATCGAGCGGTAAACCGGCCCGGCGGTTTCGCGTCTTGCTTTTGCGTAAAAATAGATCAAAGCAAAATACGGCACACCGTGGATAATCACGTTCGTAACCGTAAATGCGTAATCTGAATTGAAGAACACTATTCCGACATACCAACAAATAGCGGTCGTTGCGACGACAATGTCTTTACCAATATTGAGAAAACCATCCGTGAAATACAGATAGGCCGACTTGGCAAAATAGGCGGTTAGAGCGAGAACGTAAACGGGAAAAAGTATTTCCTCGACGACAACAGGAATGTTGAAAAAATCATTTTCAACAAACCAGTTAAAATTTCGCGGCAGTGATGTCATCCAAAACGCGAGCGGATAAACGGTCGCCATATAAACCGCCGCAACGTCGATCCACCACGACCAACTCGCGGTCTCCCCGAGCTTTCGCCGATACAACGCGACCCAACCGTATTGCTGCCTGACAAAATGAAATACCGCAACGATCGCAAGCGCCCGCCAAAACGTCAGTTCACCCTCGGAATACAACGCAACACCGACCACATAGCCAAAAACCGGCACCAGCAGATACAACCAAAACCGCCGCTTGAATTCCTCAGTGTCAAAGTAAACCCGAAAACTCGTCGACCAAACATGAGCCACATCGATCAGCAGCACCGCCGTGACCCAAGTCCATTCCGGTGACTCCTCATTAAGAATCCCCAACCGCCAGCCAACCGCGAGCAACAGCAATGACACGACTGCGCTTCCGAGAAAGACCGTGAGGTCGACGTTCCGCGAAAATAGCCAAATATTCTCACCCCCGAGACGCGGAATCGCAGAGACTGGAATTTCCGTAGTTTCGATCCTCTGCATTTCAATCTCGGCGTCTCTGTGTCTCGGCGGTAGAAACACTCTTAGCCGCGCGGAGGCCATGATAGAACGCTTCTTCAAATAACGCGATACCGCTCAGGTCTGTGTGGGCAAAGTGGATGTTTCGATAAGATCCCAGAGCTTTCTGCCGTTCGCGGCCCCAGATGAAACCGGGCCTCGGCGAGATCATTGCGTGGCCCCAGCGCATTATATCTATTCTTTCCGTCAGGTCGTAGATTTCCGGGTGCGCGCGGGCGATGTCGGTAAGGCAAACGTCGGCGAGGTCGCGCCATTCGTAGTTGAAAAGTTTAGTGCGCCCGTCGGGTTCGTGGCACATCGGGTAATAATACGTCCAAATTGTCGGGCCATAGTCGATGCCTTTTTGATGCGTTGCGTTTACGTACCCAAGCGACGGGCTTTCGTATAAAACATTATCCCACGCAAGCGGAAAGTCGCGGGCAAAACGCGGTTTTGGCCGGTCTTTCAAAAACAGGTTCGCGACGAACCACGCATTGTGATGAAACTCACTAGCGGCAAAAGGCGGGGCTTCGTTAAAGCCACGGATGACGTACGATGCGGTAAATATCGGTGAAGCATATATCACGCCCTCGCAACGAAACCCGCGCAGCTCTCCGTTTGCTAGACATACGACATCAACACCTTTCTCATTCGGAATAACAGAAACCACGACATGCGATCTTTGTATCTTGTCCTTTACGATTTCCGCAAAGTGTTTCACGTATCTGCCGTTGCCTTCTGGGAAAGTAATGAACTGCTGTGACTCGTCGCCGCTTTTCCTTACTCGGGAACAGAAATAAAACAACCCGGCCCACGCGGATATCTGGTCCAGTTTCAATCCATAATCGTCGCGGCATGCATAGTCGCAATACCAGACCAATCGCTCGGACGTGAAACCTTTCTCGCTCAGCCAGTCGGCAAAAGTTATCTTGTCGAGCGCGGTTGCTTCTGCATCATTTGAACAATTTGCCGATGGCACAACGAACGCGCGTTTACCGTTTGCGTCGCGCCAATTCACCCAATAGTCGATCTGCTTCTGAAACTCGGCAAACTGACGTTTGTCGTCTTCGCTTTCGCCCGCATGCAGATAAAGCCCGTCATACCAACGGCCTTTATGAAAAATGCGTTCCTCGGGTTCGCGACAGCGAAATTGTTCTTTGATTAGGACATCGCCATCGGCGGTGCGGCCTTCGGTGAGCTGCATCTCATCAAGCAGCTCGATCAGATCGGTATTTTCACGAAACGGAACCGGCAGATAATGCGCACCCCACGGATACGATACCGGATTGCCAACACCGCTTTGCGACGTACCGCCAACTTCTTTCTCAAGTTCCAAAACAACGAAGTCTTCAAACCCTTGTCTCTTCAATTTCCAAGCCGCCGAAAGCCCGGCAACACCGCCTCCGACGATCGCAACCTTTACCGTTTCCCATTTATCCGCCGGAACTTCAAACGTGCGATTCTCTCTTAAGATATGTCCTAGCGTCGTACTTTGCCCGACTATCGCACCGTCTGGAAAATTTCGAGGCAGACTCTGGTTGCGACACGCCGCCAAAGCAAACGGCGCGCCGAGGAAGGCAGCTAGCAATTCCCTACGTGACCAATTATTCACATCAATTCAAGCAGGATTCACAGGATATACAAGATTTTCTTTTCGGTGTAAACGGTCGGAATCCTAACTCATTACTCACCTCGAAGCTAGCCTGAATAATTAGCCCTGATATTTCGTCATAAATCATCCTGCTTATCCTGTAAATCCTGTTTGAAATCTATCTCACTTATTCAAACCGTCGCCATTCGGTCTCGTAATATCTAACGAGGGCCTGGTTATCAAGCCGGTTGATCTCGATGTCTGGCGACGGCAGAGTCATGTCCGAAGGAAAGTCGAACATTGACGCTAATGCCTTTTCATTCAGGAACTTTAGCTCAACATCGGAGGGTAATTTCGTCGGCGTCTCAAACGGCTGAAGTCGCGCGAGAGCGTAGCCCCAGACACCGAAGCTCGGCACTGTGGTTTGAAACGGCTTGACGATAAATCCCGCAGCCTCAAGTGTTTTGATGATCGACCAATATGAGTTTCTCGCGTAGAGCGGTGATGTGCATTGGATCACAACAGCCGCGTCAGGTTTTAGTTTTGCCTTGAGTAGATTGTAGAAACGGGTCGTGTAGAGTTTGCCGAGCGCGAAGTTATTCGGGTCGGGAAAATCGACGATCGCGATGTCGAACGGTTCGATCTCGTTGTTGTCGATCCAGACAAACGCATCGGTGTTTATGATCGAAACACGCGAGTCGTCCATCGAGTGTTTGTTCAACTCGGCCAGAACGGGAAGCTCGTGTGAGATGCTGGTCATTTTCGGATCAAGATCGACCAGAGTCACGCTTTCGACAGACGGATATTTCAGAATTTCACGAACAGCCAAACCATCGCCGCCGCCGAGAACTAGAATGCGTTTCGGTGTTCCGTTAAATGCTGCGAATGCGGGATGAACGAGTGCCTCGTGATAACGGTATTCGTCAAACGAATTGAACTGCAGATTGCCGTTCAGAAAAAGCGCGTGGCCGGTCTTGCCTTTGGTAACGACGATCCGTTGATACGGCGAGCTTTTTGCGTAGATTATTTGGTCGGAAAACAGGCCGTCCTCAGCGAGCGTCGTCAGGCTGTCTGCTTTTATCAGACCGATGCCGAGCAGGACGATGACGATAAATCCTTTGACGCGAAGTATCGTCAGTTTGCGCGTTGCGATCAGTGGTTCAAGCAGCCACGTCGCCCAGATTCCGACCGCAGCATTGAGCATTCCGAATAAGAGCGAAGTCCGATTCAGGCCGAGCTTTGGAACAAAAAATATCGGGAACAACAAAGCGGCGACTAATGCTCCGACGTAATCCAGTGCAAGCACACGCGAGACGAGTTCCTTGAAATCAAGCTCGTCTTTCAGTATCCGCATCAGCAGCGGTATCTCAAGCCCGACCAGCGTGCCGATGATGAAAACCATCGTGTAAAGAATGATGCCGAAATAGGAAACGTAGGCGAATGTCAGGAACAATAGCGGTGCCGATGCTCCGCCGATAATGGCAACTGCGAGCTCGATATCGATAAATTTCTCGGCGACGTTTTTTTCGACGTAGCGCGACAGGTACGAACCGACGCCCATCGCAAATAGATAGATGCCGATAATAAGCGAAAATTGCGTTACGGAATCACCGAGAACGTATGACGAGACGGTCGCGGCAAGCAGTTCGTAGATCAGCCCGCAGGTTGCGATGATGACTACGTTGAGGAATAAAAGAGGAACGTGCTTCATCTTGAAGGATGAGGGATGAAGGATGAAGGATGAAAAAGAACGCATTCATCCTTCATCCTTCCGCCTTCATCCCTTAGAAGATCAGCCGTGGATAGCGGCGGCGATTATTATGGCCAGCCCGATCATTATCGAACCGATCACAATGCCCAATGCGGTGTTCTGATCTTCCTCGATCTCTTTGTGGATGTGAAATACTTTGCTCAGAATTCCGTAGGCTATCGCGAAAAACACGATTCCGATAAAGACAAAGATCAGCGTTGTGACCAACACTTCGAGCAGCGCATCAAACTTGACGACAAAACCCAACGTGTTGGGCGCGAACATATTCATCAGCATTTATTTTCCTCCGCGAAAACCCGTATAGATAAACGGCACACCAAGCCGCGATTTGCTGCCCGAGTTAGCAAGTTCCCAACCAAACCAGGCCGCCGAGGCGTATGTTAAAACAACGCCTATTCCAAATATCAAAGTAATTATCTTGAACATAACTTGTCGTCCACTGAAAACTATTCGTCGTCGCTGTCTTCGGTCGCGCCAAACATACTTTCGCTCCACCGACGCGACTCGAACGAGATCTTTCTTATCAAACCGAATATTGGCACAAGCAGGAGCACGATAAGCGCACAGATGAAATTAACGCCGCGGTTTACGCTCTGCTCGACTTTAACGGTAACGGGCATCGATTGCTGCCAATTTTGCCAGGTTCCCTCGATCCGTAAATTATATTTTCCGGCGGGCAGAGACGAAAGCGTTGCGTCCTGCGATTGGCCGCCCTCGGTCCAGGCTCCGTCGCTGTCTGTGCCGGTGTAATATTCGATCGGGATATTCACCGATTCGAGTTCCTGGCTCTGGTCGTTGATCAGATCGACGTCGAGATCGGCAAACGAATTGTTTACCTGCGCGCTTGCCGTGATCCGCACATTACGGCTGCCCCTTAACTCAAACGGCTGGCTGATCGCCGACTGCGGCGTTGTTGCGTTCGCCATCGGCGGCATCGTGATCTGCTGCGAAAGCGGCGTGCTGGTTATTCCCGCGAGCGGTATCATCAGCACCGCGATGACAAGCAACGCCAACAGCGGCAACGCACCCCACGTGTAATAAAATGAACCTGTGAACGGCTGGTTCGGCGCGACCGACCATGGCTTTGGCAGATCAGACACGCTAAACGCTTTCTCGATCTCGGCATTCGTCATATAGACGCCGACCGACCAATTTATTTCGTTGCTCGAAACCTCTGACGAAAGCATCAGCGGCGCTGCAACATAGTCGGTTGCCCGAACCGTCTCACCTTGGCTGACCCGCCAATAAAACTCGCCCTGCACATATCGCACGACCGCCGGAGCATCCTGAAAGATCTTGAGCCATTTGCCGTTATAACTCGCCTGCGCGCCCGACTGTGCGATCAGCGGCGGTGTAACTTCGGCAGGATTTACAGGCTCGACAAAGTTCCAGTGGTTGTCCGAATGGACCAGCCAGCGGAATCCGATCATCGGATTGTAGAGCAAATATTCGTGCCAAAAGTATTCGATGCCTTCAACAGTCACGCTGCGGACGACCGCCCCGATTATCTTGAATTTCGTATCTTGAAATGTTCCCTCAGCGCCGATCGGCAGAACAAAAGCATGCGGCGAAGGCGATGGATCAAGCGCCTTTAGGAATTTAAGATTTCCCTTGTTTACATCAAGCAGCGAACTGCAGTTTGGGCACGTCACACGCTCGGCCTTGTCAGGCGCGATCAACGCAAGCGGCCCGCCGCAATTCGGACAGCCCATCGCGGCGGCGGTCGTTCGCCGTGCCTCACGCTGTACGGGTTTTGCATCGCCCAATCCGATCTCAGGAAGAGTTACCGCTTTACCGATAAACACCCACGGCGGCTCGATGCTGTAATCGATAGTTCCGAAGGCGTTGCCGACGCCGCTAAGATCCGCGTAATTGCTCTGTTCGTTTGGGACAAGTTTATATGGAATTTCGCCATCGGCGGCAACTGCAGTCGCAGTTCCTTTCTCGGTCACCATCAACGGCGTTTCGCCGGGAATTTCCGGCACAGAGACACCAACCTGGATCTGATCGAACGACGGCAACGTTACGCCTGTTTGGAGCGGCTGAAAAAAGGTCATGTAGAAACGGCCCTGAGCCTCGGCAAGCCAGCCGACCCAGCCGTTTGAAAACGTCGCGTACCACTCGTCCCAATAGCCGCCCATCTCATGGCGTAGTTGGGCGCGTCCGGTCAGCTCAAAACGATTGCCGAGATACTCGCCCTCTAGCCCAAGTTTCAACGGCGATTGCGAATCGGCGATCTCCGCAACCTTGCCCAGATCGTCAAGCCCGCGATCCGTCCGAGCGACCGCCGAACGGCAAAAAGGGCACACGAGAACTATCGTCGAGCCTTTTTGAAACTCGATCGGCGCCGCGCATGACGGGCAATTCGCCTGGAGAACGCTCATGCGTCACCTCCGACAGTCTTAGATTGCGGATTGCGGATTGCGGATTGCGGATTTTCGGTTTGTGTGTTGCCTCGCTCGATCTTCAAGACGTTGACAGTTTGCGCTCCGAGTATGGTTTTTAGGTTTGTGTCCCAATCCCATTCTGGGCGTGTGCGGCAGCAATATAGGTTGAATGTCGCGGTCCCGTGTTCGGGATAGGTGTGGCAGGTCAAATGCGATTCGGTGAGCGCGACAATACCTGTGACGCCGCCTTCGTTTGGAAAGCGGTGCCAGATCGCGTCGATCGATTTTAGGCCGAGGTCGGCGATTATCCGGTCAAAAACGATACGAAGCGCGGCCTCATCGCGGAGTTTTACCGCGTCGCAGCCGGTTGCTTCGATCAGCCATTCGGTTCCAACGATCATCAGATTTCAGTTACGGGTTCTGTCAGATCGATTCGCTCGTAAATTTCGGCGATGCTGAGCGAGCAGTCAATCGACGGAAAGTTCACAATATCGGTCATCTCGGATGACTCTTTCAGCAGCCAATCTCCGTTTTCCTGCCGGATAAAATGTTCGACGTGTGTCTTTTCCTGCGAGACCAGCAAATATTCCTTAACCGACGGCATCAGCCTGTAAAGCCTCGACTTATCACCACGGTCGAATTTTTCCGTCGAGGGCGACATTACCTCGATCAGTATCAACGGGTTTAGCAGATTTTCACCGTGCAGACGCTCGATCTGAGGTTCGCCGCAAACGATAACTACCTCCGGATAAGTGTAAAGGTCCGAGCTTACTTTTACCCGCATGTCGGTTTGGTAAATCTCGCACCCGCGTTCACGCAATGCGGCGTGGAGACGCGCCGAAATGTTCATCGCGATAACATTATGCCGTCGGCTCGCACCGGCCATTGCAAAAATCTCTCCGTAATAATACTGGCTGCGATAGTCGCAGTTTTCCTCGAGTGCGAGATATTCTGCGGGGCTGTATTTTGGTATCGGAACTGCGGACATTTATTTTCTATGATAGTTACGAAATCTCGACCGAGAAAGTTTACCGAACGAATAACCAGATGAATGCTTTTATTTACGGGCGCAGCTTATGTGGGAACTATAGCGAAATTTTTTACTTTTGTCATTTTCGATTTCGCCTAACTAAAGCCTGACAAAAATAAAAAAAACCGGCACCGTTTCCGATGCCGGTCCAACTTTTCGAGCAGTCCAACATTTTAGTATTCGATGATAAGCTGCCCTTGGTTTCTGGCATCTCGGTACCAGCGGACGTTACAATAAAAGCAACTCCTATGCTGTCAACGAATGTAACCAAAATCTCTACATTTGTCATTTTTGCGGTCGCTGCCGGTTTGGTTTCGTCCGCGTGCAGCCATTCGCCTGTCAAAGGCGGTGAGCCTCCTGTAATTGACGAACAGACATCTGCTTTTCATTCGGCGGTGATTATCGGGAAGATCGCTTCAAAAGAGATCACCGAAAGCAGCGGCTTGGTTGTTTCACAATGTCAGGAAAATGTTCTTTGGACGCATAACGACTCCGGTGACGGGCCGTATGTTTTTGCGATGGATCGAACGGGAACGCATCTGGGAACGTGGAAAGTGGCGAATGCAGAAAACGTGGATTGGGAAGACATCTCGACCCATAAAGACGCTGCCGGAAAGTGCTTTATTTATGTGGGCGAGATCGGCAACTCAAAAAACGGCGAACGCACAGAACATATTATTTACCGCTTTGCGGAGCCGCCTATTCAACAAACTGATCTAGGCACTTCAAGAGAAAATGCGGCTGCAACCGAGCCCGCGACTGAATTGAAATTTTCATATCCCGACCGTCGCGGAAATGCCGAGGTTTTGTTGGCCGACCCGAAATCAGGAGCACTGTACATCGTTACAAAAGAAGAATCCGAACCGGCTGCAGTTTATAAACTGAACCCTGAATTCGGCGCGCGAAAACAAATTGCGGTGAAAGTCGCTGAAATAACGGTTCCAGCCGTTCCGTTTGGAATGCTGACCGGCGGTGACATCTCGCCCGATGGCAAGCGCTTGGTGCTATGCGATTATTTTGCCGCGTATGAGTTCGCACTGCCGGACGGCTCTGACAATTTTGACGAGATATGGAAACAAAAGCCGACCGTGATTGCCCTGGGCAAAAGAAAGCAAGGCGAAGCGATTGCCTATTCGCGCGACGGTAATTCGATACTCGCAACAAGTGAGGGTAAGAACGCTCCCGTTATCGAAGCGAAACGAAAATAAAAAACCGGCACCGTTTCCGATGCCGGTCCAACTTTTCGATCGATCCAGTTAGTCTTCGATGATGAAGTTGCCCTTGTTTTCGATCACCTGTCCGCTGACGCGATCCTTGGTCAGGACCTTTAGCTCATAGTCGCCTTTTGTCAGGTTATCGGTCGGCAAAAGCCTGGCAAGAGTTAGGCGCTGACCGGAATCGCTCAAACCCGACCAATCTTCCGGCTGACGCATGATCTCTTTTCCGCCTTTCGACAGAACATATTCAACATCCACCGCCGGGCGGAGCGTCGTTTGATCGATTCCCGCATTATAGACCTGCAGATAAACGCCGACTTCCTGTCCGCGCTTGTAATTTCCCTTAAGGTTCGGGATCACTTTTGCGTTTCCGATAACAAACATGCCGCCAATATCGCGTTCGTTGGTCGTCCGCAGTTTGGTAGCAAGTACCATCGACGATGTCGAAAGTTTTTTCTCGTCGTATTTCGGAACCGTGAATCCTTTGTTTACAATACCGCGATTGCCGGTACTGACGTCACGGACCACGACATCGACCTTATAGGTTCCGGGCGGCAAAGCGACCGCCTTTTGATAGATCGACTTTCGCTCTCTTGCCTCGGCAAGCTCTTCACGCGTTGCGTATGTTGTTACCGCGTCCTCAAAAATTCCCGAGCGTTTCCCTGAAACCGCCGTGATCCGGCCAAATACATTCAACTTCGCCGCATCAAGCCCGCCTTCATCGACGAACTGTAGTTCTTTGTTATCAGTCTGGACCGTGAACGCAACGATAACGCGGTCTTCCGATTGACGGAAGAAATCGACACGAAGCTCGAAAGCGAGGGGATTGTTGTCCAGAACGCCTGAGTCACCGCCGGCTATTCCGGCCAGATCACTAAACTTTACCTGCGGTGGACGTTGTAAATTTGCGATGATCTCCATTCGTCGGAAAGGCATATCCTGTTCGCGGGTAAAGCGATTATTTCCATTGATCCCTGAAATTCTATCGCCGCGGTCTTCCAACCCAAGCTGCTCGTTCAGGGTCATGCCGCCGCCGGGAACCATCAACAGAGCATCTTTTTCGTTCGCGTTGCGGGCGATCCGGTACTCGCCGGTTCCGGTCGGATCGACAAACTCGATTTCGAGGCCGTCGCCTACGTTGTCGAGATGCCGATAAAACCAGATCTCAAAAGGATAGGTCGATGTCGAACCGCCGCCCTCGTAACTGGGCCGGTCATACGAACCGCCTGACGGGTGTGACTCGATCGAATCCGGTTTGCCCCACGCAATATAGATACGGCCGCGGTCGGTTTTCCACCCCGGAATGCCGGATGTGAACCGTTCGTTAGCGTAGGCAATTCGCTCGTAATATTCTTCGCGGTATTCGTTCTCTTCGGTATCAGGATCGGGATCGCGGCGGCGCCAGAAACTTTCGATAAAGTTCTCGCGTTCCTCATCGGTCTGCAAGGCCATGAACGCGCGACGCTCTTCTTTTGTGATGATGTAGGAAACGTCGTTCGAAAGCCACCGTTTATAGGCCTCTTTCAATTCAATCTTGACTTTTCTTGCGTTGCCGCTTGGGTCCTGTGAGGGCGTTTCGCTGGGTTTCTGTGCTGACGCTCCAGAGTCAGCTATCAACAACGCTGCCGCTGCGAGTACAACATTACGGAACAAACTTCTTTTTGACATTATCGGTAAAACTCCTTGTCCGGATAGCCGTGTTTTACGACTATCCGCGATATCTGGCGCAAATTAAGATTTTAGACAGTTATCCTTAATAGTTCAAGATGCTTTTTGCCTTGTCTATGGTTGCTTTTGGCTCAGGCAGCCACGTCATCGGTCTGACGCTTTTTGCCGA
The DNA here is from genome assembly GCA_964605905.1 of uncultured Chloracidobacterium sp. GTDB lineage: Bacteria > Acidobacteriota > Blastocatellia > Pyrinomonadales > Pyrinomonadaceae > OLB17. The sequence continues at coordinate 9,771 of CAZSEL010000004.1, read as the reverse complement.
ACAGCCATGCGATGCCGATCGAAAACACATAAAGCACCATCATCGGCGTCGCAAAAAGCATTAAATTCGGAATATCGCCCGTCGGCGAGACCACCGCCGCAACTATCAATATGATCACAACCGCGAGTTTCCAGCTTTTGATAAGGAACGAAGGCGTTACAAGCCCGATCCGCGCCAAAACATACGTCACCGCCGGCATCTGAAAAATAACGCCCATCGCAAGCAGAACGATCGTAACAAAATCGAAATAATCGCTCGCCCGCAAAAGCGGCCTAAAATCCTGGGCAAGCCCTAATAAATAATTGAGCGCGGGCGGGAGCAGCACATAATATGCAAACGCCGCACCGACAACAAACGAGATCGTCGAAAGCAAAACAAACGGCGTCACATACGCCCGCTCATGCTTGTATAAAGCCGGCGAAATAAACGCCCATATCTGCCATAAAAGCAACGGAACCGAAAAAGCAATCGCCGCATAAAGCGACTGAGTAACATACAACGTAAATGTCTCGCCCGGCGTGGTTACTATCAGGCGTTCGTCCGCGCCGCTGGAAACCGTCGTGCCAAGGATCTCAACCGGCAATTTCACACCTTTAGGAATCACGACCGTCCCGGTAATTATCGCCTCGTCGGTATAAAGTCCGGGCTGGCCGTTTGAATCGTTCGCAACAATAGCCGCGATTGACGTCCCGGGTTGAACCACACCGGTTCCGAGCCTTGTCGCTTGATCGAAAACGTATCGTGCCCGTTCGCCCGCCGCCATTTGATTAAGCGGAATAATCGCTTCGTCTCCCTTTAGGCCGGTCAAAGGAACGTCACGCCGAACCGCTTCGCCGAGAGCTTCGATTGCCGGAACAGCCAGGAAATTATAGATAACTTCCTTGAAATACCATGAAAAAACAAACGCTACTACGATGATAATTGCCGAATACATCAGCCGCTTGCGCAACTCGTCGAGGTGGTCAAGAAACGACATCTGTCCGCCGCGATTTTCAGTCTCGTTTGTTTCGAGTTGCTTCATTACTATGCTGATCTCTAGAGCCAGGTTCGCTTGTCGGAAAGAGTGTCCGGCTGGTCTTTTTCTTCGTCTCCATCATCTGTGACAAAAACGGCTGCCGGTTCTGGCTCGTCCGCATCAGATCGGGCGACGGCGTTTTCAAAACTTTCCTTGTCGATAGTTTTTATTTCAGGTGCGACAGGCCCGTCGGTGATCGAGCCGATAGAATTTTCGCGTGGGACCGGTCGTTCAGCTTCCTCGTCTATCGAATCCAACTGAAGCGCCTTTGTTTCCTCTTCAAAATCGACCTCGCGTTCCCAAGTGGATTTAAATTCAGTTGTTGTGTTGCGCAAATCGGCCATCATTTTTCCCAGTTTACGAGCGATCTCAGGCAGCCGACGCGGGCCCAGGAATATCAACGCCACGATGCCGATCATGATCAACTCCTGCGTTCCGATGGATTCGAAAATAAATAAATACACGCGATTATTATTCCAATTCCGGCTGACAGCTATCAGCCAAAAGCTATCGGCTAATTCCTAAACAAACTTTCAAAAAAGTATCAACTACAAGACCTCGATCAGCTTATCTGTTTTCTCGCCAACATTCCCGATCACAACCGCGTCGGGCACGTCGATAATAAATTGTTCCGCCGCCGAAATCGGCATACTTATTAGCAGCCCGCCTGCGGTCTGCGGGTCGAAAAGGGCACTCTGCATCGGCCCCGAGACTGCTTCATCTATTCTAACGGTGTCGCCGACATAAACGCGATTGTTCTTGTCGCCGCGCGTGAGCATTCCCATCTCAATCAGTTCGATCACGTCCGGCAGCAGCGGAACATCTTTAGACACAATAGTTAATGTAACATCGCTGGCCTTTGCCATCTCAAAAACGTGGCCGAGCAAACCGAAACCGGTGATGTCTGTGCATGCGTTTGCACCGTGTCGCACCATTGCTTTTGACGCTTCGCGGGCCGAAGTTGTCATTGCTTTTAACGCGGCGGCAACAGTCGATTCGCGCGCCTTGCCGTGTTTCACCGCCGTGTTTATCGCACCGCTCCCGATCGGTTTTGTGAGGACCAAAACATCGCCCGCCTTTGCTCCGGCATTCGATATTACCTTGTCCGGGTGAATCGTCCCGGTTACGGCATAACCGAATTTCATTTCCTTGTCATCGACTGAATGCCCGCCGATCACGACGACGCCGTTGGCGTTCATAGCCTTTTGCCCGCCTGCGAGAATCTGTCCAAGCACATCCCAATCGCCTTTCTGCGGATAGCAGACTATCGACAATGCCGAAATTGGCGTGCCGCCCATCGCATAGACATCGTTTATCGAGTTGATCGCAGCGATCTGTCCGTACATCTCGGGATCGTCCGCAACCGGAGTAAAAAAATCCAGCGTTTGCACAAGCGCGAGGTCGTCGGAAAGGCGAAAAACTCCCGCATCGTCCGACTTATCAAAGCCGACGATCACATTTTCGCTGGATTGCTTAGGAAGCTTACTCAAAACTTGAGCAAGGTCGCCGGGAGCGAGTTTGGCCACTCAACCGGCGCAATCGACCATTTCCGTTAAACGCTTTTGTGTCAACAGTTTACTCCTCCTTATTACCTTTTAATAGCTGAAATAGCCGGTCGAGGTCGCTTGTATTGTAATACTCGATCTCGATCTTTCCGGCAGATCCATTTCCGCTGGGCGATATCTTTACATTTGTCCCCAATGCCCGCATCAACTTTGTTTCAGCGTGCTTGATATTTGGGTCCTTGACGACAGTAACCGCTTTGTTATCTTTAGTTTGCGGGCTTCGCGTTGCCGCCGATTTGATCGTCCTTTCAGCCTCGCGCACGGACATTCCCTTTTCTATTATTAGACGGGCTACTCGTCGCTGGTCGTTGATCTCGTCTGAAAGCAAAAGCGCGCGGCCGTGCCCGGCAGAGAGTTTGCCTTCTTCGATGAGTTTTAGAATGTCGTCTGGAAGTTTAAGAAGCCGAAGAGTCGTTGCGATCAGGGTTCGCTCCTTGCCAACCTGTTCCGCCACCTGTTCCTGTGTAAGTCCAATAGTATCAATAAGTTTCCGGTACGCACGAGCTTCTTCGATCGGGTTTAGCTCTTGCCGCTGAATATTCTCGATCAGCGCGATCTCAAGCAGTTTGTCATCGGCGATCTCGCGGACCGTAACCGGAATTTTGTGCAAACCGGCTCGCTGAGCGGCACGCCAACGGCGCTCACCGGCGACTATCTGGTAACGCGCTCCGTGTGGACGGACGACTATCGGTTGGACGATACCGTTTGCGACGATTGACCGGGCGAGTTCGTCCAAAGCCTCATCGGCAAAACGAGTTCTCGGCTGTTCGGGGTTCGGGTCAACCAGCGTTATGTCGATCTCGCTTGCTTGCGATTCCTGTTTTACTTCCGGAGCGTCGCCGAGCAATGAACTCAGGCCCCGGCCGAGCGTTTGTCTAGGCATGGCTCAAGATCTCCTTTCCTAATTCGATATAACTAACCGCCCCGCGCGATTTTGGGTCATAAAGAAGTATCGGCTTCCCAAAACTCGGAGCCTCGGCAAGCCGGACATTTCGCGGAATCACGGTTTTTAGCACTTGCGGACCATAGAAATCACGCAGGTCTTTTGCAACAGCGGTCGATAGGTTGGTTCTTTCGTCGAACATCGTGAGTAAAAGTCCCTCGATCGCCAATCCGGGGTTTAGCTCCCGTTTCAGGCGTGCGAGTGTCTCAAAAAGCTCGGTCACGCCTTCCAATGCAAAATATTCGCACTGTATCGGCACAAGTAGCGAATCTGCGGCGGTCAGGCCGTTCACTGTCAAAACCCCAAGACTCGGCGGGCAGTCGATAATAATATAATGAAAATATTCGCGAATCGGATCAAGCAATTTTTTTATCACATGCGCCCGATTTTCCGAATCGGCAAGCTCGATTTCGATACCGGCAAGATTTTTATCTGATGGAAGAACCCAAAGCGATTGAATTTCGGTGGGAACGACCAATTCCCTGACAGATTCTCCGCTCACCATCGCGTAGTAGAGCGATTTTCGGCTTGCCGACTTTAGAATTCCCGAACCAGAGGTCGCATTTCCCTGCGGATCGGCGTCAACAAGCAGCACCTTTTTGCCTTCCGTCGCAAGCGCGGCGGCCAGGTTGATCGCGGTTGTAGTTTTCCCGACACCGCCTTTTTGGTTGGCTATCGCAATTATCTTTCCCATTATGTGTATTGATTGTAAAGTTAGCACAGCGCGTAGCGAGACTGTAAACGTGAAAATGTGGAACGTTCCACACTTTTAAGATACAGCTAACTCTCTGGTTTTATTGGCAGTTAGATGAACAAGTACCGTCGAGACCGCGGCGGGCGTCAAACCATTTACTTTTCGCACCTGTGCGAAGTTCTGAGGCCGCGCACGCTCAAGCCGCTCGACCATTTCATGCGAAAGCCCGCTGATCGAACCAAAACTAAAGCTAACCGGCACTTTTAGTGCGTCATGATGATTAACGCGTTCGGTCGCAACTTTCTGCTTTTCGATATATCCCGAATAGAGCGAATCCGCAAGTGCCGTATTGAGATCGCTCTGACTTATCTCCCCGGCCACTTCATCCGGCAGCAGACGTTTTATGAGATCCGCCAAAACACCTGGCCGCATCGAAAGCTGCGACAACGTAAAAGCATCCCCCAGATCGGCATTCAACAACTGTGAAACTCCGGCGTATTCGACCGACGAACGTTTGAACCGCGTATAGTCGAGCGCGTTGCGCAAACGTGCTAGCCGGTCACGCTTTCGATTAAACCGTTCCCAGTCCGAATCTCCCAGCAATCCCGCTTCCCGCCCTTTCGGCGAAAGCCGCTGGTCGGCGTTATCGTGTCTCAAGGTTAACCGTGCCTCTGCTCGCGACGTAAATAATCTATACGGTTCGTCAACCCCGTGCTGGATCAGATCGTCGGCAAGTACGCCGATATAAGCCTCATCTCGTTGAAGAATAAAGGGTTTACGTCCCTCGATCGAAAACGCGGCATTGATTCCGGCCAACAGTCCCTGGCAAGCGGCTTCCTCATAGCCGGTCGTTCCGTTTATCTGTCCGGCGAAAAACAGCCCGTTCATCCGTGTTGATTCCATCGTCGGCCGCAGCTCACGCGGATCGACAAAATCGTACTCGATCGCGTAACCGGGACGAATTATATGGACCGATTCAAAACCCGGCACCATCTGCAACAATTCAAGCTGTAGTGCCGACGGCAGCGAGGTCGAAAAACCGTTTAGATAAACCTCGTTCGTGTCGTGGCCTTCAGGTTCGAGGAAAAGCTGATGACGATCTTTATCGGCAAACTTGACTACCTTATCTTCGATCGACGGACAATATCGCGGCCCGACGCCTTTTATCTTGCCCGAGTAAAGCGGCGATTGATGCAAATTGTCACGAATCGTCTGATGCAGCCTTTCGCTCGTGTATCCGATAAAACATTGTATCTGCGGCTGCTCGATCTTTTCTGTCGCAAACGAAAAAGGAACCGGCTTCTCGTCTGGCGGCTGGGGTTCAAACGCGTCCCAATCGATCGTTCGCCCATCAAGCCTCGGCGGTGTGCCGGTTTTCAATCGTCCGACCGGAAACCCATGATTCTTAAGGGCTTCTGCTAATTCTATCGACGCCGGTTCACCTGCACGTCCTGCCGAAAATGTTCGCTTGCCTGTGTGAATCGTGCCGTTCAAAAATGTTCCGGTAGCGACAACGACTGACTTTGCACCGAAACGTCGCGTGTCCTGCATTTCGACGCCAATAACTTTATTGTTTTCAACAATTAGATCAACAACAATGCCTTGTCGCAGGTTTAAATTTGGCGTGGCTTCGAGAACCCGACGCATTTCAGTTCTATACAAGCTTCGATCGGCCTGTGCGCGAGGCGACTGCACAGCGGGGCCACGCGAACGGTTCAGTAGCCGAAATTGAATTCCCGTTCGGTCGATCACCCGGCCCATTATGCCGCCGAGAGCGTCTATCTCTCTGACAACATGGCCTTTAGCGATTCCGCCAACCGCCGGATTGCACGACATCTGCCCGATCATATCGAGATTTATCGTCACCAGAGCAGTCGCCGCCCCAAGCCGCGCCGCCGCCGAGGCCGCCTCACACCCCGCGTGCCCCGCACCGATAACGATCACATCAAAACTTTCGTCAAACATACTAAATTCAATCATCGAGCCCGACTAAAGGGATTCTCTGTCGTCCAAATCTCCGATAAATACGAAAATCGGAGTCAAAGGTAAAAACCTGCGAATTATTCAGTTCGCTCATCCTAACCAGACACGCATCCGCAAGCGACATCGGAACCGACTCGTACTTTTTGATAAGGCGTCGAAGCTCGTCAGCCTCATCCGAGACTGAAAAATCGATCCTCAAAATACCGCTCGCGATCAGATCAAAAACTCTGACTATCCCGCCGGCCGACTTGCTTACACGGAAGCACGTTTCCGTTATAACAGCTTCGCATGTATAAAACGGTTTGGGAAGTTCTTCGAACAAGCGGACGGCTTCACGATTCCATTGATCGCGTCTATTCAAATAGGCAACGATAGCGGCCGTATCGGCAATTACCTTTTCAATCACTCTCCAAACCCTTCCATATATTTTGGGTTCGTCGACAGATCAGGCGGAAGATCTTTTAAACAGCCTGCGAACTTCTTTATGATCGCATCCCAGTCTTTTTCCGGCTTCGTTCCGTTCACCGGGCGGCCATTCTTCCGACTGTTTACTGATTTAAGATCGCTTTCTTTGATCGCAAAACTATTGCCGATCTTCTCAGCAGGCAGCCTGCCGGACGCGATCAACGCCTGAACGCGTCGAACGCTTATCTTCAATCTAGCCGCAGCCTCTTTTGTGCTCATGAAACTATTCATACACACGAATAGTAACATAAACTATTCGTCAATGCGAATAATTTAAGGAATTATTGCTTTCTGTCTCTTGGATGTATTGGACATGTTTGATCGGCAAATCGCCGGTGAAGAAATCCTATTGAGTAATTTGGTTTAAGCGGATCGGCGTTTGGGGGGCGTGGGTGGAGGCGGCGGAAAACTAGGATCGGGCTGTGAAATGCTGCGTTTCTTTAAATATTTGCGCCTGTTGGTGCGATTGGATTTGCCGTAAATCAAGAGGATTGCGCGAATTATCGGCGACGTGGCAGGAGGTTATCGGATCGGTCGGAGCGGCTGGATGCGTTCGCAGCAGGTTTTCAGCCCGACGTGTGTTATCAGGGCGGAAAAAAAGTGTTATCAAAGACCAAAAATCGGTTATCTAAACGCGAAAATGTGTTATCTGAAGGCATAATTAACCAAATTTTGATAATCGATGGCCGTTAGTTAGGATTCTGATTTTCTCTGGCGTAATCTGGGTTTAGATCAAATAACGTAAGCCGCAGCCAAGTCAACTCCAGATTCCCTTCAAACCCGTATCGGCAATCGATTGAAATCGCGCGAGTTTTACTTTGTCCGTGTTCTTGTATGACACAAGCGGCATTAGGCCGTGATTTAGGAGCAGCTCGACGGCGTTTTCGGTTAGCAGGACTTCGCCGCAGGGGCGGAATACTGTTTCGGTGGCGTCTTTATAGATGTGCATTGGCAGGCCTTCGGCGTCCTGTATCAGGCTGCGTCCCATCTGCCAGCCATATTCCGAGTAGCTTTCGGCGATCAGTTGAGCAACGATAAACGCGGTGTTCGCCCAAAGAAATGCGTCGTGCTCAATCTTGTCCGTCAGTTCCTCGAACGAAAATGTTTCCAACGGATCAGTCTCGCGGCCGTATGGAAGCCTTGCAAGAAATCTCGGGATGGTCATTCCCAGATATTTCGATTCATTCTGCAAACGAAGCGCCTTCCAGAGCTTCCCCGCTTCGCTGCTATCTGAAAGGTCCCATTTCGCCGGATCGGAATTGTCGGCTAATGAATGAACTCCTAGCACGTCAGGCCGCATGTGCGAGACGAACGAACAATTTGCCGTCGCAGCTATCTTGGAAACACGCATCAGCGTCGCAACGTCATCGACATTTGGCGAAAACGCATAGTTGCCGATTGCCAGGGCCCAAGGCTCGCCGCCGGGCGTTTCGATCGACTCTTTTAGCAGATGTCGATAGAATTGGGATTGAGCCAGACTCTCCGCTGATTTCAGATCGTCGGCAAGTTCATCCTTTGAAATGTCGAATAAACAGATCTTGAGATCGGTCGAGGTCTCGGTGCGCCGAACGAGAAAATAAAGCCCTCGCCACGCGGCCTCAAGTTCCTGAAAATGACGATTATGCAATATCGAACGCATCAGCCCGCTGATCGATTCGTCTATCGCGGAGACATATCCTGATCGTTCATCGTCGTCAACCGAAACAAGATGCGGCCGAACGAGATCGCCGATCAAATTGCTTAGATCGCTTGATATTTTTTTCCTAGGCGCGTTCGCGCCGCCTTCGGGTTTTGTCAGTATCGCGTCGAGCAGATTGTCGGCAGGTTCGGTTGCCGGAATCTCAGCTTGCTGAACCGATTCTTCCACGGGCAGCATCGCCCTTACCTCGCGGGCTGCGGTGTGAAATGTCGATTCGTCATTAAGCCGCTTTCTCAGATCGCGCAGGTCGTTGAATAGCGGAACGCGACGATACAATTGGTCCGGATGAAAATCGTCATAGTCACCGAACTCAAGCGCAAGCATCCCGCCGTCGCCGAGATCGAGGTCGAGCCTTACTCCGAGCCGGGCGATCACTTCGTCAAAGTTGTCGCGATCTATTTCGATCGGAAATCGCAGATCAAGCGCGCGCTTTTCTGCGTCGCCGCTCCAGTCGCCTAAAACCAACAGGCGAAACGACGGTTCTTCGATCACACCTGTCTTTACGTTTTCCAAACTGAATTGAGCCTCAAGGGCCGAATCGGTTAGCTGCATATCGAAGTAATATCGTGTTTTGCAGCCGGAATGTCAACAAAAACAATTCTCATTGCGGGAATCGGGGTTTGCTATTGCCTTGGTATTGCTTCGTGCAGAAATTTTAGCTGATCGGGGCCGACGTTTGTAAATCGCAGACCGAACCCAAATCCTTCGAGGATGTAGGCCACCTCGCCCGTAAATCCGACCGAGCCTCCGGCCGTATCGATCAGTTCGAATGCGACAGGTTCGCCCGGACTAAAATCTGTCATAGATTCGACATAACATCCGCCCATACTCAGGTCGCTTATCCTTGATTCACGCAACCCTGAGCTGGAGTCGAGCACGGCATCTATAGCCACAGTTTTGCGTTCGTGCAGTCTTTCCATACGCGGTAATTTTTTGCTCCTATTTTTTGTCGGGATCGGGGCCGTGGGTTTTGACCTTAATAATAGAAATGACTATTGACGACGCAGTTTCGCAAAAATATTGTGTTTCGAAACCGTCGTTAAACCCGGATTACTCATTAGAAAGAGTGATTGTTGATTTCTTCTTTCTTCTTTGCGATTCTTCTTTGCGAACTTCGCGGCTTTGCGTGAAAAAGCCTGTTTCACGCAAAGCCGCAAAGAACGCAAAGCAAGAAAGTAATAACAAATCCCTATCGCGTAATTCGGGTTAAAATTACGATCTGCGGCCCGCTTGATGTAGAATCGTGCTTATTCACTATGAAAATTTTAATCGCATACGATGGATCGCCCGATGCCGAAGCGGCGATCGACGATCTTTCCAAAGCAGGACTGCCCATGGTTGGTGAGGCAACAGTCTTTACTGTCGCCGAGGTGTGGCTGCCGCCGAGCGACGGGATCGAATCGTCGG
>CAZSEL010000003.1:0-155218 GCA_964605905.1 uncultured Chloracidobacterium sp. | reverse complement strand
TTGTTACAGGCTGTTTCACTCGCGCTCACGCGGAATGAAACAAACATCGCGAAATTGACGCCAATCTGGACATTGGACTTGGGACTTGGGACATTGGACTTGGGACATTGGACTTGGGACATTGGACTTGGGACTTGGGACTTCCCCTACGTCCAATAGTTGCGGTCGAGGGAGCGGTAGTTGATGGCTTCGGAGATGTGGGTTTGGTCGATGTTGGCGGAACCGGCGAGGTCGGCGATCGTGCGGGAAACTTTCAGGATGCGGTCGTGGGCGCGGGCGGATAGGCCTTGACGGGTCATCGCCTTTTCGAGAAGGGCCTCGCTTTGAGCGTCGAGAGCGCAGAACTTGCGTATCTGTGCCGACGACATCGCGGAATTTGAGAAAACGCCCTCGCCATTGAAGCGGGCAAGCTGGATTTCCCTCGCCTTAATTATGCGCTCGCGGATAACGGCCGACGAATCGCCCAGCGGCGTCCCGTTGCCGCGAAGCTCGTTGAACTTTACGGCGGGCACGTCGATGTGAATGTCGATGCGGTCCATCAGCGGGCCGGAGATCTTTCCGACATACCGCTCGATCTGCACGCCGCTGCACTTGCATTCCCGCGTCGAACCAAAATATCCACACGGACATCCCCGCGTTGATTAAATGCCGTCATTCCATTGGCTTCATAACGCCCCCATATAGACCTAATGCAAAAAAGCCTTACCCATTTAACCCCACAACTCTGGGTGAGTTGTTGAGAAAAAACCGCCTTGATGCGAATTTAACTCAAAAACAGGTCGCTGATAAAATTGGAACTTCTGTCTCCAATATTAGAAATTGGGAGTCGACCCGACACGCAATATCGTTGTTATTCAGACAAAAAGTTATCGAGTTCGTAGGAGACGATGGGAGTGATTTCTTCCTTTGAGAAAAACGACATTTAGAGCTGGCAATTACTAAAAGCTAATGGAATCATCGCCTCACCTTGCAGAATTCTAACAAACAAGAGCGCCGATCTTTGGAAATAGCGTTCTTCCATCCACATTTAAGTGTTTCCTTCTGGATCTCTGCGCTGGACATCTGAATTTTGCTTTTCGATCAGATTATTAATATCTGTTGGAACGGAAAGAGATTGAGATACATGATCGTAGGCCCGCATAGCAGTTTCAATTATCTTCCCTACCGGATTAAGAAGTTGTCCGACCCCTTTCTTTTTGAGACAAGCCATCCGCAAGATATTCTTCTTTATCAAATGCATGTTGTGATTAGCGAAAGTTGTGAGAGACGACATCTGCCGTAAAACTGATGATCGGTTCAAAATGCAGGGCTTTTAGCATGCCACGTTCTTCAAAGACGCCACTAATTATCAGATAGTCGTTTTGGTTAATTACGGCTCGGTACTTTTCGAATACATCCGGCATTACGACAAAATTCGAGTGCCCGGTCTCATCCTCAAGAGTAATAAAAACGACATTGTTCGCGGTCATCGGACGTTGGCGAATAATGACCGCACCGGCTGACGAGACCATTTGGTTTTTCTTTAGATCGAGCGTTTGCCGAGCCGTGAGAATGCCTCGTTGGTTCAGACGGTCACGTACGAAAGCCATTGGATGTTTGCCGATCGAGATGCCGGTCTTTTTTAGGTCGGCTTCGATAAGTTGGAGGCCTTCCATGCGTTTGAGAAATGGAGTGTCCGTGTCAGTAGCCCGCAGTACATTCTCATCGACCAAGCCCTCCCTCATGGTCGGGCCACTGACACTTTCGAATAGCTGGCCGGTTGGCTGGATGGCGAGTTCCGATTGCCAAAGAGCCTCACGGCGATGAACGGTGTTGTCAAAGTTCAACGCACCGGCGAGGCTTAGGGCACGGATCTCGCGTTTGTTTATTGCGGGAACACGGTCTATTAGATCGGCAATGCTGGTATAGGGCGAAAAGTGAAGGCCACCTCTTTCCGCCACTATTGCTTCACCGATCTCTTTCCGCAACCCACGCACAAAGTTTAGCCCGACGCGTACTTGCTTTTCTCGTTTGTCGGAAACCCGGTCGCTATCGCTTCCGGTTCTGACTTCTTCGACAGTAAATTCATATTGCGACTTGTTTATGTCGAGCGCAATGAAATGCAATCCGTGCCGTTGAGCGTCCTTTACAAGCGTCGCGGCATTATAGAACCCGAGCGGATAGTTATTAAACATCGCGGCCATAAAACAGGCACGGTAGTGGATCATGTAATAAGCCGACGCATACGCTAGTAATGCAAAGCTGTATGCGTGCGATTCGGGAAAGCCGTAGTTGGAAAATGCCTTGACGCAGTTGACTATGTTTTCCTGCACTTCGGTTGGCACGTTTCTCTCGGTCATCCCGGCCCGTAGCTTTTCGCCTATCAATTCGAGCTTTATATCTGGGCGTTTGAACCCCATCGCTTTACGCAGTTCCTCGATCTCTGTGCCGGTAAATCCGGCTATGTCCATCGCTATTTTCAAAAGCTGCTCCTGAAACAATGGGACACCAAGCGTACGTTCCAAAGTAGGTTTTAGCCTTTCGTCGATATAGTCGATGTCTTCCAAACCTTGCCGTCGTTTGAGATAAGAATGCAGCATTTTCCCCACTATCGGGCCGGGGCGAATGATGGCGACCTGAACGACGATGTCGTAAAAATTCTCTGGCTTTGATTTAGGCAGGAAAGCGATCTGCGCGCGGCTTTCGACCTGGAACATTCCGACCGTATCGCCTTTTTGCAATGCCTCATAAACTTTTTCATCTCCGGCAGGCAATTTGTAAAGGCTGAGATCTTCACCGTGATGCTCTTTTATAAGTGTGATCGAATCACGTAAAACGGCCATCATGCCGAGGCCGAGCAGATCGACCTTGACGATCTTTAGCGCGTCGCAATCGTCCTTGTCCCATTGGACGATCGAGCGGTTTTCCATCGATGCTGGTTCAAGCGGAACGATGCCATCCAGCCTTTCCCAAGAGACAACCATACCGCCCGAGTGCTGGCCGAGGTGGCGCGGAAAATCGAGGATTCGTTGGTACAGGTCAGCGAACTTTCTGAGGCGAATGTTTTCAGCCGGATCAAAGCCTTCCTCTTTTAGGCGTCGATCTAATTCTTTGCCTTTGAAGGTTTCATAGTGAGAGTTGAGCCGTGACAATTTGCCTAGAACTTCGGGGCCGAAACCGAATGTCTTACCGACCTCACGCACAGCCGACTTTCCTCGATAAGAAATTACATTTGCCGTCATCCCGGAACTGCGTCTGCCGTATTTTTCATAAACGTGCTGAATAACTTTTTCGCGGTCGTCACCCGATGGCAGATCGATATCTATGTCGGGATACTGCTCGTATTTTTCAGACAGAAAACGCTCGAACAACAATTTGTTTTCGATAGGCTCGACCGCTGTAATTCCGAGAGCGTAACACACCACGGAATTTGCGGCCGACCCGCGTCCCTGCGAAAGAATATTGTTATCTGTACAAAAATCCGAGATGTCCGAAACAGTCAGAAAATAGCCGGCCAGCTTTTTCATCTCGATCACTCTGAACTCTTTTTCAAGACGCGAAAGCACCTGAGATCTTAGCGGCCACCGTTCATGCCGATAGCGTCTATGCGACCGCTCGATGGCCTTGGCACGAAGCACAGAATCCGCAGTTTCTCCGTGCGATACGGGATAGTCAGGAAAGTTATAAGAAAGCTCGTCCATCGAGAAATTGACCAACGAGGCAATCTCGTCAGTGATATCAACAGCCTCCGGATAGTCTTCAAAAAGATCGAGCATTTGCTGTCTTGATTTCAGGTAACGCTCGGCATTTTCCGAGAGCAGCTTTCCGGCGTCGTAGATAGTGCAATGATTTTTTATGCAGGTGAAAACATCAAACAACTCACGGTCGTGGTGGTCGGCATAATAGGCGCCGTTGCTGGCAAAATATGGAAGCTGTAGCTTATGAGCGTAGCCTAGGAGTGTTTGATTGAGGTGTTCCTCGTATCTTAGGTGATGCCGCTGCAACTCGACGTAAAGGCGCTTTTCAAAAACGTAGTTAAGCCAAGCAAGATCAGCGAGGCCATGGTTATTTTTTATGCTGTTATGTAAAAAACCATCCGATCCGCCGGTAAAACAAAGCAGGCCGGATGAGTGGTCTTCGATATCTTTTCGGGTTGCGAAATGCTCGCCTTTTTTGTGGCGTAGCTTGATCGTTGTGATCAATTTTGAAAGGTTTTGATAGCCCGCAAGATTCATCGGCACAAGCGGCAACAGGCTGCCGTCTTCCATTGTGATCTCAGAACCGACGATCGGTTTTATTCCTTTTTCTCTTGCCTCGAAATGAAAACGAACTGCACCGGCGACGGTGTCGCGGTCAAGCAAGGCGACACCCGGTAGCCCCAGTTCAGCCGCGCGGGCTGCCAACCTTTGCGGCTGCGAACCGGAAGAAAGAAAGCTAAAAGCAGAGCGTGTGTGCAGTTCGTAAAACATCAATCATATTCCCCGGACAGAAACCACTCCTTGTTGACCTTGCACAGGCGATAGACGCCGTTGTTTTCGACCTCGATGTCCCACTCCTGTGTCTTCCAGCTTTTGTCCCACCATTTGGAATTTGCCTTCCAGACGCCGCTGTATTCTTTTACGTGGCCGCTGAAATATTGCGTTTTGATAAAGACCAGACGGCCTTCACGGACAAGCACTTCGGTACGCATCGGTGGGCGAAAATAACTGAACGCAATGACCATTTTCTCTTCCCGTATTTCGATCCGCTCGGTGCCTTGCGGCAATGCGTTTGCGTCAAGCGTGAATGCTTCGGCAAGTCGTTGATCTAATATCACCGGAACGCCGATGTTATCTTCGCCGACGAGTTTTTTGAGTTTGTTTACCGTTAGCAACAGGCTTTCCGGTTCGGGACGCGAGACAGCATAAAGTCCGCGTTGCGATGGCCGAGGCTTTGTGAAATGAGCAACGACAATTAGCGAAACGATCTCCGACTCCGGCGGGTCGAGCGATATACGCAGATTTAAAAGTTTTAGCCAAAACGACCGCTCGAGCGTCGGGAACGATGTTTTTATCTCATAGCCTTTCTCGGCCCTATTTCTTAACTTGAAACTAATATCAAGCTGTTCGGTACTCAAGCCATTGTGTGCGATCTGTGCGAACAGCCGTTCGAGTCCGTGATTGAGCAAAAATATCAACTGCTCAAAATCTTCGACCGGAGCATCGAGATCGTATGCCCAGGAGACTTGGTTTTCCTTAACATTCGGCGTTAGCCTGGCTGTACCTTTTTGTTCAATGACATCGATGACGTTGTTGAAATCACGACCGTAGCGACCGATCAGATCAGCTTTAGGAACGGCGAGCAGATCCTGCACCTCGCGAATGCCTAGATCTTTGAAAACATTCAGTCTGTCTTGTTCTATCGGCAGATCGCTCAACGGGAGCCGTTGAAAAGTTTCGGGCGAATGTACCGTGTGATTTAGTCCGTTATCCTGGCGGGCCAGCAAAGTGGCAGTTTCAACTGTTTCTGCCACTGCGATGCTGCCGGAGACATTTTGTTTTTGTAATTTCCCGAGGATCTTTTGGGCGATTTTATCGGGTTTTCCGATCAGCCTTTCCAGCCCGCTTACGTCAAATAAAATACCGTCATCCAGCATCTGGATCGAATAAGAAAATTGGTGCGCGACCGATGTCAGGGCCGCCGTGTCCTGTTTTAAATTTGCAGAAATTATGCAGGCATATAACCTAGACATCGGTATAATCGGCCTCGATCTTTGTCTTTAGCGGTGTGCCGTAAAACTGTTTTCGCGAATGCATGCTGATATGCAATTCTCTGAGCAATTTGAATCTGCCTTTGCCGGACCATCCTGCGTGATCAAGCGAAAATGTGAATGATTGCTGCGAAGCCGAACCGGTCACTGCCTCTTCCGCCGTTACAAGAAACAGCGTCGGTGTTTCTTTTATTCTCGTTCTGTAGCGGTACCAATAAGTTTTCGGGACTTGTTTTAATTGCCGTTGTGGCAAGCCGTTCAGATTTAGCCAAACGGCACCAAACCCTTTTGCCTGCACGAGATAGTCTGCGGCCATAAAAGTTTTTTCCAGACGGCCCCCGCATTTCACCCACAACAAATTTTCAAGGACTACTCCGGCCAGCACGGCTGAGCACGGATCGAAACCATCGTTAGAATCGACGACCGCACATATCTCTCCAGCCGCAGTTAATTTCGCGAGCAATGCCAACATTAAGCTCGTCTTTCCCGAACCCGCCTCGCCCGCGATCTCTGCCAAAGAGCCTCTGGTAAATGCCAATCCGACGGATTCGAGCAATATCTCATCCGAGTGTTGCTGCTCCTCTTGCAGACGGGATAGGGGTTTGACTAAACTCAGTTGACTCATTTAACATGGCCGGATTAACATCCGTACTGAAGCTAAGAATATATTGCACAGATGCAACACCTGTCAATAGTTTAGAGAAATAGTTTGCTTTGGTCGATTAAAAGACAAAGGGAAAGGGTATGTTGATTTCGTCAATGAAATAGCGGAACGACTGGTTAATTCCAGGATATACCGCAACCAATTATGGAACCCGCGGTCAACTCTTAGGTAAATGTCGAGCGATTGTGGAGCGCGTACAACAAAACGTTTCAGCGATCTTAGTGATCGTCAATCCTGTATCACGCATCGCCATAATGTTTTCTTGAGTAAGGAGAAGCGTTCGAATTACCAAAAATCTCTCTGCATCGATCCGTCTAATAACTATTCGAATTCCGAGTTTTTTGGCCAGCTTCAAAATTGATGTTGGATACGTTCCAGATTCGTTCTTAACGATGATTTGCTCGCCTTCTTTAAGGTTTGAGATGTAGTTGAATTTTGAATTTCGCCTGTATGAACGCGGAATTTCATATAGTTCAAGATCTTTAGTTACATCCCAAACACTATAACTGGTTTGCTTCGCGATCTGTTTTATTGTGAGCCTCCGGTTCTCATACAAATCACTAATCTCCTCTTTAGACAAACCTGTTTTAGATTGAGGGCCGCGAAGCGAGATACCATTATTCCGAAACCGTTCATATACGGCCTGTCGGCTCATTCCTAGTTTGGCTGCGATCTCTTGGACACTAAGCTTCTCATCGTAATAAAGCTGTCTCAGTTTCTTTAGAGGTACGGGATCTGGCATCGGAACAGGCTATTTAGAATCTTTCAATAGTTTTGCAATCGTACTTCGAGATTTACGGTATGTCGTTGCAATTTCGCGAATAGTGTATCTGCTTTTTCGCATATGGGCGAGTGCTTGGTATTTAGGAGCGTTCCCTCAAGTCTGCGATGCACTTTAATTTTGAATTTCGTCGGTAAGAACGAGGAACTTCATATTGATCGAGGTACGTCGCAACAGTATGGCGATGATAACCTGTCCGTTCCGCGATCTCCATATAATTGTTAGTTTCTGATTATCGTAGAAATCGAGTAGTTCGGGTTTTGAAAGGGCTCTAAGGGCGATGCCGTTTTTTCGGAACCGTGCATAGAGTGCATTTCGATGAACTCCAACGCGGGTAGCTATCTCCGGTACGCTAAGCCTTTCGTCCATGTATAGGCGCTTTAATTCATCGAGTGGAGCCGAGGCTCTCCGTTTCGGACGGGAATTTCATATTGATCGAGGCGCCTTCTAACAGTGCAAACGCTGTAGCCGGTCTGTTTCGCGATCTCTTTAATTGTCAGCTTCTGGTTCTGGTAAAGATCGGTCAGCTCCTCTTTCGATAATAAGCCGGTTCTAAGCGAAATGCCATTCTCTCGGAATCGATCATATACTCTCTGCGGACTCAGCCCGAGCCGCGACCCGATTTCTGAAACGCTCAGTTTCTCATCCAGATAAAGGCGCTTTAATTCATCTGGTGAAATCGGTTTGGCCACAATTCCTCGCAAATATGTATTATCGGTCGTTACTAATTATTGACTCGTCGTTCGATAATGCTTTGGCCCCTCCTCGGAACATCTCAGAAAAGTCGAAGCCAG
The DNA here is from genome assembly GCA_964605905.1 of uncultured Chloracidobacterium sp. Taxonomy (GTDB): domain Bacteria; phylum Acidobacteriota; class Blastocatellia; order Pyrinomonadales; family Pyrinomonadaceae; genus OLB17. Next base: position 147,251 of record CAZSEL010000003.1, on the reverse strand, counting down.
TCAGTTGTTCTACATTATGAACACTTGTGCGATATTGGCGCCAGTCATCAAGGCTTATGCATTGCGCATTCGGCGTTATCACACAGCGGAACACGTTAACTTGAGGATAAGAAAATGACAGGTCAACTTTAAGAAACCTTAGAAAGTGACGAAAATGTAAACAATCCGCTCAGAAAATTGAAGTCCTCATTTACTTACTGTAAACTGCTTTCAAATCCAATAAGAATTCGACGATTCTAAACCCTAAATCTGACGTAGAATCAAAATTTCCACCCGTCAGGTACTTTCAGCGGTATCCGGGACTTGCATTTAGGAGTATCAACAACAATGGCTCGATCACACCGAGAATTAGTAACTTTCTTTCTTCTTTCATTCCTGCTTTTGCAGTCGCTCGTTTTAGCGGTTCCGGCACAACGGCTGGAGCGTGAAAACATGAGAAGCCTCGTATCCGAGGGAGTCGTGATCAGCCAGGTCTATGGCGGCGGCGGTAACGCCGGTGCTACTTTTACTCACGACTTTGTCGAACTGTTCAATAGAGGCTCTGCCCCGGTTTCGATCCTCGGCTGGTCGATACAATATGCAAGTGCGACCGGGACTGGAAATTTTGGTAACGGTACCGGCCAGATCACAGAGCTGCCAAATGTAACGATCCAGCCGGGGCAGTACTACTTAGTGCAGGAGGCCAGTACGGCCGCTGTAGGCTCCCCGCTACCAACCGCTGATCACGTTGATCCTACGCCGATCAATATGTCGGGCACTGCCGGAAAGGTCGCGCTGGCGAATATTGCAACGAGTCTCGGGTGTAACGGCGGCTCGACCGCCTGTACGCCGGCTCAACTTGCCCAGATCGTCGATCTGGTCGGCTATGGAACCGCGAATTTCTTTGAGGGCACAGGGGCGGTCCCCACGTTAACTAACACTACCGCCGGGATCCGAAATAGTGGTGGGTGTGCCGAGACGGATAATAACAACGTGGACTTTGCCACCGGCACACCGGTTCCGCGGAACACCTCAACCCCGCAGGCTCCATGTACACCGATAAGCACCGCTCCTTCAGGGGTCGGAGCCGCTACCCCATCGTCACGGCTTCCCGGTGAATCGACCCTCTTGACCGTAACAGTCACGCTCGGCACTAATCCCGCAAGTACGGGTATTTTGGTTTCAGCCGATCTGACAGCGATAGGCGGATCAAGCGATCAAACCTTTTTTGATGACGGCTCGAATGGCGACGTCGCAATGGGCGATAATGTGTTCTCATACCTCGCGACCGTTGGCGTAGCGACCGCTCCTGGAACTAAGTTGCTGCCCGCCGAGATCACAGATGCACAGGCCCGCACGGGTTCGACAAACATTGAGCTCACGATCACATCAGTTTCGTCATCCCCTAGCGGAATTGGTAGTGCAGCACCGTCCACCGTTCCGGCAGGTGGCGCGACTACTCTGACAGTTTCGGTTCAACCGGGCACGAACCCTACCAGCACAGGCCTATCGGTTGTAGGCAACTTGTCCGCGATCGGCGGTTCTGCGTCGCAATCTTTCTTCGACGATGGCTCGAACGGCGACGCTACACCAGGTGACAATGTTTTCACTTATTCTGCGATCGTTGACGGATCCACATCAGGCGGCCTCAAAAGCCTGCCGGTTACAATTACTGATGCTCAAGCCAGAGTTGGAAACACTAGCATTTCTCTTATGGTAACTGTCGCACAAGGGCCCGGCGAACCCCTGCCTTTCTCTCAGAACTGGTCAAATACAGGACTGATCTCCACCGATAACAATTGGAGCGGTGTACCCGGGATCGTAGGCTATCGCGGCGACGGACTTGCTGGCGCAACGGGTGTCGATCCTCAGACGATCTTGCAAGACGGTTCGGCCACACCCGTTAACGTTCTAGCGAATCAGACAAATCCTAATATTCTAACTTCCGGCGGTATCGCCGAGTTCGAACTCGCAAATCCTGTCGTGGGTTTCCAAGGCTCTGGCACTGCCCGAGCCCCGCATCTCGTCATCAGTGCAAACACAGTCGGCGCAACGAATATCGCGGTCACTTACAATCTTCGGGATGTTGACGGTTCAGCCGATAATTCGGTCCAACCGGTGGCTCTGCATTATAGAATTGGCTCAGCCGGTAACTTCACCAACATTCCCGGTGCCTTTGTTGCGGATGCATCGTCAGGCCCTAATCAGGCAGACCTTGTGACAGCCGTAGGTGTATTGCTGCCCGCCGAAGCCGAGGGCCATCCGCTGGTCCAGCTTCGCATCATGACAGCAGACGCAGTTGGTTCCGATGAATGGATCGGTGTTGATTCCATTCTGATCGTAAGTAATGGCACATTGCCAATGGCCGTTAGCGGTTCGGCATCGCCTACTCTCGTAAATGCAGGCAGCCAGACCCTTTTGACGGCAACCGTCACTCCAGGCACTAATCCGGTGAGCACCGGTATAACGGTCGACGGAGATCTCTCTTCGATCGGAGGCCTAGCCAACCAGCAACTCTACGATGATGGAACGAATGGTGATGTAACGCCGAGCGATAACATCTTCTCGTATCTGGCGACGCTTCCGGTTGCAACGTCAAGCGGAAGCCGGTCGCTGCCGATCGTGGTCGAAGATGATCAGGCACGAACAGCGACGACTTCGATCGGACTTACCGTCCGGGCGGCCGCAAATCCATTGGTCCACCTAACGATGGGAAATCCTTCCGGAGCTACTGTGGACGTGAATCAGCCTGATAATTATCTGATGCTCAAGGATCAGTATGCCCTTTCTTACCATCGTGACCGGGGAACGCCTAATTGGGCCGCCTGGCACCTCGACACCTCTTGGATCGGATCTGCACCAAGGCAAGACGATTTCCGTCCCGATCTCACACTACCGTTGGGGTGGTATCAGGTAACAGAGTTCGATTATTCGGGATCAGGTTTCGACCGCGGCCATCACACGCCGTCGGGTGACCGAACAGCGTCGGTTCCTGATAACTCAGAAACGTTCCTAATGACGAATATGATGCCGCAGGCTCCCGACAACAATCAGGGGCCATGGGAACAGCTCGAAAGTTTCGGTCGCACCGTCGCCAACCAGGGTGACGAACTCTATATATACATGGGCGGCGTTGGAATAGGTGGTACAGGTTCGAATGGCGGCGTTACAGTCACGGTTGCAAACGGAAATGTCACGGTTCCGGCTTACACCTGGAAAGTAATGATGGTGCTTCCTAGCGGCGACAACGACGTTTCTCGTGCTGATATAAATACGCGAGCAATTGCAGTGATAATGCCAAATCATCAAGGAATCCGAAACGATCAATGGCAAAAGTATCTGGCCACCGTCGATCAGGTTGAAGCGATGACCGGCTACGATTTCTTTTCCAACGTCTCGCTAGAAATCCAGAACGTGATCGAGGCGCGACTCGACCCTGCAAGCAATACCGCTCCGCAAAGCATCGGGGGCGGGCTATTCACAGATCTGGCGATAGATGCCCCGAATACCACGCTCACGGGCGACGTGACCGTAACAGGTACGCTAACCCTTGGTGGCAGCACCCTTCGAACGGGTACGAACAATAAGATAACGCTTGGCCCGAATGCGAATGTGGTAAGGATCAGCGGGATGATCGACGGCAATTTCGAGAAAGTGTTTGAAACGCTGGATCAGTTCGAATTTCCAGTTGGTACGACCCAGGGCTATACACCGGTGACCGCTCAGCCGACCGTGCTGTCGATTTCGCCTTCTAGTCTTACAGTTGCGTCAATCGACGGTATTCACCCGAACGCTCCGTCTCCCAATGTCGCCCTCAGAAGGTATTGGCGTCTGGTTGAAACGGGCGACCTAACATTAAACCTACGGTTCCATTATCTAGATAATGATGTGCCCCAGGCGATCTTTAATGAATCGACATTCACCCTTCGGCGTTATAGCGGCGTCTTCACACCCGTCTCTACACAGGTAAACAGTACTGCTAATACCCTTTCGGCAACAGGGGTCTCGACCTTCTCGGACTGGACAGCCTTTGGAAGTTTGTCACCGACCTCTGCGTCTTCAATAGTTTCGGGCCGGCTAGTCGATTCATCGGGCCGAGCCGTATTTGGTGCGACAGTCTCGCTGATCGATATGAGTGGTCGGGTACGAAACACTATTTCGAATCCGTTTGGGTATTTTGCATTAGAAGGTGTGCCGGCCGGTCAGTCATATACTGCCGTTATAACGCATCGAATTTTCTCATTCGAGTCACAGGTGATTAGCGTCAGTGATGATGTAACAGATCTGATATTTGTCGCAAACCCATAGATTCGTAAATCATTGGGGGAGTTGAACCGGGCGCATGTCCATCCATTTGGTTTTTTGCACTACGGAACAATCTAGGATGGTATTCCCTGCCTATGTGGGAAGGATTGATGGAACCCAAACATGAACCACATGCCAAAACGTCCACAGTAAACCGGAGATCTCATGAAACACAGAATACCCACAGTCTTATTTCTGATTCTTATTTGTATTTATACAGCATCAAGCCAAACCGCCGCTGTTATCTCAGGTAACGCAAACCTCAGAGGTACGCCACGTCAGTCGGGTCGAGTGGTCACACTTCTTCCAAATGGTACAGAGGTCGAGATTCTAAGGCAGCAAGATGCATGGTTCCTCGTTCAATCACCAGATTTCGTTGGGTGGATTCATGGGAACACAATACAGATTACCGAAAGGGTACAAAGTCCGGTTATAGAAAAAAACTACTCCGCCCCTGCTCCGTTGAAAACAGAGGTTTCGGAGGTGACTATTGTTGAGCGTGCAACTCCTATCGAAACCGAACAACGTCCTGTCCTTACACAGTCTATTAACGTCACGCAAACGCCAGTCGTTGCCCATACTGCCACGGGCAGATGTGAAGACGGTAGTTTGACATATGCGACCGACAGGCAAGGGGCTTGTTCGGGGCATGGAGGCTTGGCGTACTGGTACGCAGACCCCACTCATACTGCCCCGCAACCTTCAACGGGCGGACCGATCCAAGTAAAGGGCTATTTCCGAAAAGATGGCACTTACGTAAGACCGCACACTCGGCGTCGCCCTCGACCATGACATACGAAAAAAGTTACTTCCCTGAAACATCCTATTACAATTCTGAGAACTTTTCTCTTACACACCCGGCTATTGATTTCTTACAAAGAATGATGGTTGAAAGACATTTGTGATGAGGGTGTCAAAAAATCCTATGAAATTTATGCTCTGAAAAGCCTGCTTTTACTGTACCTTCCTGCTTCAAGAATCGTCTGTCAAAAAACTAATGTTTATTGACACTTTTCAAACGCCTGGCTATGCTTCACGCATATGAGAGTCGGACTTTACGCGCGGGTTTCAACCCACGATCAACAAACCCTTCCGATGCAGTTAAAGCAGATGAAGGAATACATCAAGAACCGGAAGTGGAAGCTCATTATCGAGTTTCAAGAGATCGGCTCCGGCGCTAAGACGAGGCCAAAGCGTGAAGAGCTTTTGAAGATGGCCCGTCGCCGAGAGATCGATGCGATACTTGTATGGAAGCTCGACAGATTTGGTCGAAGCCTTGCCGATCTGATAACGACGCTAAACGAACTGCGTGATGTCGGCGTGGTGTTTGTTTCTCTGACCGAATCGCTCGACTTCTCTACTCCGTCGGGCCGTGCGATGGCCGGAATGCTTTCGACGTTTGCCGAGTTTGAAAGAGATATTATTCGGGAACGCGTAAAGGCAGGGATCGCAAATGCACGCGAACATGGCAAACCCCACGGACGGCCGAAAACCGCATCGCTCAAGAAAGATGAAATTCAAATTCTGAAAGCCAGTGGGCTGAATAACTCCCAGATTGCGAAAAAGCTAAAAATCAGTCGAAGTTCAGTTATCAATCAACTGAAAAATGAGGTGTAATTATGTCAGCATGGACCTGGTGATCTTGTCGGACGCGTCGTAATAGTAACGGTTCTCAGGCGTTGATTTAAGCCTCCCGTCCGCATCGTAGCCCTTGTCGATTCTCTATCTGAGTTTTCTCGAAACCGCAGGCCTGATCAAGTTTTACTAGACACCGTACTTTGGTCAATCATGTTTTTCAGACACACCTATTTCTCTAAAATCACAGGAGTTTGCCTTAAATTTAACTTCATATTCTAAGCTGGTTAAATTTGGGCCGTGTTTAATGTTCACCAAATCGGTTAACACCACCCCGTCGCTCAAAACCTCTATGTCGGCTTCGAACGGAAAATTCAAACGAGCTATATAACGTCCTTCTCTTTTAAAGACAAAATTGAATCTCCCGAATCCATCAACTGCAACTTTGCTAATGCCATTAGGTTCTTCAATTGTTAACTTCGCGTCACTAAGCTGTTCGTCAGAAAGTCCAGTTATTATTCCACTAACAGCGAAAATAGGCTTCTGTTCAGAAAAGCTTTTTACATATTCAAGCAGTCTTTTAGATCGCGAAAGCAAATCTGTAAGATTACATAGACTCTGAATCGCGGCCGTTTCTTGAAAAACAATGTATGATTCTCCGACAATAAACTCCGGCGAGCAATCACCACCACGAAAACTCATTCTAACGATATCCTCTGTTTTTCCTTTGTATAGCTCCTTGACATCAAAATACACATCGAATACGGGAGCCTTTGATTCAAGGTTCCTCTCTATTCGGACCAGTTTCGCAGTAAAAATGGCCGAGGCGTCCGAATAGGCGGAACATGTCGCTCGAAACGGACAATTGCACGAAAAAGCGAAACCGCTGAATGACAGAAGTAAGCCAGTGACCATTAACGGTGATTTCACCATTTTGAACCAAAGTTTGCTTTTCATATCCCTCCACATTTTACAATTCTACCGCATTCCAGGCGGCTTTGTTTTTAGATACCCACACTTAAAATTAAGAATGGGATGCCACAACCAACTTGCCGCAAATTTCATAGTTCCATCATTGTACTTTTCCTTGGATGCATTGTGAGGCAAATTTGAGAACTCTTTTTCGCTCATGGCAATCCCCATGGTTTCCAACGCTTTTGCCGCTGCACCATCGGAAAAATGACTGACCCCGCCTCTTCTTCCAATTACATGGATTAATTCACTAAGATAAAGAAGCGAATTGTTTGCATTCATATTGCCCATTCCTTGAGACTGATACTGTATGTAAAATCCCCAACCCGGCGTTCCGTAGTCTGTTGCAAAGGTCTCTCCACGCCCTAAGGAATACCCGCCGGTAGAAGGCCCACCGGCTGGCTCGGTTTCAAGAAGACCAGATTTTTCCATTTGATCAATGAAATGATTTATATCGCCTTCCAATGTTATCCCGGTATCTTTTTGTAATTGAGAAAGTAGTGATTCGATGAACCTGGCGCAATCTGGATTATCCTTGAGAAAGTCTCGCGCACTCTCGTGCCATGTTCTAACCCTAATATCTAACGGCTGGTAAGGAAGGATAACCGGGTTGGGCCTATTAGGACCCCAAATATGGTACTCATATCTATCTCGAGTTCCATATGCGGAGTTTGGATTACCGCCGGGGGGAACAGGGGCGTCATTGTTACCAGGAATCACCCTCCATGTGATGCCAAGATTACCCAACGCCCAGCCGTCAGAATGTCGAAAATCAATGTCGCCTGCTCCAATACTCAAAACGTACATGGCCTGACTGCACGACACTTCAAAACCGTCCAGACGGCAGCTGTAGCCGCCGAACGGGTCGCCCCATCGGGTTCCGGGGCCTTCGATGTTTTCGGGTGCGCCGGTTTCGTAAGGGTTGTATGTTCCGACGTTGGAACGAAGCGGGTCAAGTTCGGCCTGACGATTTTCGCCGCCATAGAGTCCGCTGCCGCCCGGTAAAACCGCGATGTAAGATGCGCTCGACGGATCGATGTTTTCCCACGCAACGTGCTGAGCGGTTGTTCCCGAGCTGTTTTGCGTCGCGACGACTCCGCCGATTCCGTAAATGTTTGTCTTTTTCTTCGTGCCGTTGCTTTTGACTTCGGTAAGGAGTTTTCCGAGGACTGTTGAATAAATGAAATACTCCGTCTTGACGTGGCTGTACTGATGAGTGGTGGTCGAATAATTATAGTCACTCGTGCGAACAGCCTTGCCTTCGCCATCGAGGTGCCGGATCACCCTCCTGCGATTGTTCAGCGTTGACATCACAACCTCGCCCGACGCGTCGTAATAGTAACGGTTCTCAGGAGTCGATTTAAGCCTCCCGTCAGCGTCGTAGCCCCAAATCGATTCCCTATCGTTTGCCCAGACGTGAGTTTTATTGTCAGCCTCAGTCCATGTAAAGGTTTGCCGTGACTCGACATTGCCAAACACGTTATATGCGTAATCGTGCTTATAGGGAATTGTGTTCCGGTCAGGAGTCGTAGTTTCGCCGCGGGCCTCTGCACCGGTTCTCGCAGCCGTTAATCTGCCCATATGGTCATAGGAGTACGAGCGATCAAAGCGATGAGTGTCCGGAGCATAGAACTTGACGCCGCTATCGCTCGAAAACTTTATTTTGTTGTCGTCGTAATACTGAAAATTTTTCTTGATCAGTGAATTGGTTTCTCCATCCTTACGCACCCTGAACTCCTCAACCCGCAGACGGCTGTCGAAAGTTTGGGACATATTTGTCGAATTTCCGTAATCCATCGATTTCACCGCTCCCCACGCGCGATATTCAATATTATCGATGTAATCCGTAACGCTAACGGTTGCTCCGGTACTGTTAGACGAGCTAAACGGAGTTCCCGAAATTTCTTTTAGACGCCCTATCTTGTCGGTTGCGTAATCGATTCTATCTCCGAAAGGATCGGTAACCGTTGCCAGTTGCCCATTCAGACTATACGTGTACAAAATATCGAATTCATGTTCCGGTATGGTCCACTCGGCTCGCAGAATCTTGTGTTCCGCGGTCATTCTGGAAAGCTGATCATAATCGTAGGTTGTTGTTCCTGTTTCAGAATCAATCATCCTTGTCCGGTTGCCGACCGAATCGTATTCAAAAGTTACCGACGACAAATACGGTTGTGGATTCGGAGTAGGTTCGGGCGTAGGCCCCGGCCCACCGGGAAGGCAGTCCGGGTAATCAGGATCTTCGGGTGAGCACACAAGATTGCCGCCGTTTGGATTTATTGTCGGAAAATTTTGCGACGCACCCGGCAGCGAATAATCAACTCTTTCAACCAGACTGCGGTTGTCATAGGTGATCCCGGTAACTGCCCCGCGACCATCAGTAACGGAACTGGGCTGGTCATCCGCATTGTAGCTGTACGTTGTCGCCGCTGCGGTGTTCTGCTGCGGAAGATGCTGGGTTTCCAGCCGTCCGTGTCCGTCATAGGTCCGAATCGTTTCCTGATAAGTCTGGCTGCTTTCCGTTCCTTCATATTGTTTGACGGAAACCGCCTGATCGCGGCCATTAAAAGCAGTCACCGTAGTTGAATAGACATCTCCGTTCCAATTGAGTATTTCTGTCTTAAAGGCTCGTCCCAAAATGTCAGCATATATTTTCTGCGTTCGTCTGCCCTCGGCAAGCGATTCTCCTCTGATCGTGACGATCTCGCCTCCCGCACAGCCGCAGCCTTCATAAGAATAAAGCTTGTCAATATTATCAAGACCGATTTCTCGTGTCTTGCGCCCTTTCCAGTCAAACTCCACTGAGGTCCATTGCCATCCTCGTGTTTGGTCGTCACCTGTTGGCGCCCATGAACTATCAATTTCGGTTGGTACACTCTGCCTTTTAACCCGACCTGTCAGATCGTACTCAAGTTTCTGCCCGACCCAGCTAGTCGCATTCCCTGATGAATCAAAAAGCATCGGGCTTCGCTTCATGCGAAGGCGCCCAGCTCCATCAAAAATACTCTCAGATAGAACTTCATCAATGGAGTTTACCTGCCCATTATTGTCAGCATCGGTAACCGTTGAAAATACGTTTATAGAGTTCCCATTTGTCGGATAGTCATAACGAGTATAGGCTCCGTTATTGACGATAGTGTTTTTTAACAGCCTTCCTTTGTCGTCGTATCTGCGTTCGGTGATCTTGCCTGTGATTTGTCCATCGGGTGCAGGGGATTGGGCCCAGACGTTGGCGCCGATGTCGTGGCGGTACTTTACCTCCGAATGATTCCCGGCCGGGTCGTAAACTTTTGTCGGATAGGCGAATGTGTTTCGCGTAGTAGACGTGTCATTAAAAACATCCGTGTACTCGATCCTTACTTGTCTATTCACCGGGTCAAACTGAGCGACCGGCGAACCGGCAATGTCGTAAAGAACGCGCGAGGTCACGGACGCGGTTTGTCCGGTCACATCGTGCCTCGTCGTCGAGGTCATATTTCCGCGACCGACGATAAAATCCTCATCGTATTTTCCTGTTTCGTGACGGACGGGCGTAATTATCTGATTCTGTTCCTGCGCGAAATTGCCTTCGTCAAAGCCATAGGTCATTCGCGATACCAGTTCGAGCGAGCCAACTGAAGTTGGAACTCCAAACACACGCGTTTCCGACGGAACACCGATAATGCGGCGATCCAGATATGCCGCCGTGAGATTGTAATCCGTCTCGGCACGTTTGAGGACGGTAGATTGATTCGTGTCGTAAACATTTACGGCGTTGACAAGACCGAACTTGGAAACGGTCGTTGACGGATAGAGAAGATAATCGATGGTGGAGCGTTTCAGGTTAGTGCCGTCGCCGATCTTTGTTTCGGTGACGCGCGGGTTTTGGACGTCGGCGGAATTAACATCGTCCTGTGTCCATTTTGTCCATGATGAACGCATTAGCTCTAGACCGTTTCCGGCTGCGTAATCATTTACAACGATGGGCAGGCCTTCCATCCAGTCTGATTCGCCGACATAGGTGTTTGTCACGTTTCCGGTCGGGTGGTTAGTCATTCCAACCTGAATCAGTGACGCAGTAACTGTCGCTCCGCTTATGTCGGTTACCTGATGGCCTGTCGCGATCGTGTTGGTAACGACGGTTTCGTTGCCGCTATTGAAATTTTCGACAAAGGTGCGCGTCTCGCCGAGGCGCGGCACATCAGTCAGATTCGATCCCGGCGTTTCAAGATTCGTTCTGACCGAATTTAGAATGTGCGTGGATAGATCAGCGGCAATATTCTCGATCTTGGAAACCTGCCCGAAAGCATTGTAGTAAAACTTCGTGGAGCTAAGGTCGGGATAAGTTACTTTGTCGAGCACTTTAAGAATCGTTCCCGCAGGCGGGCCGGTGCTTGTTATCGAATTGTGCCAAGTTGGATTCAACGTCACATTCGCATAAGCGAACGTCGCCCACGTATGAGTTACATTCGACCCCAGACCGTTATCTGTTTTCCACGTTTGGGTGATCGAGGTTGGGTAGAGGTCTTCGGAGTAGTTGACGTTTATCTCGCGGCCAAGGGTATCGGTTACTTTTGTGAGTTGGCCGTATTCGCTGTTGTCGATGGTGATGTAGTTGCCGTTGCGGTCTAAAATCCGCGTGCAGCGAAATGCTCCGGCGATCCAGATGTAGCTCATCTGTGTTCCGTCGGTGCCGCGAACGGTTAGGGCGATCTCTTCGACAGGAGTGTTCGGGTCGGGTGAGCTTGCGGTCTCAAGCTGGAGATAGCTGGAATCGGCGGTTTCAAAAAGTTCGGACGCACCGACTTGTCGAAACTCGGTTCTTGCACCCGATGGAGAAACCATTACGTACGCGAAATATGGATCCGAGGTCTCACCACCACCGCCGCCCTCGATATAATACGGTGCCTCGATGGTTGGGAAACCGAAGCGGAAACCGGGGCTGATGTTGTCATAGTTTGTGTCGAAATGAACATTGCTCCCCTCTTTCGTCCAGACGAGCGAGTTATAGCTCATCCCGAAACCGGCGTTCAAACCGGCACGACCGGGCAAGCCTACAAGCGATGTTCCCCAAGAGAAATTCTGCGAATAAAGGTCTGTTCCGCCGGTGGCGTTCTTTGGGCTTAGACGAGCCTTTGCGAGATCATACGGAGCAACCTCGCCACCGATCTGTTTTACATAGGCCGACGAAACTGCACGGTCACCCGGCACACCCAATGTATGATATTCATGTCCACCGCTGCTTTTGGCGATATACCAAACCCCGGTCGTCGGACGCCAGACCGCAAAATCGGCCTTGTTGTCGCCGTCGTAATCGCCCGGAACCGGCTGGTCTCCAAAACTGCCCCAGACCTTCGTTTCGTGGGTCGCGTAAGCCGTGCTGCTTTTTAATGCGTACCACGTTCCGGTCGAGCTTCGATAGACCGCCGGGTCGGTCTTGCCGTCGCCGTCGAAATCGGCCGGTGCCGGAACATCCGAGGAAAGGCCCCAAGGAAAAGTAGAATACCCCGATGTGCTTCCCTGAACATGCCAGTAACCGCTCGATGGACGAAACACCGCAAAGTCCGCAAGCCCGTCACCGTCATAGTCGCCCACAACCGGAATATCGCCCGTCGTCCCGAACGCAATCGAAACAGTGTTGCCCGTTGAGCTTTGTTTGACATACCAAGTACCGTTCGACGGACGGAACACGGCAGCATCAGTCGCGCCGTTGCCGTCGTAATTTGCGGGAACAGGAATGTCGCCACTTTGCCCAAGCGAAATGTTTATGGCGGTTGCGGTCGTGCTTGTTTTATATGTCCATGTACCGGAATCGAAAACAGCCGCGTCAACGCTGCCGTCGCCATTGAAATCACCGGGAACAAATTTCGAGGTCAATGAACCAATGTCATAGACAAGGTTGGAACCGCCGCCGCTCGGATCGATCTCAAACTCGCTCGTCCCCGGCTTCCACCTACCAATATCTGTCTTGCCGTCGTTATCAAAGTCGAAATCCACTATTGATGCAGGCTGCGGCGGTGGCGGAACTTCTGTCTGGTCTGGCACACTCGCTACCACTCGTGTTTCCGCCTTTGGAGCCGCTGCGAACATAGCGAGAACCGATGTCTTGATCGAGGCGAAGGCTTCGACCGCAAGAATCGTTAGGATCGGATTCGACCGCTGTGCGCCGATGATAAACGGTTCGGGCGGCGCCGATGGCGGTGCGGCGGCGGACTTTCGAGGTTTCCTTCCGCTTGCCTCAGCAGTACCTGAAAATAGAATGAAAAAGGCTGGTGACAACAACGCCACCATCACAAAGACGGGCACGATACGAAAAGCAATCGTGTTAGCAAAAATTCGGGCGAAAGCAACATTGCGACAGAAAGTGGGCATTCGAGTTCTCCAGACACTATATTCCAAGTAAGCAAGTAAACGATTATGGCTAGGAGCAACCGGAAGGTCGTAGCCAAGAAATTCTCTGAGTAATCAGGCCTTATTGATTCGTAACAGGGGTTTTCACAACGAAACGACCGATTTTTATCCGTTTCAAAAATAATTTCTTATGTCCCTTGCTCGCGAGTGAACTGATGTTACCACAAGAACTCTACCTGTCAATCAGGACGGAAGTTCCGTAAGAGTTTTGTAATGTCCATAGATACGTCAACGAAAACTATGGTTGCATTACTGAAAATTAAATAGCGTACTTGTCTTTAGACACTGACAAGGAAGTTTTGTTCCCAACTACGATTCCGATAACCGCAAAATCAAAGAAACCATTGCCTCGGTTAGAGGTGCTCCTGTTATTAGTTCGATCCAGTAATACTGTCCGTTGGGATTTACCTCTATAAAATAATAGATGCCAGTCTCATCTTTGATTAAGTCGAACGCCCCGAAATTTAAGTTCATGATCGACAGCATCTTCTTGAGACGTTGCGAGATTTCCTGCGGCAATTCCACTAATCTACAGGTTGCCCTTATGCCTACGTACTATTAACAACGGTATCGTTGATAATACTTTGAATCGTGTCCTATTATCAACGGCGCTATTACATCGCATGGGAGACGCCTTTCTCAATCTAATCATACGTAAGATCCTTAGGCTCGAGATTCCAATCGACGGCTTCAAGAGTGTCCATATCAATCTTACGACCCCACCCAATCGCGGCACAGAATATATATAGATTCACCCCAGCCGACTTTTATACGCTCTAATGAAGTCTCCGTATTCATGGGTAATTCGCTCTTTCTCAGAAATGGTCTGGATCTCCAGGATGTTTGGGTTTGGCTTCAACCCCCTCACATTAACAAGGATTCCCCCACCTGTCCAATAACTACTCTTTTTTCGACAGGCTTTGGTTGACTCCCCTCGACCCTGAAAACAAGACTTCATCCGCAGACCATCGGAAAAAAATTCCGACAGACAATTAGCCCTATAGGAAAATTACTTACCGAAACGAATTTTAGCGGTGAAATTGCCCTGATAGTGGTCGGAACTTTGTTCACAACTTAGATGAACAAACGCGTTCCGATGATCTGATGAATCAATGAAATTAAAAATAAGAGAAACTAGAATGTCTTTTGAAGCGATAGCGCTATTAGACACGCTTAAACGGATACCTTCCCGGCGCATTCTGTAGCCTCACACAATATAACTAAGGCAATAAGCCCATATCATTATTTTTGGTCTCAGCTTTAAAATATTTCAGCAACTGGCTTATTAAAGCGAACTTCATTCGAGTGGTTGCTAGTCTTGGGCTACCAAAAGTAAAAAGTAAGGATCCTTCCCCTATGGGGTGAGGGTTTTTTTGTTTTATTACTAAGGAATTTTGTCGTCGTGTCGCTATTTATAAATGACCTCGAACTTCGCAGTACAACATTAAAAGTAAGTTTGTGGGAACCACCGCATAATTAAGAGGTGGATTCGTTCGATTCCCCGATGGGGGTTGAGGTGTCGTCGTTTTTCTTCAGAATTAGGAATTTCGTTTTGCGACTCGTGCTTGTTTCGATTTCGTTTCTCGTAATTGATACGTAATTTCACTTCGTCCCACTTACCTTCTGCTTTCAGTCGATCATAAATCTTTGCAATCACACTCAAATACCCAGAATAGTTTTCTGCAGCTTTGGCTCTATGTTCAGGTGGGAGGCCAGGAAACATTTTAGCAATATCATCCTCACTGAAATCCCAAGGAATATCCTGCATGCGAAAATCTTTCATAGAAAAAGCATGGCAAGAAAAGATGAAAGGGAAATAAAAAATCGCCACACACAGCGCTAGCTGTTTTAAATGAAGAAGAATTAAAAGACCTCGCCAGCCGACATTCTTGAGCCCATGTCGCTATTGGAAAATCAATCAGTCAATTGCTCGGCTTTTTGCATTTTTCCTAACTGAGATGACACTTGATTGAATCTTTTTTAGGAGTACAATTACCTTGAGGCTCTAATAATAGGAGTCTGTTTTATAGTCTAATTCACCCATAATTAAATGCCCAAACCAGAGTTCTTTCGAAGATTGATCCAGCAAGCGCTAAAAGAAGGTGTAACTTCGGTAACCAAAATTCATCGCGGGATGGATGGCGAGAAGTTCAAAGCAATAACAGATAGCGGTAAACAGTTCTTTTGTAAAATAAAGGAAATTGGCACGGGGGTAACTGAGTTACCTAACCAAGAAAAAGCGATCCTTGAAAAGGTCTCCAGTCCTTATGTAGTGCAGCCTGTATTCTCGGACATTATTGGTAATCGACATGTAGTCATCCAACCTTTTATTGAAGGTAGCGATCTTGAAGATAAAATAAAAAACGAAGGCTCTCTTACCGAAGGCGAAGTTAAAACATTAGCATCGTGCTTGTTTAATGTCGCCAAGGAATTGGAGCTTGCTGACGCACTACACCTAGATATCAAACCAGCAAACATTATTGCTGCTAGCGACGGTAACTACTATTTGGTTGACTTCGGCGCTTCACGCTTCCTAAAGAAGATGCGCAATGAAAAGATATTCCCTGCTCGGCGATTCATTCCACCCGAGGTGCTTAGTTATTTATTCAACCCTACCGATTTAGGCTTGCAACAACTAACGATTCTTTCCGATATGTACGGGATCGGGGCTGTTCTTTATTCTGCAATTACAGGGAAGGATTTAGGAACCTACTTTAAATCTTCAGCTGAAATTCTCAACAATGTTCCCGAGCCAATCCGGTCTTTAATACCTGGCGCCGACCCATCTTTGTCGGATCTTATCCAACGATTGATATCCAAAAATGCTGCTGACCGCATAATGCCATCCACAGCGATAAAAATCCTTGACGGAGATGAGTTGCCAGAGAAAGATTTGCCAGTTTATCTGTTCGAAACTAAGCCAAAAGGTGAATACAGAGCGATCGTCCCCGAACTTAATGATCAGGGCACCAAGTGTGGAATATATTGGATTTCCGATAAAGATCCCATCTTTGGAAAGAAGCTGTTTGTGAATAATCTTTTATGGGAGCAGCCTTTCGATGATAAAGCTACAATCGAATCACAGCTTATGCGCCAACATCAATTTGATGTTACTGCTCTTATCGTACCCGGGGCAGAACTCTGTAATCCCCTCGACACAACTGTTTTGGGCAATAATATAAATTCGATACGGACGGCCGTTAAGTGGAAAACAGAACTAGCGGTTTCGAAACCTCTACTATGTGTGATCGATTTAGATGAAAGTGTACTTCTATCGCCACAACTTAAAGACATCAAAAATGCATATGCCGCGGTTGATGTAGATGGCGTCATCTTACGCATATCTGTATCGTCACATAATTCTACTTTGGACTTTAGGCATTTGAACGCAATAAAAGACTTTATAGGATCCTGGACCAAGGACGAACGGGCTTTATATTTTGATGGAGACTTGTCCGTTTTGCCACTGTTACCTGAAGGGGTCCATGGTTTAATTGCAACTACCTATCCCAAACTGAACGTATTAACACATCGGAGGGTCAAACCAAAGCGTGCTAACCGCCCCGATGGAATATATGTTCCACGGTTTTTGACAACCTTAAGTACAGACAACGTAACGAGCTTACGAGGCAGTGCTTCTGGTAAGGTGGCTACAAATTGCCCTTGCACCGCTTGCACAGAGAATCTTACAAAACGAGGGAAATTACACCTTTGGACACGAACTGAACGACGGAAGCATTTCGTCAATGTTTTCCCAGAGGAGGTTGATAGAATTAAGAAGGGTGGCTCTGCCGCATTCAAAAAGCGTGTATTAAACACGCTTGTAGAAGAAAATAGATTTAGCAATATCGAATTCAAGCAAGCCCACCTAAGAGCATGGCTCAAGTTCCTATAAACTCATCGCCAAAAGACTCTTGTGAACTTTCTCAACATGCAAATTTGAATGGGACTTATTAATCGGGGGGTTATACACAATTCTTACTGAACTACTCCCAACTAAAATTAGCCCAACGGATACTCTTCGGAATTCAATGATGTTAGCAATTGCTGATTTAGAAAATTGCTCTGGGAGGGCGACAAACGTCTTGTCAGCGAAGAGCTTGTTTCTATAGGCCTGTCGCAGAGCAGTACGCCAGTCGTGCAATTTTGCTTCAATAGCAAAAAGACTGATGATGGCATCATCCTTCCGCTCAAAATAGATTAGGTCTGCTCTATTCTTAATGGACCGCACTTCTCGCGCCCACTTGATTGTTTCGGTTTTGTTTCGAGCTAACGGGAATCCTATTTGGACTAATTGGTCTACCAGATTAGATTCACTCATATATTCATTATAGCAAAATGGAATACTCTTCATGGGGATAATGGTGTTCGGATTATACAAGAAATTGATTAATTAGTAATGCGTAAAGTGTAATTATGATCGACTCCTATTGGAGCCAACTATATTGAAATCGAACTTTTTCTGGGTAAGCACTTTGAGAATCTGGCGTACCAATGCGGAAACAGTTCGAGCCGAGCCACCCTTTGGTCTACCACAAAAAGCATCACACACTCGTGGTGTTTTTTGTTGCTCAATTTTACCTAGGATATAGTGGTAGCGCTAGCGGAGGATCAATTAGGCTTCTTCTTCCATCTCTCGCTCACTTTGGAGCTTGCGATGAAGAAGTTGAATGTTGTCATGAGAGTGGGCCACTAAAACAGTGAATCTGCACTCGGGACAATCAAGGAAGGTGCCACCTTCGTATTCATCTATAAGCATAGTCTTGATTCCTTATATTTAATTGTCTGATTTCTGATCGATCAGTACTTTCAGCTTATCTGGAAAGCTATGAGTGCGGTAGGCTGAAAATTCATGAACTTTTCGGTGCGCGCGCTTAATCTTGCGGGATTCTGTGAGAGGAGTAAGATAAAGACAATTAAGCTCCCTCAATGGACCAACCACAATCCTGGTATAAGAGAAAACGCTTCATTATACCTATCGCTCTTATTGGATTATTTGCTCTGTCTAAATTAGATGGTACAAATTCTGAGCAAATCATCCAGCAGGTTCAAGAAAGCGGCAGCCCCACTGAAGAAATTAGCGCTCAGCCAAACGGATTATCAGACTCTCTAGAAACTTTGAGAGAAGAGGATAATTCTTCCACTACTCAGTCAGACTTATCCTCGAGTTTAAATAATACTCCATCCCCTGTTTCGGAAACTGTGGTTACGACTATTCCTGCTCCCACCGTTAAACCAAAAGTAGAAACTCCAAAGACTGTCCCACCTAAACCTAAATCGTCTTGCGACCCGAACTACTCAGGCTGCGTACCAATTGCTTCCGACGTAGACTGTGCAAGTGGATCTGGAAATGGTCCTGCATATACAGGGAAAACGACTGTGATAGGTGTCGATATATATGACCTCGATAGAGATGGTGATGGAATCGCTTGTGAATAATTTAACAATCATGGAAAACGTACTAATCAACAAAATTGAAAAAAGAACAGAATTTGCAATTGTCATTGCAATATTCTTCTCAACCATACTGTCACTATTTATGAGCAAAAATGATTTTGATAAACCTGATTTAGAGTTGATATATGGATCAGTAGCAGCGATTTACTTATTGGTATATATCTTGATTCAAATAGGAAATAAATATTTAACCGAAGGCTGGTTTAAAGTCATCAACAGTTCTTTGCTCATAGGAATAATGAGCTTTGCATACCCATTACTT
Organism: uncultured Chloracidobacterium sp.; assembly: GCA_964605905.1. Taxonomy (GTDB): domain Bacteria; phylum Acidobacteriota; class Blastocatellia; order Pyrinomonadales; family Pyrinomonadaceae; genus OLB17. The sequence goes on along the minus strand of CAZSEL010000003.1, from coordinate 128,311 downwards.
GTCCTTACTTCAAACGCAGAAGAAATCGGGTGGGCAGGACAAGTACTTTTGAAAGTTTCTTTTTTTGGAATAGTATCTTTACCGCTCGCAATAGTCTTTTTGATTGTAATTGGATTTGTAATTGAATCTTTTCGATCCAAAAACTAACGACAATTTGATGACCCTTCTCGAAACCCTAAATCAAGCTAAACAGTCTCTCTTTCGGTTTGAATATCTTCAATCGTTTTCAGTGAACTCAGAAAAAGAATTGTGGGAAACATGGAAAAATGAACATCGAATTGCAGATGAATATATGCAGGATTGGTGGAACTATATTGCAGACAAAAAAGCTGCTGGAATAAACATGCAAAGAGTTAACTTAATCAGGTTTCCTCTCACTCCGTACAAAGAAATGGAAATGGAAATCTTCAAAAAGACGATCCAGTACGGTGATGATATTCGGCTAATTACTGGGGACAGTTTCGATAAATTGAATATAAGCCTGAAGGACTTCTGGCTAATAGACAACACTGCTGCAGTTGACCTACATTATGATTCAGAAGGCGGGTGGATCGGCTTTGATGTTGAAAGTGATGTCTTAAAATACTTTAAGGCAAGAGAGCTAATCCTTGATCACTCTGTTCCTCTATCAGAGTTTCAACTTCCTTAAAATATTTCATCAACTGGCTTACTAAAGAGAACTTCGTTCGAGTGGTTGCTAGTCTTGCGCTACCAGCGGGGACAACCTCGCGTTCAAGAACCGTTTGAAACGGTTTTTTTAGTTTAATTGAGAGGGTTTTACCCTCAATGGTGAAGTTCGAGGTTGTGATTTGGACCATATCCCGTTTTTCGCTGGGGTTACCTAATTTATAGCTTAAATAAACGGATTTTAGCAGTTCGAGGAATTCTTGAAGCTGTTCAATAAAACGAGCTTCACCAGCGTTTTCCAGCTTTAACTTTTCGTTGATTTCCTGTTGTTTGATAATCATTTCGTTCTTCTTTGAAAGGTAGGTCTCTTTATCGAAGATTCCGTCAACATAAGCGTCGGCCAGTTTTGCTAGACGAGGGCTTATTTGCGACAGGTCCCTTTGCAATTGTTTCTTAACCGCTTCAATTCGTTCCGGTTCTTCCTTTATCAGAAGTTCCGCTTCGGCCTTGAGACATTGATATTCTTCATCCGTAAGCTGAAGACGCCCAAAGACCTTAATCAATTCGTTCTCGATTATTTCTTCACGAATGGTTTTTTGACCGCACTCCTTTGTATGACAACGATAATAGATATTTCCTTTCTGCCGCTCCGCGATCAGCAGATAACCACATAGCCCGCAGGAAATCACGCGGCGAAAGATATAGAAGTGTCGAAGCTTTTTCCTGATCCGCTTGCCGGCAAATACATTCTGCACATCATCATATAAACTCTTGGTAATGATCGGTTCGTGGATGCCGGAAAATATTTCGTTTGTGACATTGATCTTTATCAAACCGACATAAAATAGATTCTTTAGTATGCATACCAAACCGTTACGGGTGATCTTCCGGGCATTTTTGTTTCGCAAACCAAGTTCGTACATCTTTTCCACTAAGGCGTTGAGGCCATAATTACCAGTAGCGTAAAGCTCGAACGCTTTCTTTACGAGTGGCCCCTGAATCGGATCGATACATTTCGGTTTCCCTTTTCCCGTGTCGAGATAACCGACTCTCGCGGGAAACGGGTATAGTCCCTGCCTAAGCCTTCCATAAATACCCTTCTTTGTTTCCTCGCGGAGATTTCGGATATAGTCTGAGGCGACCACCGCCTGAATATCAGCCGACAACCGGCCGCCCCGTGAGTTGAGGTCAAGACTCTCGTTGGCGAAATGAACTTCGACCCCTTTGTCAATTAAATTTCCGAGATCGGCCCAGTCCTTGAGGTTTCTGGCGCTGCGATCGATCTTATGGATAATCAATCCTGCCGCATTGCCTTTCCGCAATTCCTGAAGCATATCCAAAAACACAGGACGGCCCTGTTTAGCGGCAGTTTCCCGCTCCTCAAATTGCCTTGATATATGCAAACCAAAACGGCGTGCATATCCTTCGATAGCAGCTTCTTGTTCGGAAAGGGACGTACCAAGTTGTCCCTGTCTCTGCGTGGAGACACGGATATAGGAAAAATAACTTTTGCTGGACATTTAAGGGAAGGGTTAAGCTAACTGCGGGGACGTTTAAACCTAGCGTTTAAAAGGATTTTCGTCAATTTTTTTGGATTCTCACGTCGAAGACGCCGGTATATTCTCCATACGAGATCAACGTACCGTTTGATCGTTTCTTCGGCTTCGGATCGATTTTCGGGAACAAGGCCGGAATTCAGATCTTGGGTTTTCGATAATTTTAACTTTTGTTCCGGCTTCATGGATTGTTACTTTCAATTTTTATCAACACTTTCTGGTAAGAGTGTATTGACCTTGTTAAGTTCCGTCGCACAGACCAAACCGGCCGCAATAGCATCGAACAGTTGAGAGTAATAGCGCTTCTGCCAGATCTTCGGCACATTGAAATAGCGCTCAAGCTCAGGGTAGCTCTGGATGATTGTTAAGGCTGTATTTCGCTTAGTCGGCTTTTCGCTTCGGCAAATTGTTTGGCGGATAAATTTTGGTTCGTTCTCAAAGACTTGGAAGTTTTGTGTTTGAAAATAAGCTAATGTCTCTTCATAGACATTTTTAACAAACGATCGCTGCTGCTGAACATAGACGGTCTTTTCTATGGCAATGTATTCGATTCGATAACTTTCGATCAGTTTTGCAAGGACTTTCCTCAGCTTACGAAGGGTGTCGGCCTCCGTCGTCTTTTTGATCGATTTCAAGCCGTAAAAAATCAATTCCTTGCCATTGAAGACGGCCACGCCGATCTGTCTGGCTCCCGGATCAATGCCAAGAACCACAGGGTGATGTTGTGTCATGCGGGTGAAGAATTAGATTGATCTTTGTCGGCAAATGGTAATCGGTCATTCTTGTAATCGCTTGATATATTTATCAGAGAAACGGTATGGTTTTGTATAAGTTCGAGTTCCATTGAGCTTGGCACATGAGTCTTGAGAATTTCGGCATAGAAACAGAATTCTTCCTGTGTGAGTTTTTCCGCGTGCGTCGGAAACCATTCCTCTCTCGGCAGTAATTGATTGTCCTTTTTTCTCCGCTCACCGATCTCCCGACGGCATTGTTCGAACAGTCCCTGAAAAAGAAGTCTTATAGGCGTCCGGTAAATTGCCTCCAGTTTTAGCGCAGTTTGCAGATTTGGCAGATAGCCCCCTCTTTCATATATCGAGATTTCATTATTTGTTTTCCTAGTAAGCAGGAAGGCAACTTGTTTTCTTTCCAGTCCGGCTCTTTTTCTTGCCTGCAAAAGATTGTTTGGAGGTAGGCTATTCGTGTTTGTTTTCATTTTTGTTTTGCGGTTAATTGCACATAATTAAATCGTAACAACTCTTCAGTGGTCTAAGTAGGCTGAAAATATATAGAAAAGTCTACGATTTTGTGCCCTATTTCTTACTGGCTATCCACAGCGCGGTGAGTGCTTTCCATCTAAAGCGAAACAATTGCAAACAAAAATACGCGGGGAAAATTACCGGTTACGGTAATTTCATACACCTATCAACGGTAAAATGCCCTTAGTTAAATTTTTAGCCTGGCCCTTGACGCATTCTTCCTGTTTGCTACACTGCCCAAGCAGACGTAATAGTACTAGCTCTTTATCAATCCTCTTATTTTGGTTGATGGGCGTCACGCTTTGAGTATTCAAAGCGTGACACACAAACAATCATTCAGGAGGAGTTTAATGGACCGAATACGCTTGTCTCGATTTCTTCCGTTTCTTATACTGTCCGTCCTAGGCGTCTTGATCGCCCTATTTAGTGGTAGGGGCTATTTCCTCGTCGGGCTTGCTTTAACAGGAATCTTCATTTTCTATGCAGTTTGGAAAACTATTGGAGACGAAGGGAAATGAAACTTAATAAAGGCTGTACGCGACCTCTCGTGCCGCCTTTCTTAATTTCTGAGTTAAAAAGTCTAGCCTGCAATCTCGACACTGTGGATACTCCGCTCTTAAAACTCAACTTCCTGTGGAAGTCGCGCCATAGCAATATCGATCAGTTCTTGCATATCGACAGAACACACAGGACAACGAATGATTCTCACTAACCCGTGTTGATAAGAAAAGACTATATCCCGGCCATTCGGGCTAAATGATACGGAAAGTACTGAGTCATTCGTCATATTCTGCCTGCTAATATTAAGAGCTACGGAACCGTCAATTCTATACAACTCACGTTCAAGATGCGACGACCATATCCTAAGCGTATTATCTTCGGCCCCAGACACAATAAACTTGCCGTCCGGGCTATATTCCGCTTGATTCACTGGAGCGGAATGTCCGAGGAATGTTTTTATTTCTTTGCCCTCATTTCTATTCCAAACACGCACCGATTTATCAAAACAAGAAATCAAAACATTATTGTTTATACCGAATGAAACATTGTTCACACTCCCTGTACCAAGTTTCCAAGTAGGAAGAGCATCGTAAGAATATACATTCCAAAATCTGACAACTCTGTCTTCATTACTGGCCGCGAGAACATCGCCGGTTTTATTAAAAGAAACCCCCGTAAACGCTCCATTCTTGCGTCCATTTGTTTGGTCGAAGGAGACTAATTGTTTGCCCGTAGAAATCTTCCATATTTTAACAAAGCCGCCTTTGTCGCCTGACGCAAGAAGATCGCCTGTTGGATCAAAGGCCACGGACGAGACGGGGCTCGTGTGGCCAGGAAATTCTCTTTTCTTTCCAGACTCGACTTCCCAAAGGAAAATCTCCCCGGTTTCAGTGGCCGTTGCAATGAATTCACCGTTGGGACTAAATTTTGCACTTAAAATTGCAGATGTATGTGGAAATGTTTTAATAATCTCTTTTGAACCGCTTTTCCAAATATTGACGTTTTTATCATTACTTGCGGTTAAAAACATGTCCCCTTTAAAATTAAATGAAATTTCATTTACCGCCTGTTGGTGACCCTGAATATCTTCTTGTTGCAAATTTTCACGGACCTCCCAAACCCGAGCCTCCGAATCAGCGCTGGAAGTATAAACAAATCGCCCGTCCGGGCTGAAAACCGCACTTGTCAAGGTCACCGCATGGCCTTTCAGTGAAAGAAGTTTTTTTCCAGTACGCCAATCCCATATGATTGCCGTCGCATCCATACTTGCTGTTACCAATCGTTCACCTGTTTGATCGAACGTAGCACAATTAACTTGCCCATTGTGTCCTTTGAGTTCGTGTTTGAGACTCCCGTCCGCAACGTTCCAGATTCTGGCGATCCCATCTTTACCAGCAGTGACTAGAACACTTCCGTCCCGGCCGAACGCTAAGTTCAAAACGGAGTCCGTATGCTCAAGAATCTTTAGTCGTTTTTGAGTTGCGACATCCCAAATTATCGCGGTTTTGTCTCCACTAGCCGTCGCGACCAATTTAGTGTCGGGACTGAAAACCGCAGAATTCAACCCAAAATCTGTCCCGTGTTCCAAAATAAAAGATGCCTTTTTACTTACGGTATAATCCCAAACGACGGCGGACCCACGTTCTCCAGCTGCCAAAACTAGCCTTCCGTCGGAGCTAAACGTAACGTTATTGAAGCCCTGAGAGTAATCTTCCAACTTACTAATCTCTTTACCGTCAGATACATTCCAAATACGAATGGTTTTATCGCTGCTGGCCGTCGCAACATACTGCCCATCGGGGCTGAAGGAGGCTGATTCCACATTATCTAAGTGGCCTTCAAGTTTATGTCGTAGATTTCCCGTCACCTCCCAAATCCTTGCCGTATCATCCCTACTTGCTGTTACAAGGAGTTGGCCGTCATTTGATACCGCAACGGATGTCAACGTCTCGTTATGCCCCCTCAATGACATCCGAAGGTGCGAGCCGGCAATTGCTGCACGAAGAACAGCAATTGTTTCTTCCGATTCGTCTCCATCTATTGCCTGAACTGCAAGTTTCAAAGCAGCCCCCGGATCATTATCCAAGGCCGCCCGAGCAGCCGTAGCTGTTGTTTTTGCAACGCGAGACTTATTGGTTATCCAGTTAATGTAAGGAATAGTCAAAAGGGCGCAGGCCAGCGATATGCTAAGCACAATCACTAATGCCTTCCTTCGCCTTTTTTCCTTGTCTTCTTTGGTTTTTGCGTCTACCGAGGCTTTATAAAAATCTTTTTCCTGATCTCCAATATAAGACTCGTACTGATCGTAAAGCTCAATAGCTGTTTGAAGTTGAGATCCTTTTAATAAGTCGTCTGGTGACCTGCCACTTTCCAACCAAGATACTGTTCTTCTTTTTATTCTGTCTCCTCTTGTAATGGAACTTCGTTTTTCAGCCAACAACCGCTGCATTCTGGGCCAATTCTTAATCAGTGAAGCATGGGGCAATTCAATGGTGCTCTCCGGGTCTTCCCACCTTACAAGCAACCTTTGTTCAATGAGTTTTTGAATAATTTCTTGAACCCCTGCTTCTTGGTTTTGAAACAGACTCAAAATTGTTGCCTCATTTACAGGTTTACACGTATCCAACTCCGGTCTCTCACCGACTTCAGAGAGTAGAATCAAGAGTCTTTCCGCAATAAGTTGTTGTTCAGGGGTAAGGGATTCGTAAAAACTATCAGCATGTCTGGCAATGGAGGTTCTTACTCCTCCGATTGAGCGATACTGATTAAGAGTAATTCGATTGTCTTCTCTGCGTTCAAAGAGTTCTACCAAAAAGTTTGAAAGTAAAGGCAAGGCTCCTAAATGGGGACTTTCGTCGCTCAAAAGGTCGTCTACAATATGCTCCGACAGACCATCATCCAAAAGTAGATGTGCATGACTTGCGGGCTCGTCTATTACCCTTTTCAACTGGCTCTTTGTCAACTCATCGATATGAACCAAATTTTCAGTCAGAGTGGAATACAACTCTTTGAATTTTGAGAGCGGCTGATGAAAGCTGTCTCTTAAGTTTAGGACGGTCGCTGTGGTTATTTCTTCATTCTTTGAAAGCTCTAGAAGTGAATGAACGAAAATCTCTGCATTAACCGTGTCTTTTGATAAAAGCTCTTCGACTTGATCGACAAACAAGAATAATTTCTTTGGCAGTCCAGTGAGTTCTTTAATAATCGACTTCGGATCATTCTCAAGACCGGCCCGGATTCGATCAACTTCAGGCTCTATTTCGTCCGTCGAATTCTCAAGTCGGCGTTTTGCCAGAGCAACTTTTATTGATAGTTCTAACAGCGGGTTCCGCGTCGGACGCAATGCGATATATTCCCAGTCACTACTGTCTTCCATCTCACCGGCCCGGAGTCTAGGAATTAATCCTGCTCTTATTAGTGATGTTTTCCCAACCCCCGAAGGACCAATTAATGTGAGCAGACGTGGATTGACTCGAAGTTTTTCGATAATTCTAGCTGCGTCGTCATCGCGCCCGAAAAATAAATGCTCCTTGTCCTCAGTATATTGTCTAAACCCCATCCACGGGCAGGGCATATTATCAGCATTGAAAAAAAAGGCAGGATTAAAGCGATATCCAACTTTTGACGCAGTTAGTATTACTTGGTATCCAATGATACGACGCAGATCACTAACTATCGTCGTTATTCGCCCTTCCTCTACAAAAACCCCCGGCCATAGCTCTCGCAGCAATTCTTCTTTTCCTATATTTCGATCACGGTGTTTAACGAAATATAGAAGAAAGTCGAAGCGTTGTTTCGACAAAACTAAGACCTTGTCATTAAGGAATACTTCTCGTCGTCTAGTATCCAGGAATTTAAGCCCACCGACCCTATATATTCCTTCTTTTTCGGTAATCATAACGGCTGCGAAGATTTTGCGAAGGTTGCGCGCGAAATTAGGAGAATTCGCAAAAGATTAATTACGGCGCTTTACCTGATACTCCAGGAGTGAAAAGCAAGCGGCGTGACAAGTTCGGGTGATTGCTTGTTTTGACCAGAGATTGTCGCAAAGAAACCTTTCACTTGCAAATTCGAGATGTCGGTTGTCTCTCACGAAGTATCTGGATCAAGGAGTAAATCAATGAGAACCGAAAAACAAAATGAGGGTGATAAACAATTTAATTTTGGGGCAGACTATTTTGATTCAAAGGTAGTTAACTCGCTCCATCTGGCTTTTAGCAGATACGGCTACGTCAAACTCGCGGGATTGATCGCGCCGCCAACGTTCAATTTATTGAAAAAGGAGGTTCAAAGACTATCGGCAATGGCTACTCAACGTAATTTTGTCATGAGCGGTTATGAAACACCCCGCGTAATGACGACACTGGGCGGCAGAGAGATCGGAGAAGTTTCAGGCCTGTTGCGAGATTTTTACGGAAATCCGGAATTACGCTCGATTCTTTCGGGAATTGTCGGGAGTTATCTTTTCGACAATCATGACGAAAATGAATGGATGGTCTCAACATGGTTGAACGGTGAAGGACAAACTCACGGACACCATTTAGACGATCCTCCAATAGCCTTGATTGTAATACTAGAAACGCCTGCACCTGAACTCGGCGGTTTTCTTGAAGTTGTGACAGATTGGCACGAAATAGCGCATATTTTCGAGCGTGAGCCGGAAGAGAATGTATTGCCACTGGTTAACAAACTCAAAGCGTTGAATTTGGTCCAAGTTAAAACACATGTAACGGGTGATGCTTACCTGTTGAGAGCGGATAGATGCTTGCACGCCGTTGCTCCCCTTCGCGGTGCTGAAACCAAACGCTCCATTCTGAATATCGCATTTGAACTCGAGCCGAATATTGTTCGACATAGTCTGACGGCCGCGGCTCTTTTTGAGATTAGCAAATAAACGGGTGTCAATGGCGAAACTTTCTTAACAGCCGGTGCTTTTCATCAGCGAAAGCACCGCTTTTACATTCGATTTCTAATGCAAAGCCCGCTCAATCATGAACGGGATGTTTTTGTCTAACAAAAAATTATGTTCTTTTTTCCCTCGATCGTTTTCCTACGGCTTTATAAAGTCCCTAAACCAAAGGAGAGAAAATTATGGCATCCACAACAGAGGTAATATCTCATTGGAGTACCCTGATAGAAGGGTTTCAGTATTCGCCGCAGAAGTTTTATGAGTCTGTCGCGCTGGCAATTCAGAAACGACAGATTCCCGATTCGACCATCGGTAAGGTTACGTTCAAAGAAGGTCATTTCCTTTCCGCAAAACGGGAATATCTCCGTATCTACTGCAAAAAGGAATTCTATTTTGCTATCTGCGGAGCACCATTCGGCAACGGATTCTTTGTGTCATGGTGGCTGCTCCAGCCGCCTGACGGCTGCCTTGCTTCAATGTTCGCCCCCTTTCCCATCCTTTCGACTATTGCCAAAGCTATGGTCAAACCGTGGACATACTACCGCGTCGATACGGTGACGATGTTTCAGACAGCAACCCATTCGGCTGTGATGGAGGTCGTGGATTCAATGGTTTCAACGACAGGGATCAAAGCACTGTCCGAGGCCGAACGAAAGCCGGTCATGCGTGAATTCTTCCGGCAAGCTTGAAGCAAAGAATTGCTTTAAACACACAATGAACGATTCACTAATTCTTTACGATCAAAGTCTGTCCGAGACAAGAGACGAATCCATTTCGAGGCAGTTCTACGATTGGGAACGGCGAGGACGAGGCTGGCAGGTCTACGACTTTCCTGTTGATCTCGAACCGCCGTTCCGCCCGTTCTATTTTTTTGAACCGAAAGATGATCCTGCCACGGATGATGGCCGTATATCGACTTTCTTTAGCAGACTGTTTGACGGTGGTTCGGGTAAATTAAATAACGGGAATGCTCTTGTCCAAAAAAAGTCTGAATTAAGGAAATATGAAGAATACATAGCCGAAGCGGATGAACCGGAGTTTTGCGGTTATTACCAACAGGACTTCGAGGAGATTCGACTGGTTCTTCCAAACGATCTTAAGGTCTCGAAATCAGTCTCTGAACAGTTATTGTTGAGTCTTTCATATTCGTCGCATCCGATTAGTTTCGAGGTCATAGGCAATGCAGAGCAAATCTCTATTCAGTTCGCGGCGACTAAAGACGATGCTTCGCAACTGAGGCAGCAACTTGAAGCTCATCTGCATGGATGCAGTTTTTTAACGGTAACTAGCGACGATAATCATTCCGACAGTTGGCTTAACGGCGGAGACTGCCCGGTAATAGTAGATTTCGGATTATCCGAGGAATTCATGTTGCCGCTTTCCCCAATTCAGAACTTTGAAACGGATCCTCTTATCGCGATCGTTGGCGCGATGTCGAATCTTAAACAAAACGAAACTGCTGTATTGCAAGTTCTGTTGCAAAAAGCCAAGTCCGACTGGCCGAAGGAAGTTATAGAAACCATAGGCTGTTTTGAAGGAACTGGGTTTTTCGATTATTTACCAGACATCAAATCTTTGGCCAAACAGAAGTTCGGTTCACCGCTTTTTGCAGTGGTCATTCGGGTGGCGGCGAAAAGCTCGTATGATGACCGCTCGATGCAGATCCTGCGAAACATGGGCGGCGGTCTGGCACAACTGGCAAAGCCATCCGCAAATGAACTGATACCGCTTTCTAACGATGGGTATGACTTTGAGTATCACGAGCAGGCATTGCTAAATCGCCAATCGTTCAGATGCGGGATGCTTCTGAATTCCGAAGAGCTTGTTTCTCTTGTCCACCCGCCGTCCCAGTCTCTTCAATCAAGTAAGCTCGTCAGGCAATCTGAGAAAACAAAAGCATCTCCAAACGTGGCGTTAGGTCAAACTTTAGTATTGGGTAAAAATGTTCATCAGGATCAAGTAAGAGAAGTTACGCTTTCGAGCGATCAAAGAACAAGACACATTCACGTCATTGGAAGTTCGGGTTCCGGCAAGTCCACTCTTTTACTTAATCTTATCAAACAGGATATGGAGAACGGCGAGGGGTTGTGTGTGATCGATCCTCACGGCGATCTGATTGACGACGTCATTGCCAATGTTCCCGAATCAAGAACCAGTGATGTAATACTTTTTGACCCCTCCGATTCCGAATACCCGATAGGCTTTAATATCCTTCAGGCAAAAACAGAACTTGAAAAAACAATTCTTTCATCCGATCTGGTAGCAACATTTCGGAGGATGTCCACTTCTTGGGGCGATGTCATGGACTCAGTTCTAGCCAATGCCATCCTTGCGATCATCGAAAGCACCAACGGCGGCACACTTTTGGATCTCAAGCGGTTCCTCATTGAAAAGAAGTTCAGGGATGAGTTTTTGAAGACCGTGTCGGATGATTCGATCCACTATTTCTGGACACATGAGTTCCCAATGATCGCAAGCAAGCCCCAGGCCTCTATCCTCATCCGGCTCGACACTTTCCTCCGTCAGAAACTTGTCCGAAACATCGTCTGTCAAAAAGAAACCAAGCTCAATTTCCGGGAGATAATGGACAACAAGAAAATCCTTCTAATAAAATTATCTCAAGGATTGATCGGCGAGGAAAATTCTCACCTTCTAGGCACTTTGCTTGTATCAAAAATCTACCAAACCGCGCTAAGCAGACAAGAGTCACAGAATCGTCCGCATTTTTGGCTTTACCTTGACGAGTTTCAGCATTTCATCACACCATCGATGGAAAACATCCTGTCCGGTTCGCGCAAATATAATTTAGGGCTAACACTTTCGCATCAGGAATTTAGGCAATTGCAGAGTCGTAATCAGGATGTAGCCTCAAGCGTACTTTCAAACTGTTATACAAGGATCTGTTTCCGTCCTGGAGATGCGGATGCAGAAAAATTTGCGAACGGCTTTTCATTCTTTGATTCGAAAGCTCTTCAGAATCTTGGGATCGGTCAAGCTATCGCGAGAATTGAACGATCGGAGCATGACTTCAATTTACAAGTACCTCACGTACCAAAAATAGCCCAGGAACTTGCTGACAGGAGAAAAGCGGACATCATTGCATCGTCGCGGCTACAATTTGGAACTCCAAAACTCGAAATTGAAAACAGCCTGGCGTTTCCCAAAGACAGCGCCGAAGTACCTTCAAAACCTCAAACTCAAAAAACGAAAATCAATGAGCAGTCCTCGAATTTGAAACAGGTTGTAGAGACGCCTCCAACCGTCGCATTCTCGCCACTTCCAGAAACCACAGATGCCGAATCGAACAAGCCACAACACCGTTATCTACAATCTTTGATCAAGCGATTAGGTGAAAACAAAGGTTTCCGAGGGTTGGTTGAACACACAGTTTTGGAAGGTCTAGGCAAGATCGATGTGGTGCTTGAAGATGGTGAGATAAAAATAGCATGTGAAGTATCAGTAACAAATGATCCCTCTTACGAAGTGCAGAACATTCTAAAATGCATTACCGCCAATTATTCCCCAATCGTTCTAATCTCACCGGACGCACGTCACCTGAACTTAATCAAGACTCTCGCACAAGAATCTCTTAGTAAGGAACATCTGGCAATTGTGAATTTTCTTTCTCCAGACGAATTTATTAAATGGTTGGAAGAACTAAGGCCAGACGTTGATGAGACTGTAGAAAACATCAAGGGCTTTAAAGTGAAAGTGGGCGTGAAATCTGCTGACTCGTCCGACCAATCAACTCGCAAGCGCGCTATTTCGGATGTCGTTTTTGGAGCATTAAAACGTTTGAAAAATAAGAATTAGGAGACGTGAAATTTATCTGGAAAAATAGGAAAATATAACTACATTTTCCATGAAGGGGTAATAGTATGTCATTCAAGAAATTCCCAACAGTTGACTCAGAAACCGGCAAACGTGTCGGCATTTGGATCAGAGTTTCAACCGATATGCAGGTGGAGGGCGAAAGTCCCGAGCACCACGAAAAACGCGGACGTTACTATGCAGAAGCAAAGGGGTGGCAGGTAGCCGAAGTCTATGCCCTTGACGGTGTCAGTGGCAAGTCCGTCATAGACCACCCCGAAACGAAACGAATGATGGAAGATGTTCGCCTAGGAAAGATATCTGGGCTCATCTTCTCTAAACTCGCCCGCCTTGCCAGAAACACGCGGGAGCTTTTGGATTTTTCAGATTTCTTCCAACAGCAGAATGCCGATCTTATTTCTCTTGGTGAGGCTATTGACACCTCATCCCCTGCGGGACGACTTTTCTACACAATCATCAGCGCTATGGGCCAGTGGGAACGCGAAGAAATTTCAGCACGCGTCGCCGCTTCTGTTCCAATAAGGGCAAAACTTGGTAAACCGTTGGGTGGAGCAGCTCCCTATGGCTATAAATGGGAAAATCGTGAACTGATCCCAGATGAAAAGGAAGCTCCTGTTCGTCGCCTAATGTATGAACTGTTCCTCATCCATCAACGAAAGAAAACAGTTGCCAATCTTCTGAACGAATCGGGTCATCGTACACGAAATGGATCGAAATTTACGTTTACTACAGTAAATAGACTTCTATGCGATACCACAGCTAAAGGCATTAGAACTGCAAACCATACCAAGAGTCTTGGTGAAGGCAGAAAGTGGATTAGCAAGCCTCGGGCGGAATGGGTGGAAATACCAATTAAACCTATTGTCGATGTAGAAACGTGGGAGCGAGTCAATGCCATTTTAGAACAGAGGCGTACAACTTGGAAGAAACCTTCCCGCAGAGCCGTACAGCTCTTTGCGGGACTCACATACTGTAAGTGCGGCGGTAAAATGAAAGTACCAAGCAACTCACCTAAATATATTTGTCCAGAATGTCGCAATAAGATTGGAACTCAAGATCTTGAGGAAATATTCCAGGCTCAACTTAAAAACTTCTTCTTTTCTACAGAGGAAATACTTAATTACTTCAAAGCCTCTGATACGGCCGTTACCGAAAAACAGCAACTGCTTGACTCCTTAAAGAAGGAGCAAGAAAAAGTTCAGATAGAAATGAAAAAGGTATATCGCTTATACGTCGAAGATAAGATAAGTGCCGTTGGATTTGGAGAGGTTTATGGTCCTTTGGAAGAAAGGCTCAGACAAATCTCAATTGAACTTCCTGATCTACAAGGCGAAGTTGACTTCCTGATGATTCAACATCTCTCAAGGGACGAAACTGTGTTTCAGTTCAGATCTTTATATGATCGTTGGCCTGACTTAGAAAAAGAAGAGAAAAGAACAATTATTGAGCATAGTGTCGAGCGAATCTCCGTTGGGACGGACGAGATAAATATCGAACTTGGCTATCTACCAAGTTCTTCCGAAATCATGGCATCAAGTCAACGCAACAGCACGGGTTCATCGAAGCAACGAGCGTGAAATTCGCCGGAAATGTCAAGGAACTCGCCGCCCGCGAGATCGTAACCTGTTTGTCTTCCATCGGCTGCCGCAAAACTTCCAGAACGCTGCGGTCGAATTCGGGCAGTTCATCTAAGAAAAGCACGCCAAGATGCGCGAGACTCACTTCGCCCGGTTTCGGTATCGAGCCGCCGCCGATCAATCCGGCCTGCGACACCGTGTGATGCGGCGATTTGAATGGCCGCTCGGCGATCAAGCCGGATTTGCCGGTCAGCCCGGCGACGGAATGTATCTTGGTGATCTCAAGCGCCTCGTCAAACTCAAGCGGCGGCAAGATCGTCGGCAGACGCTTCGCGAGCATCGTCTTTCCCGAGCCGGGCGGGCCCACGAAAAGTATGTTATGGCCTCCGGCCGACGCGACTTCCAACGCACGTTTCGCAGTCTGTTGTCCGCGAACCTCGGAAAAATCCACACGATACTCGGAATGATTTCCGTTCAGGTCGGCCGCGGTTAATTTAAGCGGCGGAATCCGTGTCGCTCCGCCCGCCTCGAGGTCCTGAACCAGCAACGCCGCCTCACGCAGGTCGCGGACCGGAAAGACATTCACCTCCTGAACGACCGCAGCTTCTTTAGCGTTCTCTTCCGGCACGAGCAGGTTCTGAATACCGTTGTCACGCGCCGCAAGTGCGATCGACAACGCCCCGCGAACGGCACGAACACGCCCGTCAAGGGAAAGTTCGCCGATGCTCATCGTGTTCGTCAGGCTCTCGCCGTTGCCGAGATCGCCGTTC
Source organism: uncultured Chloracidobacterium sp. (assembly GCA_964605905.1). Lineage (GTDB taxonomy): Bacteria > Acidobacteriota > Blastocatellia > Pyrinomonadales > Pyrinomonadaceae > OLB17. The sequence continues at coordinate 113,284 of CAZSEL010000003.1, read as the reverse complement.
GCCCCAAGGATTCCCAAAGCCATCGGCAGATCGAAGCTCGCACCTTCTTTCCGAACGTCAGCCGGTGCAAGATTGACCGTTACCTTCTGGATCGGAAAGAAATAACTGCTGTTGCTGATCGCCGCACGTATCCGCTCACGCGATTCGCGCACGGCCGTGTCAGGCAAACCGACGATCGTAATCGGCGGAGTCTGCTCGCCCTCTGCCGACTGGCGTAAATTTACCTCGATATCGACAACAAGCGCATCGATACCATAAACGGCGGCGGACTGTGTTAGGAAAAGCATAGGTTGCTAGAATGAACTAGAGAAGTTTAGCCGAACTTCGCCGAAAACAGAAAAGCGAAGGAACAACCTTGGCGGATTTCCGGCTTAAGAGGCGGTTTTTCTCTGTTCATCTTTATTCTTTCCGGTTCATCCTGGTCAGTGGTTTAAATACGTCACCACAGAACAAGATGATAAAGAATGAATAAGATGATACGAGTTAAAGTGGTAAGGCCCAAGCTTTCGGGAAACTCGGGCCTCGGAAATTCCGGATGGGTTGACTGAAGGCAACACGGAGAAGATAGGCAAAAGGCAGTTGTTTGTGGTTGGCAACGCCGGCTGATAGACGTCTCCGTTAAATCTATTTCGCCGGCTTGGAAATCATCTCCTCAGTTCGGGCGGCCTCGGGTACCAGGCCGAACTTCTTAACTTGTTTCTCGATCGTGCTCGCGTCGTTTCGTAAATAATGTATCTCTTCCTGTAACGAAACATTTTCGATCATCGCTTCCTTGATCTGGTTGTTCAGCGTCTCATGCTCCGCCGATTCGCGGCTGAGATCGGTCAACGCCCGATAGTTGATCGTCAGGCAAAGCAGCGTGAACAGACACAAAACGGTCGCAACCGGGAACCAACGCGGCACATTTCTCGTCGCACGATCAGTGAATCGCGGCTTTCGCACAGGCATTTGAATTTTTCTTGGGTTCCGACGCATTTCTTTTCGTTCAATCGAACAAATATTTCCTGCCCGCTTCCAGTATTTTAGTGACCTCGTCGGTCGTTTCCGCCTCGGCGTAAATCCGAACCATCGGTTCCGTGCCCGAAGGCCTCATCAACATCCAACTCTCGTCGGTGAAAATAAACTTCACGCCATCAAGCCGGTTTACATTTTCAATCTTGCGGCCGCCGATCTCGGTCGGTTCCTGTGCAAGCTTTTCTTTCAACATCGCCGCGACATCGTCGGTCAATTTCACTCCGATCCGGCCCGATTCAAGCCGCCCGACACGTTTGTAAAGATCTTCGAGCTGTTCACCCAAGCTCGCTTTTCTAACAGTCACAGCTTCGGCGGCCAAAAGACATGCGAGAATTCCGTCCTTTTCCGGGTAATGGCCGCGAATCGAAAGCCCGGCCGATTCTTCGCCGCCCAGAATGATCTCGTCCTTAATTATCAATTCGCCGATAAACTTAAACCCGACCGGCGTTTCGTAAAGCTTTAGCCCGCGGTCTTTTGCTACACGGTCGATCAGATGCGAAGTTGCAACACTGCGTGCCACGCCGAGCGTCCAGCCTCGGCTTTCCGCCAAATAATCTGTCAAAAGAGCAACCAGCTTGTTCGGCTCGATAAACGTTCCGTCGCTGTCAATGACCCCAAATCTGTCACCGTCACCGTCTGTCGCAAGTCCAAGTGTCAAACCTTTCGAGGTGACCGCCTCTTTCAACTCATCCAAATGGTCGGCTCCGGGCTCCGGCGATCTGCCGCCGAATGTAACGTCTCGCCAATCATGGATCGTCTCGACCTCAGCTCCGTGATCCAGCAATATCTTGTCAAGATAGCCGCGACCGGTTCCCCACAGAGGGTCGTATGCAAACTTCGGTTTAGCGGCAGCAATCGCATCGAAATTTATCTTCGTTTTCAAGTCATCAAGATATGCCGGTTTCGGATCAAAATCCTCGATAGAACCACCGTCCGCATTTTCAACCGCAGTATTATCGACAATTCGCTGCTCTATCTGCTTCGTGACATCCGGTAACGCCGGTGCCCCATCGGACGTCGAAAACTTTATGCCCTGATACTCGGGCGGATTGTGCGATGCCGTGAAATTTATCGCACCGGCTGCATTGAGACTGCGGATCGCGTGCGAAATAGTCGGCGTCGGCGTCGGGCCTGTACACATTAGGACCTTCAAGCCTTTTTCGGCGGCGATCTTGGCGGCAACCGAGCTAAAGGTTTCGCCCATAAATCTTGAATCGTACCCGATGATCAGGGGTTTTCCCATCGTCTCACCCGAGCTTTTCAAATATCCGCAGATAGCGTTCGTGACCAATCTGACATTGTCAAAGGTAAAGTCATCCGCAATTATCGATCTCCATCCCGAAGTGCCAAATCGGATATTCATAATGTGATCTATGCGAACCGTTTACTTTCCGAACTGCTTTCAAACCTGAAAAACCTTGAAGTGGCAAAAAAGATAACACAAGTGCTTAGCTTTGTAAAGCTCTAATTTTAGTTCTTAACATATTTTTTTATAGCACTTTACGTTCGTGCGCCTAATGTAAAGCCTAACTAGTGCGCTTAAGGAAGATATGGTTCCGAGCAAGAGTTTAAGCGCTATTGAATCAAATTGACCGAATGCATTCCGAGAAAAAAAATCCACTGGTGTTACAATTCGACACACATCATCTTCTGGGCTGTTCATTTGACTTTTATGACACACTCGCGAAAACCCTGCCGATTAAAAGACCAACGCTAAACCATTGAAAGCATTGGTGTTACTACAGTCGTCTATTTATACCGAGGTGGCACGATGATTGCCAACGCATAGAGAGGATAGCCGCGTCACTTGCACTGCAATATATAAGCAAAAATATTTTCGACGCTAAACAGATAGTGGAGATACATTTATGACCAGACCAGTAAAGCATTTTGAAAAAGGGCTGACCTACATCGCCAAGGGCGCGTTTAGCGCGATCCGTTCGGTGAATCAGTTTAAGCCTAACGCATCTTTCACGCCGAAATGGGCGGACAAGCCGATCTTGAAATCGTGGCAGAAAACAAAGCCGACGCTTGGCTTTCCGCGTCAGACGGATTCGCTTTGCCCTAACTGTGTGATCGAGGCCCGCGAGCAGATCTTAAGCGGCGACCGCGAGGTTGCGACGCTTATTAACGAGAATGTTGGTGAGATCAAGGCGCAGATCATCGAACGTGACGGTGAGGTCTGGATGATCAAGGATTGCGAAAAGCACGGCCACTTTGAAGACCTGATGGCGATGGACTCGAAGTTTCTCCAGCACATCGAATCGCTCTTCCCGGGCCGCGATATGGAATCGCATAACGACGAAAAGCTGCACAACCACGGCACCTCGACGATCAAATACGGCCGCGGAGCTGTGCTGACTGTCGATCTGACGAACCGCTGCAACATGATGTGCGACCCGTGCTTCATGGACGCGAACCAGGTTGGTTTTGTCCACGAATTAAGCATGGAAGACGTACAGGAAATTCTTGATAACGCGATCCAGATCAAACCGCGTCGTCAGATGTCGGTGCAGTATTCGGGCGGCGAACCTACGCTAAGCCCTTACTTCCTCGATGCGGTGCGTTATGCACGTAAAGTTGGTTACAACTCGGTGCAGGCCGCGACCAACGGAATTGAATTTGCGAAGAGCAAAGAGTTCTGTAAAGAAGCCGCTGAGGCGGGATTGAGATTCGTTTATCTTCAGTTCGACGGTATCGGCAACGACGCAAACTCGCATCGCCAGATCGGCAACTTGTTTGACGTAAAACTCCGTGCGATCAACAACCTGCACGAAGCCGGCGTTGATATCATCCTGGTTACAACGCTGGTCAACGGGATTAATAATGACCAGGTCGGAACGATCATTCGTTTTGCCCTTGAGAATCCGAAGAAGATCTCGTTCATCGCGTTCCAGCCGGTGTCGTTCACGGGCCGCGACGAGCTGATCACGGAAAAACGCCGACTGCAGCAGCGTTACACGCTTGCTCACCTTGCACATGATGTGAAAGGACAGGTTGGAATTACGGAGCCTACAAGAGATTGGTTCCCATTAAGCCTCATGGGAGCGTTCGCCGATTTCGCCGACGTGGTTCACGGGCCGGAAAACGATTGGGGCCAGGTCTCATGCGGATGCCACCCGAATTGCGGTGTCGGCACCGCCGTCATGGTCAACAAAGAAACAAAAGAGATGGCTCCGGTTCCCCAGTTCCTGAACATTCAGGGCCTGGTCACGGACATGCAGCACATCACGGACACCAATCGCGGAAAATGGTTCTCTAATATAATGATGGGCCTCGCCCTGCTGAAGAACTACAATCCGTACGGTGCACCAAACAGCCTGACGCTCGGCGGCATCCTGAAGAAGTTCGATAAATCGTTCGGCCTCTCGGGTAAAGACTACGGAAAGGTCAGCGGCGATCGCACTATCGAAGACATCGAAAAACGCCGTCAGGACCCGTGGAACTTCCTGTTCATTGCAGGTATGTGGTTCCAGGACCTTTTCAACTACGATTTCCGACGCACCGAAATGTGCATCATCCCGTACGGCACACAGGAAGGCGAAATTTCCTTCTGTGCATACAACACCGGTATCGGCTGGCGTAATATCATCGAGCACATGCATCAAAATGCGACCGTCGCTCAGTGGTACAAAGACCACGGCCGTCACGAAGTGTTTGCCCGCGGTAAGGAAGTCGAGCTTGGCGATGCTTCGCACAATCTCAATCTGAACGAGGTTGACTTAGCCCGTCCGAACAAACCCGAAATGGAAGGCCCCAAGACCGCTGCCGAAGAAATGCAGATGATGCGCAAACTCTACCAGCAAATGGTCATGGACAAAAACCAAATCAAAGCTGAACCCATGGTCCAAATCGGCGGCCTAAAACGCGAAAAGAAAGCTGACAAGGACAAGTCAATGGCAGTCGCGGAATAAGTTCCCCGCCTGGAAAGGAGGGATGGCACCGCCTCGGTGACGGGGTGGTAGAATGTTCGCCATAAATCCCAAAAGCCTCGTTGAGCGATCAACGGGGCTTTTCTTTTTTTTGATTTGTTTCGTGTGATTCGTGGATAAATTTTCTTATCCACGAATCACACGAAACAAGAAAAATAAGATCGAAGCTGACCGCAGAATTGCATTATGAGATATGTCGCTTGACGCGTATTGCATTTTGCAATACCATATTCTTGCTGTTGTTGAGCGCTTGATCAAAAATAATGAGAGTCCTGTCGATAACAGCATTGCGTGAGTTTTGGGAACGCGAACATCAGTCGGAAGAAGTCCTGCGGGATTTTTATAAGAAACTTTCCGCGATCGATCCGCAAAATATGGCGGAACTAAAGAGGACGTTTCCGGCGGTTGACCTGGTCGGCAAATGCTATGTTTTCAATGTTGGCGGAAACAAATATCGTGTCATCGCACGCATCCATTTCAATCGGCAAATGGTCTTTGTAAGGTTCGTGTTGACGCATCGGGAATACGATAAGGATAAGTGGAAATCGGAGTGTTAAGAATATGACAACGCAATACGATCCGAAAACCTACGGCAAACTACTGATCGACACTTCTCCGGGAGCGATCGAGACCGAAGCGGAGAACGAACGGGCTTTGGCGATCATTGAGCGGCTGATGCGAAAGGACGAAAACGCTCTTTCGCCCGAAGAGGACCGGCTGCTGCGTCTGCTTGCCGTCCTTGTCGAAGACTTTGAAAACCGCGCCTACCCGATGGGCCTGGAATCAAATCCTCCGGTCGCGCTTCGTGAACTGATGCGCGAGCATGGGCTGAAACAGACCGATATGCTCGACATCTTCGGCTCGCAGGGCACCGTTTCACAGGTCCTAAACGGCAAACGCGAGATCAGCAAATCCCAAGCCCGCAAACTCTCCCAACGCTTCCGTCTGCCGATTGATGTGTTTATTTAATCGTCCAAATCTCCAGCAGGAATTCTTTTTTGATTTGTTTCGTGTGCTTCGTGGATCAGGTCAAACTGAGGAGGAAGACGATAATTTCCTTGAAACTATTCCGCGTCGCCGGATTCGTCGGAGGTAGAGAAATATTTTTTGACGTTTGCTCCGAATGAGACTAATAGAATGACTACGAGCAATGGGGCCAGCCCGACGGTGGTTCCTAGTAAAATGTCCGTCTTATCGTAAGGTTCTTCAATGAGTAGCTCGGGGAGAATGAGATGATCCCATATCTCTCTCCCCGTGAAATAAGCAATAAACGCCGCAACGAACCATCTGCCCCATTGTTTTCGCACCGCTATTGTCCAAAACGCGACAACCAGCGAAATGATCACCAAAGCCAGTTCAATAGTGTCGATAACAACATCCGAAAACTCTCGCTCGTCCAATACACTGTAACTGTTCCACGGAAATAAAACTGGCAAAAGGAAAATAGGTATATAGAGAAAGAGAATCCCCAACGCGATCCACACGGCGAAGGGACGCGGAGTGGTTAGTCTTTTCTCGGAGTGACTTGCCATACGATGAGCCGAGGGTTTTGCCCTCAAGAAGAAGGCTATGCCAATCCTATTTAAAATACCAGCTGATCTGTCCATCTAAAGAGGCGAATCTTCTGGTAATCTTCCTTTGCTGAGAATGCCCTTCCTTTCGTGCGGGCTCCTCCATTGCGAACGTGTCGGTCGTTAGAGCCAGTTGATGGTGATTTCTTTTTCTAGTTGTTTGAATTCTTGGTCGCCGGTGATTAGGGTGGCTTTGTGTTGTTTGGCGAGGGCGGCGGCGAAGGTGTCGGCGTAGGATATGCCGCCTCTGGCTTTGTAGCTGGCGGCGATCTGGGTTGTTTCCCAATCGACGTTGATGAACTTTATGCCGAGAGTTCGGAGCAGATCGATCGCCTCATCTGCTCGATCGTTGCCGGCCCGCTTGGCGATGGAGTACCAAACTTCGCTGGCATTGACGACGGACATTAGAAGTTCGTCGCCATTCGCGTGTGCGTCGGCGATGATATCGATGACGCTCTTGGCTGCCGTCTCACCTTGCAGATAGGCCATCATCGGCCATGAGTCCAAAACGATGATTTTAGGCTTATTCATTTGCCCGAGATATTCTTAAACTTGCGGTCTTCGCGTTGCTTGTCGAGTTTCCGTTCACGCTCCAGATCTTTTACAAGCGGAAATCCGCGAAACTTACCCGCCATGCGTTCGATATACTCACGCGTTATTGGCTTGAGGATGATCTGCGCATTTTCTTCGTCGAGTTCGACGTGAATGCGTGTGCCTGCTTTTATTCCGAGCTTTCGCCGAACCGATGACGGAATCACCACTTGGCCTTTGGTTGTAGCTGTTGTTTCCATATTACCACTTGGGGTGAATGGTAGCATCGACCGATAATGTAAGTCAATAATTATTTGACTTACTTAGTTGAAGCACCGCCCTTACTCACGTGCGGGCTACTGACACGTCAGCTTACGGTGCGGGCAGGGTGCCCGCGTTCCGGCGTGTGTCATTTCCCTTTTAGGTATCTTGCGTAGCTGCCGTCGAAGTAGCCTTCGATTAAGGCCGTGCGGGAGGATTGGTGCCACTCACGGAGGCGTTTTTGTTCGCGGTCGTGGGCGTCGCGGGCTTCGCGTTCGTAGTCGCGGATGTGTTCTTGTTCCGCCGCGTGGCCGAGGTAGGTGAGGGCGAGGAAGGGGCCTTCGTTCAATTGAGAATTGATAGTTGATAATTGAGAATTTCTATCTATTTGGGAATTGATAGTGGATCGGGCAACTACCACCCCGTCAGCCGACCACCCCGCCGATGAGGCATCGGCACCCCTCCTCAAACCAGGAGGGGAGCTAAATCCTGCCACCCCTCCTAAACAAGGAGGGGAGTTTAGGAGGCCGGCCGCTATGGCTCCCGGTTCTGACTGGCGGGCGAGTTGGAAGGTGAGCGTGTCGTTGCCGGACCACCCCGCCGATGAAGCATCGCCACCCCTCCTCAAACCAGGAGGGGAACTAAGAGTGTTCCGGCTTGATTTTAGGTGTTTGATGTAGCGGATTTCGGGGGACATTGAGCTGGGGGCGAAGACGGTGTCGGCAAGGGACGCGAATTGGGGAAGACCCGCGAGCGAGAGCGGACGAGGGCGTCCGCGGTCCGGTTTGTGGGCGACGGCGAGGATCGAGATTCCGTGGAGGCCGGACCAGAGTTTTAGTGTTTTCATCAGACGGACGCCGGCGGAGTTGCCGGTCGCTCGGGACAGGTACAAGATGTTGTCGATGATGACGACGCGTGCCGTGTGGTTCCTGATCTCGCGGTAGGCAGCGTCGAGCAGGAACCGGCTCAGGTCACCTTTGATGTCGTTTGCGGCATCTTCAAAATATCCCAGATCGACGCGGTTAAAGTTTTTGGAAAATCTGTATTTGATCCGGCGGGTCGATGTCAGGCGACGGGCGGAGTAACGTTCTTGGAACTGGGCGAGCGTGCGTTCGAAGTCCAGGTTGAGGACCTCCTGACTGCGGAGTGCGGAATGCGGAGTGCGGAATTGAAGGCCGTTAAGGGATTCAATTTCCCCGTTTTTCCTTTTGCCTTTTTCCTTTTGCATTTCATCGCCACGGGCGATCGATTCGGCGATCTGGGTGGCGAGGATGCTTTTGCCGGTGGCGGTTTCGCCGAAGAGGATGGCGACCTCGCCTTCGCGCCAAAGATTGCCGAAAAGCTGGCCCGGTTCTTTTATTTGCGTGGACGTTTTGGCAAGCTCATGGCCGTTAAGCACGCGGAACGGGCTCGACGGCTCTGACAGCCAGTCGCGTGTAAATTTCGCCGCCGCTTTTCGCTGCTTTTTGTATGGGTCCCAGCTCTCGGCCGAATCGTATCGGCGGGGTTCGGACAGGTCTTTCTTCGCTATCGTCTACGGGCATGTGTTCATCGGTCATCGTCGTAGCGTTCGTTGGAAACGAACGTATTTTCGATTGTAACGCGTGTTGCTTGGATTGTAAAGAGTTTTATTTGTGAAACAGTAAAATTCTTGTACTCAGGCCCCGCAAAACGTGTTATTGTTTGCGTCAAACAGTTATGAAAGGCTTGATTTTTGCGATATTTTTACTGTCGTTCGCAGTTGCGGCGAGCGGGCAGGAGGACGCCAAGTATTTGGTCAAGGTAAAAGGCATTGGTTTGGGGTCGGAATATTCGGCCGTTATCAAGGCATTTGGCAAGCCGAAAACTGAGACGACCGCCGAGGGCGACGAGTGTCGCGGCGATAAGATCCGCACGCTCGTTTTCGACGGGATGCAGATCGAGCTATACGAACCTTCGGAACCGGAAACGAAATCTTCCGTCTTTTCGATGGAGATCACGAACGCGAAATGGCTGCCTTTTGGGATCAAGATCGGTTCGACGACCGCCGCCGTCAAACGCAAGCTCGGTAACCCAACCTCACAGGAAACCGATGGCGACACCGGAGAACGCGTCTGGTACTATTCGTTCGACGAATCTGACGGCCCGGGAAATACAAATTTCCATTTCAAAAAGGGCAAGCTTATCCGAATTTTTACGATGTATATTTGTTAAACGAAAATCTTGCTTTTTTGGCGGATTTCGGTTATCAAAGTTGTGTCCTCAAGGAACCCCTAAAATGAAAAGATTTCTTTCTGCGGTGTTTTTGTGCGGGTCGCTGCTTGCGGCCGGTTCCGTCTATTTTTTACGGTCCGCCGAGGCGAAAGAAGATATAGTCCTACAGCTGCTGAACATGCCTGCGCCGCCGCCGCCGAATCCGCTGGTGTCGGTCTCGGCTATCCGCGACGAGAGCTTTTACAACCCGTCAAAACCGCCAAAGGACGACGCGCCGATCGAGGACCTGATCGAATATTGGTCACGGCAGAGCTCGGGCTACGAGGTGCTTAGGTACAACCCTAGGCCGTCGTCGCGTGTCGTCGGACGGCTTATGGCCGAGGTTCGTGCAAACCCGGGTGAATCATTACGTTTTTTGAACATTTTTCACGACGACCCCGATGCCGTCCGGATGTTAAGAGACATCTATGACGCCGGATCAGGGAATAATTCGCTCAAACCCGACGCGCTTTCGGCTCTGAAGGAATGGCTTGTCGATAACAGCCCGCATTTTCCTGACGAGCTCGAACGCAAGGCCGCGCGTTATGCGACTTCCGGCGAGTACGTTTCGAACCATTACGACATGCTTGCTCTGACGCGACAGGATTGGAACCGCGCGGCCCCGATAGTAAATCGCTCATACAACGACCGGAGCAGCCCGGTTGCTCGTGTGGGTGCGATGTGGGCGCTTTACCGTCACGCGCTTGACGAAGATTCGATGGGCGATATTGATCGTTATCGTGATGAATTGAAAGCAGTGGTCGAGGACAGATCCGCTACAGCCGGAATGCGCGATCTGGCGTTTGACGCTCTGGTTGCCGAGAAAGATTGGGCGGGCCGCGACGAGTGGTATTATTCGCTGCTCGGCGACGAGACGCTCGCCGACGTGCGTGTAAACGGCAGCAGCTACACGGGGCTGACGACGCTGATACTTTATTCGCCCGCCGAAAAATACCGCGACAAGATGATCGATCTCGCCAAAAGCGATAACAAAACGATCAAAAACGCAGCGGTCAGAAATCTCGTCGTCCTGTTTCGCCGCGGCAGCGATGAGGCAATTACGCGCGCGCTGCTACCGTGGCTAACGGATGCGGATTGGGCGTCAACTTCAGACGAAGCCGGCCGTCAGGCCGTCGTTAGAGCGTTGGCGGAATACAAAATACCGGAGAGCGTTCCGGGGCTGATCCATCTTTTGAATGAGAAGCCGTCGAAGGAAGAGATCGAAGCAAGATCTGAAATGTTAAGACAGCGAGAAGCCATGATGGGCTCACTCGCCAACACGACCGCGACCAATACAAATTCTGCTTTTACTGTCTCGAATACAACGGTTTTTTCTAGTAACGCTGCTGCATCAGCGGCCTGGGCAACTAACGCCGCGAGATCGGCTGTAAACGCGGCAATAAGCGGGATGTATTCGGAAGATCGCTATCCCTACCGATATTCCGCGTTGAGCGCTCTTGCGAAACAGGCAGACATGCGAGCGGTTCCGGCTTTGCGGCGGCTGTTGAATACGACGGCCGATTACGAGCGGACGATGGTCATTCACGCGATGATCACGTCGGGCGGTTTTACGATTCCAGAGCAAGTCGATGCCCTGGTGGCGGTGGTCAAGGCGGGCGACACGCTCCCGAATTTTGCAACCTCGTCCAATGCCAATGTTGCGAACTATGGCTACGGTTCAAACCATGTGCAGACCCGACAATTGTCGGTACAGGAATCGATCGGCTCACGACTTTTGCAGATGGACACGGTCGGCGATGACCTTGTACGGGCGGTGATCGACCGGATGGATTTGCTTGAGCGGCGCGATCCCGAGACGGCCGAGGGGTTGCGAAACATCGTTCAGGGCTGGGACGGGCCGGCGGTCAACATGATGATGCTCCGCGATTTGAAAAACGGAAAATCGAACAGAGAGGCGGTAATAAAGCTACTCGCAAATCGAAAAGAATTGCGTGAAAAACAGCCGAACGACGTGTTCGATCTGCGAAAGGGAAATCCGATAGCGATCGGGCTTGCGGGCTGTATCTTAGAGGACACGAACGACATGGCGTCGCTGCTCAACGGCGGCAATATCGCTTCAACGACAGCGATGCTGGCGTGTGCGCGGCTTGTCCGAGCGGAGCTTCCGGTCGCGGCGATAACGCCGTTGCTCAAATCGACCGATCGCGGACTTGCCCTGGCGGCCGAGCGATACTTGCTTAGCGAAGATTCGCCAGCGGCCCGAACCGCAGTGTTCGCTTTGTACCCTAACGGTGCCAAGATCACGGGTGCATCGACATATTTCGAGGGAGAACCAGGTCCTTCTAAGGGTTTGTGGGAAACTTTCGGAGAATTGTTCGCCAGCGTCAGCCCTTATTACGCCTCGGTGGATTATCCGGCAGGAGCGTTTTATCCAGGCGATTTTGAGGCCCTTGAAGAACGGCTGCAAGAAGAAGTGATCGAGGACAAGGAATTGCTTGGCGTTTATTCGTACGAGAATTTTAATGTGCGGATCTACGCAGACCGGGCGGTTTTCAGCATTCAGGAGGACGACGCACGCCATCGCGAACGCGTATTGACGACAGAGGAATTTGATTATCTGAAAGGCCTGCTTGCCTATCACAAGGTTGACGAACTGCCGCCGTTCCTGTCGTGCGGCGAATGCGAGCCAAAGCAGTTGTTGATGCTCGGGCGAAACGGTGGGCGGCGTGTTTTTGTAAAATCGGTGAAAATGCCGGAACTTTTTGCGGGTCTCGACGGCTTTTTTGCTGATATGTCGAGGTCGCAGTTAAAGCTCAAATATACGGCCAGCAAAGAGCTGCCGGGGCTTGAGGTTTTATTTGCCGACGATAATCTCGCGGCCGAATCGGTTTGGAAGAACGGGCCTGAGATTCGCCTTTTGATAACCAACCGTGCGACGCGCGAACGCGTGCAGAAAGAGATCGGGCAGGCAGTCGAGCAGGCGGCTGAAACGGACGAGCCAACCGAGAATACCGAAGGCCGGCCGGAGACGAACCCGTGGCTGCTTGGCGAGCAATTGAAAACAAAGCGCGAATACGAAGGCATCGAGTGGTTCGGCCTTAATAACGAGCTCCTCGCCGGACAAGTGCCGGCGCCGCCCGGTTTCGACGTTCCACCGGTGCGCGATGCGCTATCGGTCGAACCGGAATACGAGCGCTGGAAAGCTCGTGCGGGCGACGTTGAAATTAGAGCCGATGAACAAGGGCTTTACAAGGTCAGCGGCGGAACTATCACAAAGATAAAGCCCGGATATTACAGCTATCCGATGGTGTCGCCGAACGGCCGCTGGGTGATCGTCAACAAATACGACGAGGAACACAGAAACGGCCTGGTCCGCATAAACCTGCAAACCGGCCGCGAATTCCCGATCGAGCTTGCCGATCAACGAGCCGACATGGGCATAGTTTTCATCCCATCGATAAATCGTTTTCTGATCGGGTCGATGATATATAACTACGAAGATCGCCACCACGAATACGAAGGCGAAGATGAAACCGAAGACGATTTTTCGAGACCTGTTTACATACCCGAATCTTTTCTGCTGCTCGATCCGGAAACCGGCTCATTTACAAAAGCTCCGGGCGAATACCGTCCGCTGTCGCATCAATCATTCCGTCAGCTGCAGCCGACCGGCAAACCGAATGAATTCTGGGCGGCAATGCCGAATGAGGGCAAGAACGAAACCGTTGTTGGCATTTACAATGCGGCAGTTTTCGGATTTAAACCGGTGTTAAAAGTGCCGAAAATACAATTCGACAGCCTCGATATGTGGGTCGATCAGGGCAAGGTCTATTTTGTATATAAAGGACATCTGTTAGCCGCGCCGTTGCCTGCCAAGTAAGGAGGCAAATTTGGCTTTCGTCTATCTTTGATGGAGCATTTTTGGAAAAAGAGCATTCTCACGGCGATCGGCGTGTTGGCATCGGCCGCGCTTGCGTGGATGGTTATCTATCCATACGTGATCGTGCCGCAGATCGGGGGCAATGATTTCAACCCAGTGCAATGGGCTTCGCTGATGCTTGTTGGGTTGATTGTTACCTTTATTGTGCTCGGCTCAACTATTCGCCTCGCCCGCGAATTCTTGATAATGTCAGCGGTCTCGGGCTTTCTTATTAAGGCCGCTGAAACGGTCACGGCCCTCGCACTTCCCTACGCCCCGCAGACGCCATTTACCGCTCCGCTCGAACATTGGACGATCGGTCTGCTTTTTTCGATACTGTTCTCGGCTTTCCTTATTTTGATCGGGCTTCCATTCGGCTGGCTTGTCCGCCGCTTCCGAAAACCCGACCTCCAATGACGACACTTTTACCTAATATTCGATAATCGCTGAAACCGGCCTGTGATCGCTCGGCCGGTCACCGCGTTTTCGCACCGGCCCGGTCGCGTCGAACTGGTTGTATGCCTGCTGCTCGACCTTGCACGAACCGGCTTTTAGTTTGAACGGCGACGTTCCCTGCCAGACGCCCGGCGATACCAAAACGTGGTCGATCAGTTCATGAACGATCTGGCCGTTTTCGAGCGGGTCGGGAAAACTGACCGTTGTTGACGCGGCGATGGTCGCGGGTGTCATTGCGTGTTTGAAAAAAGTGTCGGGGTCGAGAAACGAGCCGACCAGCTCATCGATGATGTTGTGGATCAGAAATTCTTTTTCGATCAGCTCGGCATAAGCTCCGTCGTTAAAATCACCTAATATCACGCACGCATCGGGCGGGCTGTTTCCCGGTGCAAGATCGCTGACGACATATTGTCTCAGCCGGTAGATCTCGGCAGAAAGTTTCTGGCGAACGAGCAGCGCGTCGCCGATCGCCTCGGAGTCGCGGTCAAACCATTGCTGCGGTGTTTTTAGCTTTGAGAATTTCGATTTTGTGTGGACATTTATTATACGTAGCTTTTTGCTGGCCGTCGGCTGAAACGTCAGCACGAGCGGAACGCGGTCGAACTTGTGCTTTTTCTGCGAGGCGACAGCGATCTCGCCCCATGGGTAAAACGGGATCGGCAATTTCAATGAAGCGATCTCCTGTCCGTCGTGGGCAAACGAACTCACCTTATTTGCAATGGATTTATGTACGAGCGCGTGAAGTGTCTGGCTTTTTGAGTTCGAGGTGTGGACGACAAAATCGTCATCCAGAAAATCCTTAACGAAAAGTTCCATTTGATCTTTTCGCGGCGGGCCTTCCTGAATAACAAGTATCTTTGGGTTTACTTGTTTAATGACACCGGCGATTCGGTTACAGAGAGCGGGAACGTCCTCGATCTTGGCGAGCTTTATCCCGCCGAGGTTTTTTCCCGGAAAGGCCGCAGGGATCGTGCCATCCCAGGTCGTCCAGGCTCCGCCGAAAATTGAGATCATCCATTCGATATTAAACGTTGCGATCTTTAGTTGGGGCATTGGGTGTCTCCGCGGTAAAAACGAAAAGGTTGATAGCCGTCAAGCGGCCGCTGCAAATGTCGATGAATCATTATTCCTTTTTGTAAGTTTGTGTCAATAGTGCCTCCGAGTGCAGAAGCCCGCACGTTAGTAAGCGTGACGATCAAGTCGTATGTATCGCCCATGCTTACGCACGGGCTTCTGCAACCGATCCGACACTGCATCCGGCCTTTATAGACCATACGGTTACGCATTACATACCAAATCGTTGTTATCGTGCGACGCAATACAATACACAATCCACCTAAGTTGTTGATTTTCTTCGAGCGGAACGGTTCTTGCAGAAAGTTTTCGTTGACATTAGTCAATTTTGAAAAACTGCGTTTAATAAACGATACCAGTAATTGCCAGGGGGAAGTATGCGATCAACATTCAGGAAATTTATTGTCGGGACGGTTGCGGCTGGTTTTGTGCTTGCGACGATGCCTATTGCGGATGTTTCCGCTCAGAGAAACGGAAGAGGGCGCGATGGCGGCGGTGACCGCGGCGGGCAGCAAAGACAGGCCAGAGAACAACGCGGCGGGCAGCGTCAAGAGCAGCGACGGCAACGGTCTAACGATCAACGCGGTCAGCAGCGTCAACAGCAGATGCAGCAGCGACAGCAACGGTCTAACGATCAACGCGGTCAGCAGCGTCAACAGCAGATGCAGCAGCGACAGCAGCGGTCAAACGACCAACGAGGCCAGCAGCGTCAACAGCAAATGCAGCAGCGACAGCAGCGTCAGCAGCGGTCTAACGACCAACGCGGCTGGCAGCAGATGCAGCAACGACAGCAGCGGTCGAACGACCAACGCGGCCAGCAGCGTCAGCAGCGGTCAAACGACCAACGCGGCTGGCAGCGTCAGCAGATACAGCAACGACAGCAGCGGTCAAACGACCAACGCGGCCAGCAGCGGATGAGCGATTGGCGTGCTCGACAGAGCCAAGCAAGGAGCGACGGCAACTCACGCCGTCAGCAGCAGATGAGCGATCGTAGGTCGCGTCAGCAACAGGTTTTTAGCGACCGTGGATCGCGCCGTCAGCAGCAAATGAGCGACCGAAGGTCCCGTCAGCAGCAGGTTTTTAGCGACCGTGGATCGCGCCGTCAGCAGCAAATGAGCGACTGGCGCGGACGTCAGAGCCAAGACAGAAGCGACCGCGGATCACGCCGACAACAGCAGATGAGCGATCGTAATTCACGACGCCAGCAGCGCATGAGTGATGGCCGTTCGCGTAACGGCGGCCTGTGGGAAGGTTTTCCGCAGGGACGACGCGGCCGTGACAACGACGGTGACCGGCGTGATCGCCGTTACCGTAACGACAACGATCGAGCGCGTTGGAACCGCGATTCTAACGGCACTCCGTGGTGGGCGAACCGGAATTGGGCACAGCAGCGACGGGAAAACCGCCGTGGAGATCGCGACGATCGACGATGGGGACGAGATTACGGACGGGACTATGGCCGCTATTCGTATCGCGAACGGGATTCGTGGAGAGGGTCGATCTTCACGAGGGCGAACTGGTGGGGCCGCGACAGATATTACAGGCATGACCGTGACCGGTATGCGTGGAACAATTATCCGTATCGGACGAACAATTACTATTACGTGGCCGATAATTATTATCCGTATAACTCTTACTACAACCCGATCTACTCGAATTACGGCTCGGGATTTTCGATAACGATCGGATCCTACAGTCCGGTTTATTCGGGGTATGATCCGTATTACGGTTATGGCTCGAATTATGATCCGTATTACAGCGGATATAACACGGCATATTATCCGTCGTATTATCCGGCCGGTTACTATGACACGGGTTACGGATATGATGATGACGACGATTACTATGACGACGACGACGACTATTATTATGAGGACGGGTATTATGCCAACGACGATTACGACCGCGGCGATTGGAAAGATGCTCTTCTTAGAACGGTATTGAGCGTCGCGATTGGCGGATCGGGCGACTATTATGACGATAGCTATTACGCGGTCGATCCGTACTATGCTTACTCGGGTTACTCTCCGGTTTACGCACCGGGCGGTTACTATACGAGCGAGCCGTCATGGGTATATTCGCCGGTGACGTACGACGCGACGCCGTATTCCGACACGCCGTACAGGTCGATGATCTATGCCGACCCGTACACTCGTGACATCACGCGTCAGGCTCTGACGGCGGGCTATTCGCAGGGATTTATCGACGGGCAAAATGCGGCATCGTATGGATATGACGATTATGCGTCGCCATACGGTTCCGCTCCGACGGTGTACAGCGGCTATTCGACGAGCCTGGCCGAACGGCAGCGTTATCTTAGCGAAGGCTACGAGATCGGCTATCGCGACGCGCTGGAAAACAGGGATTCGTACGGCATAGATGACGGCGGCGGAAACCTCGATCTGGTCAGCGCTCTGCTTGGCAGCGTGATCGTGAGCTAATGTTATTTATTTGTTGATTCGAGGCCGATTCTGGTCTAGAATGTACCGAGGTGAGGGCTTTCGCCCTCACCGGAGTCAGAACTAAGGAAGTTTCCTTTGTTCTTCCTCAAGTTGATTAAGGCGATGATTGATACGTTCGAAGGCGTCAATCATTGCCTTTTCTCTTTTTCGAGCGATGAAGTGTTTTACCACCTCAAAACCGAGCCAGAGCAACTTGAGGCACTCCAACAGAACGATTAGTTCCATCGCAGTTACCTCCTTTTCGGTATTTGTCAAAGAGTCAAGGAAACCCTGGCTCCCTGACGGAAACGATTATACACAAGGCAATTCATCGGTAACAGCAGGCTTAATCCTATTGCGATTAACCAATGCTCGGCCTTATAATTGACAGCACTGGGCAAGCGGTTGTAAAAACGATGGGAAATCTTAACGTATCTGATTCGCTCGAAAGCGATACCCGCGAGGGCGATGTTTCCATTACGAAATACTACAAGGGCTTCACGCCGCAGTCGTTCAACGGCGGAGGGTTTCCTTTACTGTCGCTGCCGCAGGATTTTTCAATCTACGCTTTTAGCAAGGCGAAAATATCGGTAAATGACGACGATCTGCTATTACCCGAAGTAGATGCGATCCTGACGGAATATTGCGGCGAATTTTTACAGGCCTATTTCACAATAGAGTTTATCGAGCTTGTAAATCAAAAGCCTTTGACGTCGATTTTTTCAGTAAAGGATGAGCGGCTGGAATACGCCGTGAGCCTTTATATAACCATCTGTAAGCTGCCGGCATTGACGCCCGTCGGCGAGATCCGAAAGACACTCTCATTCTATCTGGCTAATCCTTACAGCCTGCTCAGCCCGGGCTGGCAGCACAATACCAATAATCTTGCAAATTTGAAAACCTCGCTCCATCCGGCGGCAAAAACATACCTCGACAAACTAGTGGAGGTTGAATTGCCAAATGAAGAACCGGCACGCTCGCTCGGCAGCGAATGGGCAAAGCGGTTCGTTGACAGGGCTAATGTTGAAATGGAAAAAGACCTGATCTACTATTTCGACGCCGCAAAAATCAAGGCCAGCCTCTTAAATGCGAACGGATAGCGGCGGCTTGGCCAGAAAACATCATACATGCAGCTTGCGTTTGACCGCGGCAAAGTATCTAATAGTTGTTTGCTCTGCTGAGCAAACCTACACTTGGCCGAAAGGAGGTGAGACGATAAATGGCATATATTTCAGTAAACAATAATGAATCGATCGAAAGCGCTCTGCGCCGGTTCAAACGAAAAGTTATCAGCGAAGAGATCATCAAGGATCTAAAGAAACACGCTCACTTCATCCCGCCGGGACAAAAGGCGAAACTGAAATCGGTAAACGCCCGCAAGCGTAACCGACGACGTTTCCGCCAACAACGGCCAATGGGCAACGGCCCAAGACCGATGGGCGGCGGACCGGGACGATAGTCCTGTTTAGGTTTAATAAAAATGCGTGAAGCGAATGTGTGCTTCACGCTTTTTTTGACTTATGTGAATTCTTGCATTATATTTGATGCAGATTTAATGCAGAGGAAATATGCTAAATATCAAAGACGAGATCGATTCCCTTTCGAATTTTAAGCGGAACACCAGCGAATTTGTGACACAGCTAAAACGCTCGGGCAAGCCGGTCGTGCTGACGATCAACGGGAAAGCTGAACTCGTCGTTCAGGACGCGGTGAGTTACCAACGGCTGATGGAAATCTCGGAAAAGCTCGAAACTATCGAGGCATTAAAACCAGCGATTGCCGAGATGAAAGCCGGAAAGGGCGAACCGGCTGATGTGTTTTTTGCAGGACTGTTGTCGGACTCAGCGAGCAAATGAGATTCGACGTTATTATCACACCATCCGCGAAAGCCGACATTTTCGAGACCCGCACATGGCTGCTTGAGAATTATCCGGATGCTGCCGACGACTGGCTTTGGCAAATAAGCCAGTGTGTCGCAACGCTCGCAAAGTTTCCGGCTCGCTGCCCTGTAAGCGATGAAAGCTCTGCATTTGACGTCGAAGTCAGGCAGTTATTGTGTGGCAAGAAGCCGCACATTTACCGGATACTGTTTTCGATTTATTCAGAAAAAGTCTATGTCCTGCGGGTAAGATCGACCCGCCAGAAAAAACTTACAGAATAATTGGAAACACACAAGTCAGTTTGTTTACCCTTTCGGCGGAAATTATACTTAGATTTTGCTCTAGCCTTGATTTACATGGTCTCTAATAAAACACGCATTCTTATCACCAACGACGACGGTATTCATTCCGAGGGCATAGCGGCTTTAGAGGCGGCGATGGATGGGATCGGGCAGGTTTACGTTGTCGCGCCCGAATCGGAAATGAGCGGTGCGTCGCACAGCTTGACACTTGCACGCCCGCTTAGAATTCGCCAGATCGACGAATTTCACTGGACTGTTGACGGCACGCCGACCGATTGCGTGACGCTTGCGTTGAACCAAATACTGCCGCCGGACATTCGGCCTGACATTTGCGTTTCGGGCATCAATCACGGAGCAAATCTTGGCGACGACGCAACTTATTCGGGAACGGTCGCAGGCGCGATGGAAGCGACGATACTCGGCGTTCCGGGGCTTGCGTTCAGCCTTGTCGCCTCGCGCAGCCACGACTTTACCGAATCGGCAAAGATCGCCCGCGAGATCACGATAAAGGCTCTTGCCGACGGCTTGCCCGAAGGCACGCTGTTAAATGTCAATATTCCCAAAGGAATTTCAAAAGGCATCAAGGTAACGAAACAAGGTTTCAAATCCGCACGGCCGGTTATCAGCGAACACATTGATCCGCGTGGCAAACTGTATTACTGGATCGGCGAAGAGCGAAACGGTTTTCGCGCCGAAGGCGGAACGGATTTTGAGGCCGTCGATGAAGGCTTTGTGTCGGTGACACCGATGCGGAGCGATTTGACGAATTATCTGGTGATGGAAGAATTGCAGAGTTGGGAAAGAAACTAACAGCGTGAACGGAACCGCGACAAAACCAAACGCATCGGACGGCTTTGAGATACCTCGTGGCCGGATGGTCGATTATCTGCGGTCCCATTACAAGATCGCGGACGAGCGTGTTCTTGCGGCGATGAACCGTGTGCCGAGGCATCTTTTTGTATCGGATGCTCTGCGGGCACAGGCTTATAAGGACAATGCTTTGCCGATCGCCGGCGGACAGACGATATCGCAGCCGTTTATCGTTGCGAGAATGTCGGAACTGCTGGAATTAAAGGGCCGGGAGCGTGTGCTAGAGATCGGTTCGGGATCGGGTTATCAGACTGCGGTGCTGGCGTTGGTTGCAAGAAAAGTCTTTGCCGTCGAAAGGCTTGCGTCTCTTGCAAGCGAAGCGAAAACGCGACTGATGAACATGGGTTACCGCAACATTTCATATAAAACCGCCGACGGAACCGAGGGCTGGGAGGCTTACGCGCCGTTCGACGCGATGCTGGTCGCAGCAGGCGGGCCGGAGATTCCCGTGCCGCTTGTCAATCAGCTTGAGATCGGCGGGCGAATGGTCATTCCTGTCGGGCACGACAAAAAAGCCCAAATGCTGGTCCGCGTGACTCGCACGGCAAAAGGCTACGAAACAGAAAACTGCGGGCCATGTTCTTTTGTGCCGCTGATCGGCGAACACGGCTGGAGTTCCAAGTAAAAAGGTAAAAGATTTCTACTTCGACTCCGATTCTTACCTTTTTACTTTTGCTTTTTTACTTTTTACTTTCGTATATGCAATCGATAATTGATTTTCTTTTTTGGGTCAAAGATAACGTCCTTAATCCCAAGGTCCTGATCGATTCGATGCTGGATACTTTTGGTGTCTATGTGTACGTCGGTCTTTTCGCAATTATTTTTGCGGAAACGGGCTTGGCGGTCGGGTTCTTTTTGCCGGGCGATTCGTTGCTGGTGGTGGCGGGTTTGTTTGCGGCCGCCGGCAAACTCGACCTGATGGTGTTGATGATAACGCTGTTCGTTGCAGCGGTCTTGGGTGACACGGTTGGATATTTTACCGGCCGCAAAATGGGTAGGACGTTGTTCACAAAACCCAAGTCGCGTTTCTTTAATCCAAAGCACATCAAAAAGGCACATGCGTTTTACGAAAAGCACGGCGGCAAGACGATCGTTCTCGCTCGATTTGTTCCTATCGTGCGTACGTTCGCTCCGATAGTCGCAGGTGCGGCGGAAATGACGTATCGCAATTTCATTTTCTACAATGTTTTTGGCGGATTGCTGTGGGTCGCCAGCATGCTGCTTGCAGGATATTTCCTCGGCGGGCTGGTTGAACAGTTTGTGCGAAACGTATTCGGCATCGAAGGTTTTCTGCTCGAGGACCATATCGACAAGGTTGTGATCGTCGTCGTTTCCCTTTCGATACTGCCGATAGTATTCGAATTTATTAAGGCACGACGCGAAAAGAAAAACGAAGCGCTGGCTGACGCAGCAGCCGAAGCGGAAAAAGCAGTTTGACTTCGCCTGCACCGTAACCTACACTCATAAATTCATCGGGGCGTAGCGCAGTCTGGTAGCGCGCACGGTTCGGGACCGTGAGGTCGGAGGTTCGAATCCTCTCGCCCCGACCATTTTTAGAGTAGGCAGTTTGCAGAAGGCAGTTGGCGGTCAAAACGCTGGCTGCCTTTCTTGTTCAGCAATATGAAGACGGACATTCAAAATGACGAAATGCGAGCCGAATACGACCTTATAAGGCTGAAAGGACGTGTTCGGGGCAAATATGTTGACCGCTATAATAGCGGCACGAATCTTGTCACCCTTGACGATGATATCGCGAAGGAATATAAGGATTCAGAAGAGGCGACTGGAAAAATTTCAGGCTAAGTTTCACCTTAATACATTCTTTTCCGATTAACGTAAAACTAAAAGTGCATTAGCGGATAACAACGAGGTTATCCGTTTTTCACTTTGAGTTATACACTATCGGGAAAACACTACTTTAGTTTATCTGATAGGTTGCGACGCTTGTCGGGGTTTCGTAGCAGCGGACCTTGTAAACGCTTACGCGTTCGTCGCCGATGCGGGAATTAAGATACTCGACAAAATAGCGGGCGATATTTTCCGCCGACGGATTTAGTTCCTCGTCAAACGGCGGCAGTTCGTTCAGATTGCGGTGGTCGAGATAGCCGACTATCTCGTCAGCGGCTGTTTTCAGGTCGCCAAAATCGATCAGCAGGCCGATATTGTTCAATTCCTCGCCCTTGGCAAAGATCTCAATCTTGTAATTATGCCCGTGCAGGTTTTCGCACTTCCCCTTATACCCGCGCAGCTGGTGAGCGGACGAGAAATTGCGTTCGATCATTACCTCAAAAAACGACGCCATACACCTTGAATTATAAAACAATCAGCGGCTTTACAACATTTGCGAAAAAAAATTGTCCAATATGAAAATATTTTTTTTCGTCTTAAACATAACAAAAACCTAATGTTTCCATAACTTTTTTGTGGAATACCGACGATATTCGCAATTTATTGCAAAGTTTCCCTTGTAATGAAATGTCGATTTAATACATACTCTACGCGAACACCCTTTTTCAACAAAAAAAATGACCCTTTTATTATCCCCCTCGGGTTGCTCTTTGCTGTCTTGTTGAATAGACAAAATTTAAGTTTTTAGACAGGAGATCTCATGAGAATGCCCGCTTCTTTAGCATCGTTCCGCGTATTTTTAACGCAAAATTTTAAACGCCTATTTTCCAAAAAAGGAAATATCAACAAAGCCATTATTTCGGCCGCCGTTTTGCTGACAGTAACCGCCGCCGCAACCTTCGCCGTTCCGGCCCAGGCTTTTAATAATTCACTTCCCGTCGGAAGTCTTGCAACTTATTTCGCGACCGCGTTATTCGGAGCGGAAAATGAATCGGTTGATGAGCTTTCATCGAGCAGCATCGATTTTGAGTCTCCGCTTTTCACTCCCGGAACTCCGCATTTACAAAACGGCTGGAGCGCGTCAGGAGCGGCTCCCGCCGGTCCCGGATTTGACCATCAGATAACGGACAACGGAGCGTATTTGCCGACACCGCCTCTTGCGTTCGGAACGCGAAGTTTCCGTATTTCAAACGCCGTAACGAGCGGAGCATTCGGAAATCAAACCTTTACATCATCGTTGACGGACGAGGCAGGTGAAACATCAGCTGCAAATGACGGCATGTCAGGTGGAACACGCCAAAATAGATTTGCCGCCGAATGGCAGTTCACATCGGCCGATCCGTCAAGCGAACAGGTCGGGCTTAACGCAGTAGCAAGCCCCGACCGCGGCGACGGCGCTCGCATGAGCTGGGTGCAAATGGTTGATGCACCGACCGGTCTAAGTATTAATTTTAACGATTATCAAAGAAATCTCGGCAATACATGTGCAAGCGGGCTTAACTTTGTTCAAACGAACGTCGCCAACGGACTCGCGGTGCAGTTCACACTGTTCGCATCGAGATGGATTTCTATGACGGAATCGCCAACGACATAGTTCGCGTTTATGTAAACGGAACGCTCCGCCACGTCGGAACAAGCTGGGAAGACTATTTCCGCGACTGCGAACCAAACCGACACGAACGGTCGATTCGATCCTGTTTCGCACCGGCGGCGCGGCTGCTCCCGGAACAAGCGGAAAAAGTTTTCTTATCGACAATGCCAGCTTGAACAGCTCGATCGGCAGCAGCGTCACGACTGTAGTAAACGACGGATTGCCGCAGGGCTGGGCATTTGCACAGGAAAATACGCCTGGTGGAACCGGTGCTTTTGTGGCAGGACCCGCAACGCCGCCGTTGGGAGTTGGCAGTGCAAATATTACGACGCCGACCAATGCTAACGGGATGATCCTCGGAAAGCTCGGTTACACCGGAACTCCGTTAAGCTCATTTACTCTGCTTAGCTATAACTCATATCAAGCAAGTACGAACCCCGTAGCAACACCCAACCTGCAGATCGTATATGACTTTGATACGACGGACGGAATTACGGGATTTCAGGGCCGACTGGTTTTCGAGCCGTATCACACGACCGGCCTGACCGTTTCACAATCGACGTGGCAGGATTGGAGTCCGCTTCTCGGCAAATGGTGGGCATCGCCGAACGCGGCCAGTTTATTGGATGACGCTTGTCCGCAGGCTTTGCCGTGTACCTGGAACCAGATAATCAATCAGTTTCCAAACGCAGCCGTGCATCCAAATCCTTTGTTCGGCTCCGTGCTGTTCAAAGCAGGCAGCGGTGCCGGAACATTCACCGGCAATGTGGACAATTTCACCATTGGAATAGGCGGGAACAATACAACATTCGACTTCGAGCCGTCTAACGCGATCGTCGTCGATGTCGATGGTTTTGCCTCCGCCACGGATTGTGACGATGCAGTTACACCGGCTGCAACGACGATAGCGGCTGCACACGCGGCGGCAATTCCTGGCGACACGATCAGGGTTTGCCCGGGAACGTATCCGGCGGCGCCAACGGTTGCTCTCAATAAGGCCGGTGTTACGATCATCGGTGTCGGACCGACCAAGCCAGTGATCCAGACCGCAAGTGCGGGCGGCAATTTGTTTTTGGTAACAGCTCCAAACGTTACTATCAACAACCTTGAGGTACAGAAAACGGATGTTGCGGACCAGGGGCTGATCGCGGTTCAGGCTAATAACTTCACAGCCCAGAACAATTTGATCTATGGCCCGAATCCGGGCGGAACTTGGAATGACACAGGCTTCGTGAGCCGCGCGTTCGTTGTTTCGACATCGAACAACCTGAATATTTCCAACAACGTGATCCATACACTCCGCCAGCCCGCTTACATGAGCGGCAATGCTACGAGCGGCGGAACGATTTCGGGTAACAATGTTTCCGGGACCAAAGGCTGGGTCGTCGAAGGCGGCAACTTTGCATTCAGCGCCAACACCTGGGGCGAACCGCAGAATCAGGATTGCGACATTGCCCTGCTCCCAAGCGTGGCACCGGCAAACGTCGCATTCTACCAGCCGCTGCTTAGCTTGAGTTTGGCAAATGACAATGCGTTTGTTTGTGCTCAATATCCGGGTGGTGAAAACGGTCGCAGAACGGTCTTCGTTGACAACTCATTCCCGCTCAACGGCAGCGACAATGCCCCGTATGAGTTCATACAACACGGCGTTAACGGAGCCCTCGCCGGAGGCGAAGTTCAGGTTGCGGCCGGAACATATATTGAAGACATCAATATAAACAAGACCTTGACCGTTACAGGAGCAGATTCCGCTACGACCATCATCAGCGGCGCAATTGGCGGCGATGGTGCGACGGTCCGAATTACCGGCAACAACGTCGAGATCAGTGGATTTACCATCACCCGTCAGGGTAACAATACGACTGATTGGAACAATCCTGGCCTCAATACGGTTGGTGTCGCAATTCAAGGTCAAGCCGTTCTGAACGCACTGATCCACGACAACGTCATAACCGGTAACAGAACCGGTATCGACATCAATAACAGCAACGGGCACACCGTCCGGAACAATGCTATTGACAACAATCATACGGGTGTAATCTTCCGTAATCAGACGGACAATATGACGTTCGTTGAGAACTTTGTCACGAATAACCGAACGGTCGGCGTTCTTTTCCTCGACGCAAGCGGCGGATCGAATGTTCCTGTTCAGACTGCTCTGAACTCGACCTTCTTGAACAATAACATCAGCGGCAACTGGTATGGCGAGATCGTTGACCGTCAGTCGGGTGGATCGCTTCCGGCACCGGGAGCTAACCAAAAGAGCTTTGCCGGTAACTGGTTTGGATCAATATCGCCGGTTGTAACAACGGCAAACAGTGCCGAACCGGGCTATGCCGCACAGATCCCCGTGATCTACGGCGGAACGGCAACCGATCCCGGCGGCCAGCCTGATATTGCGGGGCCGGCGTCGGCAAACTTTATTTACAGCCCGTTCCTGAACTCAGGCACGGATACCAATATCGAGACGGTTCCCGGACGCGGCATTTTCGGCTTCCAGGGCGGCGACGGCTCGATCACGATCACACCGACGGGATCACCAACGGCGCTCGATAACGATTACACACGTATCAACAATGCAGTCCAGGCAGCCGTAAACGGCGACACGATCGTCCTCAGCGGCACGTTCGACTGGACGGAACCGAATGCGGCGGCAAGCTGGGCGTTGGGAAGCGACGGCATCGGCGGAAACGACGATGATTACACAGTTCTCGCTCCGGCAAATCTGAACGGCGTTACTGTTACGGCGGCCGCTCTTGGAACAGCTACTATTCAAGGGCCGGGCGATCTTGCCGCGGCCAATCTCGAAGGCGTGTTCCAATTCTTTGCCGGCGGAACGAATCAGAACTGGACGATCTCAAATCTCCGGATCCTCGATTTCGACAATCCCATCGGCTTCTATCATGCCGGCGGCCCGACGACCGCTTATAGCGGAACGCAGATCATCAACAACCACATCAGGACGGCTCGCGACCTGAATGCGACGGTTGCTCCGGCGGACGTGAACCAGAACATCGGCATTCACTTCGCGTTCGGCACAAACCAGACGATATCCGGCAACCTGATCGAGATGTACGGCGACGGCGTTAGCAACGGATCGAACTTCTCGACCGAGGTTGCGATGCAGTCGAACACAAGCGGCGGTGCCGTTTACAACGGGCTTCAGATCACGAACAATACGCTTAATGTATTGAACGCACAATCTGCAAATCCGCAGGTGGTGCTCGGTATCTGGGAAAACGCTCATGGACATTTGAGCAACATCACCGTCAGCGGAAACCAGTTCAATAATCTCGGCATTGGAAACGATCCGGCGTTGAATATTCAACGTGCGTTCCGCATCACGTCGCACTCAGGCTCAACAACGACCGTTACTTACAGCGGCAACAGCGTTTCGGGCGCGAATATCGGATTCCAATGGCTGGCGGGTTCTAACTTTACGGGCAATCAGCCTGTTCAGCTGACCAGCAATTCAATCGTGAACGGCGGCACAGGCGTTCTTGTTGACAGCAACGGCCTGCTCAACGCGAGCTTTAACCGGATTGCGGGAAACAGCGTCGCAGGCCTCAACAACCTGACCGCCGGTGCAGTCAATGCCGAAAACAACTGGTGGGGCTGCAACTACGGTCCCGGAGCTAGTGGGGCAGGATGTCCGGTCGCCGCCAACGCAGTTCTCGGAACTGCAGACGCCAATCCGTGGCTTACGCTGACGACATCGGCAACGCCGAACAGCATTCCAAATGGCGGCAATTCGGCGGTCACGTCGAGTTTGACGATCAACTCGGATGCCGTTGACACTTCGGGTTCGGGCAGCGTACCGAACGGTACACCGGCCACGTTTGCCGGAACGAACGGAACCGTCGCGCCGCCATCGTCAACAACGACGGCCGGTGTCACCGGAACCACGTTTACCGCCAACGCCTACGGCGTCGGCGGAGCCGCAACCACCATCGACGGCCAAACAGTAAGCGCGGCGATAACCGTCGTCCCGGTCTGTGCAACCGTCACGATACCGACCGGTATCACGACACTGACAAACCAACAGGTAATGGTGCCGCTAAATGTTGACGACCTGACGGGTCGAAATGTCATATCGTTTGACTACACGGTGACGTACAACTCATCCGTGCTGACTTATCTTGGAGTCGAAACTGTCGGAACCTTGAGTAACGGAATGACCATTACCGTGAACAGTAATACACCTGGAATTCTGGTGGTTTCCGGCTTCACGGCAACGCCTTTGACCGGAGCCGGCACGCTGATTAATCTACGTTTCTTCGCGAGCGGGGCAATCAACTCGACGAGCCCAGTTAACTTCAGCGCGTTTACGTTCAATGACGGTAATCCGTGTTCACAGACAAATAACGGAAGTGTAAATGTGATCTCTTCGACATCCACAGGAAGGGTTACTTACGCTAACGCCGTGGTCGATACGCCGGTTCCGTACACTGACATGAACGGAGCGGGTTCGACTCCTGTCTCAGATCAGACCGATCTGTCGGGCAACTACACGCTCAGCGGATTCGGTCCCGGAGCTTATACGGTCACACCGTCTAAAACCGGCGATGTAAACGGAATCAACTCGTTTGATGCTGCTCGTATTGCTCAGCACGTCGTGGGTACGATTACACTTAACTCGACGCAGCTTCTGGCTGCGGACGTGAGCAACAGTGTTGGAGGCACCGTCAACTCGTTCGATGCTGCCTTGATCGCTCAATGGATCGTGTTTATCCCCAATCCGGGTGTTACCGGCACATGGCGGTTTATACCGGCGAATCGGAATTACGCGAGTCTTGCGACGCCACAGGTCAATCAGGACTTCGCGGGAATCTTGATGGGCGACGTGAATGGCGACTGGGTTGCACCGACGACGTTCTCCGGCTTGTGGAAAGCTGACCGTGTTCCGTCGAAAAATGCGATTGAGGTTTCGGCCCCGAGTCTAACGGCCGCTCCGGGAACGGATCTTACGGTTCCGGTTTCCGTTCAGGACCTGACTGAGAAGGGAGTAATCTCGTATCAATTCGATCTGCTTTATGATCCGACAGTTCTCGAACCGCATCAGGTTGCGGCCGATCTCGCGGGATCTATAAGCGAAGGCATGGTTGTGGTGTCGAATTCGCCTGAACCTGGCTTGCTTAAGGTGGCAATTTTCGGCCCGACGCCGATCAACGGAAAGGGCTTGCTGCTTAATCTGCGTTTCTCGGTTATTGGTTCCGATGGCACTGGCACCTCGTTGGTTCTCCGTGACCTTATGCTCAACGACGGAAGCATTGAGATTCGGACGGTTGACGGCCAATTGGCCGTATCAGCCGCGAACGACGATGTGTCGATCGGAGGTCAACTGCTTACTGCCACGGGTCAAGGCATTGCCAATGCCCGCGTAGTGATAACAAGCACAACGGGTGAAAGCCGAAGCGTGGTATCAAACTCGTTTGGCAGCTTCGTCTTCGGCGGGCTGCAATCGGGAGAAACCTATACCCTGAATGCTAGGGCTAAAGGCCACACTATCGGTTCACAGACAGTTGTGGCTGCCGATGGCCTGACAAAGGTCGATCTGATTGCCGGAAAGTAGTTTTCGGCAAGGTGAAAAAGGGCGAGAAATATCTCGCCCTTTTTCCTAACTTTAGGTTATAATATGTTTGGGCGTTCGCCCGATTCAACTTTTTCTTCTTTGGTTCCTTCAAAAAAGCAAGATAGAAATGCAGGAAACAATACGGGGGTCCTATAGAATGCGTTCAAAATATTTTGGGATTTTCTTTTTAATCGCGGGTTTGTTCCTGACAGCAGCTTCAGGACAAACTAAAGATTTCAGTAAACAAAACAAACACGCTCCAGTTAATGGAAGCGTCGAAAATGCTGATGACAATAACCTCGGTGGTGTGGTTGTCTCCGCCCCAACCGTTTCTAAACTCGTTCCGTCGAATTTCGTTATCCCAATAACCATTACCGACGTCACAGGCCTTGGTATCAATTCGTATCAATTCAATATTGTTTACGACCCGACGGTAATGGATCCGACAGGGCCAAATTTTGGCTGTTCAACTGCGGGAACAATGACAGGCGACGCAGGCATGGCCGTATTTTGTAATGTTACGCCGGACGGTACGCTGCGGTTTTCCGTTTTCGGGGCCGGTAATCTGACCGGCTCCGGGACGTTAGTCAACATAAACTTTTCAACGGACATATCCGCCATTGCCGGTGATATCTCTCCGCTAACGATAACCGATCTGTTAATGTTTTCGAATGCGGGTACTATCCCCACGACATCACAGAATGGCCAGGTAACATTAGTCGTCCCGACCGCCGCAAATACGTCTGTATCAGGCAAGGTTATGACGGCTGACGGATCGGCAATACGCAATGCGCGGGTCGTATTCACGGACGCCGAGGGCGTCGGCCGCTCAGCGGTTTCCAATCCGTTTGGTTATTTCAGAGTTGAAGGCCTTCCGGCCGGTCAGACTTATGTCGTTTCAACCTGGGCAAAAGGTTATAGTTTTGAGCCCGTCACGGTCAATGTCGTGGAAGATCTGACCGGGTTTGATATTGTCGCCACGGAATAGCAGCCGGTAAAGAATTTTTTTGATTGGGACGGTATAAAAGCCGTCCTTTTTTTTGCAATAGCTATTTCGCGGCCGGCTTTGCGGGTTTGGTTTCAGGCGTCTTTTCATCGTCGGTCGGGTGAATGAAAGGTTCGGGGTCAAAGCCTTTGATGACAAGGTCGTTTTGGGGGAATTCGATACCGGCGGCGGTAAGTGTGTCGAATATTTCGGTGACCATTTCACTGCGAAGAGCGACCCAGGCGTCGGTGTTGAGCACCCAGAATCGAAGCTCAAATTTTAGTGAGCTTTCGCCAAAACCGACGAACAATGCTCTTGGCGCCGGATCGGTAAGAATCGGCTCCCTGCCAACAGCGAGATCGCCGAGCAGTTTCAACACAGTTCTCGGATCGGTGCCGTATGCCACGCCGACGGGAATGTCGATCCGGCGTTTGTCATCCGAAAGCGTCCAGTTAATAACCCTGTCCGAGATCAACTGGCTGTTCGGAACGATCACGTCGGCTCCGTCGGCTTTTCTGAGAACGCTCGCACGCAGGCCGATGGATTTTAAGGCTCCGGTGTGATCGCCGATCTGGATGGTGTCGCCTACCTTTACAGGACGCTCGAAAAGCAATACAAGGCCCGAGACAAAATTATTGACAATATTTTGCAGGCCAAACCCAAGCCCGATACCGACGGCTCCGGCGACGATAGCAAATCGGGACAGTTCAACGCCGACAGCCGCGATAGCCAGCAAAAAACCGATGATAAGCAGCAAATAGTGGACGACCGACGAGATCGCGAACGCCACGCCGCCGCCGATATTGACGCGCGGGTAAACATCTTCTTCCAATACAAACCGGACGAATCGCGAGATCAAAAACGCGGCCAGCGCCATTCCAAAAAACAAAACGATGTCGCCGATCGTCAGGCTCAGTTCGCCGATATTTATTTGAAACCCGAGCAGCGAACCTATTGTCGAATAGACGAAATCCTGGATCGAAAAAAGATTCAAAACGCCGATAAGCCAAAGCAGAATCGCCAGCCAGTTTAAACCGCTCGTTGCCCGCTGGCGGATAAGCATACGGTTATTGCGGACCGCGCGTGTGCTGGCTAACGGTTTCACCCGCAAAGCAAAGGCGATCGCGCTGATAAATATCTGAACCGCAGTATAGAAAAATATCGCGAGATACGCCGCCCGCAGCAGCCCGTTGCCGACGAGATACGAGATCGAAACAAAACCGAGCAGATTTGTCAGCAGCGAGACGGCAAATACGACCGCCGTGTACGGAATCAGCCGCCGGATAGTTTGAAAGACGCTGTACGCACCGGCCTCGACGTTTTTTTCCACCCGTTTCGATTTATAAAACCAGATCAAAAATGCACACGCCGCCAGCATCTCGACCGAAAACATCAGCCGCGACAGTAACGGCAGATCGCTCAAAAAATCGCGCAGCCGGTCAAGCATATAAAGCCCGAGCAGGCCGTATAACAGATATGTGAGCGGGCTTTCGATTATCCGGCGAAGAATCAAAATACCCGGAATGACCGCCGCCGCGCCGATAATCGTCGTCAGCAGCCGCGGGGATTGCGGATAAAGGAAAGGAACAAAGAAAACGGAAACGACCAGAGCCGATGCGACCGGCAGTTTGAAAAAAGCGGCCGGCCGCTGCAGCTTCGGCTCATTTTCAACTATCGGAACTATCTTTCGCCGTGCCCAAAAAAGCAAAGTCATCAGGCCGCCAAGCAAGACGGCGTGCCACGCAAAACGGTACGAATAGCTCGACGCATAATTGCGAAAATCCCGCCATTGATTTGCCAGCGACAAGCGGATCGCGGGAGCGAAATTTCGGGAATTCAGTTCGGACCAATCCGCCGACCATATTGCGTTATCGCTTTGGGTGAATATGTTAGCAAGTTGCTGTTCGCGCTGTGTTTTAAGATCGGCGACTGCCAGATTGACGTCAGCCTGCAATTCGGAAACCTGCGACTCGAGCGTCAGAAATTCGGCGCGCCGTTCACCCGCCGCCTTTTCCGCTTTTGTTAACGCGGCAAGCACTGTGTCCGCTCGGCGTATCAATTCCTCGGGAATGATCTCGGCGGTTTGCGTGCTATTCGCATCGGGGCTTCCGCTGATCGCAGCTTTCGATGCGGCCCAACGCTCACGCAGCGCGCGCAGCTCGGCGATGCGGACATTGATGGCGACCGATCGGCTCTCGATCGTCGATTTCCAATCGGCGAGCTTGCTGCGTATCGCCTGCCATTCGCGTTCGGCCGACGAGATCGTCTCAAGCGTTACGCGGCCCGCAAGCGAAACCGAAGTCCGTTCTTTCAACTCATCGATCTCCGACCTGGTGATCGAAATGCCGTCAACGATCGCAGGCGGCACGGACTGTTCGGCGAGAAAACCCTCGACCTCGCGCGTTTTCGCCATCGCCTTATCGGACTCGGAAACCGTCGAGGCAAGCGGAATAAGCGACGGGCTCGGTGTCGGTGATGTGTTCGAATTAGACGAATTCTGCCCGAAAACGGAACTTGCGGTAAGCAGGATTAAGACCGAAATGAACGCGGAAATAGTGGGTTTAATAAAGAATTGTCGTAAAAAATGTCTGGTAAAATGCCGCATCTGATTTCCTTAAGTATAGATTCTCAAAGAAAATATGCGAAATTTGGCGGAAATGGCTCTCGTCGTGCGGTTGCGATAAGCCAATAAATTTTCACTTGTAACGGCTCAAATAAAGTTTCCCGTCGTAATCGTTGATCCCGATTATCATCCGGTCGAGCCAGCCAAAACGGCCAAGCACGTTACGTTCAAATGATTCGGCTGCCGCAAAATACACGGTTGAATCGAACTCGTATCCGGCAGATATCAGGGTAACGGGGTGGCCATAAGTCAGGAACACGCCTGTAACCGTATCAAAATGCTGAGGCTCGCCTGTCTCAATCTCTAATCCAAGGTTGTCGCAGCATTCCCTTGAGAAAATGCTCAACTTTTGCAGTTACGCTAATGACGGATTCTCCGATGCGAAGCTCGACATCAATCGAAATACCTGGAATGCCTGCGTCGTAATAAACGAGAGTATCAAACGTAAGGTCGTGGGCCATGCTTTACCACCCGCCCCACGGCATGTAATCCGCCGGCAAGATGTAATGCAGCAATGGATCGTTTACGCCTTTTGCTTTGGCAGCTTGATCGGCCTCTTTGATCGTCCGTCCGTATGCAATCAATTTGCCGTCCTTGAGAGCCACATAGTTTCCCGGATATTTATGTTTGTTCTCCTTGATCCATATTGTATTCGGATGGACGTAGCCCTTTTTCCCGTTCGATCTCTTTGCTGTGATTATTGTCTTCGGGCGCGAAAATTCCTGTAACCGCCGAAGCAATTCGGCCCGGTCGGCATCGGCAAGCTCATTGATCTGGCTGACAAACTCGTCAATTGTTGTTGTGGTCGTCATAATCTAATACCACGCTCCAATGGAGATTTTATCACGAAATCCAGTAGAATCTTCGATTCTGATCATCAGACGGCAGAAGGTCAATTATTCTTAGGAGTGCGTTGCCTAAGGTAGAGACTTCCAATCCCGAACGCTTTGGTCGTCCGGTCTCCGGGTCATGTTCCGGCATTTGCCCTCGAAGTAAGTTCAGATTCAACTTTTCAACAAGCCTCGTTAACCGCGACATCTTCTGATTGGGAATGATGTTCGCGATCAACTCCCCAATTGGTGAACCGTATGGAACCAAGTTCGAAATTAGTTTGAGCGTGATAGCAATAGGTATCCGCCTGATTGGTATCCAAACTGATTGCTTCATCTTGGTCGATTTTTATGATACTCAGTCTTTCCATACTTCACTTCTTACTTACTCGTGGAAGAGCCCCATCACTTCATCCAACTCACTCGTTATCCGCATTCTCGGCAGGCTTCGAAGGAAGTCTTTGCCGTAGCCTTTGGTTCGGAGCCTGGGGTCGAGGATGGCGATGACGCCGCGGTCGGTGCGGCTTCGGATTAGGCGGCCGATTCCCTGTTTTAGGGTGATGACGGCTTGCGGAACGCTGTAATCGAAAAATGATTTTCCGCCGTTTTCGTCGATGAAGCGCGAACGTGCGGCGACGATCGGGTCGCTTGGCACGGCGAAAGGCAGCTTGTCGATAATGACGCACGAGAGTTGATCGCCCTGGACATCAACGCCCTGCCAGAAACTTGATGTGGCGAAAAGCACGGCGTTCGGCGTTTCACGAAATTTATCGAGCAACCCGGCTTTTGACATCGTACCCTGTAGAAAGCACGGATAATTTACACGCGACGAAACGAGTTCGTAAAGCGCGTTCATCGAGAAATAGCTTGTGCAGAGAACGAACGCATGGCCGTTTGTTACCTGCAAAATTTTAACGATCTCGCCGGCGGCAAGCTGTGTGAATTCCGGCGTTCGCGGGTCGGGCATCGCCTTCGGCAGATAGAGAATCGCCTGCTTTTCGAAATCGAACGAGGTCTCTGCGGTAAAGCCGGTCGTCTTTGCCGAATCGAGCCCGAGCCGTTCACGGACGAAATTAAAAGAGCCGCTGCTCGACAGCGTTGCCGATGTCAGAATGCACGTCTCGACCTTATCGAACAATTTCTCGCGCAATAGTTCGGAGACATCGACCGGCGAGGCTCTTAGGAAAATTCCCTTTCCACGTCGTTCGAGCCAATAGACGTAATTGCGTTCGGACTGCGTGACGACAAATTCAAGATCGAACCGGGTTTGCCTCGTTCGGCGAAGCAAACTTTCGGCCTCGGGCATTTCCTCGGCAAAGCCTTCAAGTGCGGTTTCTAAATTTCTTAAAGCCTTGTCCAATGCCTCGTGCGCCTCGCCGAGCGGCGTCGGATTTTGTTCGCCTTTCGATGTCCGATACGAAAACGCATCGGGCAGCAGCGGAAAGCGTCCCTCGAATTTTGCCTGTGTGAACCTGATCCA
This sequence comes from uncultured Chloracidobacterium sp., assembly GCA_964605905.1. Taxonomy (GTDB): domain Bacteria; phylum Acidobacteriota; class Blastocatellia; order Pyrinomonadales; family Pyrinomonadaceae; genus OLB17. The sequence goes on along the minus strand of CAZSEL010000003.1, from coordinate 77,911 downwards.
AAACTGCTCGGCCAGCCCGATGATCTTTGCCGCGAGTTTCGTCAGATCACGCGTGACGACGGCGTCATGGATCGGCAGGTTGTCGGTGTCGCGGGCGAGTTCGTCGATCTGAAAATTCGAGACTTGAAATCCGAAATAGTCCGACGCAACGTCTTCGATCAAATGAGCTTCGTCAAAGATCACCGCGCCGTAATCGGGAATGACCTTGCCGAACTGGTTTCCGCGAACATTCAGGTCGGCAAAGAAAAGATGATGGTTTACAACTACGATGTCGGCCGCGTCGGCTCGGTTGCGCATTCGCGTGATAAAACACGGCTCGAAATCTGGGCATTTCTGACCGATACAGATGTCACCGCGTGCGTTTATTCGATTCCAGAACGATAGATTTTCCGGCAGATCGACTAGCTCGGCTCGGTCGCCGGTTTGGGTTTCCTTTATCCAGTGACGTATCTCGCGAAAATGATCGAGCTGGTCGAGCCCGTCTAGCACAGGCTGGTCCTCGGCCTTGTGAACGCGGTAAAGACACGCATAATTTCCTCGGCCCTTCATATATTCGGCAGTAAATTTTGTCGGCAGTATTTTGCGTAAAAAAGGAATGTCCTTTTCCATCAACTGCTCCTGCAGATTCTTTGTGCCGGTGGAAATTACGATGCGTTTTTTCTGTTTTATAGCGGCGGCGATCGCAGGGACGAGATAGGCGAGCGTCTTGCCTGTTCCTGTCCCGGCCTCAACAATTAGATGGCGCTTTTTCTCAAACGCGTCGGCCACGCGCTCGGCCATTTGTATCTGGCCGTCGCGGTGCTCGTAGTTCTCATGGAACCGCGAGATCAGCCCGCCGGCCCCAAAAACATTTACCGATTGATCTTTCGCCATTATCCGTTGTGAAAATGTGTTTGACTAGGAAAGTCCCGAAATGTTACAAACAAGGTTGCTGTCATTTTTGATTGTGTGCCTGGACGTATCGGAGTGCCTCCACTTTACGGGCCGCAGACCACATATTATCGCAATTATTTCCTGACAATTGTTGATTGTAAATCATACGAATGAGCGGCGCGAACACTCGTGCCGATATTCGTGAGTTTACGAAACGTTTTTCTAGCTCAATCAAAACTTAATCGGAGGTTCCCCAATGGTTCGAACTGTATTTGGTCTTGACCGCCGTGGCGTCTTGCCGGCGATCTTTGCTCTTGCGGTTATAACGGCGCTTGCCGTGGCACCCGCATGGTTTTCCAGCCCGACTGCTTCGGCAAAAGGCACCGGGCTCAATGAAAAGACGGCTAGCCACAACCCGGAATTGCCTAATTACGATATTCGCAGCGATAAATCGGCTTATCAAAAGCTCGCGGCTTTTCGTGATTCGTCCGGCACGAGCGCGGCCGCTGTTGCCGACATAAGGCAGTCGTTTGTTTATGGCGAGGACGCTCTGCGTTCGCGTGTTCCTACATTGAAGATCGAATACAACACTGATATTCGAATTCCCGAAGTTATCGGACCCGACGTCAGCCGCGGCAAGGCTTTTTTGACTGAGGCCACCGGTGCAAAGCGTTCGAACACGCTGAAATCGTTCCTTAAAGAAAACAACGAGCTTATCGGCGTCGCGGATGCCGAGATCGAATCGTTAAAAGTTTTTTCGGATTATAAGAATCCCGAGGGCGAGCTTGCGTTCGTCGAGCTAAACCAGGAATTCAATGGCGTACCGGTATTTCGCGGCGAAATAAAGGCCGGATTTACCAAAAACGGTGAGATCATTCGCGTGATCAACAACCTGGCTCCGGGAATCGATGAATCAGCACTTTCGTCGAACTTTGGCGATCCGGCAACTGCGGTTTCAGCCGCGGCAGCGAACATCGGACATGAATTAAAAGAAAACGCCCCGAATGCAGCAGCAAGCACCGATCTTAAAACGGTGTTTGGAAACGGCGATTGGGCGACGACCGCTGAAAAAATGTATTTTCCGACCGAGCCCGGCGTTGCTGTTCCGGCGTGGCGAGTGTTGATCTGGCAGAAGACATCTGCTTATTACGTTATCGTCGATGCGGCAACTCAGAGCGTTCTTTGGCGAAAAAATATTACAGAAGACCAAACTCAGTCGGCGACTTATCAGGTCTATGTAAATCCGATCGCGATGGTGAACTCTGCCGACTCGCCGGCGCCTCTGACGCCCGGCCCGATCAGCCCTTTGCTTGGAACACAGGGCCCGCTTTTAACGCGGACAAATGTTACACGAATCGGCAACGAGGCTCCTTATACATTTAACAACAACGGTTGGATCACCGACGGCGCAAACGTTACGGACGGTAATGCAAACGAGGCAGGGATCGATCGTGACGGCATTAACGGCGTCGATGCTCCCCAGACCGGCAACCCGAACCGCGTGTTCGATTCGACATGGAACCCGCCGCCGGGAAATCCCGCGCCGGGCGATGTTCCGCTCACACCGCAGGCTCAACGTGGCGCGGTGATTCAGATGTTCTATGTGATGAACCTCTATCACGACGAACTCTATCGGCTTGGCTTTACCGAAGAGGCACGAAATTTTCAGCATGATAATTTCGGTCGCCCCGGACTGGGCGCCGACCGCGTTTCGTCCGAAGGACAAGATTCGGCTGGCACGAACAATGCAAACTTTTCGACGCCGGCCGACGGTGGCCGCGGAAGAATGCAGATGTTCATTTTCACCGGCTCCGACCCGGATCGCGACGGCACGACCGATGTTGACATTATCTATCACGAGGTGACACACGGAACGTCGAACCGCCTGCACGGAAACGGCGGCGGCCTTTCGCTGAATATGTCGCGAGCAATGGGCGAAGGCTGGAGCGATTGGTATGCTTTTGCATTGCTCGGAGGCTCAAACGACCCGATCAATGGCGTTTATGCCGGCGGCGGATACGTGCTGCTGAACGGATTTGGCGTTGTTGGAACGGCAAACTATTACTACGGTATCCGCCGTTTCCCGAAGGCTACAATGGCAACCACGGGCGGCCCGTTGAATCGGCCGCACAACCCGCTCACATTCGCCGATGTCGATTCGACGCAGGCGAATACGACAGACGGCGCGTTTCCGGCAATGTCCGGCCCCCATATTTCGACCTCGGCGGACCAGGTTCACGCCGCGGGTGAGGTATGGAGTTCTGCACTTTGGGAAGTTCGTGCCCTGATGATGACACGTCTCGGCGTGGTCCCCGGCAACCTCCGGGCATTACAGATCGTTACCAACGGAATGAAAATGGCCCCGCTTGGCCCGACATTTCTGACCGAGCGTGACGCGATCGTCGCGGCGGCTATCGCCGGCGGCGACGCCGCTGACATCGCGGATGTGTGGAGCGGTTTTGCCATTCGCGGAATGGGTTTTTCGTCTTCGATCCAAGATCCAGGAACCGGAGCCGGAAATGCCCGCGTTACCGAAGCATTCGACTTGCCAAACCTGCTTCAAACGCCGACATTCACGGTTTCTGATGCGGCGGGAAACAATAATGGCTTTCCCGAACCGGGCGAACAGATCAGCATCACGCTGCCCTTGACGAACAACACCGGAAACCCGGCGACAGGCGTAAACGTGCAGCTTGTCGGCGGCGGATCGGCAAATTACGGATCGATAGCAAACGGCCAGACGGTTTCGCAACCGATCTCGTTCACGGTTCCCGCGGCAACTGCCTGCGGATCTACATTGAATCTGACGTTCAACGTAACCAGCAACCTTGGGCCGACAAGTTTTGTTCGCTCAATCATCATCGGCGAGCCGCTGGTTACATTTACTCAAAACTTTGACGGCGCAACGGCACCGGCATTCCCGGCCGGATGGACAGCAGTCCCAGTCGCAGGCGGAATTAATTTCGTAACGAGCACGACCGGGCCAGACACGGCGCCGAATTCGGCGTTCGCACTCGACCCGCTGACGGTCGGCGGCGGAACCGATCTTACTTCACCTTCGATGCCGATCACCTCGGCTGCGGCAACGGTCAGTTTCAGGAACAAATATGCAACTGAGGCCGGTTGGGACGGCGGTGTTCTTGAGATCAGCATCGGCGGCGGAGCGTTTCAGGACGTCATCACTGCCGGCGGTGCGTTCGTACAGAACGGTTACAACGGCATACTCGGTGCTAACGGTGTCAACAACCCGTTGGCCGGAAGAAATTCCTGGAATGGCGATTCGGGCGGATATATAACGTCGGTCGTCAGGCTGCCGGCTGCCGCCGCCGGACAAAATGTTCAGCTTCGCTGGCGGTTCGGTGCCGACGACAATACGGCTACGACCGGATGGAACGTGGACACGATCTCGGTTGTCGGAAACTATCAGTGCTCGGTCGTCGTGACCAATGACGCAAGGGCCGACTTCGACGGCGACGGCATGACCGACATTTCGGTTTACCGTCCGTCGGAAGGAAACTGGTATCTAAACCGCTCGACGGCCGGATTCACGGTGGTCGGTTTCGGGTTTGCGACTGACTTGCTCACGCCGGGCGACTACGACGGCGACGGAAAAACTGACGTAGCCGTGTGGCGGCCGTCAACCGGGGTTTGGTACGTGGCCAGGAGCACAGGCGGCGTTACCATTGTTCCGTTCGGAGTTACCGGCGACATTCCTGTCGCGGGCGACTACGATGGCGACGGTAAAACCGACTTTGCATTGTTCCGGCCGAGCACCAACGGTTGGTACATCGTGAACAGTTTCGACAGCAGTACGACCATTACCGGATTCGGCGCGGCAGGCGATATTCCCGTCCGCGGCGATTATGACGGCGATGGCCAGACCGATATCGCCATCTATCGAAACGGCCAATGGTGGATTCAGAGGAGTACCCTCGGTTTGGTGGTCGTATCTTTTGGAACTGCGGGTGATAAGCCGGTTCACGCCGACTATGACGGTGACGGAAAAGAGGACATTGCCGTGTACCGTCCGACAGACGGCGTGTGGTATATTCTGCGCAGCCTTGACGGCGGAACCTCGTTCATCCCCTTTGGCCTGTCAACGGACATTCCGGTTCCGGGTGATTACGACGGGGACGGAAAGACCGATCAGGCCGTTTACCGAGACGGAACCTGGTACCTGAACCGTTCGACGAGCGGAGTTGGGATCGTGCCCTTTGGTGTTGCGACCGACAAGGCAGTCCCGACCGGCTATATTCCTTAGGCATCTAAGGAATCCAGCAAAATGCGAAAGAGGCTGTCTGAAAAGGCGGCCTCTTTTTTTGGCGCAGAAAGGACAAGCGGGCAAGAATTTTAATCAGCTCCGTAGGAGTCCCGATGGTCGGGATTTGTAGAAGCGAATACAGATAAAAGAAGCAAGCCCCGCTAGGGGCGACATTAAAAACGAATCAATAATATACCGCTCCTCCGGAGCTAAAACCGGAAATCCTGCAACACCCACCACTCATACGCACCGGACGTTCCTACGCAACCTGCACCGGCGCCCATCCATTCCTACACCACCGAATTTCGCGTTGCTGGCTCTAAAAACCCGCGGGGCTGGAACCAAAAACGCGGGGCTGGGAAAGATCGTTGTCCGTCAGCAACGCGGGAAATGGTCAGATCTTGTATCTTGTCGCCAACGGCGACACGTCGTTCATCCCCTTTTGGGCTGTCAAAGGACATTCCTGTTCCGGGTGACTTTCATTTTAGCTAAAGCGCCAATTGACGGTTCCGCGAAACTCTGCTATTAATTTAAGACATAAATAAAAGTTCGCTTTTTACCAAGACAATCTAGTTCTGTCGAGTTGCCGTTGAACCCTAACCCAATTCCTATATATACCTTTATCTTTACTGCTCGTATTGTGGGTTCTCTGTCGGCGTTTTGATTTTTCGCTCCTTTCATTCGTCCTTATTTTTGTAAGGTTGACTATCCCTTTTTGCCGTCTTAACAACGGCGTTTTCCGTTCTTTTTTAGCTTTAAGGAGGGCTTTAAATGCAGAACAAATCACGTTTTGAGGGCCGATCAGGCCTCTTGATAACCATCTTCGCGTTGGCGCTGGTGACGACACTCGCAGTGTTGCCGACCCAGCTTCAATGGGAAGTAAACAGTCAGGGAAAGGGTTTTATCGAACGAACCGAATCCCATGATGAAGCGCTTCCGAATTTCGATATTCGCGAGGCACCAACAAAAGTAGAAGATGTCCTGATGGGATTTCGGGCATCTGCTAACAAAAACGCATCGGCAATCGCCGATATACGCGACGGGTTCGTCCGGGGCGAGGAGGAACTTCGCGGCAGAGTTCCGACGCTCAAGGTCGAATACAGCCAGATTTTGCGCGTTCCCGAGTTGATAGCTCCGGATCCGCTCAAGGGCAGGGCGGTCATGTCGGCTTCGACACAGGACCGCGTAGGCACTCTTCGCGGATTCATAAAGGAGAACAGCAGCCTTGTCGGCCTGCCGCACGATCAGCTTGACGCTCTCAACGTCCAGACGGACTTTGTGAACAAGGTCGGTGGTATTGGTCTTGTGATCCTCGAGCAGCATATCAATGACATTCCTGTTTTTCGAGGGGAGCTTGCCGGTCATTTTTCGAACGAGGGTGAGCTTTTCCGCGTAACGAACAACCTTGCTTCGGGGCTTGACTATAGCAGCCTTTCCAGGGATTTCGGCGATCCGGCCAATGCGGTACGTATTGCGGCCGAGAATGTGGGCGCCAAGGTGGACCTGACGCGGAATGTCGCGAGATCGACCGATTCGAAGGTATATTTCGGAGACGGGCATTATCCGGCATCGGCATGGAAGTATTACTTCCAGATAGAACCGGGTGTTGCACGTGCAGCATGGTACGTCAATGTCTGGATGCCGGTCACGGCGTATGAAATGGTCATCGACGCCGAGACGGGAAAGATTCTCTGGCGCACCAACATGGGCAAGGATCAGACACAGTCGGTGACCTACAACGTTTGGGCGAACACCACTAGCCCGAATTTGTCGTTGGACAGCCCGGCTCCGCTTACTCCCGGACCTATCGATCCTTCGTTAGGTACGCAGGGTACGCTTCAGCCGAGGACAATGGTCACCCTCATCGGCAATGAGGCTCCAAATCAATTCAACAACAACGGCTGGATCACTGACGGCCAGAATGCCATTTCGGGTAATAACACCCACGCTGGTCTTGACCGCTTTAGCCCGAACGGAGTTGATGAGCCGTTGATCACAGGCAGCTCCAACCGCGTTTTTAATTATGCCGCAAACCCCGCACCGGGCAATCCGGCTCCGGGTGACGATCCGGTTCCCGTAGGCACTACGATCAGCCCGTGCTCTGCCACGCCCCAGGTACCGGTCGATAATCAGAAAGCATCTGCCGTTCAGATGTTCTACGTTGTCAACCGACTGCACGACGTGCTCTATCGGCACGGCTTTACCGAACAGACCCGTAACTTCCAGGTGGACAACTTCGCACGCGGCGGTACGGGCGGCGATCCGGTGCTGTCAGAAGGCCAGGACTGTGCCGGCACGAACAACGCCAACATGGCAAGCAGCACCACGGACGGCACGGTCGCCCGTATGCAGATGTTCGTTTGGACGGGTCCCACCCCGGATCGTGACGGAACGATGGACGCTGAGATCGTCCTTCACGAGATCGGTCACGGTGTAGTGAACCGTAACCATATCAACGGTATTTCGGGTACACAGGGCGGCCAGATGCACGAAGGAAACGGCGACTTTCAGGCCCACCTTCTTCTGGCAGAATCAAGCGACCCTATCAACGGGGTCTACACAACGGGCGGCTATTCAACGCTTAACCTGCGTGCGGCATTCGGCGGCGCGGCTAACTACTATTGGGGCATCCGCCGCTTCCCGAAAGCGGTGATCGCCTTCACGGGCGGCCCCCTGAGCCGTCCGCATAACCCGTTGACATACGGGGATATCGATCCGGCTCAAATAAACGTGGGTGACGGAGCGTTTGCTCCGGCGTTCACCGGTTCGGCGACCGCGGTACACGACGGCGGCGAGATCTGGTCGAGCATGCTCTGGGAAGTTCGCTCGCGGTTCGTGCAGCGTCTCGGATTTGAAGCCGGAACATCGAAGATGCTCCAGCTCTGGATGGACAGCATGCGGGCCACGACATCGACATCCTCGATGCTCAACTCGCGAAACGCCATGATCCAGGTCGCCCAAAACACGGGCACAGGCGCTGACGTGACGGATATCTGGGCCGGGTTTGCCTCTCGCGGTCTTGGGTTTGGTGCCCAAAATCCAGCCGGAAACACGGTTATCGAAGACTTTGGCTTGCCGAATGCAAACATCTCGGCACCGATCACGGTTACCGATCTGCCGCCGGGCGGTGACGGCGACGGCTTCCCGGAACCCGGTGAAACTGTCCAGATCAACATTCCTGTAACCAACAACACTGGGGCCGATGTAACCAGCGTGGTCGTCCAACTGACCGGCGGCGGTTCTGCTAATTACGGCACCGTTGCAAACGGAGCCACCGTAACGCTGCCAATTCCCTTTGCAATATCTGCCGGTGCACCCTGTGGAAGCAGCGTTGCCGTGGTATTGACTCTTACGAGTGCTCTCGGCAGCCAGCCGCCTACAAATTTTTCGTTCACACTCGGCTCTCCGGTCGGTGTAACGCAAAACTTCGATGGCGTTACCGCACCTTCACTTCCGGGAGGTTGGGCCTCGACCGTAAGCGGATCGGGAACCGGTTGGACAACCGTTACCACAACACCGGCAAGCGCCCCGAATGCGGCGTTCGCAGGCGATCCGATAACGGTTGGCATCAGTGAACTCGAAACTCCGGCAACTCTTGTCAGCTCGGCCGCAGCGGCCTTGAAGTTCAAGCTGAATTTCAATACCGAGCCCAATTTTGACGGCATGGTACTTGAGATCAAGATCGGTGCGGGAGCCTATCAGGACATCCTCGCAGCCGGTGGATCTTTTGTAGCTAATGGATACAACAGTACGTTTCCGACCACTTTCGAGAACCCGCTGCCCCTCCGACAGGCATGGAGTGGTCTTTCGACTGGGTACGTTAACGTCGAGGCGACTTTGCCTGCGGCGGCTAACGGACAGAATGTTCAGTTCAAATTCCGCATGGGATCTGACAATTCTGTTGCACCTGCCGGTGGCGGTGTGAGGGTTGATGATTTCGAACTGATCAGTTCGTTCAACTGCGGACCGGGTGGACCGACTCCGACGCCAACTCCGGTACCACCGACGCCGACCCCGACTCCGGTACCACCAACCCCGACGCCGACACCGGGACCGAGCAGCTTTATCTATGATAACGGCGGCTTGTCCACGGGACCGACGGCGAGCAGAGGTACGGCAGCTCCGGCGGGAACCACCTGGAGCGAGGTTCAAAACAACACGGGCAACACGACGGAATCGAACACGCTTGCCGGTGTAGGCTGTCAAGTGACTGCTACGCTTCCAGCTAACCGATGTGCCGACGATTTCGTCGTACCCGCCGGTCAGACGTGGACTGTCGATCAGGTAGCGGTATTTGTTTACCAGACCGGATTTGCCGGAGCAATAAGCCCGATTAATGCGGGTACGCTCCAGATTTGGAACGGACGACCCGGCGACCCGGGCAGTACGGTGATTTTTGGAGACACGACCACAAACAGGCTTGGGACGTCAACCGACAGCCTGATGTGGCGTATTTTCAACAGCTCAGTGCCAGCACCGGGAACCGCTCCTGCGACAGACCGCCGAATTTGGGACACCAGATTGACGGTTGCTCCGGCATTGGCACTGTCAGCCGGTACCTACTGGATCGACTGGCAAACACGATCTGGAACAACCACAAATCATTTCGCACCGACGATTACCATTCCGGGTGTTCGTGGACAGGCTGGTTGGAATGCAAGACAGTTGCTTCCAGCTGGTTGGGGCGACGTGATCGATGTCGGTAACCCGGCAACCGCACCTGACGTTCCGCAGGACTTCCCGTTCAAGCTCATCGGAGACATCTCCGGCGGCAGTAACGGACGTGCGGACTTCGATGGCGATGGACGTACCGATCTTTCGGTATTCCGCCCGTCAGAAGGCAATTGGTACATCAATCGCTCGACGGACGGCTTCCTGGGAGTCAATTGGGGAGCTTCCGGTGACGTTTTGGTGCCGGGCGACTATGACGACGACGGCACGGACGACATTGCAGTATTCCGAGCAGACGCCAATGGGGCAAATCCGGATTTCTATATCCTGAACAGCAGTAACTCCACAGTTACTGGCCTTTCATGGGGTCTTCCGGGTGACATTCCCGCAGTTGCCGACTATGACGGCAACGGTGTGGACGATGCTGCGGTCTTCCGCCCGTCCGACGGAACGTGGTACGTTCTGCTTAGCACTGGCGCCAACGTCATTGTGAACAATCCTGGCACGACACCGGTTCCGGGAGATTACGATGGCGATGGTGAGGCCGATATCATCATATATACCAACGGAAACTGGACGGGTACATTGTCTGGAGGCGGTGCCTTCAACATTGCACTCGGCCAGGCCGGAGATATTACGGTACCGGGATACTACGACGGTGACAACATCGTCGATGTCGCCGTGTATCGTCCGTCCGACGGTACGTGGTATGTTCGCCAGAGCTCTGACGGCCAGGTCGTCGCAACTCCGTTCGGTATAGCAACGGATATACCGGCACCGGGCGACTATGACGGCGACGGCCATGACGATCAGGCGATCTACCGCAATGGAGTGTGGTGGATCAACGGATCGACATCGGGCGTAGGAGTGGTTCCGTTCGGACTTGGGACAGATGTTCCGGTTCCGGCCGCAGCCCGACCGTAGGGTTGTCTAGTCTAGTGGAAAGGGCGGTCGGCATAACGCCGTCCTTTCCACTCCTATCTCTATTTGTAGAAAATCTAACTTGAAAGGATTAAATATAATGATGAAAAATAGAATTAGCTCACTCATAGTCGCAGTCGTTGGACTACTAGTCATCAGCCAATTTAATGTGGTACAAAGCCGTGCCGCAAGTTTTAATTTTAATGGGCGCCTAACCAGTGGTACTTGCGCCCAAGACAATTTACCGGTTCCAAATGCGTTGATTCAAATTCATCCACATGGCTCTACCCCGTCATATCCGAGCTACTATGTAGTAACTGATTTGGATGGATTATTTTCAATTGATATCAATGTTGTTGCAGAACCGGGGTTCCACTACCACGTTTGGCCTCCGGCCGGATACAAAGATTTGTTGCTGTACCAAGAGGACACTTCGGTATGCATTGAACCAGCTCCACCCTTGTTGTTTTTCGAGAGAATATAATCGATTCTTTCAAAGAAAACCGTTGGCTGTGCATTACGGTTAGCGGTTTTTTATTTGATTTACTCCCGTCTTAGTGTCTAGCTGTTGGACGGAGTTTGTTGGACTTTTCGTCGTCGTCCATCAAATTAACGGTATTTAATTGTGAAAAGGAATTAACCGCAAATGAGAAATTCGCCTGAACTGTCACTTATTAAGTTCGCCGCCGTATTGGTTGCCGTGATCGTTGGCATTTTAGGTTTCATCGGTCCGTATTCCGAATACGCTCCCTCGAACGCATCCGCATCCGGCCCGACGCCCGGCCATACAAATGCGCCCGGCGAGGGAAACTGCACGGCGTGTCATACCGATTTCCCGGTCAACAGCGGCACGGGCAACGTCCAGATCACCGGCATTCCCGCAAATTACCTGCCCGGCCAGCAGATACCTGTTACAGTTACAGTAAATCAATTTAACGGGGTGCTTTACGGTTTTCAGTTCACGGCGATCAACCCAAGCGGCGGCCTTGTTGGAGCATACACGCTTCCACCGATGACACCTCAACCCCTTCAGCTGGATAACGGCATCATTAACGGTATGGAGCGCCGTTACATAATGCACAATGAAAACGGTACGTCATCAACTACGTTCCACACTAAATCGTGGAATTTTATCTGGACAGCCCCGGCCCAGCGGGTCGGGAAGATCAGCTTTTACGCCGCAGGTAACGGTGCGAACAGCGACGGAGGGCCAGCCGGCGACTTTATATACACAACCGCAAAAGCGACACTTTCCGGCACTGCGATCGCAAATTTCGATTCGGATGGAATAAGCGATATTTCCGTTTTCCGGCCCTCGGGCGTCTGGTACTCGCTCAATAGCACTAACGGCGGTTCCAATGCCGTCCAGTTCGGATCGGGCGGAGATATTGCGGCTCCGGGCGATTACGACGCTGATGGGAAAACCGACCTTGCCGTCTTTCGCCCCTCTACCGGCGTTTGGTATATCGCCAAGAGCGGCGGCGGTATCGATATTGTCGGCTTTGGACAGAATGGCGATATTCCCGTTCCCGGCGATTATGACGGCGACCTAAAAAACGACATCGCCGTTTGGCGGCCATCGACCGGTGTTTGGTACATTCTCCGCAGTTCCGGCGGATCTGATATACGGCAGTTCGGCCTCGCGAACGATAAAACGGCACAGGCGGATTTTGACGGCGACGGCAAAACTGATGTGGCGATATGGCGGCCGAGCGACGGCGTCTGGTATATCTGGCGAAGCACTGACGGCGGTTTCTCGATCTTTCAGTTCGGCCTTAACGGAGACCGACCCGTTCAGGGTGATTATGACGGTGACGGACGGGCTGACACGGCCGTGTTCAGGCCTTCGGACGGAGTTTGGTATCTGTTACGCTCGACTGGAGGGTTCGGCGCGGTGCAGTTCGGTGTTGCAAGCGACCGGCCGGCACCTGCGGATTTTGACGGCGATGGCAAAACCGACATCGCTGTCTATCGTGACGGCGTTTGGTATGTCCTCCGCACTTCCGACGGCGGGGTCGGTATAACCGGATTCGGCCTGTCCGGTGACGTACCAATTCCCTCGGGGTATATTGCTCAGTAGGGATTTTAAACAGGTAAGAGTGACGGCTTTAGCCGTTGTTCAGAGTGCAGGCTTTAGCCTGTTTGCCGCCCGCTAAAACGTGGACTCTAAACAAAAAGATCGGCTAAAGCCGTCACTCTTACAAGAAAAACCCGTCAGATGCCGCGAGGCTCCTGACGGGTTTTTGTATTAGAGGAAACAGGTTATGCAATGCAGACGGCCCGTTGGCCGTTTCGCTTTGCGGCTATGGTTTCACCGGCTGCGTAGTTGCTGCCGGCTGAACGACTGGCAGCATCGGCTGCGGCTGGGGATTGTTCTTGTCGTCCGAATTCGATGACGGATTGCCCATCGGCACCGGCTGAATTATCGACGCACCTGTCCGGGTTCCGGAGGAACCGGGCGTGACTGTTGCAAAGTCCGGTCGATATATTCGCGGTGTGATAAAGAACAGTATTTCAGTGGTATCACGTGAAACGTCCTTTCGTTTAAACAAGAGACCGAGGATAGGAATCTTAGAAAGTCCCGGTGTACGGTCCTGGCCTTCGCGCTCGTCGTCAAACAACACGCCGCCAACAACGGTGGTTCCGCCGTCCGGCACGGTCACCTGCGTCTGCATCAATTGACTGTTGATCGCAGGTGCCACGCCTGGAGTAAGTAGTGGTATCGACGAGTTTTCAGCTAAAACATCAAGAACTATAGTTCCCACGTCTGTGATCTGCGGTGTAATTTCCAGTTTTAGCGGCACGTCGATGTAGGTCGTCAAGAAGACCGGGGTTTCACCTGTTGAACCGGGCTGGAGGCTGGTGACGGGAATCTTGGTTCCACTTTCGATTTTGGCCTTTCGGTTATTTAGCGTTGTAACTCGCGGTGTGGCGATTACCTTTGCCTGTCCTTTTTGTTCACCTGCCGAAATAGCGAGATCGATCCTGGCGGTTCCGAATATACCGGTGGTCAAACCCAGCAAAGTATTCGGGCGGCCTAGGCCGGCAAAAGTCGTTTCACCGATGGCACCGGGACCGTCGACGCCGTTGCCGGTGACGCTCGCCGAAAGCTGGGCACCCAAATTGCGGCTGAAGTTGCGCGAGGCAATCACAATTCGGGCTTCGATCTCGACCTGCGGTTCGGGCTGGTCGAGAATTGCTACCAACTGTTTGATCGCGTCGATGTTTTCACGAACGTCGGTAATGATAAGCGAATTGCTTCGTGAATCGACCTCGACCGAGCCGCGTCGCGAAAGACGACGCTGAATGATCGGTAGCAGCCCTTCTCCGGCTCCGGACGCGGGTGCCTGTGGCGGTTGTACGCCAAGACCGGTTCCGGCCAGAACATACTGCGGAGTTAAACTGCCGCCGGTCGCCATGCCGGTCGTCGAGCTGCCTCGAACGATAGTGTCTTTCGCACGAGCGTAGTTCAAACGGATAAATTCCGTAAAAAGGACGGCCGTGTCGAGTGCATTGTCCTGACGCAGCCGATATACTTCGCCTTCGGTTGCCAGTATCTTTGAATCGGCGACTCGAAGTATAGTTCCGTTGACCTGAACGCCGAGTTCCTGCGATTGCAGCACCGAATCGAGAGCGATATTCCATGGAACTCCGCTGACGTTTACGGTTACGGGCGTGGCCTTGACGGACTTGTCAATGACGAAATTGACGCCGTACTGCTCGGTGATGTAGCTCAAAATATCGCGGACATCCGCATCGACTACATTAAGATTTATGGGCTCGCCGACAAATCCGGCGTCGCCGTACATTTTGCCCTGCTGACGCGGCTGAACGGTCTGCGCCGCCGCCGAGACGGCAAGTGCTGCGACAATTAAAGTTGCGATTACCACCTTTCGGCTTATCGTTTGAAGAGAATTCATGTTTCCTCCGTTACATGGATGATCCGTTTCGCGCTTCTTGGGGCTAGCGGATCGGCTGACTGCATTATTCAAAGTGACGGCCCGCGGCTTTCCCCGGACGGCCTTCACCAGAAACTTTTATTTATTCTTTGCTGATCGAACGGGCTTTTTGCCGTTTTTTGCGGGCTTGGCGTCCGGCTCGGCAGGCGTTCGATTCATTTCATCGAGCGGCGAGACAATAACTGACGGAACCAATGCCGAAGCAACCGGTGGCGGCGGCGGAGCATTGCCCGCGATCGCCGATTCGGCCCCAGTCGGAGCTGTGCCCTGGATTACCTCGCGTTGAGTGTATTTTCGCAATGGCTTGTTTTCGACCGTAGTTGCAAATTTGTTCTTTGCTGTCTTTGTCACTCTTCGGAATACGAGCCTGTTTTCCTCGACCGCCACAAGCTGGCCGTCAAAGAATTTCTCGCCCGGATATATCGTGTACGAAAGACGTATCGGCGTGGCCTCGACCATTGCCGCATAGCCTCGCGGCGTCTTGAAAATGCCTGTGACCTGCATCTCATTCAGGGCCAAAACGCTTGTGACCTTGGGAAGCGGGGTTCCGTTCGTGGCGGCGTCTTCGCGTTGACGCTTGTAGTATTCGATGCGCTGCTCGATCGATGGAATTCCAGGGGTGAATTCCGGGGGTTTTGGAGCTCCCGTGCGGGTTCCTCCGCCCTTCCCCGGCTC
This sequence comes from uncultured Chloracidobacterium sp., assembly GCA_964605905.1. GTDB lineage: Bacteria > Acidobacteriota > Blastocatellia > Pyrinomonadales > Pyrinomonadaceae > OLB17. Next base: position 62,551 of record CAZSEL010000003.1, on the reverse strand, counting down.
TCTCGTGCGGGCCCAGCCCGGCTTTGAGAACGGATCACGTTGGGCCTGTGCCTCGAGTGCCGCTCCGCTTAGCAGGGTCAGTCCGGCAACAGCGAATGTCAGGGTCAGAATGCGTTTGATCTTTGATGTGTTCATCATGGCTTTTTCTCTCAGTAGGTATAGCGGGCTTTTGAGGACAATATTATTTTGCTCCCGGCGGTTTGGCGGCAGGTGCTCCCTGTGCGGGCGGCTTGGCTCCCGGAGCTCCCGGCGGCGGCGGTTTCGGGGTCAATGCTTCGGGGTCGGCATAATAGGCCGTCAGCAGAAATTGGGCGTGCAGGGTCTTTTCGGCGGTCTGCTTGTCGAGCTGATTGATCTTGAAATCCGTGATCGAAACGATTCGCGGAAGCTTTGCCATCTTGTCAAAGAAGGCTTGCAGATTGGCAAAATTGCTGTCCACTTCTACTTCGACCGGTTTCGCCATTATGGAATCCTGCTGGGTATCCTCCCGCGGCGAGAATCGCATCACGATCAACCGCGAGTCTTTAGCGTTATCCTGCATTCCCTGCAAAACATTTGTGATCTCACGCTGTTCGGGCAAAAGGACCTTCAGTTCGTCGTATTCCAGCATCTTGCTGGCAAACAAGGCACGGAATTCGTTGATCCGCTCGGTAGCGGCGCGTGCCGCTGCGTTCTTTGCCGTTAGTGCCGCGACTTCCTCGTTGAGTTTGGCGACTTCCGCTCGTGTTTCGCTGGTAACGAAGTGCCACACCGCTGTATAAAGCAATGCTGCGACGCAGACGAGGATGATCAACTGGGAATGCCACTTAAGATTTTTGAGTTTCTCTAACATTTTAGTGTCCTTCTTAATGATGAGATAGGCTTTGGGGCCGTGTCGTGAGATACGGCGGGTCTAGTTCTTTGCTACCTGAACGGCTGGCGCTCCCTGGGCATTCGCCGGAGCGGCAGATGCCGTTGTCGGAGCTGCCGTGCCCGGCTGCGGAGCCTTTGACGGCGTGTAGGCGGTCTTGATCGTAAAGTTGACGAGATTTACTTTCGGAGCTTCACCACCGGCCCGAGCAACGGCCATTTGATTGACGACCTCTTCCCGCTTTGTCTCGATATTCAGGTTTGAAAACAATCCGTTTGAAAACTCGAGGCTTCGCCCAAATTGCGTAACAGCCGCTTCGTCGGGCGAATTACCCGAGATCGTGACCTGTTCGCCGGATTGCTCGATGCTCTTGAGATAAAGCCCCGGAACCATTGCTATGCGTTCACGCATTGCTGCGAGCACCGCGCTCGGTCCGGCCTGTTTCGCACGCAGATTCTTGATCGCCTCGATACGCATATCGATGTTCTTGATCTTTTGCTCGAGTTCCTGTTGTTCTTTCATCACAACTTCGAGCTCTTTCTGTATCTGCTCCTGCTCGGCCTTTGCCTGTTCGGCTCGTGTTTTTGCCATTTGCGAGCTGATAACGTCCCAGCCGACAACGGCTGCGAGCAGAAATGCGACGGCGAGCGTGATCAATAAAAGGCGTGATCCCTGACTGCCGACCGTTCGGTCAACCGCCATGACGGTGCTGCCCTGGCGTTCTGTAACTGAGTTTAATAGGTTTACCTTAATCATTTTTTATTACACTCCCCTCATTGCCAAACCTACGGCCACGGCCATTTCGGGCATAATGTCGCTTAAGTAACCGGGATCGAATTTGCGTGAATCGACGTTGATATTGCGGAACGGATCAAGAACCTCGACCGGCAGTTCGAGTCTGGCCGAAAGGTCCTGTGCAAAGCCTTGAAGCTTAGATCCGCCGCCTGAGATCAATATCTTTTGAACGACGGTCTGATTGTCTTCGGTCGTCGCACGGTAAAAGTCGAATGTCTTCTGTATTTCCATCGCGACGATCTCGGTGACGTTGTTCATCAGCGGCTCGATGGATTTTTCTTCCAGGCCTTCGACGTTCTTAGTTGCTCCGCGTTTTACCGCTTCGGCCTGCTGGTAGCTGAGGCCGAGGCTTCGCTGCAAAACGTCTGTAAACTGGCTCCCGCCGACTGTGATGTCGCGGGTGAAAAGCGATGTCGTGCCCTTAACGATGTTTACATTCATCGTCGAGGCCCCGATATTCAGCAAGGTCACAACCTGCGAATCGTTCGGCATATAGTTAAGCTCGTAGCAATTCTGTAGGGCGAACGTATCGACGTCGATAACCGCCGGTTCCTTTCCGGCTAACTGAATGGCCTGGCGGACGTTTTCGATTCGCTCGCGTTTGCACGCCGCGATCAAAACATTGGTCGCGTTCGGCGATTGGCCCGTTATCTGATAGTCAAGGCTGACATCGGCGAGGTCGTATGGAATATGTTCTTCGGCGTGCCAGTCGATCGATTCCTCAAGCTCTTCGGCACTCATCGGCGGAAGAACGATGTTCTTAATGATAACGGAATGGCCGCTAACACCGGTCACAACGCTCGAAGCTGTAACACCGTTCATGTTGCAAACACTCTGGATAGCGTCCGAAACCACGTTCAGCTCCATTATCTGGCCGTCAATGATCGTGTCCGCCGGCAGGTTTTGGTAACCCAGGCTTACTAGATTAAGGCTGTTTGCCTTTCCGTCGAGTTCGACCATCTTTATCGAGCTTGAACCTATGTCCAAACCGGCGACGCTTTTCTTTTTACCGAACAGCATTATTTTCTGGCTCCTTTGAAGGTGGCTCGCGCCAAACTTGTCTTGTTTATTGATCTTTTTTTATTCGAAACTTGCGGGGGCCGAGGACTTTTGAAGATGCTTTGCCACCCTAATGACCGACAGCATCGGGAACTAATGGGACAGGCCAACTGAATGCGGTGCCGAGACACCCGCTTTTGTTTCGAATAAACAAACCGCTCCTATGATCGGTTTCGGATTATGTTGTCTTTAATACTTTGTTCGCATCGGGTGGCGAAGGGGAACGGCTCTAACACCGTCAAGTGAATAAATTACAGGAATGATTTACATCTGTCAACACTTTTTTACATTGTTGAACGATTGATGGCAGAAAAACATTCAGAATGACCGGATGTCAACCTATATCAAGATTCTTCATGTTCGTCGGTGGCTCCTTTTCGAGATCAAAAAACTCTCGGATTGTTTTCCTAATTCTGCCTGCATGGATAATAGCGGCTAATGCAATCTCGCGGGTAGATGTCGCTCCAGGATAGCGATGGGCCACGGCAAAATCGGTTAACTCAATTGAGCTTTCACGTAACATCGACCAATTCGGTTCGTAAGTAAGAACCTCGTTCAACAATATCTCGAGATCATAAGTTCGTTTCGGATCAAATCCCTGTTCTTGAATGAAAGCCTTAAGGTATTTTTCTCCGCATTGTTGGCAATGGAAGCTAACGGCCCTCAAATTCGTATTCTTTACTACTTCAATCTCGCGATTAGCCGTTTCCCAATCTCCTTCGGCAATCGAGATCCATTCAAGCGTTGCTTTTTTCATAAAGAACTTTTCCCTGATTAACGATCTCGCGCATAAAGAAATCTTCCATATCGATACGTTCGCGAACTTGATCAGGGGTTCGCACAAGCAGGTCTAGCGGCATTATAGATCGAATATTGCGGCGAATCTTTACTGCTTGCTCATGAGGGTGGCCTTCAAATGGCATTACGACCAAAAGATCAATATCTGAATCAGGAGTCGGTGTACCGTAAGCGTACGACCCAAAAAGAATAACCTTCTGCGGACGAAACTTATCAACGATTTGTTTACACAGTTTTTTGATTTGAGTTTGGGCGTCCATCAATAATTATTTAACTCCATTTTCGCAATCGATTCAAGATGAACTTCGTCCGGGCCGTCGGCAAGGCAGAGGGACAAACGGCATAACTTAAAAATACACTTCGAAGTAACTCGCCGTGAACATTACAACGTGTGCCAGGGCATGAGCAATCATCGCTGACTCAAGCCCTTTCTTCCAGTAAAGATAGCCCGCAATCAAGCCGAATGCCGAGTTGCCGACGATAACGAACAGGATCAGCGCAAGCGTCGGTTCGGGAAACAACATAAAAGCGACGGGCAGATGCCCGATGGCGAACACCAGCGATGAAACCAGAATCGCGCCGACGAAGAAGGCAGGCTTCGGTCTGTCCTGTCCTTTTTGAAAAAGCCGCCACGCCGCCCACACCAGCAACGTCATCAATCCCCAGCGCAGCAGTAATTCTTCCGTAATGCCGCCGTAAAGCAGGCGCGTCGGAAGCGGAAGAATTTTGCCGAACTCGCCGATTCGCGCTACAACTTCAGGCGACAAAAACGGTTTCAATACTAAAGCGATCAGAACAAGGGAAACGCCGCCTGCCAAACCGCCGACGATGCCCGGAATGATTTGCGGCTTGAGGGCTGAAGCCAAATTGCCGCCGCTCGCCGCCGCTTCCGCGACGGGCGACGACAACCCGACTTTTGAAGCAAGCACAACTCCGACCAGAACTGCGACGGACAAAATAACCGCCGGCTGAATTAAACTCAAAAGTTTCAACGCCAGAGTAATTGTCGGAATCCCTGTTGCTGCTGGAAGGATTTTTATAAGCGCATCCAAGTCAACCAGCAAAAACGAGAGAACTCCCGTCAAGCCGGCTAACCATAGAATGACGAATAGAAGACGTTTGTTGTGAGCCTGAATGCCCATCAATGCGTATTTAACTCCATTTTCGCGACCGATTCAAGATGCACCTCGTCCGGGCCGTCGGCGAGGCGAAGCGAGCGGGCGTAGATCCAAAACTGAGCAAGCGGAAAATCCTGCGAAACACCGCCGCCGCCGTGAACCTGAATCGCGCGGTCGATAATTTTTAAAGCCATTTGCGGAACTACGGCCTTGATCATTGCGATCTCTTTGCGGGCTGCTTTGTTTCCGGCGGTGTCCATCATCCAGGCGGTTTTTAGGACAAGTAATCTGGCTTGATCTATGGTAAGTCGCGCTTCGGCGATCCATTGGCGAACGACTCCTTGGTCGGAAACAGGTTTGCCGAAAGCAACGCGAGATTTCGCACGTTCGCACATCATTTCCAACGAACGCTCGGCAACGCCGATAAGCCGCATGCAGTGATGAACACGTCCCGGCCCGAGACGCCCTTGTGCGATCTCGAAACCGCGGCCTTCGCCCAAAAGCAAATTTTCTTTTGGAACACGAACATTTGTAAAAGAAATCTCAGCGTGTCCATTTGGCGCGTCATCGTAGCCGAATACATTTAACAACCGATCGACCTTTACGCCATCCGCATCCATCGGAACGAGGATCATCGACTGCTGTAAATGCTTCGGAGCGTTCTCATCCGTTTTGCCCATAAAAATGGCCAGCTTGCATCGAGCATCGCCCGCACCGGTTGACCACCATTTCCGGCCGTTTAAAAGGTAATGATCGCCGTCAGCTTTTATCGACGCCTGTATATTCGTCGCATCGCTCGACGCTACATCAGGCTCGGTCATTGCAAAACACGAGCGAATCTCACCATCAAGCAGCGGCTTTAACCATTTCTCTTTTTGCTCTTCGGTGCCGTAAAGATGGAGTACTTCCATATTGCCCGTGTCCGGAGCCGAACAATTGAAAACCTCTGACGCCCATGTAACGCGGCCCATAATCTCTGCCAATGGTGCATATTCCAAATTCGACAAACCGGAAATGTCGGACAAAAACATATTCCACAAACCATCGGCTTTCGCTTTTTCTTTAAGTTCCTCGATCAATTCCGACGGCTGCCAGCGGTCGCCTGTATTTATCTCGTTGGAATACGCCGCTTCATTTGAATATATGTGAGCGTCCATAAACCGCCGCAAGCGGTCATGCATCTCGACGGTTCGGGCAGAGCTTTTGAAATCCATCCGACCAAAATACCATACAACGCAAAAAAACATTCCCCTCGCGTCACAATGTGTGATTTACTCATAAAAGTTTGCACGGCCTTCGACTTCCGAAACATCCGGCAGCCCCGGAAACATGGAGAACAAAATGAAATCAATTTCGACACTCGCTTTAACTGTCGCTTTGGGCGGAATCCTTTTTGTTACTGGCAACGTCAATGCCCAGGACGAAACAACCAAAGAAATTACCGTTTCCGGGGAAACCGGTTTGAAATGGGTCAATACCGGAATTACGGTCGCAGCCGGTGACACGGTTAAGCTCGATGCAAAGGGCGAAGTGGATGTAGGCGGCACATGGGGAATTCACGGGCCTGAGGGCACGACGAATTTCTCAGAACAGCCCGCTGGCTATTATCCGCTTGAAACAAAACTGCGTTACGGCGTGGCGGCTAAGCTAATCCCTACAGCCATTCGTGGAAAAAAGGCCCAGCCCGTACAAACTTGGATCTATGGCGAGAAAAAGGAAGCCATAGCCGCGAGAGGCGGCACATTGTGGCTGACCGTAAACGATGACGCTCCAGAGGGAAACGTGGGCGAATTTAAAGTAACGGTAACGATCATCAAGAAGAAAAAACCATAATTACCCAGGCTTTCAACAGTCATGGGAAGTTGGTAAAACCTTTCCCGTTAAACTAAAATCGCACTCGAAGTCACAGACCGATTTCGAGTGTGTTTTTATGTCAGAAACCAATTCGATGCGTCCGGGCGAAGAAATAGACGAACAGGGCCTGTCCGAATATCTGAGCGTTCATTTTGTTGATGGTGAGATTGCCGTCACCCAATTTCGTTCGGGCAGCTCTAATCTCACTTATTTAGTCCGATTCGGAAAACAAGAATACGTTCTTCGCCGTCCGCCTTTTGGAAATACGGTCAAGACGGCCCACGACATGCGGCGCGAATTTGATGTGTTGTCCAAGTTGTCCACCGTCTATCCGCCAGCTCCAAAGCCGATTCTTTTTTGTGATGACGAATCGGTCATTGGCTCAGAATTTTACCTGATGGAACGTCGGCACGGGTTGATAATCCGCGGCCAAACAAGTCAGTACCGCCCGCGTAAGCGGGTGGCGGAATCTGCGAATGAGACAACTTTAGTCGAAAGCGAAACTCTTGAGAACTCACATCAACTAAGACTCGACGTCTGTAAATCCTTCATCCAAAACCTCGCCGATCTGCACGCGCTCGATTACAAAGCGGCCGGTCTGGCCAATCTCGGCAAGCCCGAGGGCTATTGCCGACGCCAGGTTGAAGGCTGGACAAAAAGATATTTTTCGGCGAAGACGCACGAGCATACGGAGCTCGACTCGACGATAAAATGGCTGAACGAAAATATTCCAACCGAATGCGGCGCGGCAGTAGTTCATAACGATTACAAATTCGACAACATCATGCTCGATCCCGACGATTTGACAAAGATCACGGCCGTGCTCGATTGGGAAATGGTCACCGTCGGCGATCCTTTGATGGATCTGGGAACGACGCTCGGCTATTGGATGTTGGCGGACGCAGGCGAAGAAATGCTGAATATTCCGTTTAACCCGCGTGTGCTGATGAAAAATATTTCGCGACAAGAGCTTGTCGAAATGTACGCCGCCGCATCGGGCCACGATGTTTCTAACATTCTTTATTATTACGTTTTCGGCACCTTCAAAATCGCCGTGATCGCACAGCAGATCTATGCGCGGTTTGCGAAAGGATCGACTCAAGACAAACGGTTTGCAAATTTCGACAGGTTTGTCGCAGCGTTGGGCATGATCGCAAATCGCGCGATAGTCACGGAAAGGATGTGACAATATTGTTTCAGACAATCTTTAAATTGCCTCCACCTTTAGAAGACTGTGCCAAAACTCGGTGTTTTCTTGTCGCCAACGGCGACTGACATTAAAGCCTGGGGTGCAATGAGCGAAGCGAATGGAACCCCAGGAACCGCGTAAAAATAACTGTCGCTGAAAGCGACTAACCAAAAGCCCATCTGTTGCTCCCTTTCAGGGAGCGGATTCGCCGACCGTCCTGTCCTGGGGTTCCGCCGAAACGGCTTCACCCCAGGCTTTAATGTTGGTCGCCTTTGGCGACTAAGATTCTGCAAACTCCTTCACAAGGGAGTTTTGACACAGCCTCTTTATAAGCTGGAGGCAATTTAATGAACATCTGTTTCTGATTATGGGAAGACTTATCTTAACCTCCATTTCGACACTCATTTTTTTGGCTTCCGCATCGGCTCAAACGGCTCATCTCCGTATCAATCAGGCCGGATATTTGCCTGCGGATGCTAAGGTCCCCGTCGTATTTTCGAATGAGCCGATAACCGGTGAGTTTATTGTCCGGAATTCCCAAACGAAGCGAGTTGCGATTACGGGCAACATCAAGCCTACTGAACGGTCGCAATGGGGCAGCGCATTTTCGCATTATCACGAACTAGATTTCAGCGCGCTGAAAACACCCGGACGTTACTACATTGAACTGAGCGACACAAAGGAAACGTCGCGTGAGTTTTCCATCGGAGCATATCCAGGCTATCACGAAGACCTTTTGTTTTTCATGCGGCAGCAGCGGTGCGGCTACAATCCGTTTCTCGATATGGTTTGTCACACGCGCGACGGGCGTTCGTTTTACGCGCCGTTTGCTGACGAGACTTTTGTCGATGCAAGCGGCGGCTGGCACGATGCGGGCGACCAATTGAAATATCTGATAACAGCGAGCAACGCGACAGCGCGGATGATGCTTGCTTACGAATTGCAGAAAGTGAAGTTTGGCGATTTTGTTGATGACCTCGGACTTGAAGAGCGTTCAAACAAGATTCCCGACGTTCTCGACGAAGCGAAATGGGGACTCGATTGGATTCACAAACTGCATCCGAAAGCCGATCAACTTTTTCATCAGGTTGCCGACGACCGCGACCATCGCGGTTTCAAAATGCCCGATAACGACAATGCCGATTACGGCTGGGGAGCAAACAGCTATCGGCCGGTTTATTTCGCTGACGGAAAACCTCAAGGCTTGAGTCAATGGAAAAGCAGATCGACCGGCCTTGCAAACATCGCCGGCCGCTCGGCGGCGGCAATGGCGATGGCGTCGCGCATTTGGAAAACGGATCTAAAGGACGCGGAGTTTTCCGCAAAATGTCTGCGAGCCGCCGAGACGCTCTATGCGATGGGCAAACGGCAGGAAGGTTTTCAGCAAGGCAATTCGTTTGGCGCACCTTATCGATATAACGAAGACACCTGGGCCGACGATATGGAATATGCCGCTGCAGAATTATACAAAGCGACGCGAAAGCCCGCGTATCTAGCCGATGCGAAACATTACGCAAAACTTGCAGGCACTACGTCTTGGATGGAATTTGAAAACTCGGATATGGATTTTGAAATGGGTCGGCATTATCAAATGTATCCGTTCACAAACGTCGGACATTTTGCACTGTATTCAATCGCAGACGCAAAAACAAAACGCGAGCTTGCCGATTATTACCGCAGCGGCATCGAGCGGATCGTTGCCCGTGCTAGGACAAATCCATACGGCGTCGGCGTGCCGTTTCTCTGGTGCTCAAACAACCTTGTGGTGGCGTTTATCACGCAGGTTCACCTATATGAGTTGATGACCGGCGACAAGCAGTTTCATTCCGCGATGTTGGCTCATCGCGACTGGCTTTTGGGGCGAAACCCGTGGGGTACGTCGATGTTCGAAGGCTTGCCGGTTGGCGGTGAGTATCCCGAAGACACACATCTGCCAACCGTTCAATTGCTAAAAAAACAGGTGCGCGGCGGATTGGTTGATGGGCCGATAGCGGCCTCGACCTACAAGGGCTTGATCGGCCTGACACTGACAAAACCGGACGAATTCGCAATGTTCCAGCCGCGTGATGTCGTCTATCACGACGATGTCGGCGACTATTCGACCAACGAACCGACGATGGACGGAACCGCCGACGCGATTCTAATGATGGCCCTGTTCAGCGAACGTGCATCGGGCAGAAACGCGTCAGTTATGGAGCGTGGTAAAGGCTCGCAAAATCCAAAATTCACGTATGACCACGGCGGTATTACACGCGGCGACCGATCATCGAAACAGATGTCGCTCGTTTTTTTACCGGCGACGAATTTGCCGAAGGCGGAACGGTGATCGCGGACGCTTTGCAAAAACATAACGTGAAGGCCTCGTTCTTCTTGACCGGCCGATTTTATCGCACCCGTACAAATCGCCAGATAATCGAACGCCTGAAAAAAGACGGCCACTATTTCGGCGCTCATTCTAACGAACATCTGCTTTACGCCGACTGGAATGATCGAAACAAACTGCTTGTCACACGCGAGCAGTTCGAACAAGACCTGACCGACAACCTCGCCGCGATGCGGCCCTTCGGCATCGACCGCAAAACCGTGCCGTTCTTTATGCCGCCGTACGAATGGTATAACGCGGAAATTAGTAAATGGTCGTCATCGATGGGATCGCAGATCGTAAACTTCACACCCGGCACACGCTCAAACGCCGACTACATGACAGACGAAGATAAAAATTACATTTCAAGCGACGCAATCGTAACCCGGATCAAAGAGTATGAATCAAAAGACCCGAATGGCCTCAACGGATTTATTCTGCTGACCCACATCGGCTCCGGCCCGAAACGGACGGATAAGTTTCATAATCGTGTTGATGAGCTTATCGTATGGTTGAAGGCAAAAGGGTACGAGCCGGTTCGGATCAACGAATTGTTAAATTAGTTCGAGCCAGTTCGATCGCGCCACGATTGTGCTGGACCGCCTTCGTCAACGCGGATCATTGAGATCGCACCCGGCGATGGGCAAACCAATGCGCAGAGGTTGCAGCCGACGCATTCGGCTTCGATAACTCGCGGGTATTTTACGCCGTCCTTTTCGACGAACTCAAAACTCTGGTGTGCGCCGTCTTCGCAGGCGACGTAGCAGAGATTGCAGCGGATACAATGCTCTTCGTTGACGTGGGCCTTTACGTCGTAGTTGAGATCGAGATTGCCCCAATCGGTCATGCGTTCGACCGATTTGCCGATTATGTCGTTTACCGATGCAAAGCCTTTTTCGTCGAGATAATTATTCAGCCCGTCTATCATGTCTTCGACAATGCGATAGCCGTAGTGCATCACCGCCGTGCAGACCTGAACATTCCCGGCTCCGAGCAGTAAAAACTCGACCGCATCGCGCCATGTATTGATGCCGCCGATTCCGCTGATCGGAATTTTGAATTCAGTATCACGCGCAAGTTCCGAAACCATATTTAGCGCGATCGGCTTTACAGCCGGGCCGCAGTAACCGCCATGAGCCGCCATGCCGTTGACGTTCGGGTACGGGATCATCGTATCGACATCGACGCCCATTACGGAGTTGATCGTGTTAATAAGTGAAACCGCGTCGGCTCCGCCTTTCTGCGCGGCACGGCCAGGCGGCAAAATATTAGTCACGTTTGGCGTGAGCTTTACGATCACCGGCAGCGTCGAAACTTCCTTGACCCACTCCGTGACCATGCACGTATATTCCGGAACCTGCCCCATCGCCGCACCCATTCCGCGCTCGCTCATGCCGTGCGGGCAGCCGAAATTTAATTCAAAGCCATCGGCTCCGGTGTCCTGCGATCTTTTTACGATCTCGTGCCATGCCTCCCGTTTTGATTCGACCATCAGCGAGATGATGACCGCATTATTCGGATACTTCTTTTTGCACGCCGCGATCTCTTTCAGATTCACCTCAAGCGGCCGATCAGTGATCAGCTCGATATTGTTCAAACCGATCATTCGCAGAGCACCTTGATCGAGCGACGCCAGCCGCGACGACACATTCACGATCGGCTCGCCCAAAGTCTTCCAAACCGCACCGCCCCAACCAGCATCAAACGCCCGCTCCACCATCGACCCCATATTCGTCGGCGGCGCCGATGCAAGCCAAAAAGGATTGGGAGATTTTATTCCCGCGAAGTCGATGTTTAGATCAGCCATAAGAATTTTTCGCCGCAGACCTCGTAAAAGGTACCAATGATCGTCTTCGTCAGTTCAGCATATTTGAACTGTTCATTTGTCTCAATCAATACATTCCTTTATATTTCCTGATCTGCGTCATCGGCGTAAATCTGCGGCAAAATCTGATTCCCGCGAAGTTTGAAGTTAGATCAGCCATAAGAATTTTTCGCCGCAGATTAACGCAGATGACGCAGATAAATTAAAAGAAAATAGACAATGAAAATAATTTCGCTACTTCCGTTCGTTTCCAAAAGCAACTCGTTTGAACTCCGGTCGCGGGCCGAAATTTAGAAGCAATCCGACTTCGATTTGCGTGGCCTTTAGATAGTTCAACAGTTGAGCGATGTGTGCTTGTTCGATTGCTCGGCATGATTTAAGTTCCAACAGAACGACTCTGTTCACCATCATATCGGCGTCAAAATCTCCGACTTGTTTACCACGAAACCAGACCGGAATTGCGATCTGCTGATGTACCTCAAAGCCCTGTTCCCGTAGTGCAATTGACAGCGAATTCTCGTAAACCGATTCCAAAAATCCATGCCCAAGCTCATTATAGACTTCGTAAAAAGTACCAATGATCGTCTTCGTCAGTTCAGCATGTTTGAACTGTTCATTTGTCTCAATCATAACAATTTCTTCTAATTCCTGATCTGCGTCATCTGCGTAAATCTGCGGCAAAACACCCGCTCAACCATCGACCTCATATTCGTCGGCGCGCCGAAGCAAGCCAAAAGAGATTGGGTGATTTTATTCCAGCAAAATTTGAAGTTAGATCTGCCATAAAGTTCTTAGTTCAGCGATATGTGCTGATAAGAGAGATTCATCTTTAGTTGCCGTTTTAGTTTCCCAATAAACTCACTTTCGCTTGGGGTAGGCGGATATTGACCGATTGTTGAACTCGGCAACAAGTTCAACATTGTGGTCATCCTCCCTTGCACTCCCGCTAAACTGATACCACAAACTCTCCATGTATTCATAAATATTAAGATCAGCAGGTTTGTTCTGCATCATACGCTCTTGAATCTCAGAAACCAGGATTTCATGACTCGGTTGCAGACCTAAATGCTTGCCGATCTTGTTGAGAGTTTTTTCTTCGTATATAGGAACCAATCGTTCGTTTGAATATAGAAACGCGATCTTCCACTTAAACATCAGTGAAAGTGGAATCTCATCAATCGCTCTAAAATTTCCCGTTTCCACCATTCGAATCACTTTCAGTACTTCGTGGCGCACATTTTCAAATGCTTTTTCTCTGGTCTCACCAAATCTACGGCGCCAAGAATATTCAGAGTCGTTTACACATCGCGGATCCGGTTGTTTTTCCGGATTCCTCTTGTAAATACCAAACTTACTTGCGGGTGATCCTAGAATACTGCCAAGTTGTCGTGTCTCATGTTCCACCCAATAAAAAAATGTGTCATGATTTCCGACATCGACATAATCGGTAAGTACCATCGACTGTACCCGTTCTTCCGGCCATCGCTGAAGGAAGCTGTCATATAGATTTCGCTTTTCGATTAAGTCCATAAAAAATGTGTTTCTTCTTCGAGTCTGAAGATTAATCATTTGCCCACTTTGAGCCAATACTCCTCGACAACGTCCTCGCCACGATAGACACGAATCTTTACTTTGCCCGCTTCTCTGAGTTTTTCTGCCCAAGGATTACGATGAAGCTTATAAGTGCCAGGTTTTAACACCTCGTCGTCAGTAAGCCCATTTGCGAGTTCTGCGCGATATTCTTCTTCGGTGACAGTGTACGTTAGCTCTTTGTTTGTACCCATGGTAGTTTCTAAACATTATACCGAATACCGATAGAGATGATGATAATTAAGGCGGATTTACTCAAGTATCTTCATCCCGCCTAACCGTAACCCACTACGGATTGTTGTAGTTTCAAAACAAAAGTCTCGAATTGCGTACTCAAAGGCTTTAAGGTATCGATAAATATGAAAAAACCTCGATTTACTCTAAACATTCTCATTTACGTCTTAATTCTCGGCATCTCGGCTGTTGGTCAGTCAGCTAGGCCCTCAAAAACCTCGGAATCGGTGTTGGTTACGATTCACGAACTTTGCAAGGCGTTTGAAACCGGCGATACGGAACGCTTGCGGAAAAATATGACCGAGGATTTTACGCTGACGAGTTCGACCGGCGTAATAACAAGTCTTGTGGACGAGATCAACGATCTGAAAACCGGCAAGGCGAAATACGCCGTTTTCAAGAATGTCGATATGAAGCCGCGGCTATATGGCAACACAGCGGTCGTTACCGGAAAAACAATTGTAAAAGGCGAGTACGACAAAGAGGCGTTCGAGGCGGAGTTTCAGTTTACCGACACGCTTATCTGGAAGGACGGGCGTTGGTGGATGGTGTCGAGCCATGCATCGCGTTTGAAATCCTAAACCGCAGCCCCGGCGAAAGAAATCGATTCGCCCGTCAGGCTAAGGTGAATTCCCTGTGCGGCGAGTTTTCCCATTTGCGACGCATCGACGGCCTCGGCTCCGCCGTTTGCACAGTCGCCACCGGCGAAGACTTTTGAGTTTGAAGTCTGCATGTTTTCGCCCACGACGACGCGGCCTTTTTCGTCGGTTTCGATATTGGCGACCGTTTCAAAAAACGATCTCATTTTCTGTTGGCCGACGGCTTTGATGACCATGTCACACGGGATATTGAAGAGGTCGAGAGAGCCATCGGTTTTCTCGCATTGCAGTCCGGTCACACGCTCGTTGCTTTCATCTGAGAGTATTCCGATCGGCGCGGCTTGCCAGATGAATTCGACGCCGTCTTTTTTTGCGAGTTCCAATTCGTAATCGTAGGCAGACGCATCTTTTTCGGTGCGGCGGTAAACCAAAATCACTCTTTCGGCACCGAGACGTTTTGCCTGAGTAACAGCGTCGATGGCGGTGTTTCCGGCTCCGATGACCGCGACAGTTCTCCCAAGCGGTATATTTTTCCAGTCGCGCGTTTTTATTCGCTCGATAAAATCCAGAGCGTCGTAAACGCCATTGAGTTCTTCGCCTGGAATGTTGAGCTTGTTGGTGTCGCCCAGACCGACACCGAGGAAGATCGCGTCATGCCATTGTTCGAGGTCGGCGAATGAGACGGTTTGAATAGTCGCTGTTTCGTCAGTGTGATTGGATGGTAACTGCTCGCCACCTGCTGACGCAGGCGGTACTGACTTGTTTGCGATCTCGGTGTTGAGCAGAAACTTGACGCCCATTTTCGCGATGTGTTCGACCTCTGCAAGGGAAACCGTCTGCGACATTTTGTATTCGGCCATGCCGTAGGTGTCGAGGCCGCCGGGTTTGTCGCGGCGTTCATAAACGGTTACGTCGTAACCCAATCTCGCAAGATACATCGCACACGAAAGTCCCGCCGGGCCGGAGCCGATAATGCCGACAGACTTTCCGTTCGGCTCGCGTTTTTCAAAAAGCTGCTTGTCGCTGAGCAAAGCGTGATCTGTTGCGAACCGCTGCAAGCGTCCGATCTCAATAGGCTTTTTCAGCAGAGTTTTTTCAACGCACGCGCCTTCACAGAGAACATCGACAGGACAGACTCTTGCGCAGGTCGCGCCGATCGGGTTTGCGTCGAAAATTACGCGAGCCGACCCTGTCAGATTTCCGCTCGCGATCTTCTTTATAAACGACGGCACGTCGATGTGCGTCGGGCATGCGTGCATGCACGGCGCGTCGTAGCAATATAAGCAACGGTTCGCCTCGACGCCAGCTTCAGCAGGTGTCATCGCCGGATTTATCTCGGCAAAGTTTTGCTCTATCTGAGTAATGTCGAGCGGTGTGCAAAAGTCTCTTGACATAAAAGATTTCACCACAAAGGCACGAAGTACACAAAGAAACCTATTTTCTGCTTTGTGAACTTTGTGTCTTTGTGGTTAAAGACCTAGTCCACCACGATCGGGCCGTATAGATCCGGGCGGCGGTCGCGGAAAAATTGCCATGTATTGCGGACCTCGCGGATCTTGTCCATGTCGAGGTCGGCGACGATGAGTTCGTCCTGGTCGCGCGAGCCTTCGGCGATTATCTGGCCGCGCGGGTCGCAGAAATAGCTTTGGCCGTAAAATTCGCCGATGTTCCACGGCGCCTCGGTGCCGACGCGATTGATCGCTCCGACAAAATAGCCGTTTGCAACGGCATGTGCCGGCTGTTCGAGCTTCCAGAGATATTCGCTCAAACCGGCGACTGTTGCTGACGGATTAAAGATGATCTCGGCTCCGTTCAATCCCAAACAACGGGCGCCTTCGGGAAAATGCCGGTCATAGCAAATGTAAACGCCGATACGCGCAAAAGCCGTGTCGAAACACGGATATCCGAGATTTCCCGGACGAAAATAGAATTTTTCCCAAAATCCGGGCGCGACGTGTGGAATGTGCGTTTTGCGATATTTGCCGAGATACTTCCCATCGGCATCGATCACGGCAGCACTGTTATAGTAAATGCCGGTCTGTTCCTCTTCATATATCGGAACGATGATGACCATGCCATACTGCTTCGCCACATCCTGCATTAATTTCACGGTCGGGCCGTCGGGAATTTTCTCGACAGCGTCGTACCAGCGAGTCTGCTGCTCGGCACAAAAGTATGGCGTGGTAAATATCTCCTGAAAACAGAGCATCTGCACGCCTTGCTTTGCCGCCGCCTCGACATACTTCATCTGGTTGTCGATGTTCGCCTTTTTTATCTCATCGATCGGCGCATCCGCCGGTGCGACATTGTGTGCCTGTATCAGGCCGCATTTGATAATTCTTGACATAAGGAAGTTTTACCACAGAGATCACAGAGAGCACAGAGAAAAGCTACCCAAGAAGAATTCCCTTTACTCGGTGGTCTCTGTGCTCTCTGTGGTTAAATTCGTTTTGTGCGAAAATGCCCGCATCAACCCCCAATGCACGACGAATGCGACGCCAAACCCAACGAACCACGCATAATCGTAGAGAGGTCGAAGTGTAGGAATTATCAGCCCGATCCATGCAAAAAAGCAACCTAAGAGCGTTGCGATCACAGCTCGCCAGTTCCAGCCGCTGTATTCGCCTTTGGTCCGGTACAGATCGCCAAGATTTAATTCTTTTCGGCGGACGATCCAATAGTCTGCGATCAGCACACCGGCGATCGAACCTAAGCCGCCGGAATATCCGAGAAGCCACGAAAAGATGTAGCCGCTCGGGTCGGCCAACAGCTTCCACGGCATCATCAATATGCCAATTATTCCCGTGATCAATCCGCCTGTGCGGAACGAGATCCATTTCGGAAAAGCGTTGGCGAAATCATTTGCGGGCGAGACGACGTTAGCTGCGATGTTTACCGACAGCGTCGCGACTACGATCGTGAACATCGAAATGGCGACGACGAGCGGCTGTGAAAATTGTCCGACGAGCTTGACCGGATCCCAAGCGTCTGCCGGATTCATGTTTGGGAAAACAACGACCGCAGCCGATGTTATCAAGATACCCATCGCGGCGAAAACGACCATCGTCGTCGGCAATGCAACGGTTTGACCTACAACCTGTTCACGCTGGCTTTTGCCAAAGCGTGTAAAGTCCGGCATGTTCAAAGAGAGCGTTGCCCAAAAGCCGATCATTGCCGTTAAGCTCGGGATAAATATCGGGAAAAATTTTCCGAAGGTTTGAAACTTGCCCGGTTCGTGCAATAAAAATCCGATGCCGCCAGCCTGATAAAGTATCCACGCGAGAAGGATCGCGGTCATTATCAGAACGAACGGCGCCGCCCAGTTCTCAAAATGCCGCAGCACGTTCATCCCGCGATAGATGATGAGAATGTTCAATCCCCAAAACAGCAGGAACGAAAGCCATTCGGTCGGCGTGTGTCCGCCGATCGGTCCGCCAAGCAGCGTCGCCCAACCGGGAACAAACGCCGCGAAAAAAGTCTGCAAAGCCTGACCGCCGATCCACGCCTGAATACCAAACCAGCCGCACGCCACAATTGCACGCATCAATGCCGGAAGATTCGAGCCAAATGTTCCATACGCCGCACGAGCAAAGACCGGAAACGGAATCCCGTACTTCGTACCAGGATGCGAGTTAAGAAGTATCGGTGCGAGAACGATCACGTTCCCAAGCAATATAGTTATCAACGCCTGCCACCAATTCATCCCCGCCGCGATCAACCCCGACGCCATCATATACGTCGGTATGCAGTGCGCCATAGAGATCCACAACGCCGCATAGTTATACGTCGTCCAATTGCGCTTCGCGACGGGAACCGGAGCAAGATCGTGGTTATACAGCGGCGACGACTCGATCTCTTTCAACACCGATTCATTCAGTTCGACGCGCCCATCGGAATGTTGGATTGTTTCGTGGTTCGTCATCTTATAGAGGTTTTTCACTCAGGATTGACAACGGCTGCGTGGAAAGCTCAAAAACCTGCGGCGTTTCGCCAATAATAGCGGCGGCGAAAAATCTCGGGACATAATTAAGGCCGCGTCCCAAAAGCGGAACAGGCGGCGGCCTGGACATCAGGGGCGGAACCATCTCGTTCCTATGGCGAAATATCGCCCAAAAACTTCGCTCGGATATTCCACGGCTGCGTAACTGACGCAAATTATCCCGCACTTGATCGGCGCCCTCCATATAGCTCAGGAGACCAAGAGTTGCATTAGCACCACCTTCACCAAAATCGCTGGTCAGGTCTGACATATGGCGCGCGGCGGCGTCAGCCTGTTTAGTTACGTCACAATAGTCTGCTTCCCTCAAGCCGTATTTCGCTGCGGTCCTACGAGAAAATTGAAACATTCCGACGGGTCCATGCTCCGAATGAGATGCTGGACAATCGCGATATTCTGATTCGATCATAGCCTGATAAAGCCCAAGAGTGGGCGGAACGCTGTTATTTTTATAAGCTGAAATTATCAAAGTGGCATATTGTGTCGCACGGCCATATATCGTTCGCATACCTTCTTCAAAAGGTTGCTGCGAAAGGCTGTCCTTATTCCGAACATAATCGTCTATTTCAACCTTGATTACTCTCAGCATTTCGTCATCCAGATCGGCGGGGTCATCGCCGATCAAGGTTTGAATATGGCGGGAACGCTCTCGAATAAATGCAAGTTGCTCGGCCTCGCTCATAAGCCAAAAAACCTTGGCGGTCTGAATGGGATTATCCGGGATTTCGGCTTTCCGTGAGGCGTTCCAATAGATGATAACAGCGGCGAATGTTATCAACGCAAGGAAACCTGCCAGAACTAAACCCTTATTCGACAACAGACTTTTTCGACCGGAACCATCTGCCGCAAGACGCTGAGTCGCATATTCTCCGCTTCCCACCCGTCTTTCAAATTCCAGATCGTGTTTAAGCCCTTTGAGATCGATCAAAAGATCATTGGCGGTTTGATACCGCTCGTCCGATTTCTTTTTCAGGGTTTTTTTGATAATACGGTCGAGTTCAGGCGGAACGAACGCATTGATTCGCGACGGCGGCACGGGTTCGGTTCTTAGGATAGTGGCAATTATGTCGCCATCAGTTTCACCCTCGAAAGGCCGCCGTTTTGTCAGCATTTCGTATAACACAACGCCCAAGCTCCAGATGTCTGAGCGGGCATCGACGGATTTGCCTCTCGTCTGTTCGGGAGACATATATGACGGTGTGCCGAGTATCGTTCCGGCACGGGTTTTTACATGCGGCCGGGTAGGTTCTTCCGTGCCAGACGTTTGCTGTTCGGTTAATTTTGCCAGGCCAAAATCCAGAACTTTCACCAGACCGTCTTCGCGCAGCATCACGTTGTCGGGTTTTATGTCGCGGTGAACGATACTGCTTGCGTGCGCGGCCTGCAGGGCGGAAGCGATCTGGATAGCAATCTCAAGGATGTGGTGTAAATCAAGCGATTGCCCCGCGATCTTTTCCCGCAAGGTCTCGCCGTTAATGAATTCGGATGCGATGAAACGCTTGCCCTCCGCTTCTCCGATCTCGTAAATGGTCAGAATATTCGGATGATTCAAAGCAGAGACAGTCTTTGCTTCCTGAACGAACCGACGCAAACGCTCTTCATCACGGCTGAATTCTTCCGAGAGAAACTTGATCGCCACCTTGCGCTCAAGCTGCGTATCCTCCGCCAAATAAACCTCGCCCATCCCGCCCTCTCCAATCTTGGAGACAATGCGGTAATGTGACAGCCTTGTATTTGGCAAAAGCTCCGGCATTCTTCCGAATCATTATGGAAAACCAGCTCGACGCAGCAAATCCTGAAAACGCGAGTCGTCGTGCAATGGTCGAAACCTTGCCCGATTTACGTTTTGCAGTCGGCAATGGTTTTAAACGTTCGGTTTACATCGTTGGGTAACGGGATCGAAAGTTGTACCCCCGCCGCATTTGGGCTCAGCTGCTAAATTGGCTCTTACTTCTTGAGGCAACGCTTCTCGTAAGAGGCCTGTCACTTCTTTGGCCCGTTCCTTAATTTCCGTCTCATCTTTCCCGCTCATAACACTGAAAATCGCATTTGTCTGAACTAACGCCAGCGTGCGATATAAATTAATCATTTCTTCGCTGTGTTCCAATTTATTAGCCATTTTAGTTCTCCTTTTTTATTTAAAAATTCTCGAACATCGAGATCGTGTTGACTTGGTCCTGTTTGTCGAAAAAGATCGTTTTGCCGTCGGGCGTCCACTCCGGGCTTCCAAAAAAGAGTCTGGAGTTACGGTTGGCGGTTATTTTTTTTGCTTCACCGCCGTTTGTCGAGGCTGTCCAAATGTTGTCCACGTCGTCCTGACGGGCGGTGAACGCGACCGCTTTGCCGTCTGTGGAAAGCGTCATACTCGAAACGTAAATATTTTTGAATGTCGTAATGATTCGATCTTCGCCCGTTGTGGAAACTTGAACAAGTTTGACATCTAACGGACTCGATATCATGGCGCCGTCGGTCATTTCCAAAAAAAGTTCCTTGCCCGATGCCGACCAACCGAGCAAGCGCAAACTCGCGGGCGTGGAAAAAATTTCTGTGGCCTTGCTCTGTTCCGTCAGCCAAATGCTCCATTTTTGCGTCCTTTCCGAAGCTTTTACTGAAATATAAACGATTTGTTCTCCGTCCGGCGACCAGAGCGGAGAATAGTACAGCACATTTGGATTGTCATTGTTTGCCTGATTGAATTTTTCGGGCAATTCAACAGAAGCGGTCCAAATATTTTGTTTTTTTGAATCGAGATAAACAAACTGTTTGCCGTCGGGCGACCAATTGAAATTACCGATTTCAAAGCGATCAACCGGCATCATTCCGTATTCCAGCGGAGATACACCATCGGTCGTTAACTTTTTTTCCTCGCCGGTGTCGGTGTTGACCAGCCAAAGATTAAATTTTTGTTCCGCTTTCTGCCAGCGCAGAAAAGCGATACGGCGGCTGTCTGGCAGCCAACGCGGATTGTACCCTTTGAGTGAAAGTTGCGGCGATTGGTCTGTCAACGATTTGACGATAATAACCGAAGAATCGTGCAAAAACGGAGTTAAATGCGGCGCAGCGTTTGTTTGAAACAGGATCGATCTACCATCCGGTGAAACATCCGTCCAAAATTCCGATTCGAGGCCCGCCGCCACTTCAAATTCTTCGCCGCTCTCGATTTTTACGCGGCTGATGTCCGAGCGTTTTTCCCAGGTCGTATAGAAAATTTTTGTTCCGTCCGCCGAAACGTCGATCAATTCATAGTCGCCATCACCGCGCGTAACCTGGACGGGCGGTCTCCCATCGGTGTAAACGAGATTTATATGTTTGCGCCGGTCCCGAATGACGTTGTATAAGATTCGTTTGCCATCGGGATGCCAACGCGGGCGCAGTTTATTGTCTTTATCGCTTGTCAAACGTTGCGGCGTACCGCCGGTTCGCTCCATAATCCAGATATCTCCTTCTCCTGCACGGTTGTCACAATAGGCGATGCGTTCCTCATCCGGTGAGAAACTGAAATATTTTTCGAGGGGAGGCGAAACGGGAAAATCGGTCAATTGCTCGGCTTCTTTCGTCTCCAGATCGAGTCTGTAAAGATTGCCGTCCAGTTCATAAAAAATTGCCGCTCCGTCCTTCGACCAATGCCGCAGAGAGATTTTGCCTCCGCCGATCATTTTGAGCGAAACTGCCGCTCCGCCTAAAAACGGGCAAACATAAATCCCTGCTTGACCTTCACGCCGCGAAACATATGCAATGTGCTGGTCGTCCGGCGACCAGATCGGGCTGTGATTTTTCCATTCGCCTTTGGTCATGCGAATCGCTTCGCCGCCAGCGATTTGCTTGACATAGATTTCTTCGCTCTCTCCGTTTTGCGTCGAAGAATACGCGATCATCCTGCCGTTGTGCGACGCGCGATAATCCGTGTAAAAACTGGCTAGGCCTGATTTCCATGCAGCCAGACGGACAGGCCTCAGGGCGTCAAACGAATCCGAATCGGTATTTTTATTAAATTGCCAAAACAGCCAAACCGCCGCACCGGTCATCAGGAAAATCGCCAAAACAGGCAAAGCGGCCGAACGGATGCTCCACCTGATTTTTGATTCCGTCGTTTGTGCGTTTGAAATCAATTCGGTGGCAGCGGTGCCCGAAGTCGAACTGAATCCGCGCGATTTTGATAGAAAAGGTGTCGTTTTCGCCGTTAGTTCGCTGCTTTTTGATAAACGCTTTAGGTCGGCGAGCAGGTCGGCAGCGGTTTGATAGCGTATGTCGCGGTCTTTTTCAAGGCATTTGGCGATGATCCGGTCCATTTCGTCCGGAACCGAGCCGTTATAGCTGCTGGCCGTCCGAGGCTCGGATTGTATTATTCCTGCGATAACGTCCGGCGTCGTCTCGCCGGCGAAGGGAACATGTCCGGTTAGCATCTCGAAAAGCACGACGCCGAAACTGAATATGTCCGAGCGTGCATCGGTTGACCGCGCCCGTGCCTGCTCCGGCGACATATAGGACACCGTTCCCATGATGACGCCCGGCTGGCTGAGAAATTCTTTCGTGACGTTTACCGAGTCCCAGGACATTTGCTCGGTTAGTTTTGCCAACCCAAAATCAAGCACCTTTACATAGCCGTCGTCGCGGATCATCACGTTTTCCGGCTTGATGTCGCGATGGACGACGCCGGCTTCGTGTGCGGCACAAAGGGCAGACGCTATTTGAGTGGCTATCTCCAATGTGTCGTGCAAAGTCAGCCGGCCGTTTTTGAGCCGTGCCCGCAGCGTCTCTCCCTTAACAAACTCCGACGCCAAAAAATGCACGTCATTGTCGCTGCCGAATTCGAAGATGGTCAGAATGTTCGGATGGTTTAGTGCCGAGATGGCTTCGGCTTCGCGCCGAAAGCGCCGCAGGCGGTTCCTGTCGGCAAGAATGTCTTCCGGAAGTATCTTGAGAGCGACCCGGCGGCCGAGCTTTTCGTCCTCGGCAAGATAAACCTCGCCCATTCCGCCGGAAGCTATCGGCGAGACGATACGGTAATGCGAAATGATTTCGCCGTCATTTAGCCGCCACGCGGAATCAGGTTTGGGTGTTTCGCCGATAATCGGCTGTTCCAGAAAGCTCTTGGCTTCGGCAAGCGATATCAGCAACGATTCGACCTCGATCCGAAATTCGATATCGTCATTGCAGGCCTTGTCCAAAAACGGGCCTCGCTCGCCCGGATCGAGTCTCAGGGCGTCGTGAAAAGTATCCTTAACATTCTGCCAATTCTTACGGGCCATTTAAGCACCTCGATCAACGCGTCAGTTCCCGATAAAGCCATGCCTTTGCCACGTCCCAGTCTCTTGCGACGGTCGCCCTGGAAATATCCAGCGTCTCGGCGGTTTCCTCCAGGCTCAGCCCGGAAAAATATCTAAGCTCGACGATCCGTTCCTGTTGCGGATCGAATTCGGCCAGCCGCGTCAGAGCTTCGTCCAATGCTATCAGATCGACATTCATTTCGTCGGCTGCGGCCAAAAACGCTTCCTCGAGCGGAAGATCGTCGTTCGCTCCGCCGCGTTTTTCACGCTTGCGGTTCCTCGCATAATCGACCAGTATACGCCGCATCGCCTGTGCCGCGATAGCAAAAAAATGCGACCGGCTTTTCCATTCGACTTTTCGTTGATCGACGAGCTTTAAATACGCCTCATGAACGAGCCCGGTGGTTTGCAGGCTGTGGTTTTGCCGCTCGCGGCGCAAAGCCCGCCCGGCCTGCCGGTGGAGTTCGGCATAGATGTGCGGCAAAAGCTCGTCAAGTGCTTCTCGCCGCCCATCGCCCCACTCACGCAGCATCTGCGTAATGTTCGGAGATTTTTCGGTTGCCTTGTTCAAATCAATCAATATTATCCGTCGTTTGCCTTTGGAAAATCAACAGAATTCTAATTCCGGTAGTGGGGCAGTTTGCTTTTCCGGCGAATTTTTGTCAGCCTGGCGAACTTTGCGAATAACTTGGCGAAACTTTGCGGTAGAAGGTTTAATCGCGAAGGCCGCGAAGTTTTTCGCAGAGTTTTGCAAAGTTCAGATCGGACGGTCAAAGGCGAGATATTCCCAAATTGACCCACTACTCTAATTCCAGATTATTATGCGTCTTTTTTTGCCAAATTGTCGCGTTATTAAAGTAGAGGCAAAACGTGGCCTCGGTAAGAAACTTTAATTAACAGAAAAATGGAGGTAAATCATGCAAAAAGTAATCATACAGGGATGTTCATTGTTAGGCTTGGTAATCATTTTGGGAGTCGTCACTGCTTCGGCCCAAATGTCAACACAGTATCGGGCGGAGATACCGTTCGATTTCAGTGTCGGCAATGATAATTTCGCCGCCGGCTCTTACAGTATCGGGCCGACCGGCTGGAATTCGAGCAATGGAGGCTTAATGCTTCGTAACAGGAAAACAAGTAAATCGAGATTGCTGGGGATCACCCAGATCACGGGTGACGGACGCGGCCAGAACGGGAAGATGTATTTTATTAACGTGGGCGGCCGTTACAACCTGTCGGAAATAGTCACGCCGACGTTCGTAAAAAAGGTCAAGGTTACGCGGACCGACGCACAGCTCGCTAAGTCGGCCGCTACTACACCGAAAGCTGTTGCGGTCAAACTAACTCACTAAAAAGAGGCAGTTTTGCCGCAAATCTGAGAGTGCGGAGCTGCTGCCCGCACTCTCACTATTTTATGTTTAGCAGCGTGAACCATGCCGACATCGCATGCAGATAATCAACATGGTCGGGCGCCGTATTGCCCGCATATCCGCGAACGCGAAACCCTTTGGAATTAACCACGCTTAACTGCTGCATTCCCTTCGGGCCGGTCCGCAATTCCGGTTTGCGTTTAATGTCGAGCGTTGCCAGCAGGCGATCCACACATTCCGTCGTGCTTGCGTAGGTACCAGGAAATATCTCGGAATGTGTTATCACAAAAGATCGTTTCCCAGCGGAGGCCTCGCGAGCAAACTTAACAAACGAGTCAATATCTGCGGGATTCACCGTTCCACCGTCTGCCGCAAGTTTTCCATCGGGCAAATAGCCCGCGTGAATGCCGTCAAGCAGCAAAACATTATTTACCAGGGCAAAGTTTTTCTCCTGACGGAGAATAGCACGCACGGCTCCGTATCCCGCTGAAAATCCGGTCAGAGTGATCGATGACCATCCGCGCTTTAGTCCTAGTTCCCTGCTCGCTTCGTCAATCAGAGACTGAAAAGTTTCAGCCTGCTGGAAAGGATCGCCGTAGGCACGCGATCCCGACCCAAGCTGAACGGTGATAAGAGCAGCGCGCGGCAGTTCTCGCGCAATATGAAATTGGATCAGCCATGGAGCTCCGTGAAAATGAATGACGAGCGGAACAGGTTTGTCCGTCTTAACTTTCGGCCCGGTGAAAAGAATGGATCCTTTCAGCGTCTGTAACTCGATCCTCGGTCCCGGAGTTTCGATCTGCGCGATCCGCGGATGCGGCCGCGTCGTATCTGTCATCGGCGAAGGATTCTGCGACGTCTGTTGAGCCGATAACGGAAGAACCGCCGTTAACACGAAACCGAGGCACCGCCACTCTCGTACCACGCTTAATAGGGCTGTAGATAATGCGTTCGTCATCGCTTCCATAGCTATCACGAAAAACCGATCCGGAAAAGCAGGTCGGGAAAACGAGGATCGCCGCGAAGGCCGTCGAAACGCGGGTCGGCTTTGACCATTACTATGTGCGATTCGCGTTTCTGAAATGACTTTTCTAGTTCAGCGAACGCGCAGTCATTATCGCCGAGCGTCGCGAAAAAGACTGCGACGATATATGACGAAAATGTTAGCGGACGTTCGGAGCTGGTCATCGCACGCAGGAACGATTCCCAGCCATTCGCAAAATTCTCGCGAACGTATGCGGCATTTGAGAGCGAACCCATTACCTCGCTGCAAACCGCGTATGCCTCGGCGCTCTTTTCGTATTCGTCTTTCATCTGATAGGCGAACGCAACGGTCAAATATGCGACACCAAAGCTCGGGTCAAGCTCGATCGTTTTCTCAGCCCGTTCGAGAGCGTCGTCAAACCTTCGCGCCAAGAACAGGCAAAAGCTGTGGATCCAATTACCTACCACAGACAGCGGATCGACCTCGTGCATTTTTGCAAATTGAGCCTCCGCTTCGTCGTGGCGTTCCAGCTCGGTCAACAGAATGCCATACGATTGGCGAGCGAGCGGGCTGTTCGGGCTAAGCTCGATCGCTCTCAGAAACGCTCGTTCGGCTCCGTCGAAATCGTAGTCGTAATCCTGCAGCACCATGCCCAGCGAGGCGTGGGCCTCGGCCAGGTCAGCATCAAGCGACAGGGCTTTCAGAGCGGCCTCTTTTGCCTTTGGCATTGCTTCCGTCGGCGCCATCGGGCCCATTTCGGTCAGCATTATCAGCGAATCGGCAAGCCCGGCATATGCTCGAGCAAAATCCGGTGCGATGGCAATTGCTTGCTTGAAACAGTCGGCGGCCTTAAACGCCATATCCGCCGTAAATTTGTTGACGTAAAAACGGCCTTGTAGATAAAGATGAAACGCCTCGGTATTGGCGGTAAAACGGTGCAGCAGCTCGGCCTGTTCGTCACCGAGCAGTTTCGATTTCAAAGCCGCGACTACAGCAAGCGTTATCTCGTCCTGTAGCTCAAACACGTCGCGCATTTCGCGGTCGTATCGGGCTGACCATATCTGATAGCCGTCAGCCGCGTTGACCAATTGAGCATTTATGCGAAGGTTGTCGCCCGACTTGCGAACGCTGCCTTCAAGAATCGTATGCACGCCAAGAGCTTGGCCGATCTCCGCGGCAGTTGCTTTTTTTCCCTTGAACGAAAATGCCGAGGTCCGTGCGACGACCTTTAGGCCGTCAAGCTGCGCGAGCGTGTTCAAAAGTTCCTCAGCAAGGCCGTCGCAGAAATACTCGTCATCGGGATCGCTGCTCAAATGCGCGAACGGCAGGACAGCGATCGAATTGTTTTGAGTTCCGCCTTTAGGAGGCAAATCGCCTGACAGATTGACCCCCAATAACTGCGTTTCCTGATCGCCCAGAGTATTGTCACCTGCTGGCTTGGCACCATAAATCACTGTTGATGATTCATTCAAAGAGCCTCCTGAAGGCGGAACTCCAAACGACGAATCGTCAGCAAGCCACGAGCCGTCGTCGAGACAAAAATTAAGCGTCTCGTCCAAATAATTGCGATTACATTTCGGACAATATTTCATTCAAATTTGACCGGAGCGGCACGCGAAATGATAGCGCAATTGGCATTTCCATTCTATACCGCGGGTAGAAAAATATTTGGCTGCAAAAGCTAATTTGAAGAATCCGCTTGACTTAGGCTTACGATACGGTAAAAATACAAGCGTTAATCCACAGTCGCTCCCCCGAGCTTCCCGACAGCCCGATCAGGGCTGCAATATGCTTTTTGAGCACTACCTAGGTCTATACGGCATTTTCAGCTAACTAACAAAATGGGAGGAAATTGAAATGGCTTTGTTTGACTCAGTGATCAATGACGTAAAAGAGAAATTTGGCATAGGCGCCGATAAATCCGGTGCTTTAGTGGCGGCTTTGCTGGGGTTGATAGCCCAGGGCGGCTTTGGCGGATTCCTCGACAAGTTCAGAAACGCCGGGTTGGGAAACCTTGTCAGCTCATGGATCTCAACCGGTGACAGCACGCCGCTCACCAACGATCAGGTTGAAACGGCACTTGGCCCGGACGCTGTCGATTCGATCGCTTCCGACGCAGGCGTCGATCGCGGGACGGCAACTGCGGCTCTCGGTGGAATAATACCTTCGATAGTCGATAAGCTGACGCCGGACGGTGAGGTGCCGGATGAGCAGGGCTTGATGTCCAAGATCGGCGGTTTCCTCTCGGATTGGGGCGGAGCAGTTACCGGAGCGGTTGCGGGCGGCGTTGGTGCCGCTGCGGCTGTCGCCAGTGGAGCTGCAGACAGGGTCGGAGACGCAGTCGGGGCCGTCGGCAGGGGAGTTTCCGGGACGGCCGAACGCGTCGGTGACTCGATCGAAACCGGCGGCGGTTCCGTCTTAAGATGGCTGTTGCCCCTGCTGCTCTTGGGGCTGCTGGTACTGTTGGGATTTTGGTTCTGCGGAAGGTCAACGCCGACACTGCCGCTCAATGCGAATGTTAACGCTAACCGGGCCAACACGAATACGGCTGCAAGAACGGTGGATTCGAGCTTCAAGCTCGAGGCCAAAGACGGGAAATATACAGTCTCAGGCGTTGTTCCGGATCAGAGGACGCTGGATGAAATTAAAGCCAAGCTCGACGCTCAATTTGGTGTCGGGAATGTCGATTATGCCGGCCTCAAGGTTGATGCTCAGGCCAAGCCATTTGGCGCCGGATGGTGGGCGAATTTCTCGCAAATGCTTCCGAACCTAAAAGACTGGAAAACAGGATCGCTCGCCTTTGCCGGAAATGCGATCACGGATGCAACGGGATTACCCGCAGCGGCCATGGATCAGCTTAAATCGCTCTTTGGCGGATGGAAGCTGCCGGACTCGCTCGGAACCGGTGCTGCTGAGGCTGCGAAAACATTGGCCGAAGTAGCTCTTCCCAACGGCACGAAACTGCAGGCTTATCCCGGCGGTATCGAGGATCAGTTGGTGAAGTTCATCCAGTCCGACGACTACAAGAACGGAACTGCCGAAACATTGAAAGACAAATGGTTCAGCTTTGACGATCTGAACTTCGTTGTTGGCAAAACTGAATTGACGCCTGAGTCAAAACGCCAGTTGGATAACATCGTTGCTGTCTTGAAGGCATTCCCCGACGCAAAGATCAAGGTCGGCGGCTATACCGACAAAACAGGCGATGATGCCGCAAACCTTAAACTTTCCGACAGCAGAGCTAAGGCCGTGCAAGCCGCACTGCAAAAAGCAGGCGTAGGAACTCAAGTTCCTGAAGCGGAAGGTTATGGCGAACAGTTTGCGACCATCGCCGAAGACGCAAGCGACGAAGCACGCAAGGTGGACAGGAAAACAGCAGTTCGGCTGATTAAGTAGCCAAACTAAAGAGGATGTCTGAAAAGCAAGATTCCGGTTTTAGCTCCAGAGGAGCGGAATGTTTGTAGAACCGATTCAAATAAAGAGTAAAGCTCCGTAGGAGCGGCATGTTACTGATTTTAATGTCGCCCCTAACGGGGCTTGCTCCTGTTTTCTGTATTCGTTTCTACAAATATTTGGCTCCTACGGAGCTGGCTAAAATTTTGATTACTGACTTTTCAGACAGCCTTTTTCATTTCACCAGCTGCCACTTTATTCGAGTGTACGCGATTTCAAACCCGTTCTTTTGAGCATTTCGCTGCGATTGGCTGCCGGGAGAGGCTCCCATCATCGCGAGTGTGCATCCGTTTTCGGCGGCATGTTTTAGACGAGCACCGAGCAAAGCGGTTTGGGCCCCGTGATTGCGGCCCTCGGGAATCGTGCTGGCACCAGCCAGCAAACAGATGTCGTCGTAGATGAGCAAAGCTCCGGTCGCGACCGGTTTTCCGTCGAACTCTACAAGATACGGATATGCTCCGTTGCACTGAGCTCCGACGCGACCGAACTTGAACATAAAATCGGCAAGCCCTTCGTCCTCGGTCGCCCATCCGTCGGCGGAAGTTCTCGCCCAGATATCGACTTCGTCCGGCGAAATAACACGCGTCGAGATCGCTGAATCTTGTGTGGACGTATATTTGTCGAGCGTTCGGTACATTACGCTAGTCAACTCCACCGGTCGATAACCGCGTTTGTTTAGGAGTTCCAGTATCGAAGGATCGGCCATCGGGCTTACTTCGTGAAAAACGGGCGATTTTCGTACTGCGTAAAACGCCTCGATCTCGTCGAGATGCTGGTCAGTTGTTTCTTCAAACAGTCCAAGCCCGAAAGTCTGCGTCAACGGCGATTCAATGCCGTCGAACATCGCGTACGCTCCGCCAACCTCGATCCATTCGGCTCCGTACTCCGGATCGAGCCGTCACGCGTTTCCACGAAATCCGCATTTGAGCGGGCTTCGGTGCGTTCGAGTTTTTGCGAAAGGTTCTTGTCAGAAAAGATCATTCGTATTTTTATTTCGACCGGTGAAATTCCAGGTCGTGGAAATCAAAGCTGAAATCGGTCAACGGCGAGATCGCACGCATCGTAAAACCGGACGCTTTGCCTTCTTCGTCGAGGCTAAAACTGACAAACGCATCCGCGTCCATGCTGCGGTCAGCCCATTTGACGACGAATGTGTTCCCCTTATACGACAGCAGTTCGCCGGTAAGTTTCGGCGACCGTTTTGACTGGAACCAGGGCTTGCCATCTTTTACCTCTCAGATAACACAATTTTCGGTCCAGATAACAGGTTTGTGTCCTCAGATAACCATTTTTCCACTCCAGATAACAACTTTTTTTTGTCCTGATAACGTAAAATCGGCGGTGTAGGAACACGTGGGTGCAATGTAGGTTGCTTCGGAACGTCCGGTGCATGCGAATAACGGGTTGCGTAGGAACGTCCGGTGCATGCAGCCCGCTGTTCCGCTACTGTTACGTCCGTCAATACTGCGACTACCTATTACGTAATCCGGGTTAACCAGTCTGAAGATAGTTTATGTTTCGGCAGACGGGCGTCTATCTAAAGGCTGGAATAGTTTGAGAGCTACAAGCTTCTTATTCAAACGGCGAATCGGGGAGTCTGATCTCCCATTGTTTCCCACGCTCAACACTATCCAGGTGTAAGAGTCCCATACCGATGCCGGCTGCTCCCTGCATGTAGCCGGTCTGA
This sequence comes from uncultured Chloracidobacterium sp., assembly GCA_964605905.1. Classification (GTDB taxonomy): domain Bacteria; phylum Acidobacteriota; class Blastocatellia; order Pyrinomonadales; family Pyrinomonadaceae; genus OLB17. Next base: position 31,522 of record CAZSEL010000003.1, on the reverse strand, counting down.
GCCAGAAGAGAATCTGGTGCGGTGCGGTTTTCGGCTTGAATCCACTTGAGCCCTTTTCCTTCAGTTGTCGATCGGGCCAGCAGGTCGTCGGTCATGCGTTTTGCAAATCGAAGATATTCTCGCTTTCGCGTCACTTTAAAAAGATCTAAAAAGAATTCGCCAATTCCCGCATTTCCACAGCACTGGCTCACGTTGTTCCAAAAACCCGGCAATCGCTTCTCAGGAATTCCGCTTTGTAAGACCGAACGCGCATTACTTTCAGTCCATCTTAACCATTCATTATCTCCTGTCGTCTTGTACAACCGATAGAACAATCGAGCTGTGCCAGCGGGGCCGTGGCACCAACCAAGATAATGAAGACGTTTCCCATCGCCCTCGTTATGAAAGATCGAGCACGTTTCTCCATTTGTCTCCGCTATCGATTTAAGATAAGCAGCACCTTTCAGCGCGGCGTCAAGAAACTTTCTTTCCTTGGTTTGCCCATAAAGGGTAGCAAGAAAATAAGAGTTGCCCGCCGTCCCGTGGGAAAAGTTAGGCATCAGGTTCTTAGTCGTCGAGGACATAGCCCATTTCAGACCATCATTTTCGGGCCGTCCCAATTCGATCATGCGTTCGCCCGCTTTGATCGCTAAATCGAGAGCTTGCCTGTCGTTGAGTTCATGTGCAGCATAAAGCAAAAACAATCCAGTACCCGAGATCCCACTGATAATGTCGGTTACATCGTTCCACTGAACACCGGCTCCGACCTTCTGAGATCTCTCACGAAGCAACTGAACACACTTCTGAGCTCCGTCCCGATATTTTGTTTTCCTTGTGGCTTTAAAGGTTTCCTGCAAAACAAACCCAATTCCAGAGATACCCAGATAAAGCCCGTTCCTTTTTTCCGCCTCCAACGAGGCGATCAGGTGGTCTGCGCCAAGTTGGGCATCAACAAGATACGACTTATCTCCTGTCGTTTCGTAAACCTGTAGATAGAATAAGACGATTCCCGGCATTCCCGTGTATAGGGTTAGATCAACGGTCTCCGGATCATCCGGGTCGGCAGGCCAGGTCATCCCGTCCGCTGATCGAATACTCCTACTTCGAATCCACTGTGCAGCTTGCAAAGCTGCCTTTCTTGCTGTCACTTGTGATTGGCGTGCATTAGGCGATGGCACATGTTGAGCAAGACTCGGGAAGGCTTGCATACAGATAGCAAATAAAACAAACAACGCTTTCGAGAACTTTACTTTTCGCTTCATATTAATCGCTCAAACCAAGAATACTCGATCCCAGCCAACAGCAAAAAAGGGCAAGTATTCTGCGTTTTATCAACGTCGTTTTGGAGCAACATTCCACGGGCTACCGCTCGTTCGAGTTTTTGGGAAAGACTTTTATCACAAAAATTTTTCATTGTTTACAGTTTAAGGGTTTCCCCGAGTCCGAAAAATCGATAGTTTTCACCGAATTCTTTTCGGAAGATCGAAAATCCAAGATGTCCGGTACAATGCGCCGGGGCGACCGATTCGACGCCGTATTCGTCGCGCATCCGCTTTGCCAAACCCTCGATATATTCGCGGCCATACGGAATCAGATGAAAGCCGCCCGCGACCAAATATATTTTTCCTTTACGGACTTTCCTTGTCTCCTGAATAATGCTTTCGATCGTAGAATGCGAGCAGCCCGAAATTATTATCTCGCCTTTTTCGGTGGCGAACGCCGCCGACAATTCCGGCATTCCGATAAATTGAGGGTTGTTTTCAAACGGCGGATATTTGATAAAAGTTCCAATTAGTTTGGAGGTCGTTGGAATGATTGTGACGCCCGGCAGCACTTCTTTCGGCTCGGTCAGATATTCCACATTTGATTTCCAAAACCTGCCCGTCGGCACGGTTGTCATGCCCTCGACCACGCTCTCGCCGCGAAAATATTGTTCGTCATTGGGCAATGTTTTTGCGACGGCCGGTTCGGTTTCGCGAAACGGGAACTTTGTCGGCGCACCGAGCGAAGGGAAATCGTTCGGGGCATAAATTTTTACCTTCGGATTGACGCTGAACAGGTAATCGAACCCTCCGCCATGATCGTAATGCCCGTGCGAGACGATGGCAATGTCGATCTTTCGCAGATCGAACTTTAGCGCTTTTATATTTCGCTCAAAGACCCGTGCGTCAGTACCTGAGTCGAACAGGATCATTTTTCCCTTGTAATTCACGACACAGGAAAAACCGAAATCCTGTTTTAGCCCGGTGACATCTTTTCCAAATGCGTCGTAAGCGTTGGTCAAATTAACACCAATTGAAACCGGGTTTTGTGCCTTAACCGGAAGAACAATGGCGACCTGAGCAACGATTGCAAAAGCAACTAGAATCGCCATCGAATGCTTCTTTAGCGGCGGACCTTGATCGATCATATTATTTGCCTCGTCTCGGAAACGATTATTGATTCTTGTCGCAGATCGTCCGCCTTGTCGGGGTTGTTTGTAAGCAAAACGACGGACTTAACTTTCAACTCCGCCAGGATGTCAGCCGCCGGACGAAATGTTCTGGCGTCCGCTTTGTAGCCTGCCTTTTCGTAAGCCTCGCCTTGGCTGAGTCCCGCTTTCTTAAATGGAATGCTCTGCATCAATGCGAGATGTCCGTTGCCCTTGCCCTCTTGATCGAGATACACGATCACACCTTTTCCAGCCTGCTCGATCATCGCCTGCGACGCCGCCATCTCAGCCGCACATTCGCATTCGACGCTGTTAAAAACGTGCCCGCCGACACACGCCGAATGAATGCGGCAAAGAACATTCTCTTCGCTCCCGACACTTCCCATCACAAGCGCGATGGATTCGGACTGTCCGTCATAGAAAAGAATCTCGATGAACGTGCCAAATTTGGTTTGTAGTTCTCGTTCGGCAAGGCGAATGGTCATTATGTGTAGTTTCTGAAACGGCTATGCAGTCGGAAATGCGATCCGCGAAAGGCGAGTCAGTAGCTCATCCAAATATTTTCGCAAATCAGCAAGTGAAGCCCCGCCAGGAGGAATCAGATCATCGCCAAATCTTATCTGACTTAGGACCCAAGCCAATTGCGCCGGTGTAAACCCGGAATCTTTTTTTGCCGCGGCTTCGATTGCATTCTCAATCGGATAACCGGCCTGTTCCATCGCTCGGACATCGACCAGATCGCGCACCTCCGATCGAGATAAAAGTGCACATAATTTATTTGCAAGAATTTCTTCAGGCGAATCAATGCGAACTCCCCTTATGACACGCTTTTCTTTATCTATTTGATAAACGTACTCGTGAACAAGATCAACGACAACGGCCTCATTGTCCCGTCGAACAAGCAACCGTCGAAAGTCCGGCGATGTCTGTATTGATTCGACCTCGGCCCCGATTTCGCGGGCAACTTCGTTCACAATAGAAAATCCGTGCTCGATCTCGTTCTCAAGTGTAAAAAGATCGAGATCTTCTGTCCGGCGATGTCCCAGATAATAGCCGACCAAAGCCGCTCCGCCTGTAAGAAAAAAGCGGCTTTCTTGCATAAAGAATTTCTCGAGAAACTCCTTTTGTAGATCGTCGAGTGTGATGTTATCCAATCAATCCCAAATCCTGCCAACGGTTCACCAAAAATGTCCAAAACCCTTTGCGACGGCCCAGATGAGGCTCAAGTTTCGGCCACATATGCGCAATCTCTTCGGGTGACGTGAAAAACCATACATCGGTATCACGCGCTTCCCTGAGGATTTTACCGAGCAATCGAGTTTTTTCTTCTTCCGAAGAGGAAGCCAGTTTCTGCCTTAATTCCGCAACGGTCATCGGTTCGTCCCATAAGAAATACGGAATCGATGTCGCCAAATTCAGATCGCTGGACAGTCGTGTCGCCATTGCTCAGATATTAACGCATGTTTCACGCCAGATGAATTGCCGGCCGTACTTTGTTGCTGAGCTTTTTGAATTTTAATCAATACATCCGGGCACTCCGACCTGCTGCGAAATATTTTGGAAGACCGGCTGCGGCGGACATAACCGCCCCCTAAAAATAAGAATGGGCGGCTGCCAACCCCGGCTGTCGCCCTTTTTGATCAAAGCCATCTAGCAGGGCAGGTTCATTTTTTGTAAAAGATCGATCAATCTGGGATCGCTGCCGAGGTTTTTTAGCGAATCGTTTTCGGCGGCCCCGGCAATTTCTCCTTTAAGAAAAAGCATTTCGCCGTTCCTTTCCTCGAATGCTTTTTCCAGCCACTCGATCGCCTTTTCGTTTTCCCCGATTCTACTGTAAACCCTTGCAACACAAATTGCCGAAACATATTCTCGTTCACGCATGTCGAGCAGTTGGTTCAGGATGGTTTCGGCTTCGTCCTTTCGTCCCGCCAAGCCGTAAGCGGAGCCAAGATCCGCCAGAACTGTTTGATGGCCGCCGACCGACACGCCCTTCCTTAACTCGCCAATGGCTTCTTCATACTTTCCTTCGACCAGACAGATAGCTCCCTTTAACCAGTATGCTCCATAAAAATCCGGCTCTATTTCTATCATCTTTCCAACCTGGCCCATGGCTTCCACTAACAGGCCGCCGGTAAAATACGTCCATCCGGCATTCATATTGATGAGCGGAGAAAGAGGATCGATTGCAAGCGAGCGTTTACTCTGAACTATCGCCTCGTCAAAGCGCTCTTCAAAGGCAAGGAACATCGCGTAAAACGAAAGAGCTTCTGTGTTCTTCGAATCCAGAGCTATCGCCAGCTTGAATTCTTGTTCGGCATTCTGCCAATCCCAGTCATAGAAAAAGCTCACCATCGCAGACGACAGATGGGCCTCGGCGAGGCCGCTATCAATTTCCAGCGCTTTGGCCGTTGCTGCTTTCATTGGTGGAATTGCCTGCTCGGCGGGAACCAGTCCGAAGAACCAGAGGCAGCCCCAGGAAGTAGTCATCGCCGCGTATGCCGGCGCATAGCTCGATTCTATTTCGACCGCCTTTACAAAGAATTCGATTGCCCGCTTCCATCCTTCCGCAGTGTATTTGTAATGGTGGTAGCGTCCCTTCAGATACAACTCGTATGCGTCCGGGTCGTGAGTGTAACGCTTCAACACCACATCCTTTACATTGCCAAGCAGTTTTACTTTAAGTGCATCGATCACCGATAAAGTAATTTCATCCTGAAGCTCGAAAATATCCTGCATCTCGCGGTCGTAGCGTTCCGACCATAGGTGAAATCCATCGGCTGCGTTTACAAGCTGAACAGAGATACGCAAGCGATTGCCCGATTTCCTGACGCTGCCTTCCAAAACTGTCCTGACGCCAAGCTTGTCGCCGATCTCGCTCACGTTCGCATTTTTACCTTTGAACGAAAAAGCCGATGTTCTCGCCGCGACCTTCAAATCTTCGATCTTAGCGAGCGCATTGAGCAATTCTTCCGCCATACCGTCGCAGAAGTACTCGTTCTCCTCATCCGCACTCATGTTCACAAACGGAAGCACCGCGATCGACGTTCGGTCGTCGGTTTGCGATTGTACAGACTGAAAAATCACCGTATTGGGTTCGTCCCGACTGTTGTATGGACGAATAAAATCAGGTGATACTGACAAGATCGCGGTCGCCGGCCCATCGAATGACGCAGGCCCCTCGAGCAGCACGTTACCGTCGTCAAGACAGTAAAACAGCGTGTCGTCATAGTAGTCCCGCCTGCATTCGGGGCATCGTTTCATAGGATTACATGTTTACACAGGTTCCGCGTTTTAGAAATTGCCCGTCACCCGCCCTGCCAAGGTGCTCGCCGTTTTCTATGATTACGCGGCCGCGTGAGAGGACAGTTTCGACCTTGCCTTTTACCTTCCAGCCTTCGTAAGAGGAATAATCGACGTTCATATGTTCCGCATCGACGCCGAAAGTGTGTTCTTTTTCGGGATCGAAGATAACGATATCGGCGTCGGAGCCTACTGCAATTGTTCCCTTCTTTGGAAACAGGCCGAACATCTTTGCAGCGGCGGTCGAGGTGAGTTCGACAAACCGATTCAGAGAAATTCTGTTCTCGACGACGCCGCCGTTGTAGATCAGCGACATCCGGTTTTCGACGCCGGGAGCACCGTTCGGGATTTTCGAGAAATCGGCAATTCCCAACTCCTTTTGCTCCTTCATACAAAACGGGCAATGGTCGGTCGAGATCACTTGCAGGTCGTCCATCTTCAGGCCTTTCCAAAGCTCGGCGTGATTGTGCTTCTCACGCAGCGGCGGCGTCATGACATATTTCGCACCTTCGAAATCATCGCCGTAATCGTCTATGGAATGAAAGAGGTATTGCGGACAGGTTTCGGCAAATGCCGGGATGCCACGATCTCTCGCCTGACGAACCTGATTGAGCGCATCGGTGCAGCTAAGGTGAACGATATAGACCGGCGATTCGGCCATCTCGGCAATCGCGATGGCCCGATGAACGCCCTCGGCCTCGGCGATGGTCGGGCGTGTAAGGGCGTGATACTTCGGAGCCGTGCGGCCATCTTTTAAGAATCGCTTGATGATCTCGTTGATAACGATTCCATTCTCGGCGTGCATACAGATAAGCCCGCCGCGTTGACCGGCAGCGGACATCGCCCGGAAGATCGTCGCGTCGTCCGCCAAAAACACACCCGGATACGCCATAAACAGCTTGAACGACGTGATCCCCTCGTCCATGAGCTTGTACATCTCTTTCTCATCGCCGTCCTCAAACTCCGTCGTGATGAGATGGAAACCATAGTCGATCGCCGTCTTGCCCTCAGCCTTTTTGTGCCACGCATCGACACCCGAGGTCATCGATTCGCCCTTCGTCTGCACCGCAAAATCAATGATCGTCGTCGTCCCCCCAAACGCCGCCGCCCGCGTCCCGGTAAAAAAATCATCACTCGACGAAGTCCCGCCAAACGGCAACTCCATATGCGTATGCGGATCGATCCCACCCGGAATAACAAGCTTCCCCGACGCATCAATAACAACATCCGCCTCCATATCCAGCGTCTTGCCGATAGTCGTGACCGTCTCACAGTCTATAAAAATGTCAGCAACGTAATCGTCAACGGCAGTGACTACGCGGCCGGATTTGATTAGAGTTTTCATGCCTTTTCCTTGAAGATATTGTTCTGAATTGCCCACGAAAGTCAATTTCGATACGATGAAAGTAATGGAAGAAAAACGGCTGATGACCGATGCGGAAATTCACGCATTTGGTATCGAGATAGTTTACAAACAGCTTGAAAAGGACGGCTGGGCGATAGATTCGGCTGACGTGTCGGCCGACATTCGCACCGAGCCGCAGATCGTCGCAAAGAAAGACGGCGAATTGGCGTTCTTTGTTGTCCGGACGGGAATTTATCCCGGCCGAGGCAGATTTGAAGAAGGACACGAAGCGTTTGAAATGCTTGTTCGCCACGCAACCGAGCACGGTGCGTCTTGCTATTTCGCAAGTGTCGGCATCGCCAATTCCGAAGGCAAAACCGAAGAGGAAATGTCGGTGCCGATCAAAGGCGTCGGGTTCAATATTGAATTTGACGGCCTTGTAAAAATGGAATTGCCACCGGCTGGTGCCAACGGCAATTCGTGATTTTACGGAAATAGTATCAGCCACAGAGATCACAGAATGAAGAAATAGGCCGCAGGTTTCACGGATAGACACAGATAAGGCCAACCCTTAATCCGTGTTTATCTGTGTGAATCCGTGGCCAGTTTGCCTCTACTCTGTGGCTGATTCTAAGGAAATTGTAGTGACTACGTTTTTCGCCCGAAGATCATTCTGGCGATCAGCAACAACAGGATCGCGCCGAGTATCGACATGATCCATCCGGCGGCCGTGTAGTTAGCGTCGCCGGCACGCCACAGATTGCTTGCGATCATAAATCCGATGAAAGCACCGGCTACGCCAAGCAGTGCGGTCAACAGCCAACCGAGCGGCCCATCGGGAAACGCCTCTTTACCCGGCAACAGTAATCTCGCTAATATGCCTACGATCAGGCCACCGATAAGTTGTCCAATCATGTCGAACATAGAAGATCTCCTTTGTGTTTGAAATGGCTAAATTGCTTAGATAGGAGTTAATTATTACTACAGTTCCGGCCAAAGCACAATAGATCAAACCTCGACCTTGCGATGTGCGAATATCCGCAGCAGGCCGTTGATCGCCAGATGCAGCAACATATAAACGACTATCGCGATCACGATCGGCAATGCAAGCGTAAATCCCTCAGGCGTGGTCGGGCTTGCAACGATACCGCGAAACGGACTGAAAAACGGGTCGCTGATCGATTTAAGAAATTGGACGAACGTATTTCCTTCGCGAGCCGCGAAAAGCTCAAGCAAAAAGCGGACTATCAGCAGGCCGTAGATCAGGAAAAATGCGTAATCCACGAATTGAGAAATACGCGCCACGAAACGTCCGCGCTGGACCTCGCTTTCTGTTTCAGCTACTTCGGCAACCGCCTTGTGCCGCATGTCCTCAGCCAGATCGTTAGTTCGAACCGCGTCCGACCTCGATTGCACCGCTGCCTTTGACGCGACCTCGTTTCCGACATCGGCCTTTACACTCGATTTTATGGCTTCGTAGTTAGCCGCCCGCTGAGCTTCGTCAATAGCTAGTTTGTCGTCAGTCATTGTGTTCTGCCTCCTTCTTTATCTGCGTTTTACGTTCTTCACCGCTGTGCGGAGTTTCCTCATAATCGAGCGCACCTGCCACATCGCGGTCGTCCGCATCGCCCTTAGATTCATCGCCGCGAAGAATCTGGCGGCGAATCGCATCGGCGTCAGGCCTGCTTCCCTGATCGATTATTTCGTCGGTCGAAAGCTCGTCCTTCGACTTCTTGTTCTCGATGTTGGTTTCTTGCATATACCTGGTCTCCGTTGTTTGTTTTGCAATCTTTGAGCCACGTCGCGGGAGATCAGTTAACTGGCGTAGTTTATGATAGTTGATGGGTAAATGTTACCAGTGGGAATGATCGGTGTGTACCGAACTCATACAGTGCTTTTCAAGATCAGATGCTTATCTATGAATTCATCTGAGATCGTTCGCAAATACTGAAATTTTTGCCGCTGGCATATGAGTTGCGGAGAGCGGGAATGAATCTATTTTTCGATTAGGAGCGTTATAAAATCATGTCAGAAGAAAACAGCACTGGTAGTAATTTGATATGGGCGGTCGCAATGATAATCATCGTCGCAATTATCGCGGGAGCCGCCTATTACTCGGGAATGTTGACGGGAAATAAGAAGCAGGAGATCGATGTCGAGATAAATGTTCCTGCCACAAACAGCAGATAGCATCAAAAACGCTGTAACCTGTTCGTGTTGCGGCGTTTTTCTTTACACCAGTTTAATTATCCTCAATTTTATGCCGCTTGATCATGCCATAAAGCCGCGGACGATAAACACCGAGCAGATTTGCCGCGGCCTGTTTATTGCCTTTTGTTCTTTTTAACGCGGCCTTCACAACGCTTCCTTCGATCGAATCGAAAACGTCTGGATCATCGGATCCGTTATCGCGTTCGTTCAGATTTTCGACAATAAGCTTGCCGACTTTCTCGAAAATGTTGCCGTCGGCGAGGTCAAGTCCCGCGACAACGGCTGACATACTTGCTGGCGGGGTTTTTTCGAACATAACCGGCATCATCGGCTGCGGCGAGTTGCCAGTCGCATCCGCTGTCATAAATGCCTGGCCTTCGCTGTGGGGAATATTCAGGTTCTCGATCTTTCCCGAATTACTTAACAGCACGGCGCGTTCGATAACATTCTGGAGCTCGCGCACATTTCCGCGCCAATGATAGTTCAGCATTTGGTCGTAACCGCTCTGCGCGAAAACCACGCCTTCTTTGTGATATTTTTCGGCGTACATCTGCAAAAAATGCTCGGCGAGCATCGGGATATCTTCCATTCTGTCGCGTAGCGGCGGAATGCGTATCTCAATCGTGTTGATGCGGTAATAGAGATCCTCACGAAGATTGCCGTCGGCTATCGCCTCAAAAGGATCGCGGTTGGTCGCGGTGATAAGCCTGAAATCCGCTTCCTGCGGCTTATCGCTGCCAACGCGGTAATAGGCTTTTTCCTGCAAAACCCTGAGCAGTTTTGGCTGCAGGTCAACCGGCATTTCGCCGATCTCGTCGAGCAAAAGGCTTCCTTTGTTCGCTTGAGCGATAAAGCCTTCCTTGTCGGTATTTGCCCCGGTGAACGAACCCTTTACATGCCCGAAAAGCTGCGATTCGATCAGGTCTTTGGGCAACGCGGAGCAATTGACCTTAACGAAACGCTTTTCCGCTCGGTGGCTCTTGTAGTGAATAGCGTTTCCGATCACTTCCTTGCCGGTTCCCGACTCACCGAGAATGAGAATATTGGCGTCCGAGTCGGCAACGCTGTCGATGATCGCATAAATATTTTGCATCGCACGGCTGCCGCCGATTATTCCTTCGTACGATGTTTGGCTGGAAAGCTGACCGCGCAATGAGCGGATTTCGGCCGCATAACGCTTTCGCTCGACCGCCTTGTTTACCAGTTCGAGAAGCTCGGGAAACTCATACGGTTTCTCAACATACCAAAACGCTCCCGCTTTTGTCGCCTCGATGGTGTTGTCTTTTGAGCGGTCGCCAGTGATCATAATGATCTCGGTCTGCGGCGAGATTTCCCGAGAGCTCTTTATCAGATCAATGCCGGTGATGTCCGGCAGATGAAGATCGGTCAGGATCACGTCGAATTCCTGTTCACCGATCAGCTTTAGGCCCAGATTGCCGGATACGGCAGTCGTCACCTCAAACCCCTCGGCCTTAAGCTGATAATCTAGAAGTTGGAGCGAAGTTAAATCGTCGTCGATCGCAAGTGCTTTAAATGACATATATTCCAGTTGAACTCGTTTTATCAATATTGTATCAAAATCGGACGGTTTTCATCCGGATTTATTAGTATTTGCGAAAAAACAGGGAAAATCGCTGTTTCATTAGTTGGCAAGGCAATTGCTGTGCTTGTCTAATAATCTATTGTTCGACAAACTAGAGATATGGCTTTGCAAGGCAGTTCACAAATCAGATCGGAAGATAAGGAGATGAATTTCGACGCGATCTCGACTGCTGTCTTTGCAAATGTTTTTGATCTTTACGGAACGCTGGCCGCGAACGGCACGGTGATCAACCTTTCAGGCAAAATTTTCGACCGGACCGGTACAAACCCTGAATTGCTGGTTGGCCACGTTTTTGCCCAAACGGTGTTCTGGCAATCTTCTGAAGACACGTCAAAAATACTTGAAAAAGCTATCAGCCAGACAGTCAAGGGCGAGCCTCAACGTTTTACCTTAAACTTCCGGATCAGCTCCGATGAGAAAGCCGCGATCGAGCTGAATCTTGTTCCGGTATTTAATAAGAAAAAAGTAGTGTCGATGTTTGTTTGCGGACTGGCTCTCGAAAACCGCGTCGAGAACGTCGCGAATCTGGGAATTGTACGCGAGCAGTTGATCTCGGTGGCCGAGAATGCCGATATCGGGCTTTGGTTCTGGGATTTTTCCGACGACACTATCCACTCCACGCCGCGCTGCAACGAGCTGCTTGAAATTCCCGCATCCGAACAGCTTACATTCGAACGCGTTATCAACGTGGTCCATCCGAACGACCGCCGGATGGTCAAGGAATTTATCAAGGAGTCGCGTGAACGAGGTTCTAGATATTCCGAAGAGTTTCGAGTTCAATATTCCAACGGAACCGTCGAGTGGATCGCCGCCGAAGGAAAATCGATCCTTGATAGTGCGGAAAATCCGCAGCGGATGACCGGGACCGTTCGTAAAATAACCGAGCAAAAACTGGCGGCCGATGAGCTTTCGCGAGTGAATGAGCTTGTTAAAAAAGCCCGCGACGAAGCGGTTGAGGCAAACCGGGCAAAGGATTTTTTCCTCGCATTTGTTTCCCACGAGATACGCTCGTCGCTGAACGCTATCATTGGCTGGTCGCGCATTTTGCTCACCAAAGAGGTTGACAAAGAAACGCACCAAAACGCGCTCGAAACTATCGAGCGAAGCGCGCGCTCTCAGACAAAACTTATTAACGATCTTGTCGATTCCGCTCGTGTCGCTTCGGGCAAACTAAGGCTCGAGTATCGCCCGACCAATATCTGCGAAGTTGTAAAAGGAAGTTTTGAAACTCACCGCCCGGCCGCCGAGGCCGCCAATATTGAATACACATTCTCATCCGATGTTAACGACCTGACCATCGTCGGCGACGCATCGCGGCTCCACCAGGTTTTTGGGAATCTTATCTCGAATGCATTAAAATTCACGCCGAATGGTGGAGCGATCAAAGTGACGATGAAGACCGGAGCCGAGGCTGTCACGATTAATGTTGAGGATAACGGAAAAGGAATTGCCGCCGACGCCCTTCCAAAAGTTTTCCGCCAGTTCTCGCAAGCCGACGGCGAAGGTTTTGGAGGAAATGCCGGTCTTGGGCTTGGCCTGTCTATCGTAAAAATTCTCGCTGAGCGCCATGGCGGCCATGTTCGGGCCCAAAGCCACGGTCTTGGGAAAGGTTCGACGTTTTCCGTCACGCTTCCGATCGCGATTGAGCAATCGTTTATGATGCAGTCGAATCCTAATATTGCACCGGTAAACCAAAAGCCTTTGAGCGGGCTGGAAATATTGATAGTTGAAGACAACGTCGATTCGCGCGAAGTTTTACAGATGTTCCTCGAGAAAAGCGGCGCCACGGTAAAAAGCTCAGAATCTGCAAAGTCCGCATTCAACGCGCTGACCGATTCCCGTACTAGAATTCCCGATCTGATGATCTCCGACCTTGCGATGCCCGATGAGGATGGTTACTCGCTGGTCGCGCGGATCCGCGAACTGCCGCAGGAAGAAGGCGGACAATTGCCCGCCATCGCCCTGAGCGCATTTGCAAACGAAGAAAGCAGGCGAAGGGCTTTTGACTCCGGTTTTCAGCGTTACGCCACAAAGCCCTTCGACCACGATCTGTTGATAAACGAAATTCTCGAAGCCGTCCGTCCATCAGTGCCGGATTAGCCGCGTCCGGAGATCGAACCGGCGCGATTTACCATATCCAGAAACTCCGTTCGCCGCTCGCGTGCATCAACACCGAGAGCATTGTTCGCAAGCTGGATAACGGAACCAAAGTTTGAATTTCCCTTGTACCGCGAATCCCTGAGAACAAGTCCAAACTGCGCGACCGCCGCGGCGAATTTCAGATTTTCCGACGCCGATTCAACCGGCTTTGCGTTGTCCAAAACACCCATCGTCAGCAGCTTGCTTTCGTCACCGTCAGGTTCCTTATAGCGAAGTTTAACAGTCGCCATTTCGCTGCCGAAATTTGTTCCGGTTGGTTCGTATTTTGAATATTTCAATTCGATGCCGCCGTTATCGACCGCTTGCCCGGCTGGAACGATCTCGTAAAGAGCCGTAACCGAATGTCCTGCGCCGATCTCGCCGGCGTCTTTCGTGTCGTCGTTGAAATCGCGGTCTGCGAGCAGGCGATTTTCATAGCCGATCAGACGATAACCAGCCACCTTTGCCGGATTGAATTCGACCTGGATTTTAACGTCCTTTGCGATCGTGTAAAGCGTTCCGGCAACCTGTTCGCCAAGCGCACGGCGTGCTTCGTCACGCGAGTCGATGTAGGCGTAGTTTCCGTTGCCCTTATTGGAAAGTTTTTCCATCATCGAATCGTTCAGGTTTCCGGTCCCGAAGCCTAGCACCGACAGAAAGATTCCGCTCTCGCGTTTTTCTTCGATCAGACGAACAAGCGCGTCGTCTCCGGTCAACCCGACGTTGAAATCGCCGTCGGTCGCAAGAATAACGCGATTGTTTCCGCCGCGAATGAAGTTGTTCGCCGCAACGGTGTAAGCAAGCTGAATTCCCTGCCCGCCGTTTGTCGAGCCGCCTGCTTCCAGGTTATCGAGAGCCGCGATGATCTCGCCTTTTTCGCTGACCGGCGTCGAGGGCAAAACCAGTCCGCTAGAACCGGCATAGACCGCGATCGCTACGCGATCCTGCGGCTTTAGCTGGTTGACCATTATCCGCAGGCCTTCTTTGAGCAGGGGCAGTTTGTCCGGCGCGTTCATCGAACCGGAAACATCGAGCAGAAATACAAGATTCGTCGCCGGCGTGTTATCAAGCGAAACTTTTCGTCCCTGCAAACCGATCTGCACGAGTCGATTTTTCGTGTTCCAAGGGCAAACCGCGACCTCGGTATTCACCGAAAATGGCACACCTCCGACCGGCTGCGGATAGTCGTACTCGAAATAATTAATTAGCTCCTCGATCCTGACAGAATCTTTCGGCGGCATCTGACCATTGTTCAGAAATCGGCGGACGTTTGAATACGACGCAGTGTCCACATCAATCGAAAATGTCGAAAGCGGCGCACGCGCGGTTTCAAAGAAAGGATTTTCATTGATCTCGGCATAACGCTCGCCGCTGCCGGATTTCATATCTTCCGAGTCGCCCATCATCGGCGCGGCAGATGTATTAGCCGAGCGTGCCGATTCGTGTGCCACCGGTTGACCCGTAACCGGTTTGTTTGCCGCAGAATCTCCCGACATATATCCGCAAGCCGAAAAAATCAGGCTGGAAAGCACTAATAACCCTGTTAACCACCGGGAAGAGAAGATTTTTTCCTGTTTCATTTCTAACCTCCAATAAGAAAACGAATTTAAATTAAAAAACCCGAACTACCATGACGGTAAGAACGGGTTCTAAAAACAAACTTGCGGAATTTTTTATTTTTTGATCGGCATTGGTTCCGCACGAATCGTTTTGCCGCCGTGAACCAGCAAAACCGATGTCAGCTTCGCCAGAGCAGTTCGCTCGTCGGGCAGCGACGGAAATTTGCCGTCCGTGGAAAATTCGACAAAGGTGTAAAGATTCTCTTGCCGCGCAAATGACATATCTACCCTGTCGAGCGAAACGGTGATTCCGGCACGGTTTCCGTCTGCAAATACATCTCTCAAATATACCGTCTTGCTCACCGAAGCCGTCCGCTCGCCGTTCGCGTTCATCAAATAAAAATTCATAAATACCGAATCAGGCGGCGTGTGCTTGCCGTTCCATTCCAGATCGACCTGCGCTCGAAAAATACGGTCCTTTATATCCAGTTCAGCAGCCGAGACCTGATATTTCACATCCCCAGACTCTTCGCAGCACGTGCTAGGGATGCTTATTAACTCCTCTTTCGGATAATCAACCGCCGGAATGACCGGAATCGGCGGCTCGTAAAAATATCCATAAACAAAAACCGCGGCCGTTACGATAGAAATAAAAATTGCGAGTCCGAATAAATGTTTTCTCATGGGCTTTTCTCCTACTAAAAACTAGAACGATAATAATGCACGTTCTTGCGTAGGGGCAAGGTTTTTGTCGGGCCGTCAAAATATCGGTCAAACTCATTTCTTGTCGCCAACGGCGACTGACATTAAAGCCTAGGGTGCAATGAGCGAAGCGAATGGAACCCTAGGAAAGCTGCGAAAAAATTCCTGTCGCTGAAAGCGACTGATAAAAAACATTTTGTTGCTCCCTTTCAGGGAGCGAACATCTCGAACCGTCTGTCCTGGGGTTCCGCCAAAAAACGGCTCCACCCCAGGCTTTAGTGTCGGTCGCCTTTGGCGACTAAAGTGCTGTTAGCCACAAAGTGCTGATTTCGCCACCCACTCACGCTGGCGGTTCAGCCTGAAACCTCGCTTCGATCACATCTCCATTTTTCATACCAAGCTCGCCCGTCAATTGCGGATATGTCTTATGCTCGGTTTCGAGATCGTCTAGGTCGAGCAGCATTTCGGCTTCCCTGATACCTGTTATCGAACCCTCGATCTCCATATAAAGCCCGAACGGGAGTTCATCAATAACGATCTCGACCGAGCGAAACCGCCACGTTCTTCGCCGTTTTTCATAGATCAGAACGGGTGAAAAACCAAGCTCTTTTACTATTTTCTGGATCGCCTTCGGATCGGCGACCTCGGTTTCTTCCTCGATCTGACGCTTTATCTCACCGCTACCGGCAAGCCGCAGTTTATACGTAAGAATTGCCCGCTCGCCGATTATCCTAACGCGAAGCACTGCGTTCTTTTCAGACAAGATCGCTCCGCCGTAGATGATATTTTCTTCCGCGTCCTCGCCGATATATTCCGCGCCGTATTCCTCAAGCGACACAATTATCTCGTCGCGGCGTTTTTCATCAAGGCGATATTTTTTCTCGATCTCTATCGGCATTGAGGGAATGTTTGATTTCTCTTTTCTTCTTTGCGAACTTCGCGGCTTTGCGTGAAAAGCCTGTTTCACGCAAAGCCGCAAAGAACGCCAAGCAAGAAAGTAATACCTAAATCGCTACCGCATAATCTGGAATAAAATTCAGGCCTGCCTGATCCATTTCCACACTTCAGGAATCGTCGCGCGTTTGCCGTACATCAGCATTCCGACGCGGTAAACCCTGGCGGTTACCCAAACAAGTCCGGCGATGGCGGCAGCGTTTACGATCAGTGCGAGCAGTATCTGCCAAACCGGCGGCGTTTCGGCAAGAATTCGAACGGGCATCGTGATCGGAGCGAGAAACGGCGCGATCGACACCCAGAACGAGAGAGTCGAATTAGGATCGCGGATCACGGCAAAGCTGAAATAAAAACCGGCGAGCATTAGCATTATCGGCGGAAATGCGAACTGGCCGCCCTCCTGCATGCTTGTTACCATCGAACCCACAAGCGCGAAAATGGCCGCGTAAGTAAAAAATCCGACGAGAAAAAACAGCATGAAATAAACGATCATCAACGGCGTTATCTGCGGCACGGATTCCAAAAAAGGAGCCAGATCGGCCTGTGCCGCCACGATAGCGAACACAACCGCAATGCTGCCAACCCAAATACCAAGCTGCGTCAAACCCGCGAGCCCGACGCCAACCAATTTACCCAGCATCAGTTCAAACGGCCTTGCCGACGAAAACAAAATCTCTGCGATACGCGTCTCTTTTTCCTCAACGACAGCTCCCATTATCGCCTGGCCGTAAATCGCAAGCGTAATGTAGATCATCAGCCCTATAATGAACGAAGCGATCATTACGCCGTCAGTGTTTTTTTCACCGCCGCGTTCATCCAAACCCTTGGCGTCCAGATTTACGCGCTTTGAAAGCTGTGCGAGTTTTTCTTCACTTATGTTCTCATTCGCGAGCCGCACAGAACGGACCGCGGAATTGAGAGCATCGCGAAATGTCTCGTTTGAAATAAAATCAGCGCCTTTCCGCGAACGAAACTCGAAAATTGCGTCAGGCGCATTCACGTCCATCGGAATAATCAGATAGGCGTCAATCTCATTTGCGGCAACCTTTGAGATCAGCGACCGCCTCAATTCTTCTTCAGACATACCTGCGGTATTTGCATCGACAAAAACAAAATTATCCTGAAGCTGGCTTGCCGAATTTTTCAATTGCTCTTCCTGCGACGGCGTTAGATTTTTCAGCGATTCTTCAGCGGCCTGCCGCGCCTTTTCCGCTATTTTGTCCGGTGAAAGGTTTGCTTTCAGCCGCGGCGCAACCTGTCCCGACGGATCGGCTATAGCCATCCGCGTCGGTTCGCCCTTTATCGAAAATATCAACGCCGGAACGACCGAAAAAACCACCGCCAAAATCGGCAGCATCAACGTCCCGATCAAAAACGACCATTTCAAAACGACCTTTTTGTACTCGTGTTTTACGACCGCAAGAAATTTACGCATTTGCTACCTTCTCAATAAAAATGTCGTTCAAACTCGGCTCTGTTTTCTCGAATTTGGAAACTATCACATTGGACGCGACCATTTTTTTCAACAACTCCTGAGGATCGACGCCGTTGGCGAGATGCAGTTCCTGCTCGTCAGAATGCGAGACGACCCGTTCAACAAGCGTTCTGTCGTTCAAAATATTCTCAGCGTTCGAGCCGCGAAATGCGATCAGGTTTTGGCCGTAGCTTTCTTTTATCTGGCGAAGACTGCCCGATAAAACCATTCGCGATTTATTGATAAGAATAATATCGTGACAGAGTTTTTCGGCTGTGGACATCAGGTGTGTCGAGAAGATTATCGTCTTGTCGGCGGATTTATATTCGTCGATAACGTCCATCAAAAATTCGACGTTTATCGGATCGAGCCCTGAAAACGGCTCATCGAGAATAAGAACATCCGGGTCGTGCAGCACGGTCGCGATAAACTGAATTTTCTGCTGCATTCCCTTGGAAAGATCGGTGGTTTTTTTCTTTTTCCACTCGGAAAGCTGCATCCGGTCGAGCCAAAAATCTATGCGTTTATCAATTTCGTTTCCCGGAACATCTTTCAGCGCCGCGAAATAACGCAGTTGATCCAGGACCCGCATTTTTTTATACAACCCGCGTTCCTCAGGCAGATAACCGATTCGGCTCTGGAGCTTATGCGAGATACGTTCGCCGTTTAATTCAATCGAGCCTTCATCCGGAAAAGTAATTCCAACTATCATTCGGATCGTTGTCGTTTTGCCCGCTCCATTCGGCCCCAGAAAGCCGAAAACGCGTCCGGCACGGACGTTGAAACTCAGATCCTCGACCGCTGTGAATTCGCCAAACCGCTTTGTTACGTTAGAAACTTTTATCGTTGCGTCAGAAGCAATATTATCGGGCATTAACAACATTTTGGCGGTGGTCGCAGAGTTTTGCAATTCGCACGTCGAAAAGATTGTCGGTCATGGCACATTATCGCTTTCGGCTTCAATTTCTGTATAATCGCCGACGGTATCTCTATGGAAATATTCGTTTACAGACCCGGCGCGGAAAAGGTCGAGGAAGGCTTTACGGCAGAAGAACTGCCGAAGCTGTTAGCTGATAAGAATTCGGTCGTTTGGGTGGATTTTCTCGGCGAGACGGCGGAACAGAATGAGGAAGCGAAACGCATCATGTTGGAGGTGTTTCACTTTCATCCGCTGACGGTTGAAGACTGTTTCGAGACGCGGAATCAGCCAAAGATCGAGGCCTTCCCCAAGTACATCTATTTCATCGTCCACGGCATTCGTCCCGGCGAAACCGGCCCGGCAAATTTCATTACGAAAGAGCTTGATGGCTTTTTGGGCGAGAATTTTGTCGTCACCTACCACACCGACCGTTTTCGCAGCATCAAGGACGTAAAACAGCAGATACGAACCAGCATCTTTTCGTGCTCACGCGGATCGGCCTATCTGCTCCATCAGATACTTGACCAGATCGTCGATCTTTATATGCCGATAGTCGATGATTTCGATATCGCCATCAACGACCTTGAGGAACGCGCCTTTGACATGAAACGCGCGAACAACGCGATCCTCGAAGAGATCATGGACCTGCGTCGAAGCGTCGCTCGCCTGAGACGCATTTCAGCTCGGCAGTTGGATGTGCTTTATCGCATTTCACACGGAGAATTTCCGCAGATACCCGAACATATTCTTCCCTTTTTCCGCGATGTCCACGATCATCTCGTCCGTATTTCCGATCTCTCGGAAAGCTACCGCGATTTGGTCAGCGGCCTTTTTGACATACATTTTTCCGTCGTCGCGAACCGCACCAACGATGTAATGAAAACCCTCGCGGTTCTATCATCGATAATGCTGCCGCTCTCGCTCATCGCCGGTATTTACGGTATGAATTTCGATCACATGCCGGAACTGAAAACATCATACGGCTATTTTTTGACGCTCGGCGTAATGGTTGTGGTGGCAATCTTGCTGCTGGTTTATTTCTGGCGAAGAGGTTGGATATTTCAGGGAAGCGATGAGGTCGTGGTTCCCAAGGGCGAGTCCAAATCAGACGAGTTGAACTGAGGATTTTTCTAAAGTTTTTCCAGCAATCGCTCGACTTGAAGATCACCATACCCGTAAACCCCGGCACGCTTTTGGAATTCGGGAAAGATCGTTTCGATTTCATTCAGACTTGTCGCTTTTATTTCTTTTAGAATTTCTATCGGACGACTTTCGATCTCGGCGGCTGCGTTGCAGGTTTCTTTTAGAAAAGGAAAACAAGCCGAGCGGTAATGTCCCAATTCCCGAAGCCTTTCGGAGTCGCGTTTGCGGAAAGCATCCCAAAGTTCGCCGCCCTTTTCGGTGTCTTCGGCAGTAAATTTCGTCCGAGCCTGAAAACATTCGTTCAGCGCGGCCGCATCGTGCTGGCCGAAACCTTTCCATACGTCGTCTGGCGAAGCATTGAGCGGAGCGGAGCGATAAATGTTTTCGTGATCTTTCAGCAGATCGAGGCAAAACCACATATTTGCCTGACAGAAAAGCTCGTACTCGAACCAGAGATTTACCTCAGTTTCAGGGTCAAGATCGATTAGCTTTTCGAGTTCGTAAGCAACGCCCTCACGATATTCGATCGGGTCACCACCATATTCGAGCATCACAAAATTTGCCCGAACATCCCAAAACAGGTCGAGATTTTCCTCCGAAATATCGCCCGCGACAAGTTGTCTCACGGCAGACAATAACATCGCCACCAATACCTGTTTGTGCGAATTCCGCAGAAAGTGAATCGCCTGGCAAAACGTGAATATTCATACGGAGAGACTAACCGCGTAGATAACCGCAAGGCAAACTCCGGCGTAAACACCGGCAAGAATATCATCAGCACAAACACCGATGCCACCAGGCAAAACCTGTAGCGAATCGATCGGATAAGGCTTCCAGATATCGAAAAGGCGGAATAGCAAAAATCCGGCAAGTATAAACGGCCAACCGATGCCGAACGGAACGAATAGAAAGACGATCAGTTGACCTATAACTTCATCGACAACCGCTTCCGACGGGTCGGAATTACCGAGCAATTCGGTCGACCGGCCGGAAGCCCAAACTCCAAGCAGACAGAATAAAAGAAAGAAGATTGCAAAAAAAGCATGAAACCATGCCACCAGATCATCGGTCGATGATCCGTAACGTGTTGGGAATAAATGAAGATAGTCTACAAATGTGGCCGCTCCGAGATAAATCAAAACACCAACCGCCGATCCATACGTTCCCGGCATCAACGGTAAATATCCGACGCCAAACGTCGTCACCGCAAGCGATAAATAATCTTTCGCGTTTGCAGGTTTTCGGCGTTCGATGTCTTGCTTCATTTTGTGGAGTTTATTTCCCCGATAACGAATAACGAATAGTGGAAAACGGATAGTACTTTACACTATACGTTCCAAACTATACGTTAAAAGGAAAACGATCTGCTAAAACTCGATTCCCTGTTGTGCGTAAATCCCGGCGTTAAACGGGTGCTTGATCTCTTTCATTTCGGTGACAAGATCGGCGGCCTCGACCAATTCCGGCGGTGCGTTTCTGCCGGTCATAATTATATGCAAATGCGGCTGTTTTTCACGGACGGTTTTGATCTCGCTCAATACCTCGTTCACATCGAGGAATTTGTAATCGAGCACATAAACGATCTCGTCAAAGACAAGAAGGTCGTATTCCTCGCTGCGCATTTTTTCGACGCAGAGTTTCCACGTTTCTTCCGAAGTTTTGATGTCCTGCGTTTTGTCGTTTGTGTCCCAAGTAAATCCGTCGCCCATCGTGTGTACTTCGACGCCGAGTTTTTCGAGCGATTCGTGCTCGCCATAGCGGTCGGTTTTCGATTTCATGAACTGTATCAAAGCACCGTTCATTCTGCGTCCCGCAGCTCGAATTAACACGCCGAGCGCGGCAGATGTTTTACCTTTGCCGTCGCCCGTGTTTACGATTAGAAGGCCATTGGTATTTTCACGGTAATCATCGCGACGCCATTTGTATCGCTTCTCTTTCTGATCGGTCATTTTATCTGTTCGCCAAATATTTTGCGACAACTGCTTTAACCTGCGATGAAGCATTCACCGGAACGCAAAAAACATTCGCCCCTATGTCATCCGCTGAAAATCCATCGATCTGGATCAATTTGCCTGCGAGTTCGTCAACCTTGTAAAAATCATACTCAGAGCGCTTTCGCATGAATTCGATCAGGTCGTTCGGAAGGTGCCCAAAATTCTTTGTAGAAGCCAGGGCCATTTCCATTAGAAAGACGGGTGGAATAGATTGCTTGAAAAGCCTTTCCGCACCTTTCAAAAACATCATCTCGGCTCCTTCAATATCGGCCTTCAGAAAGCTGACATTACCCACATTTTTCTCAGCGAGGTATGAATCAAGCGTCGTCAGTCGGCAATCAAACGATGAAACCCGCGACTCGCCTTGTGCCGATAATGATGCATGCCCTGACGGCAGATCGTCGAACATATTTATCTGAACCGTATCTTCTTTATCGCCGAGAGCAACATTGTTTATGAAGATACGCTCGGGATGTGCCGCAACCTCACGATTTCTCTGCAATTCGAGAAACGTCTTCGGCATCGGCTCGAACGAATGAACCGCGCCGTTCTCGCCGGATCTGAGTGACATCACCGTCGTGTACCACCCAAAATTTGCGCCTACATCAAGACAAATATCGCCGGGAGCGATCATCTGTTCCGCGATCTCGGTTATCGATTGTTCGTACTCGCCGATAAAAAAGACCGTCTCCTGCATTCCGGTCGTTAGGTCAACGATCAGTCGCCGGCCGTCTTTCGTGGCGGTCGGCAAAGCGGTCGGACGCTTTCTGGTAAGTTTTAGGACGGTTTGGTAGAGCCTGTATTTACCTTTCGCGATCGGCGTGTTGTAGGTGTAAAGACGAATCGCTCGAAGGACAAACTCGGTCACGGGCGAGTGTTTCGTTCCGCTTTCTGCGGATCCGGAATCTCCATTGTTTGCGGCATTTGCGTTGGTTTCCATCTAGAGGATTTGATCAATCGGCGTTTGTACAGTTGATATCGAACTGGCTGATCTCGGTGTGTAGGCGTGCGACGATCTCAGCCTCTTTTTCGTCCCAGTTACCTTCGACGCTGCAGCCGGCGGCATTGGCGTGGCCGCCGCCGCCGAATTTTTCGGCCACGCGGGCAACATTGATGTCGCCTTTTGACCGCAGACTGACGCGATATTTATCATCGCCGATCTCGCGCATATATATCGACGCCAAAACCTCGCGTGCAGCAAGCGGAATATTGACAAATCCGTTATTGTCGCCGTCCACCGCATCGGCGATCTTACGCATTTCCAGCGTCTGCCGCATCGAGGCTATGCGTCCGTTATCGTGCCGCTTGATCGTGCCGATTACCTGCCGCATCAGCTCAACGCGCGACCAAGGGTAGTTGTTATAAACCGCCTCAGAGATAGCGGCCGGTTTCACGCCGGCTTTGATCAGTTCGGATGCGACCTTTAAGGTGCGATCCGTCGTATTTGAAAAATGAAACGAACCCGTATCCGTCACGAGCGCCATGTAAACGCACTCAGCAATTTCTTTGGTAACGCGACCGCCGATTGCCTTGCAAAGATTGTAGATCATCTCGCCTACGGCCGATGCTGTCGAATCGATCCAATTTATTGTCCCGAAATGTTCGCTCGTTGCGTGGTGATCGATGTTGACGGTAAACTCGCTATCGAGCCCGGCGATGCCCGGACGCGATAGATCGGAACATTCGATAATAAAGATCGCGTCGTACTGACTGTCGATCGCCTTGACGTCACGTATCTCGTCCGCACCCGGCAAACTCTTATACGCCGGAGGCACTTCGCCGTGGACGATAACCTCTGCCGATTTGCCTAACGAACGCAGCAGCCAGCACAGTCCGAGCGACGAACCAACGCCGTCGCCATCCGGCTTTATATGGGTCGTAATGCCGAACGTGCTTTTATTTTCAATTAACTCAACTACTTGGCTTAACACTTTTGCAATTCAAACGGGCGTTTACTCACTGTCACTTTTTGCCGTTTCACTTCCTTCAATTTTCTCTTCTTCGATGTTCAGGTCCTGTAGGATCGCGCCGATCCGGGCGGCATTTTCCTCGGCCGTATCGCGAACAAAATGCAGATGCGGCGCGTGGCGAAGACCGAGGTCCATCGCAACCTGTTGCCGGACGTAAACCGATGCATGCCGCAAAGCTCGCAAGGCTTCATCAATAGCTTTATCGCCTCCGTCGATCAGGACAAATACCTTGGCGTCACGCAGATCGTCGGAAACCGTTACATCCGTAACAGTCACGCCGATAAGCCGCGGGTCTTCCATTCCAAACCCGACGACCTCGGCTATTTCTTCTTTCAGGGCTTCTCCAAGCCGTGCCGGACGCCGCATTTACAACTCCGTGGCTGCGATCCTTTCGATCACAAATGCTTCGATCTCGTCATTAACCTTGATGTCGTTAAAGTTGACAAGGCTGATACCGCATTCAAATCCCTGACGCACTTCGTTCGTGTCGTCTTTGAACCGCTTGAGCGTGGCAATATCGCCTTCCCAGGCAACCACTCCGTCGCGAATAAGCCGTGCCTTTGCCTGACGCTTTATCACGCCCTCGGTAACGCGACAGCCGGCGATAGTGCCGATCTTCGATACCTTGAACGTCTCCTGAACAAGGGCCTTGCCGAGAATAACTTCCTTCTCGATCGCGTCGAGCATTCCGATCATCGCGGCCCTGATCTCTTCCTCGACCTTGTAAATGATCGAGTGCAGCCGGATATCGACATCCTCGTGTTTTGCGATATCGCCGACACGAGCCTCGGGCCGGACGTTGAAACCGATGATAACAACTGCGGTCGAAACATCGTCAACCTGCGTTGCCGAGGCGAGCAGAACATCAGATTCCGCGATCGCACCGACACCGGCACGGATAACGCGAACCTTGACCTTTTCGGTGGACAATTTCTCAAGCGTCTGACGCAGCACCTCGACCGAACCTTGAACGTCGGCCTTGAGAATAACAAGCAGTTCTTTGATCTCGGCGAGTCCCAGCGATTCGATACCGCGTTTGGTCGTCTTGATCATTGCCGCCTGACGGGCCTGCATCTGACGTTGTCCGGCGATCGTCTGGGCACGTTCAACATTGGAGACAACTTGGAAAGTGTCGCCTGCTTGCGGAACACCTTGCAACCCGAGAATCTCGACCGGTGTAGCCGGACCAGCCTCTGTTACTTGATCGCCGCGGTCCGAGAACATCGCCCGGACCTTGCCGTAAAATTGTCCGACGATGAAGGGATCGCCGACTTTCATCGTTCCTTGTTGGACAAGTGCCGTTGCAACCGCTCCGCGTCCCTTATCCAGTTTCGCTTCGAGAACAACGCCTGACGCACGACGCGTCGGGCTTGCTTTTAATTCGAGAATATCCGCCTGCAAAAGAACGGTTTCGAGGAGCGTATCGAGGCCCTCACGGTTCTTAGCCGAAACCGGAACCATTTCAACATCGCCGCCCCAATCCAATGGCTGGACGCCAAGGCCTGAAAGTCCCTGTTTTACCTTGTCGGGATTAGCACCCGGTTTATCGATCTTGTTTATTGCAACAATGATCGGCACACCGGCCGCCTTTGAATGTTCGACCGCCTCGATCGTCTGCGGCATAACGCCGTCATCCGCCGCAACTACGAGAATAACTATGTCGGTCGCCTTCGCACCGCGGGCACGCATCATTGTAAATGCTTCGTGGCCGGGCGTATCGAGGAACACAACGCGGCGAGGCTCGGCCGGATTTTCGGAATTCGGAACCAGAACGCTGTATGCACCGATGTGCTGTGTAATACCACCGGCTTCGCCCTCGGCGACGTTGGCCGAACGAATCGCGTCAAGCAACGAAGTTTTACCGTGATCGACGTGGCCCATCACTGTGATGACCGGAGCACGAGGCAGTTCCGCATCGTCGGCACCGGCGTCGATCAGTTCCTCGAACTCCTGCTCGATGACCATTGCCTCGAACGGAACGAAACTGACATCGTAGCCAAAGTCCATTCCCATCTCGGTCGCCTTGGCGTCGCCGATCGGCTGATTCAAGGTGGCAAAAATGCCTTTCTTGATCAAAAGCTGAACGATGTCACGGGGCGTGATTCCGAGAGCCTCGGCAAATTCGCGAACAGTTGCTCCTTCGGTAAGCCGAACGGTTTTAAACGCTCCCTCACCACGCGGGCCGACCTGTTCCATGACGCGCTCTTCGATGGTTCGCTGACGCGGCAGATCCAGATCACGTTCGGCAAATCTTCCGCCTTTGGCATCGCCGGGCTTGCCCTTGCGTCCGCCTGAGCGGCCGGGCTTTCGCCGGTTGTCCGCCGGCGGCGTGTAATTCATCTGCGGCGTAGCGGTCTCGCCCGGAGTTCCGCGGAAATTTCCCGTACGGCCGCGATTTGCCCTCGCATCACGCTCGGCCGGTGTTTCACTCAGCTTGCCCGTGCGCGTCGGAGCCTCGGAAACGATTCGTTCGCCCGGTTTGACACCCTGTTTGAGGGCGTCAGGCGTAAGCGTAAGTCTTTTGACCTGCGTGCCCGACGGACTCAAGGTACGCGTTGCGGTGACAGGGGACGTTTCACTGGATTCGACTGGAGCTTCCGTGACGGATGGATCGACAACTTCAGCGATCTCTTCCTCAACTTCGGCTTCGACAACTGGAATTTCGGCGGGTTCCGCAACCGGTTCTTCTTCTTCTTCTTTAGGTTTTCGCTTGAGGACCTTACGAACAGCGGAGCCGTCCTTAGACGCGTCCGTCGTCGGAGTTTCGGCTGGTGCTTCAGCTTTCGCTGCTTTCGCCACTTTCGGTTCCGCCTTGACCGGCGGTTCGACTTTAATTTCTTCGTCCGGCGAAGTCGCAATAACTTCGTCGGCCTGTACGTCTTCGGATTCTTTTGGTGCTTTGGAGGCTTTAATTACTTTGATCGCACGCTTGGGCGCGACTTCGGCTTTCGGAAAGTACTTGATACGCACCTTTTCCGCGAGTTCCGCGCTAACGGAATTAGAAGGCACGCTTATATCCGCGCCTTCGCGACGCAGATCTTCCATCACACGCTTTGTGTCTTGTTTTATCTCGCGGGCGAGATCGTAAACCCGAATTTTTTTCCCAATGGGCATAAGTTCCATGTTTGGTGAAAAACCCGGCTCTACGATCCAAATTCCTTTGGATTGGGATCGGCGTTAACCGCCGGGGTCTTCAGATACGATACGAATGTTATACATCTTTAACATCCGCACCTTCTTGAGAATCAATAACTTCGCCCTCCGCGGGCTCATCAACTACTTCAGCGGTTTCGTCTGTTTGAACAGCCTCAAATTCTTCTTTACCTGCTGCTTTTTCCTGCGCAACTTCGACGATTTCGGCTTGATCCTTATCGTCTGGAGTCTCCGGCCTCTCCTCTGCATCTGCCACGACAACTTCTTCGCCTTCAGGTGCGATCGCAGCTTCTTCCGTAGTTTCTACAGCAGACTCAACCGGTGCTGATTCTTCATCGCCTGCGACTTCGCTAGCCCCGACCTCAGTGTCTTTCGCTGCAACTATCGCCGCCGCGGCCGTGATCATAGCCTGAGCTTCGTCGTATGTCAGATCGAGATATTCAACGAGACTGTCGAGATTTGCCGCTGCGAGTGCCTCGACATCCGTGATTCCGTGTTCAGCCAGAGTTTCCGCCTGATTTGCCGTCACGCCCTCAAGCGCAGTCAGCGGAACCGCTTCACCCGAGGCCATCATTTTGCCCATCTGAAGCGCGATCTCTTTCTTGAGAATTTCTTCACTGACAATGTTGATATTCCAACCGACGAGCCGCGTTGCAAGCCTGACGTTCTGGCCTTTTTTGCCGATCGCCAAACTTAACTGGTCTTCGCCGACTATCACGTTCATTTCGCGGTTATCGATATTGGTAATGCGCACCTGCGAAACCTTTGCCGGTGAAAGTGCGTTTGCCGCAAAAACCGACGGTTCGTCCGACCATTCGACAATGTCTATTTTTTCGCCGCGAAGCTCCTTGATGATCGACTGAACGCGCGACCCTTTCATACCAACGCAGGCCCCGACCGGATCGACATCTTTTTCGTTTGAGGTGACGGCAATCTTCGCACGGTCGCCCGGCTCGCGGACAGCGGATTTGATCACGACGGTTTCGTCGTAGATCTCCGGCACTTCCATTTCAAAGAGACGTTTTACAAGCTCGGATGAAGCACGCGATACAGTTATCTGCTGTCCCTTTTGCTCTTTTGAAACATCGGTTATCACGACGCGGACACGTTCGCCCTGATTCCACATTTCGCCGCGCGACTGCTCTTTTCTGGGTAGGATCGCTTCGAGATTGTTGCCGAGATCGATGATCATATCGCCACGCTCGAAACGCTTGACCGAGCCATTTATCAGTTCGCCCTTGCGATCGACGTATTCGTCGTAAACTTTTTCGCGGATTGCTTCCCTGACCTTTTGAACGAGGATCTGCTTCGCCGTCTGTGCGGCGATGCGTCCCATTTCTTCCTGAGGAAGCGGCATCAAGAGCATGTCGCCAAGCTCGACTTCGTCACCCGCCAGTTCCTGAGCTTCGACGAGCGAAAGTTCCGCCGAAGGATTTTCGACCTCTTCTACAACTTCTTTTTGTACCGAGATCTCGATTATCCCTTCGTCATTATTCCATTCGACCTGAATGCTGTCGCCGGTTTTATCCTGCGCCTTGAATTGCTTGCGCGCCGCGGCCTTGACGGCGTCTTTCATCGCCTCAATGACCATGTCGCGGTCGAGTCCCTGTTCAGTACAGAGAGCTTCGATACTTTGTCCGATGGATGAGATCATAAAACAATCGGCTTAATGCCGGCTTATTCACTAAAATTGGAACCTTTATCGTCTCAGTTCCTTGCTAAAATCGATCTTTAAGTTCGATTTCTTAATATTCTCAAATGGAATTTCAATCAATCCCAAAATGCTGTCATCTAACTCAACGACATCCGAACCCACGCCCTTTATCGTTCCCGTAAAACTTTTCCGATCTTCGATCGGTTCGAGCGTTTTAACCCGAGCCTCGCTTCCGGTAAACCGCTGGAAATCGGCCAGCGAATACAGTCCGCGTTCGATCCCCGGAGACGAAACTTCCAAAATATACGTCGCGGGCACAAGGTCGTCGGCATCGAGCTTTGCTTCGATCTCACGCGAAATTTCTGAACATTCGTCAATATTGATCCCGCCGGGCTTATCGACGTAAGCGGTCATGACCGGGTTTCGCTTCGATCCGGAAACCTCGGTATGCACCAGTTCGTATTCCCGCGCCTTGACCACATCTGCCGCGATCGACCTAAACTTTTCAACAAATGATCCTTCGCCCATTTTCAAAGAAAATCAAAAATAAAAAGTGGGCACGAAACCCACTTCGAGAAACGACAGTTCGTAGCAAACGAAAAGTATAACGCAGACACCCTGTTTAAATCAAGCAAATATCATAGATAAGTAGTGTCCTAATTTGTGCTGCTGGTCTAAAACGACCTTTCTTCCTTTGCGTCCTTGGCGGACTTTGCGTGAAATTCTTCTTTTTTCTCACGCAAAGCTCGCCAAGATCGCCAAGCAAAAACCACAATCTCAAAAAGGCAACACAGGTTCGCGACGCTCTTACTTGACGACCATTTGCATCGTAAACAAAGCTCATCGAGCGAAATTTGTTGTCCGCCACGACGTTTCCGACTTCATCGTAAGTCGTACCCGTTGCAAAACCATTTGTTGCCTTGGTGATGTCGAAATCCTCAATTGGCGTATATGGCAGAGGATTTTGCTGTCCTAATATCGGGTTATTTGCAGATTTGCGATAAAGATTGCCGAATCTATCGAAATCAAACTTTTGCTTATACGTCAACTGAGCATCGTCGCCTTGCTTATATTCTCTCGTCTCACTCAGACGGCCTAGCTCGTCGTAGCCAAATCTCTGACTCCATTGTTTATTAGCCCCGATCCAGCCCTCAATTTTCCCCAGCTGTCCGTTATTTTTCGTCAGATCAACTGTGCCGGTCCCTAATTCGATAGTGCCATATGAGTAATCGTATTTTTGCAAAACCTCGGCGCCTTTTATCAGACTTTGGGATATCATCTGAAAACGGTCATTGTAATTGAACGTCTCTTGCGTTCCGTTGCCAAGATTGATCTGCGAAAGCATTCCCTGATTGTTGAATGTTAAACCGCTGACGTAGGTTCTTTCGCTGTCGGAAACTTCAGCCATTCTGCCAAAGTTATCGATCTCATTTTCGATGACACGACCACTAGGATATTTCTGCGAGACAAGCTGCCCGGCAAGGTTGTATGTATATTCCTGCAAATAGCTCTCGCTGCCTATGCTTTGGGTGTGTTTTATGACCTTTCCGGTTTTGTCGTAGCGGTAATTCTGAATAGTCTCCGGCGTCCCTTGGCCCAAATTCGCCGCCGTTCTGACCTTTGTCGGGCGTCCCTTGTTATGGGTGTTGGTCTCGGTCTCGTCGTAGGTGTAAGTGATCTGCGGCGTCTCATAGCCGCTTTCGCCCGTGAAGGTGACGGTCGAGACACGATTCAGGCCGTCATAGCTGAAAGCCGATTTCACACCGCGTGCATCGAAAGCCTCAATTAACAGATTGTCCGTGTTGTATTTATATCTGCCTGTCCATGTTCCGCTGCCGCCAACGTGAACCCCGCTGTCGTTTAGCGTCGCGTTTGCCTCGACCTGCCGCTCGTGCGTCAGTCGCGAAAGACCGTCGTATTTGAACAACCGCTCCTGCGTCACAGTCCCATCCGACTGCGTCACTTTTGTCAGATTACCGTTCCCGTCATGAGTGATATCTTAGAAAGATTTATCAGTTAGCAAAATTATTTTTTTTCCTTAAATTTCAGATAAGCTTCATAATATCTTTTAGAGTCCTTTAAGACCATTGGTGCGCTGTACTCGCCCATTTCGCTCCAACTGGGATACGTCGGGTCAAGGCCGGTCAGAAAGTTGCTGAACTCAAGCAGTTCTTCGTCCGACATCTGAATATTGTGTTTCACGCGTAATGTGTCCCGGATGATGCCATCGGTTAAATTTCCACCCCGAAGTCTCTCTTGATGCTCCATGTACGCTTTATATTCTTTGTGTTGTGCATGCTCCGGCTTATCGGAGCCGGTGTCTTTCATTCGCCGCAATGCACCATCAAGCGCTTCAATCGTCGCCAATCCTTCATTTGTTCCCCTAAGCCGGATCACTACACCGTCGATATCATGTGCGGTCTTAAATGCAACAAAGAAACGATTTTCTTCACATCTGGAAGCACTCTTTGGCTCATAGGCGTTCATATGCTCGGTCAATATCGGTAGTACCTTGATTCCTGCCTTACGAATGAATTGATTAATCAACCAACCGTAATCGGCCAATGCAGAATAGCTATCAAAAGAATCAATATGCAGCTCTTTTTTCAACTCCTCATCAATGAGTTGCCGGGGAGTCATTGCAGCAATTTCAGCTTCCGACTTGTGCCTATAATTCTCTTCCGTACAAGCATTAGTATAAGGAGTTGGACTCGTGGCCACGATCTCGCTTTTTGACTTTGCACTATGGTTCAACGAACCAAGGTCACAAGCGAAGAAATTAATTGATATAAAAAACAGGACAATTATAGCTTTCATGGATTTTCTCCTCTTCTTCTCACTGAAATAATTAAAACAACCACTGAATCGCCTAGTCAATGGTCACATCATAAGTATTGGCTGAGTACTGCGGTAGTACAATTCAAGCCAATCAAACTGGCGTGCATTGCCACCAAATCCACCACCGCCACCGCCACCGCCACCGCCACCACCG
>CAZSEL010000002.1:0-157878 GCA_964605905.1 uncultured Chloracidobacterium sp. | reverse complement strand
GGCGGACGACGTCTTTGTCGGTGAAATAGACAAATTCGATTCCTTCGAGATCTTTTAGAACAATCTCGGCTTCTTTTATGCCGCTCTTTTGGCCGCGAGGTAAATCTATTTGGGTTCGATCGCCGGTGACGACTGCTTTTGAACCGAAGCCGATGCGGGTCAGGAACATCTTCATCTGTTCGCTGGTCGTGTTTTGGGCTTCGTCGAGAATTATGAAGGCGTCGGCGAGCGTCCGGCCGCGCATAAAGGCGAGCGGAGCGATCTCGATAATGCGTTTTTCGAGCATCTTCGTAACCTTTTCGGCATCGACCAGATCGAACAGTGCGTCATAGAGTGGCCTCAAATACGGATCGACCTTTTCCTGTAAATCGCCAGGCAAAAACCCAAGCCGTTCACCGGCCTCGACCGCAGGACGCGTCAGGATTATCCGGCTGACCTGTTTCTTTAGCAGTGCATCGACCGCCATCGCCACGGCGAGATAGCTTTTGCCTGTTCCGGCAACGCCAATGCCAAATACAAGATCGTTCGCCGCGATCGCGTCGAGATATTTACGCTGATTCGCAGTTTTCGGCGCGACCGATTTCTTGCCTGAGGGATTAAATCGATTCCGCTGGAAATGGTCTTTCAGGCTATAGGCCCTGTCTTCGGCGATCTGTTTGAATGCGTCTTTTAGTTCGCCGTCGGTAAAGGTCTGTCCTTCGGCGAATAGCCTACCAAAATCCCGCAGGATCTCTTCGACTGTTTCGATGTCTGTTGGATCGCCGTCGAGCAGCAACTCATTTCCACGCGCTCCGATGCTCACGTCGAGAAGCGTTTCCAGATATTTAATGTTCTGATCCTGTACGCCAAAAAGGGTGTTCAGACCCTGTGGGGGCAGCTCAAGTTTTCGAAGATTGCTCAAATTATATAGTCCCGGCCAAAGTCGTTATTGATACAGGTTTGAGGCTACAAGAACCCTTTCCTAGTGTCAATAAAATTCGCCGCGCTTGTTAGAACTCCGTGAAAATGTCCTAGTTTGAACTCATTAAAATTGTCCCTCTCTCTCCCATCGGTCACCCCTATAGGCTCATCTTAGGCGTTTTCCAACTAGGACATTTCTAATGAGTTACAATTTCTAAAGAGTTCTGAAATGGATGAACGGCATTCTAAGGTAGTGGGTCAGTTTGAGCCTCGACGGAGTTCACGGAGTTCGATGGAAACTCTGTGTTCTTTGTGAACCCTTTGTGACCTCTGTGAGAAAGTTTTTTCTCACTGAGAACACAAAGTTTCGGACACAAAATTCACAAAGTAAATCCAAACTGACCCACTACCCATTCTAACTAAAAATATGAGTGTGCTGCATTTTGTGATATTATTTTCGCGCTTGAACCAATAAATCACGGAGGCCGGAATCATGGAAAATATAGAACAGCAAACTCTCCAATATTCACCGCGAAAAGCGAAATACAGTGGCGCCCATTGGTTTTATTGGCTTGCGGCGGCTTCGATAGCTAACTCGCTGATCGTCTTTTATTATAATACGCCGAATTCGATGGTGGCATTTGGCATCACCCGCTGGATCGACGGCACCGCCGGCCCCTTGACGGCCGAAGGCGTCGTTCCGCCATTGCACGCTTCAGCATTAATAGTAAACATTCTGATCGCGCTTGGGTTTGCGGCTTTTGGATATTTTGCTCGGCGGGGCAGCGATATTGCGTTTGTTCTGGGTATCTTCCTTTACGTTATCGACGCAATGCTATCTATCGGACTTCGCGATACGTTTGGCTTCGGATTCCACCTTGTCGGATTGTATTTCCTGATCCGCGGGTTGCTGGCTAGCCGCCATTTGCGTGAGAACGCAACGACGATCTAGGCTTTCGACGGATCGCGAACAACACCGATGAACGGCAGATTTCGATACCTTCCAGCGGCGTCCAGCCCGTAGCCGACGACGAATTTATTGGGCACGACGAATCCAGTGTAATCGATCTTTAGTTCTTTCTTAATTCGCGGTTCGGGTTTGTCGAGGAAGCTTGCCAAGCGGATAGATGCTGCACCGCGTGACTCTAATATCTCGAGCAGACGGGAAAGTGTCAGGCCTGTATCGACGATATCTTCAACGACGACGACGTGTTTGTCACGGATCGGATTGCTTAGATCTTTTAGTATCTCGATGTCGCCGGTCGAAGTCGTTCCGTCCTTATAACTCGAAACCGACATAAAATCGATACTTAACGGAAGGTCGATAGCGCGCATCAGATCGGCCAGGAATACGCACGAACCCTTTAACACACCGACAAGAACAAGCTCCTTGCCCGCGTAATCGGCTGTGATCTCACGCCCGAGCTCATCGACCCGGTCACGGATCTGTTCGGCCGAGAAAAGTACTTCGAGATTCGGATTGGTGAACTCCGATGTGTCCGCCTGCGAGGATTGTGCTGTCATTGTTGAAAATGTCGTCCGTGGATTTTTAGAAATACTATTCAATAGAGCTATAATTTACAAGCCGAATAGTAACTTAACCGTAACTTATGCCGAACGACCAGACAGCAAAACGGACGCGTGTGCAAAATCTCGTTCGTGAAATACTCAGCCGGTTTCCGCAGGACGAAGCCCCTGAACCGGAGCATGTCGTAGTAAATTCGATCAAAGAACGCCTTGAAAGGGAATTCGATCGCGACGAATCGTCGAAATCCTTGATAACCGAGGATGAATTGCGCGGGCTTGAATCGGGTTCGCGGCTGAGGGTCGCGCGTTCGGTGAAGTTTACGCCGCTTGCGAGCGATCTTGTTTCGGAACGAAATATCACGCTTGTTATCAAGGACGAACGAACTGCCGAAGTGTTTGTCCGAACAGCGGCGATCGGTGCGGATCATGGCGGTTTTGAGTTGAAAGAAAAACTAAAACCTTTTCTCGCAGATTTGGGTGTGAATGTGCGGGATTTCGGGACGAATTCGACCGATGCGGTGGATTATCCTGATTTTGCATTGGCGGTTGGTCGTGCGGTTGCGGGGAAGAATGTCGATATTGGGATATTGATCGACGGAGCGGGAATCGGCAGTGCGATGGCGGCGAACAAGGTTTCCGGTGTACGTGCGGCGGCTTGTTATTCGCCGGAACTGGCGAAAAATGCACGCGAACACAATGGTGCGAACGTGCTGACGCTTGGAAGCGGACAGACCGGACTTGAGGACGCGAAACGCATCGTGCAGGCATTTGTTACGTCGAGCCTGACGGAAGACCGGCACAAACGGCGGGTCGCGAAGATCGTTTCGATCGAGAACGACCATTTAAAATAACTTTATGGCTGTTAACGGAAATTATGACGCATTGGTCGAGCAGATAACCGACCTGGTGCTTGCTCAGCTTGGGCAGGACGATAGCTGTCCGACGTTTTGCGATGCGGATGTTCAGCGGATCGTCGATGCCGGTGCGGAACGGATCGGAGTCGTGCTTGGGCAGCAGGCAACGCCGGGCGATTGGGCGAGTTTGATTGATCATACGCTGCTTAAGGCGGATGCGACCGAGTCGGATATAAAGAAATTGTGTGACGAAGCGGCGAAGTTTGGATTCGCATCCGTTTGTGTGAACCCGGGCTGGGTTAAAAAGGCGAGCGAGTTTCTGCGTGGAACGAGCGTTCCGGTTTGCACGGTGATCGGGTTTCCGCTTGGGGCGACTTTGTCTGATGTGAAGGCCTACGAGGCCCGGCGGGCGATATTTAACGGGGCCCGCGAGGTCGATATGGTCATCAACATCGGAGCTTTGAAATCGGGCGACGATTGTTTGGTCGAGGACGATATTCGTGCGGTCGCTGACGCTGCCCACGAAAACGGCGTGCTTTGTAAAGTTATAATTGAAACGGCTTTGCTTACCGACGAAGAAAAAGTACGGGCGTGTCTCGCGTCGCGAAATGCCGGGGCAGATTTCGTCAAAACATCGACAGGCTTTTCAACTGGCGGAGCGACTGTTCATGACGTTGCATTGATGCGGCGAACGGTCGGATCGGCTTTGGGCGTAAAAGCTTCGGGCGGTGTAAAGGGAATCGATGACGCGCGTGCGATGTTCGAAGCCGGTGCAACCCGCATCGGAGCCAGCGTCGGCGTCAAGATCGCGCAGGAAGCAAGCGGTGAAAAAACCGATGCCAGAGGAACTAATTACTAATTCGGGACGGCGGCGGCGGCGGAGACAAACTAGGCCATTTCTAATGAGTTACAATATTAGGACATTTCTAAAGAGTTCTGACAGCAATTTTTTCAACCGAGCAGAAATATTTGCGGGAAAAACTAGAAATGCTTAAAGCCCGCAGGCGGCAAAAGCTGGGTTTGACCGTCACGGTTAAGTTCAATCACGCCGGTGTTTGCGGTGATCTCGCCGATGCGGAAAACGTCACCCATTCCAGCCTGTGAAATTTTTTCGTCATTGGCTGTGAATAACAGCTCAAAATCCTCGCCGCCGTTCAGTGTGAGATCGAGCATTCCATCGACTGAGCCGGCGAGGTTCATCAATTCGCCTTCAAAGGGAAGATCATTCGCGTTGATAACCGCGCCGACCGTGCTTGCCGAGCAGAGATGGGCCAGATCGGACGACAGGCCGTCGCTCACGTCGATCATAGCGGTTGCCAAACCTTTTTCGCGCAGCCGGCTGGCCAGACGAATTTGCGGCAACGGGCGAAGCTGCTTCATTACAAGAGCTTGCTGGTCGTCCGAAACCGGCTTACTTCCTTGCTGCAGAATCTTTAGCCCCGCCGCCGCTCCGCCAAGCGGCCCGCTGACATAAACGCCATCTCCCGGTTTCGCTCCCGAACGCATCACGGCCGTCCCTTTTGGCAATTCACCCACGACGATAGAATCGATAACAAGACGGTCAGGCGAACGCGATGTGTCGCCGCCAATAAGCTCGACCTCAAAGATCGCGGCAAGGTCATGCCAGCCATCGAAAAACTGATCGAGAAATTTTGAATTCCAGAGCGCTTCCGTGACGCCGACCGATATCATCGCCCATTTCGGCTCGGCTCCCATCGCCGCAATATCGGAAAGCGACACCGCAAGGGCCTTGTGCCCGATGAGATTTGGCGTGGTCCATTCGAGCCGGAAATCAATCTCTTCGATCAACAAATCGGTAGTGATCACCAGATCGGTTCCGGCGTCTTTTGGGATGACGGCACAATCGTCGCCAATGCCGCGTAAGCTAAAGCGATTCTTAATGTTCTTGATGAACTCGAATTCGTCCATTACTTTAATTGGATTGACACAAGTTAAATAAACACATACAATAACGCCGATAAAGCTACAAAGAACTTTAACACATAATTAAGATCTATGGGCCAGGCTGCGACGGTTATTCCCGAAAAAATATACTTTAAGATCGGCGAGGTATGCGACCTCGTCGGCGTTCAGGCCCACGTTCTGCGCTATTGGGAAACCGAGTTTCCGCAGCTTTCTCCGCAAAAGAACCGCTCAGGCCAGCGGAGCTATCGTCGTAAAGATGTCGAGATGTCTCTGCGGATCAAAGAACTGCTATACGACGAAATGTTCACCATCGCCGGTGCCCGCAAAAAACTCCAACTCGAAGTACGTCCCGAAGCGCCGAAATTAAAGATCGTTCGTTCCGAAACCCGGGAAGCACCGACAGGACACTCAGATCCCGAAGCACCTGGCCTGTTCGACGACGATCTTATGCTTGATGAAAATATAACGGTTTCATCGCCAGGTCAAACGCTGGCCCCGGAACAGTTGGAGGCAATCAAAACACTTACGACTCAGCTGCTGGAACTTCGCGAAATGCTGAAAACAAATCAGACAGCAGAAGCCAGCCGCCACTTGAAAAACAACAGAGTTTGACAAACAGCGGTCATACTCCTAATCTAAAAAATCATTATCGGGACGTAGCGCAGTCTGGTAGCGCGTTCGCTTGGGGTGCGAGAGGTCGCAAGTTCAAATCTTGTCGTCCCGACCAATAATTATAAGGCTTTTAAGCAATCCGCCAAAAGCCTTATTTTTGTATTTCCACCTTAGCTTCGTCCTTGCGCAATAACTCTTGCTGCTTCTTTTGAAATTCATCAAGCCGCACTCCAATGGTTTGGGCAATCTGAATATCAATATTGGTGTAGTGATCTAAGAAGGTTTCGGTCCGTGTATGACGCGTGATTTTGCGCACCAGATCACCGCTTGTTCCCGTTAAAAGCATTCTCGTAGCAGCCGACGCCCGTAGATCGCGAAACTGCAGTTCCTTGATACCCGCCAACTGGCAAACGGTTTTCCAAGCCCGCTTGAATTCGTGCTTTCCAAGAACCGGATCATCAGGCCCCGATTTCCTTGTCAAACGGCGCACATTCTGTAGTTCTTCGGCGACCCGGCTCGTAAGCGGCAGAATTCCCTCAACGCCTGTTTTGGTCGCCTTCGCTGCGGCTTTGGTGAGATAGATCGCTTTTCGCTCAAAATCAACTTGCCGCCATCTCATATTGTAAATTTCTCCGCGGCGCATCCCTGTGTCGAGAGCAACAAGGACGTAGGCCAGCAAATGCGATCGTTCTCCGGTGCATTCTGCCAGCAGCCGATACTCCTCCTCGATCGTCAACATTCTATTGCGCGGTTTCTCGGATCGCTTCTTTATGAGCGACGCCCCGCGTTTCATGGGATTTACCAATATCCAGTCAAGTTGAATGGCGATATTAAAGATACGCCCGAGCACCGCGAGTTTTTTATGATAGGTTGATGGGGCTGGTAGGGAACCAAGTTTCGTCGGCGTGGTCGCCAATTTTTCTGCGAACCGACGACAATCCTCATACGTGACCGAACTCACCAATTTCTCGTGACCAAAGAACGATAAGATTTCATCCAGATAGCGATTGACGGTTTCGATGCTCTGCTTATAACCGGCGATTTTCTGACCGTTGGCGAACACGGCAGGCTTGACGTATTCTTTGCGAAAATACGCGATCAGTTCAGAGACGGTTTTATTTGACGGATCTTTCTGCTCAAACTGTTCTTTGATCTCGCCAGGCATGTTTGCGAGCGCTGTTTGAGCCTCGGCAAACGAGTAACACCTTTTATTGCGGTCCTTATACTTTTGGGCAGCTTCATCCCAGTATCTTTTTCGCACATCAAAGGCAGTAATCTTCCGGCCATTCTTTGTTATGGTCTTTTTGAAGATCGATCCCTGATGGTTTCGGGTAGTTTTTGTCCGAGGCATTTATCCTAACCGTGCGATCTCGCGCTCGAGTATTTCTATTAAAAAATCTACTTTCGCCTTGGCGGGTTTTGAAAGCCCGGTGTAAGCGTCGTCGATCGCACGGAGTTTCGCGTTGACGATCTTTGCGGTTTCGGTGGCGTGGTTGCCGGCCGCTGCTAATAGTTGCTCCTCGGGAACGCCAAGCCCTTTCGCAAGAATTTGTAGCTTGGCGACTGATGGTGTTTTTACCTCGCCTTTCTTTAAGCGATTGACAAAACTCTGTGAAATCTCCCCGTGTGTAGCACGTTCGACCGCGTAACCCGAAATGCGTTTGTCGGCCATCGTGTTTTGTATGAATTTTGATAGTTCTGTGGACATTTATTTCTCCAAATTTATGTGTGTGATATTCAGGCGAGATACCACCAAAGGGCCGCGATGCCGACAAACAGGCCGGAGCATTGCAGAAAGAATCGGCGATTGCACCTACGGATATATCGAGATTTTTCAAACCCGTAAACCGCACTATCGATCATCCGGGCCACTTCGAGCGGATCGGTTCCATCACGCTCGGCTTGGTGAAGGATTGCGACTGCTATTTGTTCGGCTTCGCTCATCGTCTATTTCGTAAGTAAGTTCGGGGAATCTCGTTACCATATACTCCGGTACTTGCTCCGCAAGCATCCTTGCGACCCATTCGTCTATCTCCGCAATTTCTTCTTTTGTTGGATCGTGTTTCAAAATGGAATCCCCTTATCGTCAATCTGCTGAAACCTTCCCTGACTGTTTAAGAGCCGTTGGAAACTAAACACGGCCCCGCGAATCTCGACATCGTTGATTCCAACGTGCATATCAGAAACACCACCACCGCAGCCGCGTAAGACAAGCATATTTTCGCGAAAGTGGATTTTCTTGGCGACGACCTCACCGGTGGCCGGGATGTACACGACGCAAATGGTGTCGGGGCAAATCTGTTTTTTCGAGAACACTTTCTTGCAAATAAGCAGATCACCATCGTAAATTCCTTCATCTTCTAGGCTGCGGCCGCGAACGGTCATCGTGCCGAGCAATTCGCTGTCCGGCATATTTTCAGGGACAATCACCGTAGTGGTTCCGCCTTTCGCGACAAAGGGCAGCAAGCGCCCGGCTCCGATCTCGCCTTCGTGCGGGATCTCGCGGAATTTGTAAGATTTAGGAGGTCGCTGTTTCATTTTCTCGCTTCACCAAACGGAACCTCGTATGTAACGCCGCCAGCAGTGAATACAAAAACGTAACTTGTCGGTTTAGTCAGACCGATTGCGTCAAAGTAAATAACACCAGTCGAGCTTTGGCCTTTAGTTAGCGTGGTTGATTTTAGGGCGAGATCGCTTACTAAATTACGGCCTTCGGCCGTCGCGTAACGACTTTGAAGGGTTTCCACCGATAGCGGCAAAAGAGACCCGGAAATAGGTTTTCGAATATCCAATCGGAAACTGTTCGGGTTAATCTCTACACCTTTATCGGAATGGTTGGTAAACGCAGTTGAAAAAACCACCGCAGGACGAACTGAGTCGAATTCATATAGGTCAATAGAAATCAAAAATTCGAAATCTTTGTTTCGATACAGCGATAATAAATCATTCTTATTCAATGCCGCTTCACAGCATTTCGATGGATCTTCCTGTGACCAACGGATGATTGGTGGTGCGGATGTTATCAGCGGGACCAACCCCACCGGTCTGGCCTCAGTGCCGCTAAGTTCCGCCTTGGACACTGTTTGCAAATACCGAGCCTTCATCTTACGGCCTTTGCCGTCAATAAAATGGAGAATGTCTTTTTTAATACGATATTTAATTGGGCTGCCATTTGTCAGGTCCGGCGTCTTTTCCCAAACATACGAAATGATTCGGCGGCCAATGTGAACATACTCACCATCCTCGATTGCGATAATCGTCTGTGTATATGTCCAATTATTATTTCGGGTTACAGCCGAATAATTTCCATACTGATCAACCCGGCCCGTCGTTGTCTGGCCCCTGTTTCTCGTAAAGTACGATTCATCCACTTCCGCAACGAAACCGTTCAACCAATCTGAGGGTTTCTGCCCGTAAAGCATTTGAACCGATAGCAAAATCAGCGTGCACAAAATAGCGGAAGTTAATATTGACTTCATCCTGCTCTCCTTTTCTTGATCGTCGGTTTGTCTGAAATCTCACCGAGATCCTTTGCTTTTGTTTGACGCACTCCGACCGTGGGCGTAATGCTTCGACGAAACGCTTGAGGCTCCCGCTCTTTCTCTTCGCGAATGGTCCGTGTTGCCATTGAGTGAAGCAGAGCGGAAACCGACAGTCCGCGCAACTCGGCGACGATCCGAAGATCTTCCTTGATCTCATCTTTCACACGAAACTGGATATACGTATCTTTTATTCCCATAAAGAGCGTCACTACGTTGTTCATACACTTCCTCCTAATTGATAACAATCTTGAAACTTAAGATGTTGTTGACATTGTCACTACAAATGATAAAATGGTCGCAATAACGTCACTACGTTGTCAGAACATTCATCATGAAAAAGAAAAAACCAATAATTCCTGAGACGCGCGAGACATATTTTCAGGTCCGGATAACTCCGTCTGAAAAGCAAGAGTTGAAGGATGTGGCTCTAGTCATTAAAGAGCCTGCATCCCGGATAGCCCGTCACGCGCTCAAGCAACAACTACAAGAAATACGAAAACGCCTTGCCGACGGTGAGACGGTGACGATCTAAATTTATGAAAAAGCACAAATTCAACATCTTGCCGGAAATGTCCGGCGAGGAATTCGACGACCTCGTTCGGAATATGATCTGCTTGAATAATTTTTTTTATTATTATCTAGAGTTGTGTGGACAATGTAGTGACGTTGTAGTAACGTAACATACATCAACCGAAAACAGCGGTTGAAAAGGAGAAAACAATGTACCTAGAAGATCACGATTACGACGCTCAACCATCACGAACAGACATTGTGAAATTGGAATTGTTCGCGGTTCAAATCGAAGAACTCAGTTGCGACACCCCGGCGAAGATTCGCAATTACGCCGCTCAGGAAGTCGCGGACAGAGCCGAACTTGCATTAACGAAACTGGCATTCAACCTTCGGGAACAGATCGCCAAATTGAAGAACCCGAGCGAAGCTCCGATTGTTCCATTTCCAACGGTCGCAGAGCAAAGGATGGCGGCATGAACAGAGCAGCAGAGCTTAGAAATATCATCGCGAGAACCGAAGCGGCACTTGAGTTTCTGCCTCAGCAGGGCGAAGTTATCGACTTTGACCTTGCTATTAAGGGAATGGAGTTCGATGGCGAGCCGAAACGCGACTTCACAAAAGACCCGATGAAATTCGAGATCGGGATGGTGTTCAACATAACCGCTCCGGGGCATCGAGGAAAAAAGGAACACTACCGAATTTACAGAATCATGGAGGGCGTGCCGCACCACACACCAATTTACGGGCTTTGTGTCGATGTGCATATCGTCGAAGAGGACGCACGCGGCAATCCTAACGAAAGATTAACCGGCCGGTTCAATGAGTTTCAACTTAATAGCTATCTGAACGATGGTCAGATGGTTATCACAAAGGGAGATCAGTAAAAATGTCAGAAACAGCGACCACAGCAACTACAAGCATTGAAGAAGAGAAGGGATGGTTTATCACCTGCAAGGGCTATCTCGAAGCCTCAAGAAACGACCTTGCGAAACTTCACGAACCGCTAGAAAAGCAGATAGCCGAACTCAGAGCCGAATTCCAAAAAGCGAACGCCTATCACTACACAGAACTTGAGGCGTGGGAGCGAAAGTTCACAGAAGCCGACCAACGGCTGCGTGACATCGCTCTCGCTCATTTCGAGACGACCGGCGAAAAGACGTTCGACGAAAACCTTTCGGTACGGGTGAATACAAAACTTGTCTATGAAATGCCGAAAGCGGTCGAATGGGCAGAACAAAACGCTCCGGTAATGATCGTTAAGGCGGTTGATAAAAAGAGCTTTGAGTCGCTGCCGACGGTTGCCGATCTTGATTTTGTCTATAAGACGGAAACGACGGTTCCGGTGATAAAGGGGTTATAGGGTGTCGATTTTCAGAACGCCCGAAATCGGGCCAGAGACAATTTTAACGCTTCGCGAAATGCTGCCGGACGATCTGGACGCGGCGGAAGATAAGTTGTACCGCGCGTCCGATCTAATAACGGTTCTTGAGCATCAGGAGATAGGGCTTTTTGACTATTACATCGTTCATTCACAGAAGAAAGGCGCTGGGAAAACCTACGAGATAGTTCGGTTTCAGCATTTCGCGAAGTGCTCGTGCAAAGATCACGAATTTTCGGGAACCGCTTGCAAACATGTCGTGCTCTGTATGCCGCAAGTCTGCCGGAAATGTTACGCGGTCGAGGTCGAGCAACGCGGCAAAACGTGCGACGGGTGCAAGGACACCATTCGTCGGGAAGAGATCAGCGACGCGCCTTATATGGTGCCGTCGGTCACGAAGCCGGTCGAGAGAGTTGGAGGCATACGAATATGAAAAAGGTTCAGATTTGCCAAGCAGAGACGGGTGGAGCTCCGGTCGTTGAAGTAATTATCGAAGTGTCCCGATCACTGCTCAATGGTGATACGACACTAACGGGCCAAAGCACACTGGACGAGCATCGTGCGGTTTTCGAGAAAGAGGCCGCATTGATCGAAGATGCTTTATACAACTCATTACCCGGCGGAACTTACGACCAACTCGTTGGTTTATTTCTAAAACGCAAATCATCGCATTTTATTGTTAGTCACAGTTCATGAATTAAGGAGATCAAAAATATGTCAACAGATACAGCATTAGAACGAACCGGGCCGCAAAGTACCGGAATTGGCCTTTACGAACAGGCCCCGAATCAATCGACGGCGATTGCGACAGTTGTTCCGCTCGACCGCGAGAACCTTACGTTCTTCGCGAATATGATCAAGGCCGCTGGCCTCGTTCCAAAAGTCCCGGGTGTTACGCCTGAAATTCAGTTTAATCGCGTCATGGCAAAAATTGTCGCTGGCGTTTCTTATGGCTTCGATCCGATTTTATCGCAGAC
Source organism: uncultured Chloracidobacterium sp. (assembly GCA_964605905.1). GTDB lineage: Bacteria > Acidobacteriota > Blastocatellia > Pyrinomonadales > Pyrinomonadaceae > OLB17. Next base: position 145,649 of record CAZSEL010000002.1, on the reverse strand, counting down.
CTGTTTTCACGCGATGTTCGATGGGCTAAGCAAGAGTGCCGAGTGTTACGAAATCCTGTTCCGTCGAAGCGGCGAATATGACACGCGAATTGAGTATCTGAATGATACGGGCTGCAAGGTCAAGGTTCTCAAACGCGACGACGAGGGTAAGTGGCGTGCGATTGGAGAAGTTGAGTTTACTCGTGAAATGGCTGAAAAGGCCGAACTCACGAAGAACTCGATGTATAAAAAATTCGGTCCGGATATGTTTTACGCCCGCGTAATGACCCGTGTTGTGAAGCGATACAATCCATCATGTTTACAGCCGACGGTACTTCTCGGAAATCATTTTGCGAGAGAATCACAGCCGAATTTCGGCGCTCCACCGGCACCACCCGCACAGTTACAAAATGCAATTCCAGAAACTCCGGCTGCGGAAACCGAGCCGAGCGGTGTACCGATCAGCGAACACGCCGACCCCGAATACATCGAGGGCGAAGTAATCCAAAGCTACGATGATGGCGATGGGGCGGTAACCGAATACACCGAACCACAGCCGATCGAAGAACAGCCGCCCGCTTCGGAACCATCTGCTCCGGTCGATCCGGAAGAATCGAAATATCAAGATCTGCTGACGACCGCAAAGGAACTCTACACCGAACTCAGCGGACCGGAAAAGAAGAAGGCCGACGCGTTTATCGGGAGCGGCAACCTTCTGAAAAATCTCGACGCCGAAAGGCTCGCGGAGTTTTTAGACACGTTCACCAGTTAACCAAGATCAATTTTGCTTCGTCGGTGTGGGAGCGATGGAGCAAAAAGGGGAAGCGGATAACCAACGGTGACTCGATGAAATCGTTGCCGCTTCCCGCAAAAAGACTGACAAGGGGTACAAGCAGGGTTTCATTCCTCCTTACCGGATCGCCATACCAAACTCATCGCCGAGGGCGATCCGGCTTTTTAGAGAGAAAACCTATGAACAGCATTATTGAGATCAACGAAAACACCGGAAATGTCGATTACGTTCCGGCACCGAGACTGACCGAAACCGAACGCGAGGTTGTTATGCGGCGCGGTCGTGTACGGATCGGCGCGACATCTCCGGGAGTTTGGCTCTGCGGCAACTGTCGCTCTGCTCAGGTTTCGGAGGGCGAGGGCGTCTGCAAAACCTGCAAGGAAATCATCGCTAACCGCGAGAGCGAAACGATCTGGCCGGATAAATCGATTCTGCTGATCGTCGGCGGAGCTATCGCCCTGATTGTTGCTATCGTCGCGAGCCTTGGGGTTGCGGCGCGATGAACGGAACGAACTTACGTGTCAAACGGGCGTTGCTCCAAGACGAATACGACGAACTGATCTGGCGAAAAGAGCGGACGGATAGCCGTCTTGATTCGCTTGTCAGAGAGATCGAGGAAACCGAAGTTAATTTAGCCGTCGCGGAATTGATCGAGACAGCACACACGCTGCCGGAAGTGGTGGGGCAGATGCCGATTTGGATGAGGATTTTATGAGACAGATTGAATTTAGAGCTTGGGACGGCCGATCAATGTTTGAGGTGGCCCAACTGACCTTTAACGATGCATCTTGGCACGTAAGTAAAGGCTTTGGCGTTTCACTTGAGTTCCAGTCGCACATTTCGGTAATGCAGTTCATCGGCTTGCTCGATAAGAACGGCGCAAAGGTTTTCGAGGGTGATATTTTGCGATGCAACTACGAAGGTCTTTTTGATCAAGCCACTGTCGAGGGTGTCGTAGAAATCCGGTCTTTTGAACTTTGGTTGGATTTTCCGAGCCGAGGTCAGTCAGTCGTATTGAAAGCGTTTGATGAAGAATCGTTTGAGGTTATCGGTAACGAATATCAAAATCCCGAACTTTTAGAAAATGCTCAGGCTCGGATTCAAACTCCGACCGAACCTGAGCTATAGATCGGGGATAACCCGAACATTTGTCAAATAACACAGTTTTGGTCGGGCTACTGACGTGTTGGGGAACACGCTCAAAATGACTTCACCCGGCCGGCATGGGCAGACGATCCAATATTCTGCCCGTCTCGAGACGAACTTAGATTTATCAGACACGAGGATGAAAAAACAGGTCCAAAACAAAGATATTTTGACCTATTTGTTATATGCAAAATACGACCATAAAAGCGGTTCAAACCCGCTTGAAGGCCGTTCCGAGACTGCTTGCCCCCACCGTCAACGGTTCGGTAATAACAATTCAAAAGAATTACGCGGCATTCGCCGGAATACAGCGATCGCAGAAGTTTTTCTATCGCGAGGCGAAGGGAATCGAGGGAGCCAGAACGAAAATGCAGCAAGCGTTTTTGATCTATATGGCGACAACCGCCGGAAGCCCGAAGCGCCGATCTTTATTCGACGCAATGTTCCGGTCGTGGTCGAGATTTGGAGCGTCTTTAGCAGATCCAAACCGCGAACAGAGCCAGCCGTCGCGGTTATGGGACAAGGCCGACCGCGTACCAGCGATATGGCAAGCGGTGAACCGCTCGCTCGGGAACTTTGATATGGAATTGGCTTGGGTGACATTGACGCATCTGCAAGCCGAGATCGAGGATCTGCTGGCCGATGTCGAGGTCATGCGGGATATGGGGATTGAGAAATGAGGATTTTGGTCGCCTGTGAATTTTCGGGAATCGTTCGCGATGCTTTTGCGGCAAAAGGACACGACGCTTGGAGCTGTGATCTATTGCCGTCGGAACGCCCTGGAAATCACATACAAGGCGATATTTTAGACAGTCTTAATGAAAACTGGGATTTAATGATTGCTCATCCACCTTGCACTTATCTAAGTTACGCGGCAACGCATTGCTGGACACAACCAGGTAGAGCCGAGAAAAGAATTGAGGCTCTTTGGTTTTTTATGAGCCTTGTAAACGCACCGATAGAACAAATCGCAATTGAAAATCCAACCGGACTTCCGAACTCTGTTTATCGCAAACCGGATCAAATTGTTGAGCCTTACTATTTCGGCGATCCGGCACAAAAACGAACGTGCCTTTGGCTGAAAAACTTACCGCCGTTAGTTCATCATTCCGAGCCGACGCTCTTCGCGATGGCTACGCATTGTGACAAGCCGGAGCCGATCTATCGACGTAAATTAGACGGAAAAGCTATTCATTGGACAGAAGCGAACCATGGCGGCAAAGTTCGCAGCGTATCGTTCCAGGGCATCGCGAACGCCATGGCCGATCAGTGGGGATAGGAGAATTTTATGCTAGGTGATGACCTTTGGGATAAATTTGCTATCCGGCTTTCCGATCGAATCGGGCAGCTTATCGAATCACGGCTACGGTCGTTTATCGACAAGTATTGCCGATCGAGCGTGAAAGTTGTTTACAGCGAGGGTGAGGCTGCCGAATTTCTTGATGTTAGTCTCGAAGCTATTCAGGCGTGGCGAAAACGCGGGCTGATTACCTATTGTAATTATCCGCAATGTAAGAAAGACGCCCTCGGCTCGCTTTATTCATACGATCTAACCGATCTGATGAATTTCAGGGCCCGATACAAACGCCACTCTATCGGAAGAAATGTTTACGAGTTCATTCCGAACGTTTCGCCGTTCGGAGCGGAGATCGAAAGCGCGAAAGCAGCTTAATTTTTGCACCGACTAAGGCAGATATGACTCAAATACGAGAGCAAACGAATCTACCGTTATTTGACCAGCAGACGGCACCGTTGACCGCTCCGGTCGATCCGATGGTCGAGCGTAACGCCAAGATGCAAGCGGCCTATGATGCGGCGAATGAACGGTTCAAAGAACAGTACGAAGATCTGCTGATTCGGCAGTTCGTAATGCCAGGCGGAGAGTTCACCGGCGAGGACGTTCAGAACGCTTTCAAATCTCGACCATATCTGACACAGCCTCGCGAGTGGCGAGCGGTCGGGAATATTTACAAGCGGCTGGTAAAAGATGGCGTGATCGTCAACGTCGGTTATCGGAAAAGAAATCAAGGAAACCCGACGCCGGTTTATAGGAAGGCTTAAAGAATGGCTGAAAACTCAAAAATCGAATGGACCGATCACACTTTTAATCCGTGGCGTGGCTGTACCAAGGTTTCGGATGGCTGTACGAACTGCTACGCCGACACGTTAAGCAAGCGGAATCCCAGAACGCTCGGAGTTTGGGGCAAGCACGGAACCCGCGTTGTCGCGTCGGAATCGATGTGGAAACAGCCGTTGAAGTGGGATCATGCCGCGAAATACGCGAAGCCGCGTCACCGCGTTTTCTGTTCGTCGCTCGCTGATGTGTTCGAAGGCTATTCAACAATGCCGGACGCGTCGCGGCCGCTGGTTCACAAAGCACGAATGCGGCTTTTCGACCTGATTGACGCAACGCCAAACCTTGATTGGCTACTGCTCACGAAACGACCTCAGAACGTCACGCCAATACTGAATGACATCAGCAACGGGAACGGTGACGCTTGGAGCCTTTTGAATATGCCGAATGTCTGGCTCGGAACATCCGTTGAGGATCAAAAGACCGCGGACGAGCGAATCCCGCATTTATTGAACACACCGGCGGCTGTTCGTTTCCTTTCGATGGAACCGCTGCTCGGACCGGTTGATGATATTCACGACTATCTCGGCGATAGGTATTGGTGGTGCGTTTCATGCGACAGGGAGGAATCAAGCATGGAGCACAACGGCGAATGTGAAAAATGCGGCGACACTCTCAAGCCGATAGGCGGTATCGATTGGGTGATCGTCGGTGGCGAATCCGGCGGAAACGCTCGACCGATGCACCCCGATTGGGTTCGCTCGATCCGCGATCAGTGCAACGCAGCCGACGTGCCATTTTTCTTCAAGCAATGGGGCGAGTGGTGGCCAATCGGACAGATGCCGGATGGTGTCTCGGATAATTTCTACGGCAATCAATATCCAAAACCCCGCCGACCTGAATACGATGATCGGCCAGCCCCAAGGGCGGTGGATTCGATTGTCTTGCAGCTCGATGGCAGTGTCGAGTTTGCCTTCCCAAAAGGTGCAATGACGTGTTTCAAAGTTGGTAAAAAGAAAGCCGGTCGTCTTCTCGACGGCCGCGAATGGAACGAATTTCCGAAAAACTAAAACAAGGAGCAAAAACAAAATGGATAGTTTACGAATTGAACAGATCAAGGCCGGTGCCGCGATCGAAATGATCAATAACGAGTTACAGACGGTTTACGACGACATCGCCGATCCGAATAAAGAGGCGAAATCGGCTCGAAAGGTGACAGCCGAAATCGTTTTTACGCCGTCGGAAGACGGAATGGTCGGAGCGTGTATCGTCCGGGTTAAATCATCGCTCGGCAAACAGCGGGATCTCGGTTCGACGGTTTACTTCGGTGCGGAACAAGGCAAAGGCATCTGCACAGAAAAAGACCGTAACCAGCCGATGTTTGGCGTTATGGAAGCAGCCGGACAGCAGTAAGGTTCGGATCAACACAGGACATTTTTAACACAAGGAGATTTTTATGTTTCAAGATTTAATCGACGCCGTTCAGCAAGGCGTCAAAGGTGAGGTCGTCGATACCGGAACTGACGACAAATTCACAACACGCCCGCTGCACCGCTTGCCGGTGATTGCTCTCGCGGCCGGTTTAAGTACGGCAACGCTTCAATCGATCGTTGACTATCTCGGGGAATCGATTGACGAAGAGAAGAAGAATAAGTTGTTCGTTCACGTTGACGGACCTACACGCGTCGCCGTTCTCGCATACCTCGACGATGAGAATCGCCGGGAAACACGATTACAGGCGGTGTACGACGGCAACAAATTCCAGTTCGGCAACAAATATGATCAGACTGAGTTTATTACTCTGCTTCGATCACAGTTCGTTCCGAGCGAGGATCGCGAGAAAGTCCAAAAGCTCGTTGGTAGCCTGACCGACGAAAGTAGCTTACGGCTCGAAGACGACGGCGTATCACAAAAGACTGTCGCCAAAACCGGAGTTGCGTCACACGGACTCGTGGAGAACGCGACCTCGTTCGTATTGGCGCCGTTCCGTACATTCCCTGAGATCGATCAACCGGAGTCTGAGTTTATTCTCCGGTTGCATCGTCGTGATGGTGTGCCGCTTATCTCGCTCCACGAATCGGATAACCAGGCGTGGAAGCTCGAAGCGGTCAATCGGCTCGCGGAATTTCTGAAAGAACAGACTGTCACGGTTCCGATTCTCGCATAAAAACATGTCGTTTTTCAGATCATCAACATTCGCCAAGCCGCGTTCACGGAAGCAGACCGTTGTTTCCGAGAAATGGACGCGGCTTGGTGAGCCAAAAAAACCGTCGAAAGGTTTGAGAAAGGTCGGCAAGAAAGGTGATTTCTGGCTATTCGTTTCGCAGATCTTGAATAAGTTTTGTCTCAAGATCGGTCTGCCGAAGCGGTGTGAGATACAAGGTGCATTTTGCGACAACTATCATCTGACACCGGCTCATACGCGCCGACGGCAAGACATTCGTGTTGGCGATTGGTGGTACGCCTTGAGAGTTGTCACGGCTTGTACCGAATGTCACTTCGAAGTTGACGCCAAAGGCCGCAGGGAAGCGGAGCCGATACTTGAAGACATCATTCTCGCTCGGTTCAAGCGCCTCGGGCTGACCGAAGACCAGGTTAAGCAATTACTGCTCGAATGTGCGGAAGAGATTCAGGGCGAGAACGATCGGTTTTCTACTTATGTGGTGACGTTTTAATGCGAATGACTCCCGAAGAATATAAGGCTTTTCTCGCGAAGAATGCTCCTAAGAAACCCGCGAAGTACCGGAACATTAAAAAGTTCGTTAACGGGATAGAATTCGATTCGGCGAAAGAGGCCCGACGTTATCAGGACCTACTTATTTGGCAAGAAACGGGGCAGATAACAAAACTGGAAACGCACAGGGCCTTTCCGCTCGTTGTAAACGGCGTCCACGTCTGCGATTACGAAAGCGACTTTTGTTATCAACCGAACGGTGGCTCGCTCGTCGTCGAGGATGCAAAGAGCAAAGTCACCCGAAAATTGCCAGTTTATCGGCTTAAGAAAAAATTGATGGCTGCGGTTTATGCGATAGAAATACAGGAAGTCTAAAAACTATGATGGAAGCAAATAAACAACAGAATATGAACAAGATTCTCGTCCTGATTTCAGCGCTCGACGATCGGTTTACGCCGGATGCTCTCGAACTGGCATTTGTGAACCGTGCCATCGACGACGAATTGGCAGAGATCGGAGCGTTGCAGCTTGGGGCGGATAAGCCGACGCACATCAAGATTTTCACAGGATATGAAATTATGAAGAATAGCCCGTATATCGCGGTTTAGGAGAATAGATGCTGAAAATTTCAAAGACGCTGGAATTACCGACCGATTTTGCGACGCAGACCGTGGCTATTCTCGCACGAAAACGCGTCGGCAAGACCTATACAGCCTCAGTGCTCGCCGAAGAGTGCTGTGAGGCCAAGATACCGTTTGTCGTGCTCGATCCAACCGGAGCATGGTACGGCTTGCGATCGTCGCAAGATGGTAAATCGGCCGGCTATCCGGTAATCATCATCGGCGGAGCACATGGCGACATACCGCTTGAATTTACAGCAGGGAAGTTGATCGCCGAATTTGTCGTCGAGAATCCTGGTTATTACGTTCTCGATCTATCAGGCTCCGAATCTGACGCCGAACAGGACCGCTTTGCGACAGCGTTCGCACAGCGCCTTTATCGGCTCAAAGACAAGCACCGCGACCCATTACATTTATTCGTAGATGAAGCTGACTCCTTCGCTCCGCAGAGGCCGATGCCCGGACAGCAAGCGATGCTCGGAGCATTTGAGGCGATAGTCCGGCGCGGCGGTATTCGCGGGCTTGGCATTACGATGATTACGCAGCGTGCCGCCGTTCTGAATAAGAACGTCCTGACGCAAACCGAACTGCTTATCTGTCTGCAAACGACCGGACCGCAAGATCAGAAAGCGGTCGAGGATTGGGTAAAGATGAATGCGACATCCGAACAGCATCGAGCGTTCATGGATTCGCTGGCGTCGCTCGGTCAGGGCGAAGCGTGGGTATGGTCTCCAGCATGGCTCGATGTGTTCAAGAAGGTGCAGATACGCGAACGACGCACATTCAATTCATCGGCAACGCCAAAGGTCGGTGAGAAAAAGATAGAACCGGCTACGCTCGCGGCGGTCGATCTCGAAGCTTTACGTGAAAGTATGTCGGCGACCATCGAAAAAGTTAAGGCCGACGATCCAAAGCATTTGCGAAAGCGGATTAGCGAACTAGAGCACGAATTAAAAAATCGGCCGACCGAAAAAGCCGAACCGGTTATCCAGACGGTCGAAGTATTTCCATCTGCTCTTGTGAAAAAGATCGAGACGCGGTTTAAGAACGCAGACCGGATGTTCGAAGCCTTACTTAAGCACGTCCAGAATATTCACGACGAAACGCGGATAACCGCTAACCTGATTGAACAAGCGTCCAATGGCCAGCCGCAAACCTATCCCGGCCTTGCTTATCATTTGGGCGAGACGAGTAACGGTAGATCGGTACATCGTCCGGTTGAACGGTTGCCATATACACCACCGACAATGCCAAAACCCTTCCCGCCTGAAACCGTGTTTATGTTCGATGGAGTTTCGTTACCCGACGGCGAGAAGAAATGTCTAATAGCCATCGCTCAGAACCCGTCCGGAGCAACCCGCGAACAGATAACAATCCTTTCCGGTTATAAGCGCTCGACGCGGGATGCTTACATCCAACGTCTCAGAACGAAAGAATACGTCACCGCAACCGGCGGGAGTGTTTGGGCGACCGATCTTGGCATTGCCGCTCTTGGCTCGGACTACGAACCGCTGCCAACCGGCGCGGAGTTACGCGATTATTGGCTCGGAAAACTGCCCGATGGCGAGGCAAAGGTTCTCGCGGCTGCTATCAATTTCTACCCGCACGCCGTTGACCGTGACACCATCAGCCAGCAGACCGATTACAAGCGGTCTACGCGCGACGCGTACATTCAGCGGCTCGGCGTTCGTAAACTCATAACCGTTGAACACGGCGGCGTGAAAGCGTCGGAAAATCTTTTTTAGATGGCAAAGGATTTCAAAACACAGTTCGAATGCGACGAGTGTATGACCGTCGGGCCTATCCGTTCGGTTGTTTCGATGTGTCACGTCACGGAGCCGAATACCGTGTTCGTCTGTGAGTTCTGCTACGAGGTTTACGACAGTCAGGACGAGGCCAAAACGTGCTGTGCGGCTCTTGAACAGGCAAAGCCGGTCGAGCCAAAGAAACCACTACCGGTTAAACCTTTTCCACGACCTGTCCGGAACCCGATTCCGCGAGACGTGGTGCGTCCAGTAATCTCGCCGCAGCATAGTGCCGCGTATCAATCCCTCGGCTATTCAAGGCCGACCGCTAAACAGCCGGTAAAAGATTGCGAATGGTGCGGTATCGCTCAATCGGTCGGAACTGTGATTTATTGTCGGTGCATGGTCTAAAAATGACACTCAAACCTTATTATCAGGATGAATTTATCACGTTATTTTGTGGCGACGCCCTTACGATATTGCCGCAACTTGAACGGAACGTCGCCCAAACGTGCGTTACGAGTCCTCCGTATTTTGGTTTAAGAAAATATCTTCCGGACGGTCACGCGGACACGGACAAAGAAATTGGATCGGAGCCAACACCGGCCGAGTTCGTGCAAGCGATGGTCGAGGTCTTCGACGGCGTTCGTCGTGTTTTGCGGAAAGATGGAACGCTGTTTTTGAATCTTGGAGATAGCTACGCTGGTTCGTGGGGCAATTATGGTGGTGAGAACCGCGGACACGGAACGCAACGCGAGATAGGGACCGGAAGTGCTGTTAAAGATCAGGAAAAACGAAGTGGTCTATTCAAACCGGCGACCGCGAACGCCGAAGGCTTCAAACCCAAAGATCTGATGCTCATTCCACACACGGTCGCTGCGGCCTTGCGTGATGATGGCTGGTGGCTCCGTCAGGCGTTCCCCTGGATAAAAGGCAACAGTATGCCCGAAAGCGTGACAGACCGAGCAGGGAACTCGCTTGAATACATCTTTCATCTTGCGGCGAGTCAGAAATATTTCTGCGATATGGAAGCGGTTCGACAGGTTCAGGCCGCAACATCCTGCGCGAGTCTCGCGCAGGATGTTGCGAATCAAGCAGGATCAACGCGAGCGAACGGCGGGGCGAAAAGCAACGGCAATATGAAAGCTGTCGGACACGTTCCGGGAAATAAGACACATCGTGGAGCGACCGCCTACGAAAACGGCGACGAACACCACAGGACGAAATCTGGCCTTGTGGCTTACGCTCAAAAACAACGCGACAGATCGATCCCAACCAACCGCAACGGCGAAGGCGGACACCTGGACGTCACGCCAGCCGGTTCACGTAACTTCCGAAACTCAGACCTTTGGTTCCAGAGCCTTGAGCGGCCGCACGGTATCGTTTCGACCGATGACGAGATCGTTGGCTTGAACGTGAATCCGCAAGGATATAAGGACGCTCATTTCGCAACATTTCCGAAACGGCTGGTCGAACCGCTGATCAAGATGGGATCACGAGAGAATGACATCGTTCTCGATCCGTTCGCCGGAGCCGGTACGACCCTGATCGTTGCGAAGCTGCTTGGCCGTCGGTCGATCGGAATCGAATTAAACCCCGAATACTGCGACCTGATCGTAAGGCGAATCAAAAAGGAAACCATCGTCGCGCCGGACGACCGTGGGATGATCGAGTCACGCACGAACGTCGATGTCGTGCTTCCTTTATTTGGATAGAGTAAGACGGATAGGCTTGTAATCGAGACGGAAAGATATTAAAATGAAAATGCGGACTGAGAGTTTAAAAGAATTGATCTTGGCTTCGGCCTTGAACATAACGCCTGACGCTTCTCAGTCCGCAAACTAAGAAAACGTCAGGCGTTTTTGTGTTTACTATGCCAAATAAGTTTCCAGCATTTCAGTTATATGCGAAAGAGTTCGTTTCCGATCGAAACGTGCTTGTAATGAACGCAAAAGAAGTTGGAGCTTATTTCCTTTTGATCTGCGCTTGCTGGATTGAAGAAGACCTACCTAACGACCTGCACGACCTCGCTTTAACTGCACGGATGCCGTTCAAGGAGTTCGTGGTCGCGTGGGAAAAGCGAATTGCCCGGTGTTTCAAATTAGACGAAAGAAAAAATGTGTTTTTTCACCCACGTTTGCGCAAAGAAATTACAAAACAAAAAGCATATTCACGCAAGCAATCGGATAAAGGAAAAGAGAGTGGCCGTAAACGTAGGGAAAAGAAAGCACTTAACCCGCGAACACCGGTTGAACCACAGTTCAACAACGGTTCAACCGAACGCGAACCGAATCGAACTCTCCTTATTCCTGACTCCGGTCAAGATTCTTCTTACGAAGAATCTTTAGAGAGAGAGAGACCCGCCCAAGAATTCGGCGATCCTAAAAACACACATAAAGGATCGCATCGAGCAATAAATCTTTTTACAGCCGTAGGATTCAAACCCGACCCCGCGACATACGACGCAATAATCGCCGCGCTTGGCAACGAGCCTGACATTAAGAGGCTTTCAGAGTGCTACAAAGTTTGGGTTGCGAGAGGCTTCAAGAAACACAACATCGCGTGGGCCACAGAATGGTATCCGAACGGAATACCGGAGAGTAAAACTAATGGAACAAATAACAAATCTTATCGAGAACAACGATCCAACGAAGCTATCCAGTCTCGCGATCGACGAAACGACGTCAAGGAGCGCATACGAGAACGCGACGCCGCAGCAGCAGCAAGCTTACTTGGACCGGGTGTACCTGATAGTGGTGAAGTCATTCGAGATGTCGGCACAAAACCCAACTGATGTTGAGAAAGCCGTTCGCGCGGAAACTTGGGCAGAAAATTTGTTCGACATCATTCCTGAACGTCGTCTGGATGATGTTTTTCGGAGAGCGTTCAAGGATCACACGTCAGACTTCCCGGTCTCCGCCTACGATTTGAAAAACGCATGGCAAAGAATCCGCGATGAGGAATACCGAAACAGGGAAAAGCCGGTTGGCGGCGAACCAGCATCGGCCGAACTTTGCGAGAAATGTTTCGGTACAGGTATGGAAGCAGTTTACGAAAACGGCGTTCGCGTCGGCGTCCGACAAGGATGCTCGCATTAAAAAACAATTATGAAAAAACTATTAACAATCCTATTCCTAATCATCTGCCTGGTGCCGTCTGTTTTGGCGTGCGGGGCTCCGCAGCCGATCTACAGCCGAGTTCAGCACGAAGATCTGTGGGCTTATCGAGGCAAGTAAGGTGCTGAGGCACAGGGAGATTTTATGGAAGTTGACTCTGATGGGTTTGTGTTTATAGCCAGCAAATCTGGCTACCACTTTAGTGAGCGAGTTCCCGACGGAATGATTAAAACAGGGCATTTACGCATTAAGCCTAAAACGTGCAACGGACAAATCTGTGATCCGATTTCGTCATTTTGCTCGATAGAGATTCGTTTTTTAATGCCGATCTTTCAAAAGTATCTTGAACTTCAGAGGTCGCCGCAAGATGAACGGATTACGGAAATGAGGATTTTTTTAGAAAAATATAAACCGTAGGAATTTATGGAAAACAACGAAACGAAAAATCGGCGGCTGACGGAGTTGGTGGGCGGACACTGGCACGAGCCTGGCGAAGAAACTGAACAGTGTTACGAAAACGGCTGTACGGACGAGCATCCTGTTTGCGTCCACTGTGGCCGAACGTATATCAGCAACCTCGACTACTTCGGCGAAACGCCCCACTCCGCAATCGTTGAACTCGTCACGGCGGCTGTGGAGGGGTTTGGGGCGTCGGCCGTTTACACGTCGTTACCGACTGACACTTTGCCGATTATTTTGCCCTCGCACGTAATAGCCGAGGCCATAAACGACTTATTGGAGAACGAAAATGCTCAATAAACAAACTTATTTGCTGATTTGCCTGATCGAAGAATGTGCCGAGATCATTCAGTGTGTTTGCAAAGCGATTCGCTTCGGGCTTGATGAAATTCAGCCCGGACAGGGTTATCACAATTTAGATCGCATATCGTTTGAGGTCAATGACTTCATTGGTGTTGCGACGATGCTGGACGAGGAATGCAAATTGGAAATATTAAACAACGATGAGCTTGCTATCCGGCGAAAAATCGACAAGGTTCACAGTTTTATGCCGCTTTCACGGGAGCGTGGAATGTTGGAACAGGAGCAAAATGAGCGATAACAAAAATCGGCAAATCCACGAACTGATGGGCTTTCCGCTCGAATGCTCAGGCTGTGAGGTTTGTATGTTCGAGGGCGACGGGTCGTGCATAACGATTCTCGATTACAGCAAAATCGAAAATGCCCGTGAAGCCCTGCAATTCGCGGTCGAGCAGAAGGGAGTAAACGCGGTCGGTATGGTGCTATGCGGACACTTACTGTCGGATGAAGCCACATGGGAAGGTTTAATCGCGGAAGCCGCCCTCGCCCCTGCGTCGGTGCTGTGCGATGCGGTTGTAAGTATATTTACGGAGAATGAAAAATGAAAACACAAATTGAAATTGACGCAATAAAATTAGCTCTTGCCCGCCAACGCGACTCGTTGCCAAATTATTCTGCGTTTGGGAACAATAACTGGGAAAGAATTGACGGGCAGTTAGAGGTTTTAAATTTTGAGCTTACCGATGAGGATGCGGTTTACGCCCGGTACGGCGGCGATGCGTCTGCCGAAGATTATGATCCGGTAGAAGATGAAATCGCAAACGACATCAGGATGGCTTTAGACTGGCTTAACGGTGATTTGCCTGACAATGAACTGGTTGACGATGAACACTTGGAGCAAAAAGCAAATGGATAACAACAACGCGGCTATCGAAACCGCAATTGTAGAAAATGAGGGGCTTACGCCTTACGAACACGCGGTCTATAAAACAGCGCTGAGCTTACTTGGACTGCCGTTCGCCCGAAAGAACTATATGCCGATACAGGCGGTGTATCAGTCCGGTCTCGAAGCCGGCTATCTCCAATCAAAGATAGACCTCGTATCGGCAAACCCTGATTCGATAACAGGCGACGAGTTTGAGGCAGAACGGCACAGCACCGCTTACGAGCAAACCACGTTAGGGCGACTTGAACAGTTCTTGGGCGAAAACGGCGAACGGCTCAAATTACCAGCCGAAATCTCCGGCTCATTGATGACAGCAATAGTTGAATTTGTAAAACACGAAGCCGCCAAAGGGCAGTGGGTTGCGGTGAAAGACGGCGGAATGCCTGAAACTGACGGCGAATACGATCTGACTTTTCGTTACGACGACGGCACCCTTGAAGTGCGAATCCGCTACGTGGATCACATTTTCCGTAAAGCATGGCGACCGGAATACATCGCGTGGAAAGAACGCTCGAAACCCTACACGGGGGAAACCAATGCCTGATCGGAAATCGTCACCAATGGATTATTCGGAGCCGACGAATAACCGTCTAAATGCAACGGTCAGGCTTTACGACGCTTTAGTAGCGATTCGGGATATGTCGGATCGGGATCAGGACGATGCCTTGCGGTTGAGGCATATTGCTTCCACAGCGATAGATGATTATTTAGCAGGCGGAATTCCTAGTTTTGAGAAAAATAAGCTGATTATATCTCGAATGAAGGTCGGCGAAACAAGATTTGTCGGGCAAGTCGTTCGTCAAAATTTTCTTCAAGCGGCAAAGCGATTGGGCGTTGATTTAGCTACGCGGAAAACGTCGGAAGGTTTGTATATCTGGAGAGTGAAATAGTGAAAAAAGACCTACTCACCGAAGAAGAGGCAGAAATTCTATCTGAGTTTTTCGTGCCTAATTTATGGATGAGTGAATCAGGAATTATTTACAACGTCGGGCAGCAAATTCCACACCGCCCGTATGTTTGGATGGATGTCGCGAACGAAAAAGGAGAAACCAATGCCGACTAAAGAATCAATCGAAAAAGTAAAAGCGTTCGTGTCTAAAATAGATTGGGACACGCTAGAACATACAAAACTGCCCGAAGTTATGGCGGCCTTCGCTGAAAAATACGCCAACGAGCGGCTTGCGGAGCGTGATGCTGATTTCCAAACTCTGATCGACCTTTGTGATGACATAGCTTCCGGTCATAGAGACCCTGATGCGGCTGAATACAACGAATGCGACCAGCCGGGCCGGCGATGCATGTGGTGCGAACAATTTCAAGCAATCAAGAACAAAAAGGAAGGGAGAATATGAGCGAAATAATACCAGAACATTTGGAACCATACCGCGAACTCGTCGGGAACACAGGCGGCAATTCCATTGAGAATTTAATCGGTCGCTTAGACGATACGCACTTGAGCCAGACTAATCAGCTTGTTTTCACAATGGCAATCTCGGTCGAGGATCAAGTGAATTTACTAAAACGCCTTCACGCTAAAGGATGGCTGTCCACTGAAATCGAAGCCCTAGAACGCATCGCGGCTGCGGCTGAGGCTTACGTGAATCACCTTAACAGCGATGAAAGCAACGATGCGTACTATCCAGAATATTTAGCAGAAATAAGAGTTGCGTTGGCAGCGAGGACGGCGAAGTAATGTACAAACCTTTTTTCGTGATGATCTATACCCAAGATGCAAAATCTGCTGTTCCGATGATGGACTCGGAACCCAATGACGATATGCCTATGTTTTGGGCAACTGCGGACGACGCCCGATCATTAGCAGATGCTCATTTTTATGCGTCATCGTTTGGTTATGAAATCTTTGAAATGGGAACGGGAGAATAAAATGAACACCACAACACCCGAACAGATCGCCGTCGTTGAAGCGATGGCAGCCAAAGCACAGCGTTTGGTAGATGAATGGAACGTGCCACCTGTGCCGGAGTCATACGTTCGAGAGGTTACCGCATTAACCACAATGCTCGCCGAGTTCAAAAACCTTCGGGAACTTGTCGGGGCAACGGAGAATGAAGCCGAGGTCACATTTAAGCGCCAATTCGTTATTCAATGGCTGGCTGCGATAGAGGCGGTCAACTATCAAGAGAATTGCTATCGTGGATGGAAAGACCACAGCCCGCCTGTTGAGGATGCTTACTCGTTGGCGGACAGCGTATGGACAGCACTAGAGCAAACAAAATGAAAGAACAGATCGAATCGACCCTGACCTGTGGTAAACCGTGCCGATTTGATATTCATAAAGACAGCAATCCGTTCAGATTCGCAGATAAGGCATTGGCAGAAATAGGGGGTAACGACGAATGAGTGAGCAGAAACTGGATTCAAGCGGTCAGAACTGGCAAATAAAATCCGAATCCGCCGAAGATATTATTGACGGATTGAGTAGCTTTTTGCCCACCATATTTGACGAGGCGGAGATTAAGACATTAGGTGCGTTAGTGAGAGAGCATAACGATTTTGAAGCCCGCCTCACCGCCGCCGAGCAGACCATCGCGGAGTTGCGGGAAGTGGTGGATGAATATGCGGAACCCGGTCACTGGGTTTGCCCGGACTGTATATCGCATACGCCGCATCAGGTTCATCCGCAAATATTCTGGATTAAAACGACCAACGGGTACGACAAGGCAAAAGGCATCAAGGAGGGCGGGTAGTGGATTACGGTGATAAAACTGTGGAATGGCGAATCGCCCGTGTATTTGTGAAATGGTGGGTGCGTCGCCTAATCCGAAAGCACATCACCTTACGTGACAGCACAGAATGGCGCCGCTCGAATATGAATATCGCGAGAATGGAATTAAGTTTAGCCCGATTGCGATATTGGCGTAGGTCGTTCGACTGTTGGGGCGATTGGTGTTACTTCGGCTGTCAGGCTTTTTCGTATTACGGCGACGAAGAATATCAGATGATTCGGGAATTGGACGAACTAGGGTTTAGCCAACGGCTTAAATGGAATCAAGGTATAGGCGTTGGCAAATTAGATTGCGAAGAATAACCAAACGCCCCTGATATGACCAAACGCCCCATCACAGACGAACACTGCCATAGATGACTGATGCCGGACGTAAATATTATTTCTCGGAACCGTTCGCGAGTCGGCTCAAGCGGGCGATGGTTGCGGCCGACGAAACGCGGAAGAATCGAGAGGCGGGGAAACCGGCGCCGATAAAGAGTTTCCAGACACAGCAACCGTTGACCGGGCCGCAGCGTGCCTATTTGATTAAATTAGGCTACACCGGCCCGACCGGAATCACGAAAACCGAGGCATCCGCGTTGATCGGTAAATTGTTGGGTAGGAAGTAAGGCAGATTGGCGTCGCAGTGAAGCGGATTCGCGGCTAGGCTCGTTTCAGAGCGGGGAAAGGCAGTGCGGGCAGGGCAGAACCAAGAATTTTCAGCAGAGACGGTTGTTAAGGTGAAAAATGGACCAAGCAAGACCGATTAGGCCGAAATGCTTAATGTGTAACATTACAATTTACGGCCGCAAAAAGAAATACTGCACAGAAATGTGCCGTATGAGGCATTACAACTCACACCTCACTCGCGGAACAGATCAGGCGATCTCGACTGGTTCATTCGGGGCTCTCTCCGAACTAATGGCATCTCAACACTTAATTCTGCAAAACTTTCACGTCTTCCGAGCGGTCTCACCGTCTTGTCCTTGTGATTTAGTCGTGATGAAAAACCAGCTCTTATTGCGCGTTGAGGTTACCACCGGCCGTCGCCACGTCGCAAACCAAAAAATCCACTTTCCTGCGAAAGATACGGCTTATTTTGACATACTCGCAGTGGTGGTTATTGAAGAAAATTTGGTTGTTTTCACTCCTGATCTTTCATCCTTTACCGATCATGTTCGATAAATTCCAAATAGAAGCCGCGACAGCTCGGCCTGATGGTTATTACCGCGTGAAATGGGGAACGATCCGCTCGGACGATCTTGTATGGTCGCTTTTTGAGAAGAAATTCTACCGCGCCGATTTCAACGGCTGGCCGTTTCCGCCGATGAACGATAAGGCCGATGATCTGACCTACGTGATCCGCAAATCGACCGCCGAACCCGAGATATGGCTGGACAACGAAAGAACGCCGGAGCAACCAGCCCCGGCGCGTAGAACGTACAAGATTCAGAATTCGTTATTCTAAAGTTTTTCAGCCTCGGCGATAACTTCAACAAGCTCCGCTTGACCGATGGGTGGGCCGTTCTCTACGACAGGAAACGCCATCCACGTAACAATTCTAAGCAACTTGCTATGGCTGTCCACAAGAGCTTGGCATTCAGCGGATGTGAACATTTGCTCGCCATTAACTACCAATTCCGTAGGTTCCGGTGCTCGAACGAAGATTTCAATTTTATCGGGCATCGCCCGTATCTTGTCTTTGATGCTCATACTTTCTCCTCAGCTTTCTTAGCCCGGTATTTCCGTTTTGCTTCACGCCATTTCTTCGCGTCTTTCGTTCGGACCCGAATCTTTCGCGGTTTGCCGGCGGTAGCCGCTCCGCCTTTTGCGGCCGCGTCGATACGCTTTTTAACAAATTCAGCGGCAGCGATCGCCGGTTCCCGGCAGATGGTTACGAGGTCGGAATCTCCCGTCAGGGCGTCAACCTCATCAACGAATTCTTTTAGCTTGCTCATTGCCGATTCTCCCAATAAACCTGAAAATAAACCCGTCGAATTCCTTATCCTCAAGAACCGCCGATTCAAACAATAAATATTTGTGATGCACCCGTACAGTAATCGGCGCGTCGCATTCGGTATAAACATTCTCAAACGCGAAGTAACCAAAGTGACTTGATCGCACCTGTTCGACGACAAGGTTTTCTCTGTTGTAGAGAGTAACAGTTGCGGGTGAATAGGCGTCAACCTGTCCAGTGATGATTGTCGGCGCGCCGCACGGAAAAACCGATGCGGCAAGAATAAGAGTGAGTAGAATTGTGTTTAGTTTTTTCATTTCAGTTATTTTTAAGCACCACGTTCCGGCTCGGTGCCGCCGGTCTGTGGTTTAGCAAGTGCAGAATTGCATGGGGTTGCCGCAAGGCAAGCACATATTGTCGATATCGTAGCGATCTTCTTTGTCAACGTCGGCAAATTCAAGATCCTCGGATTCGGACCAAGCCTTGTGTTGCTCTTTCGGGATGTCGAACGACAGGCCATCAGAGCCACGGCAACCGGTTTCAACCATGCACTTATTACAAAGATTTTCGGAGCATTTGACGCAATAATCTTGCGTACCAAAGTTTCCAATGTTCGTTAAACATCGTTCACATTTTGCTTTTTCTGCCATATTAAATTTCCTCCTGTCTTTCAACGACCTCGAACACGATATCCTTGCGTAACCGTCCGAGCGGTTCGCCCCAATCCGTCGTAGAATGCCAATCCGGTGTGCCCTCGCCGAGATTTATATCGACGTAGATCCGACCGCTCTTGACGTTGCGAAGCGTTTGACGGCTCCATTCGTCGTTACCGAGTGATTCAACTTGGAGTATCATTTTCCGACCTCCACTATCGTCGTGCTGACCTTTTCGCCGGTCTTTTTGTCAAAAGTTGAATACTGAATCTTGTTCCCGTTGATGACCTCAAGCTCTCGAACGAGAGGGAACCGCAACCAAGTGCGCTCATTCGGCTGATTGCCGTATTTGACCGCGTATTCCTTGCCCTGAACCTTTACGACTGTGCCGATTCGCATTACCGGCTCGTTAGGTCGTCGCATGTATGTGACCGTGGCGTTGATATTCACACCGATCTTGATTTTCGCTTTATAATCGTGAACTGAATTCATTTTGTTCCTCCAAATTCTCGCTCAACCGTCTCACGGCAAAGCATATCTGCCTTAGTCGAGGCAAAGTAGTAACCACTGGCGAGTGATACGAGTGCGACCAATACGATCGCGGCCAGCATCATCCGGTCCGTGCTCCGGCGTAGGTGTTGTGTTCTTCGATTTGTCATACAGTCAAACCTCCTCGCTGATTGATCCGGTCGTGAACTCCGCGCCGGATCTCGCGTAAAATGTCATTACCTGAGTTGTGGCACCAACTCCAAGTTTCCGAGCGATACCGCTCGCGTTGCTCAGGTGTCATCGCCCGAAGTGCTTTCCAGGCCTTGACGTAGGTCGTGCCGGTAACTTGTTTGCCGCTAGGTAGTGTGATTATCTGTGTCATTGATTTGCTCCTTCTGTGACGACATACGCCTGATGTCCGCAGTCTCGGCAGGTCGATAAGCCTTTGCCGTCCGTCGCCTCGTCGCCTCGATATGAGTAGTTCGTGAGCATCGCATTGTAATTCCCGCATCTCGGACAGCTCGCGTTATCTGCGCCGTTTGTGTTTATGATCGTTTCTAATTGGTCTGACATATCGTTAATCTCCTGTGTTTATCTACTCAAAATCGTTCATCCAATGAAGACGATACTGGGTACTGTCCGAGATGTCAAGCATTATCTACTTGTAATTGAACTTTATTTGCGTGTATCATTTCGCAATGGCAGAAAAGCCTGTAAAGACGGCACCAGCCGCGAAACCCGCAGCGAAAAATAAATCTGTAAAGCCCGCGAAACAGAAGGTCGGGCGTAAGTGTACGATCTGTCATCACGAGCAAGTGGGTCAAATTAACACAGCCATTCACAAGGGTGTAGCATTTCGCGTCATATCACGCCAGATCAAAAATAATGACACAGCCCGCGACGCCATTCGGCGCCATACCGAAAACTGCTTAAAGATTGAAGTCGCGGCACTTATCCAGCAAAAAAAGACCGAACAGGCCGTTGATGTCATAGCCGAATTCAAAGAACAGCTCGTATTCACGAAAAAGCTTCGATCAGCCGCAGAAATGTACCTGTCCGACCCGCTCGATCCGCTCAAGATTGCTATTAACCCGTTCTCACACGAGATAAGCGTCTCGTACTTCGATTATACCGAGCTATTACCAAGCGGAGCACCGACGAAAAAGACCGCTCCGCTTTCGAACCTGCTGAACGCTGTTCAAGAGATCGGGAAGATGATAATGGCCTCGGACGCTAATGTTGACGGCGATATGGTCTTCGGCAAGATACTCCAGATCGACAAGATCAGCGTCCGGCACGTTGATCTACGCTCGTTCGCTCTCGACGCGATCAAGACGACGGATATGTGTCTCGACAAATTCGCCAAGATAAGCGGGATCTATCAACAGGACCGTGAGAACGAGCAAAAGGTTCAACGGATGGTCACCGCCATCGAACAGTATCTTGAAAACCATCCTGACGCTGATCGGCCAGAAGTTTATAAACATTTTGCGAAAGGCCGGGGCGTGCCGATTGAAAAGGTGCATGAACATTTCGGAGTAATTGGATAGTGTTTAACATTACCCGCTCAAAGCGAGTATTCACCCCATGGACGACAAGCATTTAGTCTTGATAAATACTGCGTTCAAACTTTTTGTTTTTCTTTGAAATGTTTGATCTTGCCTACACTCTGCCAGACGAAGAACTATATGCAGCCGCATACGACCTGCCGCCGCGTGTCGATCTTCCCGCCGGGATAAAACTACCCGATATGCTTCGCCGTGCTCTGCAAGCGGCGATGACCTGCGAATCGAAGATCGAACCCGAAGTCTCACGCCTACGCATTCTGCAAGCCGAAGCCAAGAATGAGATCGAGTTCAACGCCCGCGAGTTCCAGATAGAATCCGTGACGCGCCAATTGCACCGAGCGGCCAGACTCGCGACGATGCGGTATGAGCATTTGCAGACGATCACCAGCAAAGAAGCAATCGAAGCCGAGCTTCACAAGATCCACAACGACAAAGCTTATTGGTTCCAGATGTACGGATGGGGTTACGATCCGCGAGCGCGAACGCCGTTGTCTGTGGTCCCGTTCGAGTTGCACCCGAAACAAGCCGAATTAGTCGAATGGCTCGACGAGATAGTTTTCAATCAGCGAACGTCCGGCCTGATCGAGAAATCGCGCGACGAGGGTGCGACTGAAACCATTGTCCGGTGGGGCTTGCACAATTGGCTGTTCTACGACGGCTTTTCGATGTTGCTCTCGACCCGTAAAGAGGACGAAGTTGACAGCAAGAAGAACCAAAATACGTTGTTCGAGCGTGTTCGGTATCAAATGAGGCTGCTTCCCAAATGGCAGCACCCGAAAGGTTTTGATGTGACGCGCGACATGCTCGGCACAATGAAGCTCGCTAATCCTGAGAACCAAAACACTCTGCTTGGTGAGGCACCCGTCGAGAACATGGGGCGCGGCGGTCGTGTCACTTGTGCGATGCTCGACGAGTTCGCGTTCTGGCCGTTCGCCGGTTATCCGCAGTTTCGATCACTCTCGCAGACGACCGACTCCCTAATAATACCGTCGTCCGTTGCCGGTAAGATGAACCAATACGCAGACCTCGCTTTTGATGGCGTGACACGTAAGTTTGTAATGGATTGGCGGGATAACCCGTTTAAAGACAAATGCTGGTACGATTCACTGCCCTTTGGATTGATCGGCGTCAAAATGACACAGACGACGATCGCCCAAGAGGTTGATCGTAACTATGACGCGGCACAGCCGGGCAAGGTCTTCACCTGTCCCGAGCAATTGGTGTTCATAACGCAGAGCGAATTGGTCAAAGCGTTCGATGCATCGAAACAACGTAATCGGTTCTATGACGATCAGGATCGATTCAAGATCCCCGACGATTGGCGTGTTACCCGCTGGCACGATTACGGCCAAAGCGAGGGCCACGATTGGTCGTATATGCTGGCGGGGCAGCCGTCGGCGTTCTATCCGTACAGCGACACGATATTTATCTTTGTCGCTCTCAACCTTGAACCGAACGGGTTGCGCACCGAGCAAGCCGTCGCACAATGGCGCGGTCACGAGCAGACCTACGGGCTTCGTAACAGTCTCGGCAACAAATTCACTCACGAGCCTTGGGCCTCGTATAATTCTCACGAGCGCAAATCGCTCCGAAAGGTCTTACTGCTGAAATACGGCGAACGCTGGCACGCGTGGCGAGCCGATAAGGGTTATGATGAGGGAATCGAGCAAGTCAACGATTGGTGGACACCGGTCGAAAACGATCTACCGAATCCGTACCGGCCGCAATTGTTCGGCCGGTGCAAGCTCGTCTTTGTAGCACCGGATAACGAATATCAGTTGGCCTACAATGATCGGCTCGCGACGTGGTTCGTAACGATCAGCGAATCAGAGAAAGGTTACGCGACCGCGCGAAAACAGATTGGCGCCTACCACTATCCTGAATCCGAACTCGGGAAAGCGGTTAAGGCGATGCGTCCGGTCAAGCAGTTCGACGACATCATTGATGATATTAAGGCACTCGGTGTAATGTGGAATGTGGCACCCCCGGCCGCGAGTCCTCAAGAAAAATACATGGAGCATCTGGCAGCGAATACGCCATCGCTGCTCCCTGAGAATATCGCGAATCTGCCGCGCGAGGACGACAGATCGCTCGCCCAGGCACGCGAGGAATTTGCACGTCGGGAATACGAAGCCCGAATGAAACAGGCCAAGCGTCTCAAAGACGGCGGCGTTGAAGACTATCTTGTCGAGGTCCAGAACGGGAACGGCAATGGAGATTGGAGGGAAATGTAGGTATGAGTGATCAAACATTAAAAATTTGGAGTGACGACAGTCCAACCGCTTTTATGAGGCCGATTATCGAAGACTCGCCGATTCAACTACAATTCGTCGTTCGGCATGGAATGACGTTTCGATATTGGGAGTATGTCCCTCAGCCGGACATTACGGCCTACGAACTCGCGTTAATTTTGCCGATATTTATGTCATTTCAAGCAGTCGGCGACGACCTCGACAAATCACCAAATTGGCCGCAAGTTCAACGGCATTTCAAAGAAGCGGGGTTATACGGTTCAGTTATTCGTGGAAGCTATCGCGCAGAGGCTGAAAAACTATGACACCCGAAAACATCGTAATAATCCTCGTTGCCGTGCTCGCCGGAATGATGTTTTCCGTGTTCGTCGGCTTTGTTGTCTGGCTGATCCGGGAGTTTATCAAGCGTGAAATAGCCATCGCAAAAAGCAGTTTGAAAGCGACCGCCGATGCTTCATTTGCCCGGCGTGATGCAGATATGCGTCGATTCAGGACGGAAGTGCTTGCAAAAATCTCAGAATCAAAGCAAAATGTTGGCGGTGAAGCCGTCCGGCCCAAGTCCGAAGAAGAGAAGAACAAGCGACCGTTTTGGGATGACCCCGAACAGATCAGGGAAGCCGAAGCGAAACTTGTAGCGAGTATCTCAGGCGACACCGAGACGGAATTCTCCCAATTGTCGGCAGTCGAACAATGGCGGGTACTAGACGCCCGCAAACTTGAACTTGAGAATGTGGACATCGACCCACGCTTAACGCCCGAATCCGTATAAACCATCATGGCAGAGCGAACACAATCCCCGACGGTATCAATCACGTTCCCTGACATGGTCCGCGCTCGCACGCGACATTGGGCGGACGATTACGACGAAGCGAACCGGCCGCGGCTCGGCGACGGTATTACGATGACAATGCGGAACCGAGGCGATTACTTCGGTTATTTCTACAACCGCAGCGGCATCAACTCGCAATGGCGCCCGTTCATGGGAAAAGGTATGGTGACCTATCCCGTCATTGGCCGTTCGATCAGATCAAAGACCGCTACCAGCGTTACAACCAAAGTTCAGATCGATATCGAGGCCGTGCGCGACGTACCGGAAAAGAAAGCGGCTGCCGACCTTGCCCGGAACATTGCCAAGTATATTCGCGAGACGAATTGGAGCAAGCAGATGGATGGAACGATGGCGGAACTTTGCCAGCTTCATCGCTTCGCTTTCGTTCATTCGAACTATTTACCGGTCGGCGGCACCATTATCGAGATACCGGAAAAAGCTAAGAAAGAGACAAAATCCGGCGACACTACCTACACCTGCCATAGCTGCGGTTTCCAATTCACACCCGAAGATCTACAAATCGACGATATATCCGATCAATTCCGCGACAAGGACATTGCCGAGAGTCAGAAGTCAGACGCTCCCGAAGTGGTCGATATGACTGGCGGTCGCACCGATGCACCTCCAAGCGAACCCGCTCAGCTTGAGGCCGGAGCCGAGGTGCCGGAACCGGAACTGGAAGCAATCGAGGGTGAAGTCGTTGATGGCAATGTAGATCTCGAATACGCAGATCCGGAATTCGACGACGATGGCGAAGTTGGAATGATCTTGCAGCACTCGGCCGAACTCGTTTGTCCGAATTGCGGCACGAATACGCTGGTACTCGACAACCGAGCGAAAACCGAAGTGGTCGATGCTCTGACCGGCCGTATGCTCCGCAAAGACACCGGCGAAATGAACGTCCGAGCTGTCTCGCCGCTGCTTATCCGGTTCGACTCCTACAATTCCATTGGGTTCAAATACAAAAACGCCGCCTGGTTCAACTATCATCCACTTGTTCCGGCATTCGAAGTAGTCGCGATGGCCCCGCATCTTGAAGCTCTGCTTCAAACAGGCGAAGGCCAATGGTCGGAATCCGCACGCTGGCATTACGAGCTAAACGAGAATACTTCGACCTCGACCGGTACGGCATATAAACCGAAAGGCTACGCTCTCGATGAGCTTGTCGAGGTCAATTGCTGGTGGATAACCCCGCGTGCGTGTGTCGGCTGGCGTGAGCCTACAGGCTGGTGTCTGCCAGTATGGACGCAGGACGAAAACGGCATCTGGAATGAGGATGAAAACAATCACGCCAAGTCCAAGTTCACCATCAACCAAGATGAAACGATCGAAGAGGCGTTCGTTCGTCAATTCGGTTCATTCGAGGGTGCGTTGATCATTATGCACGGTGAACAGATCATCGGCATTGGCAACCAACATTTCACCGAGGAATGGTTTGGCGTTCCTTGGAAGATCGATGCTCAATCGGCGTTCCCGCAGGGCGAAGAGCAACTTCTAAAATTACAGGATGCGGCCACGAACATCGTCAGCATGGTGTATTCGCATACGCGACGACGAGCGTCGTCAACGCTCGTTATCGATACCTATGGCGGATTCGATGAAGATCAGGTAACAAATGCCGGTCAACCCGGAGCGATACTCCAGCGTAAGCACCAGCTATCCGAAACGGCCGACGTAGATTGGCGGAAATATATCGGCTATCTCGAACCGGGAGCATTGTCGGCGGATGTTTATAACTTCATCCAGATGATTATCGACATTGCCAAGGAAGAATCTGGCATCTTCAACGAAACTGTTGGCAACGTCGATCAGAACGACGAAACGCTCGGTGGCCGTCAAATGGCATTAAGCCAATCGCTCGGCCTGATGACACCGACGATGCAAGCGAAAGCGATCGCTCAGATCGAAGCTACGTTTGTATGGCTCGAACTGTGGCAGAAACATGCACCGGATGAGGCCTTTGAACTTATCAAGGGAACTTTCGAAGAAGAATGGAAAGCCGAGGACATCAAGGCTTTCAAGGAACTCGACATCCGACGCGAGCTTATGGTCCTCGTCGTTGACGGTACCGACATCCCGCGTACACAGCGCGAACTCGAAGAGCGATTCTTTACTGCCGTGCAGATGGGCTTGTTCATGGAGCCGAACCCGCTGCCGATCCAACTACGCTCGCATATCGTCAAAAGCGTGCTCGGTATCGATATGGACATATCGAACTACGGCGCTCAGAAGCGGCTGGCCGCGAAACGCTATCAGGCGATGAAAACGGAACTTGAGGTCTTGAATCCAAACGAGGCGTTTACGCTCGTTCCGGATATGACCGGAATGCCGGTTCAGCAGCTTCGCCCCGAGATCGTCGCGTCGTTGATGCAAGACCCGCGAACCAAACCGCGCCAAACCGACGAGCATCTTGTCTTTATCGAGTTCTATATCGATCAGATCAACGGCCTTGCTGGTGCCGAGCAGCCGAACGAGATCTTAATCGCCGGTTGCGAAATGATGGTATCGGCAGCTCGATCATTTACCGCGACAAACGCCGTCCAAGCGAGCGCCGTGGCTGGAATAGCTGAAAACGCAGGAGCGTCGGTCAATGGAGCAATGAATCCTGAACCATTACCGCCGGGCGAAGCCGGAGCGAGCCAAGGCGCTCCGCCAGCAACCGTAAATTAAACTATGAGCGTTGATTCTCGTGATCGTATTCGCATACTCCGTAAAAGGGACATTGCCGATACGGTAAAAGATGTGGTAAATAATAAGACGGATATGCGTGAAATCGAGACTTCGATGCACGCATTGTTCAGCCGCCACGAAAAACATGTTGAAAACGAAAGAGACGTTTTATTTTGTGTCGTCAAAGCGAATTTGCTACTCGCTCGCGTGGTCGGTGATTTGCAGGTGATAGCCCTGAATCAGGCCGAGCAGATCAAAAGGATTGAAAATTTATGCGAGATGCCGCGAGAGTAAGGGTGATGCCGGATGGTAGTGGAGCAAATGCTGGTCAAAGGTTTTTTGGGATTTCCTCAGCTTATGTGAACAAATAAGGAACCCTATTCACGGTTCCATGTTGCCACATAAAACCATCCTGCCATTTTGATTTATGCGGGGATGGAGCAAGGGGTAGGCTCGCTGGTCTCATAAGCCGGAAAACATCAGGTTCAACTCCTGACCCACGCAACCAAGATTGGCCGTACCTCCCGGTCAATAACAACGGTCCGACATAAACCGTTGGTCTCCTGACAGGGCGGTGCGGGTTTCGCATTTTCCCGCACCGCCCTGTCAAAAACTGAATAGGTTTCTACTTTTGCCGTTAAAAAAGCCGATGCACACGCGAGAACTCACGTTCTTTCGATGCGTCGGCTTTTTTGTTGGCAAACAACATACCGCCAAGGCTCTTTTGAATAGCCGTTTCAGCCGAGGCGAGAACAACCCGAAACGCTGGCTATGAGGACACAGATCGAAATGTTAGTAGATCAAGACAATTCCGGCGCCGATGTACCCGAAGTCCCGGCACCCGCTGAACCAGGAGCCAGCGCGGAAGACACACCTGAAAATGTAGCGGATCAGCCAGCGAGCGACGATGGCGAGCAGTCCGGCGGTTTCAGCCGCCTGTTTGAAAAGGCTCGAACCGACGCGGCCGCAAGCCAAAGTCAAGCAGATCCATCCCGCGACGAGGAAACGACCGAAGAGCCGGAAAAGGCCGAGTCTGATGAAGAAATTCCAGACGAAGAAGCCAAACCCGAGGAAGAGGCCGCGGACGAATCGCAACCGGCAGAGGAAAAAGCGGACGAGAAACCGACAAACCGAAGCAGGGCTCACAAAGAAGTTCTTGAAGAGAACGAGACGCTGAAAGCGGATCAGACCAAGATCACCGAACGGCTCAATAAATTGGACAGCCAATTCAAAGAGCATGGCGGTGTCGATGTGGTTGAAACCGCGATGGATGTCTATACCAAACTCGCGACCGGAAAGGCCGTGGAAGTTATTAACGAACTTCCCGTCCACGAAAAGACGCGGGTTCAGAAGGCCATCTTTGAAACAGCGATCGGCGATCACTCAAACCGCGTGTTTGGTGTGAACCATGTTCTCAAAACGGATTTTGGCCTTTCGGCCGATCTCCCGCAGGAACTTCTTGAGAAAACATTCGAATTCATCACGCTTCGCCTAAATGACGACGCGAAGGATTTCGAACAGTTTCTCGAACGTGAGCTTGAAATGGCCAACACGCCTGAAAACGAAGCGGCCCGTCTTCGCAAGGAACTCGAACAGCTAAAAGCCAAGCCGGAGGATAGTCAGAAGAAAGCAGACGGCAGCGAGAAGATCGAAACGCCCGAGGAACTCTTTGCGAGAGTTAACCAAACCTATGGCGAGTTCGAGACTGCAACATTTACCACGGTTGCAGATCCGGAATTCAAGAACTACGGATTCGATGTTAAACCAACAGATTCACAGACAGTAAAGGACGCGAAGCTGGATGTTCAGCGGGCCATCCGTTCCCTTGTCGGAACAGATATGCACGACGCAAAAGCATTCCTGCCCTTAATTGATTTCTGGTCAACAGGTGACACCGAAAACCAATGGTTCAAACAGAGTTCCGCGGCCTACGAGCGAGCGATGCGATTAAAAACGCAGAGTGTCCTGAAATCATTCTCGAAAGTGCTCGGGCTAAAGCCGACAGCACCGAAACCGCCGCCGGCCGATACAGCTTCTTCTGACAAAACAGCTATTCCGGGAGATAAGCCCCGTTCGAGCATCAATCCGCCACCGAAGAATGACAAGGTTGTCGGTTTCGGCGAGCGGTTCGGTGTGGCAAAACAGGCAACCCAAAGATAGCTCCGTTTTCAGGAGTTAAACCATGGCTACTTATCAACAGCACGATGATATTACCGTCACTCTTGACGAGCTGTACGCGAAGAACAAGGTCGCCGACCTTCTTCCGCCGGACAGCTTGCTCAAGAATTGGCGGAAAGTAAATCGCGGAACGAAGCTGAATATCAACGCTCGCGGAGCGTTCTACATGCTTCAAACGCGTGGGCCGAACCACATTCGGCAAAAGGCGTTCTCGAACGCGAACGCTGGTCAGCAGTTCCCGGAACCGACCAATGCGAAGTACATCACGATGAACCTTACGGCGATCGTTGATGAAGCGACTTTGCAGTGGGATGGCAACGTGGACGTCCAGAACAAGGCCGAGCTTAAACAGAAGCCCGCGAAGTCTCTCGATTATGTCGGGAAACTGATCGAGGACATGTATAAAGCGTATGGCCGCGACAAAGCTCGTCAGCTTTGGCAGAACCGCACGAACGAACTTGCTCGCGTTTCGGCGATCAACACCGGCACCGGCGTTGTGACCTGTAATAACGCAGGTAATCTTTTCGGCGTGCAGTTGCTCGAAGAGGGCGACCTGCTCGAAATTCGCGACGCATCGGCGGTCCTAAAGGGCTACGTCCGTGTCGCGTCTATCTATCGTCCGACCTTGACGTTCGTCGTCGATACCGACGCCAGCACGATCCTTGATCTTAACGGCGCTCCGGCTGCATTGGCAGCTCTCGGTATCGCCAACAACGACCGTATTTATCCCAAAAACGGATATAACAACGGTTGGCCTGGCGTTCCGTATTTCATCGGAACATCGGGTGCGTTTCAGTCGCTTGCCGATCGCACGATCAATGACCGTTTGACGGGAGTTTCCATCGACGCGGGCGGTGCCGCTTTGTCGGCCGCGCTCATGCGCAGACTTCGGTCCGCACGACGCAGCCGTAATTACGGCGATACGAGCAAGGGAATGTTCTATGCTTCGACGCAAATCGACGCATACGAGGCAACCGGCTTTGCGACGCAGGGTTACGGTCAGACCAAGACTCTCGACCGTGGTTACGAGGATCACGAACTGATGTTTGACGGGAAGGCGTTTCATTACGACTACTACATCCCGAAGAACGAAGTTTACGAAGTGGATCTCAGCGAAATCGATATATTCGAGCTTCGCGAGTTCACCCCGCTTCGTGGCGAGCACGGTTACAAATACCGCGCACCCGGCGTTGATCGTCACTACGACAAGGAAAACATTTACTTCAAGGGCATCGGTACGATGGGAGCAGAATCCCCGGCCGCTGTCGGTGGAGTGCTGACGAACTTGTCGACTGCAGGTCTTGGAATCGGTAACGACTAATTAAACGAGTCTTTTGGCGGGGCGTAACAACCCCGTCAAAGGGCAAGTTTTCCGAGGAGAATATTATGGCTATTACACCTGTGGCGATAACCAAACCGCCGGGCCTTCACGCAAATCTGACAAATACGATCTTTGCGCGACTGCATGATCCGTCGTTTCGTATCGCCAATCATCCGGTCGAATTCCACAAATTCGCTGGTGATGGCGTTTTGACGACCGTCGATGTGGCTACCGGGCTTACCCGCGTGTTGGCCGGCATCGTGTTCAACATCACAGACGGCACCGATTGGAACGCAACCGTTGTTGCTCCGCATCCGACAGACCCGAAACAGGCACGTCTTACGGCAATCCCGGCAGACACCGACCTGTATCTACTTGCGGTATGGGGCGATAAGGACGTTGCTTACTAAAAATGGAAGCCGTCAAACGACAACAGGCTCAGGCAGTAGAACCGCTCGACCCGGATAATCCGGCGACGTGGCGGAATACTGCCTGTCCCGTTGATCTTACAAAAATTCAGAAAGAGCTAACCCGTGTCGGCGGTGTAAATAATTTTGGCGAGCCGAATTTCATCATCGTTTGGGGGCAGGAACACCGAACTTGGGATCTCGGAAAGATGAGGATTCACTTCTCGGAAGACCTGATCCCGCATGTTCGTACACCGTACCGATACGCGTGTACGCCCGACATCTATGAGCGGGCGGTGAAATACCTTGCAGATTGCTCGCGACGACGCAGAGACGCCTTTCTTCGTGCTGATTGGGAGAACGTCGGAAAGATACCCGATGTTGGCGAATACTTCGCCCTGGGTAACGAGCTTTCCGATAACTACATGCGTTTGCCGTCCGACAAAATGGACGCCAAACGTCTTGCTTCGCTCATGCCGGCGGATTGGCGGTTTATCAACGGCCTGACATCGGTCGAATACATCGGCCAGCAATGCTTTTTCGTCCTGCAATGGCTCAGGCCGCAGGAACTCGATGGCGGTAAAAAGGCCTGGAATGAAATGCGGTTCGATAAAGAGTTCTATCCCGAAACCGAAAAGGAAGAACCAATGATCGATATCCTTGGCCCGTTCCCGGAGAAAGGAGCTTACGACCACGTTGCACTTCGCATCGGCGAACGTCGAGTCTGGAAGAAAAAGAGCGTTCGTTCGATAGGCGACACAATCGACAAAGAGTTTTACGGCTATAAAGAGCCGACGTATGAGAACGTGATACCGCAACTTGAGCGGCTTTTACGCATTCGCGATCGTCTGACGGATTTCGAGAAGTCACCGGAATACCGGAGTGCTCAACGGGCTCAGGAGTTTCGCGAGAATCTCGCCAAAGAGACGGAAGACTTCTCAAAAGAGTTTCAAAGGCGTTTCAAAGACGCAGCACCGGTCGGGTTTGGTAGCTCGTCCAATATTTCAACCAACAAAGCAAAGTTCGATTCGT
Source organism: uncultured Chloracidobacterium sp. (assembly GCA_964605905.1). GTDB lineage: Bacteria > Acidobacteriota > Blastocatellia > Pyrinomonadales > Pyrinomonadaceae > OLB17. The sequence goes on along the minus strand of CAZSEL010000002.1, from coordinate 113,713 downwards.
GATTGGCGATTCGAAAGGAGTAACGATGCAAGAGAATTTCGGAGAAATGGCAGCAGAGGCTTTAGGGAATACACCCGCACAGCCGTCTGCTCCGGCAATGCCGCAGCCTGAATTTAACGACCAAGAGGATGGCGGAATTACGGCCTTTGATAACGCGAGCCTTACCGATCCAAGTATCGGTATGAACGCCTTGGCGAACGCTCCGAAACCATCAACCGACGAGTTGCCCCGTTTCGCAATGTCGTTCTTACTGCCCATCCCGCTCTACCGGATGCACGGCAACAATTCTTATGGTGATTTCAACCCGAAAAACGAGCGCGGACAGAATCGGGTGAACCACAACTATTATCCGCCGTTCGCGATAATGCCGTTGATGGGTGGGGATTTCACCATCCCGTTCGAACCGCACGTAACCGTCTCGGAAAACGAGCCAAAACCGGAACCGTTCAACGAGCAGACCTTCCTCACGAATCCGCCGTCCGGCTTTTCATCGATTCGTCGCAGCCCGCGCGAATGTGCCGACATCTATCTCCGCGAGACGCAATCTCTCGGCGGAACGGTTATCCATTCATTGACGGGCTATCACGTTACCGACGAGGACCGCGGGCTTAAAGCGTGCAAGGATCTTCTCGAAGTGATCATGCCGTCACGGACGCCGGATGTAATGCCGAGCACGACGCGGGTAAAGAACGGTGTGCCGTTCAAAGGCCCGTTTCTTGATGAATTACTTCTATTCGTAAAACAGAACGGCATCAGCCGTCTTTCGGCGGCTGGCTACAATGTCAGCGATTTAACGAGCATTCCGATCAAGGTCTATAACGAAGTGCTTGCTTATCTGAATACGAACATTCAGCGAGCAAATCGCATTTTGAACGCGACCGAGGCGGAAATGAAGAATCCGTCGGAGATCAAGAAATCTTACGACGCTCCAAATCTTGAGATACCGGAAGCACCTGTTTCCGTCGATCTCTATTGCTTGGCGCACACCGATCGAACCGAGATCGACGACAAGCAGCTCAAGGCGTCGGAAAACATCGGTCGCGGGTTCAACGAGCCGATGGTCGAGGCTGTCCGCCAAATGACTGAGGCCGTTACGAAAATGGGCGGCGGAGTTCCGACGCAGGGCGTTCTGACGATGGAACAGGTTCAGACGATGATGGACGACCAGCGAGCCGAAATGATGGAGAAGTTTCAAACCGAACTTACTGCTATCTCGGTAAATGCGAGCGCGAGCATTGCGAATCCGCCGGTTATCGATCCACAAACTCCGCTGGCAAACGATCCGCCAGCGGACGGTGGAAAGGGCGGGAATAAAGGTAACAAGCCGAAGTAACGATGATTATTCAGGAAATAGAAGCGAATGCCTTGGATCTTGCGGGCGGAGAGCTTATCAGGCAAAAACTTGATACGCACTTTGCCACGCTGATCGTTTTGAACGTGCTCGACACGATGATGCTCGAGCTGTCCACGACAAACAAGGCGTTCCGCTCGAATAAGATCGATTTTAACCTTGAGGCAAATACCAATACCGGGACAGTAATCACCGACACACAACAATTAGACGCCCGATTTGTCCGGTTTCGCTGCGGATCGGGGGATAGTTGGCGGATTCTTGACATCGTGCAGACGATGGACCAACTAACCCGAAAAGAAAATGCGGGCGTCGGGGCGATTCTGTTTATCGGAACGGCGTCACCGATCACATATCATTTGTCTTTTACGCCGGTAGCTCAATTAACGGCAGAATTATGGGGGTCGGCTGCCATCGCCGATGTTGCGAATCTAAACAACACACCACCGATACCAAGTGAGTTTGGATTGGTGGCCGCTTATCGCGCGGCTAAATTTATTCTCAATCAGTTGTTGTTGATTGACGCTAAGGCGTTTACTCCGTTCGTTATTGCCCAAAAACAAGCGCTGGATGTAGATTCTCACCGTGTAGAGAACGTCTGGAAAATTTATAGAACCGAGTATTCCGATTCATCTAGCCGGTTAAGATCGAAAGCCTACAACATCCATGGGGTAGAAGACGGGTCTGGATGGGCAGGTTCGATAATTGGCGGAGTGGTAAATATTATTGCGAAAGCAACCGCATTGATTTTTGGGTCGGTCCGCCTTTCGTTCCCACCGGTTGCTGCTGACGATCCGGTAGCCATGGGCGATAACGACCCGCGCGTTGCAACACTCTCGTCGCAATACGCGAACTCGCTTGCGACGGCGGTTGCGGCCATCGGCGTTGCGGAGACGATGCTCGTCATAAGCGAGAACACGAATGTTGCCGCAAGTGTGACTGTTCCATCGAATATAAGGCTTGTATTTACGCAGACCGGGCGGATAACGGTCTCGGCGGGACAGACACTTACCATCGGCCTGATGGACGACCCCGGCAACAAGCAGGTGTTTCAGCAAGCGGACGCAACCGCAAACATAAGGTTCTTACCCGGAGCCGTTAATAAGATGAACGTGGCGTGGTTTGTCGGCGGGACTCCGACGCTATGTACCGAGGTCATAGATCAAATACTGGCAAGTATTGTGGCAAACGATTTTGGCCGCTTATTTCTGCCTGAGGGCATTTGGACGACCAACGGAAGTCACATACTGCCCAGCAACACAGTGATAGAAGGCGTGGGGATGGGGTTCGACTTTTTCGGGACGACTTTGAGAAGTATAACTCCCAACAAACCGATGTTCCTGATCGGGGGCAACACGGACAATATCAAGTTTAAGAACATTACACTCGATGGGGACAATCTCGTAGATGTCAACGGCGTTTTATGTGAAGGAGAGAACCCGGATGTGAGCCGCAACCTTGCGTTTGAGGCTGTAACTCTTGCGAACTTTGTCACCGGATTCAGGATCGACTCTACCGACGGCGTCTGGCAGGTGGCGGCGATCTTGTTTGATAAGGACTGTATCTTTTTTGGCAACTCGCATAGCGGCATCAGGGCAGATACGGTAAACAGTGCCCTCAACTGCGATGCAAACTTTTTTGTACCGCCCGGTGCGTGGGCAGCGTGGCTCGACGGAACAGGAGCCGCAACGTTCCGGGGCTGTGAGTTTGCAGGTTCCGGCACTTATGGCGTTTATCAAGTAGAGAGGCAGTCAATAGTAGCGGCTGGTGGAATCACGACAAGCGGAGTGGCGGAAGCCATAGTTACCGCCGCAGGTATGCTAGGGTCGCCGCGAACGGTACTTGTCCCGCTGACAGTAGCTGAGCACACAACCGCCAATCTGATTGCTACAGCGTTTCGCCGGGCCCTCATGGACGATCCGAATGTTGCGTCATTTTTTCACGTAGTGATTGATGTAAACAACGACGTTACCTTAATGGGTATTGAGTACGTGGCAAACGACCCGACGATGAATATTTCTATTCAGAGTGGGACGACTGTAGGGATCACTAACAGCCCTACTTCCACGAACGTCCAGGCGGGGGCAGCTTCCAACCTAGCCGCAGGTGTTTTGCATATAGCAGGCGGACATCCGCCGGTATCATTTATCGGTACTCAGGACGAGGGATTTGAGACCTCTTTTGAAAACAACGCCTCAGACTTAAGCCAGGTCGTAAATTACTACGGAGCTTTGGTGCAGAGCCCAGTGAGGCTGAATCAGCAGACACGTATAAACTCCTTTGGCTCTAATTTTTTCCCTAAAGCGATAAGAGACGGTGTGGGAAATTCGATGGTCCACTCTCTCGGAGACCCTGTTAATCAATTTATCTTTAATAACGGCGTGCCTTATACGGTAGAACAGAGGCTGACAAATTTCACGACCGTAGCCGGCGGGAGTTTTGTGGCACTTGAAACGGCCAACAGCAGTACTAATCCAGAAATACGCAGTCAGATTCCGTCCGTTTCCTATCAAAATGACATTTTCTTTGGCCGCCCGTTGACCGATGCGCTTAACCAGTTTCTTTCCACGCGGCCCAATCAGAGGATAGTTCGGATCGGGGCGTGCAACAATGTCGGTGCGGCCACTTCCTACTACGATCTCTGGCAAAATGCGCTCGGCAGAATGCAGTTCGAGGGGAATCAGCCTTTGCCGGTTCGCGGTTACGATTTTAATGCGGACGTGCGGGCAAGCCGCCTGTCGTCAGTGCCAATAGCTTTAAGCCCGACCTCACCATCAACGCTTGACGCGACCCTTGCAAACGTCTTTACGCTTACGACGACCGGAAATCTGACTGTTAACGCTGTTGTCACGGGGACGGCGGGCACTCCCGTGCGTTTGATCGTTCTGACATCGGGGGTGACGAGCCACACCATCACCTTTGGCACAAATTTCGAGTCACAAGGCGTGCTTAATACCGGGGTAGTTTCCGGTGCGTATTTTGTCGTTGAATTTATTTCGGACGGGATGAATCTTGTAGAGGCGGCTCCCCGGGTCGGAGCGACAACTGCTTCGACAACCGAAGTTCTGACAGGAACCGACACGGCTAAGGCGGTAACGCCAAACGCTTTGGCGGCCCTGTGGGAACAGGGAGCGAATATCGTTTCGGCGGCAACACTGGTCATCGGCGAGGGCGGGCATTTTATCGTCACGGGATCGGCGACGATAACTGCTATTGATATTACGACGCCCAAAGCAGGCCGCGATTTTACGCTCGTATTCGGCTCAGGCATAACCCTGACACATAATGCTTCAACATTGAACTTGCCGACCGGAGCGAACATCGTAACAGGAAATGGCGACGTTGGCCGTTTCCGTGCCGAGAGTGGTAGTAATGTTCGATGCGTCGGCTATCAACTGGCAAGCGGCGAACCGTTGATTATCGCGCCCGGAGTGACGACGCCAGCGGGCAGCGTGTTACAGGTAGCGTCTCAGTCGGCGACGGACGACGTGCTGCGAGTGCAGTTGGCGGCGTCGCAGTCGGGTAACGCAATTGAAATTTTGCCGAATGGAAGCTCAACACCGCTGAGCCACTTTGCGGCAAACGGGTCCTTAAATATAGCGGACTTAGGAACCAACATCCCCCAAATAACTCTGGGGCGTATTTTGGGAGACTCAGGGATACATTTCATTACGGCTAACGGAAGCGGTGCGGGCCGTTTATCGACCTTTGGCAATGACACAAGATGGACGTTGGTAAATTCCGGCGGATCGTGGGTTTTCAATGCCGCAGGAACCAGCAGCGGATTTCAGATCCACGAGCAATCTGTGTTAGCGGTCGGGCTGAACGGAACGACAAGAACTTGGTTTAACAGCATGGGGGCAAATGTGGCGTCTGCCGCCGCAATAGTGCCGACCGGGAATCTGTTTCACGTCACCGGAACAACGACTATTACGTCGATCACTTCAACGGGCGTCACTGCCGGAACTCAGATCACAATTATTTTCGATTCGACGGCTCAAATGACAAACGGCGGCAACCTTATTATTGGCAGCGATTTTACAGGCGGAGCCAATAGATCGATCACGCTCAACTTTGATGGCACCAATTGGTATCAGGCGGCAAGGTCGGCTAATTAAATTATGCCATTTACAGCCCCACCACTAGCTTCATACGAATACTGCTTCCGGCGGTTGGTTAAGTTTTTGGGCATAGCCGCACCAAACGACCCGACCGGCGACACCATTATCTCGACGGCACCGTACACCGCCGACATGATAAAGAAGCAGATATGCCAATCGGATTATGAAGTGCAGGCGTTGATCGCTTCGGTGGAGAATCAGACCTATCGGCCAACGTATTTTACCGAACTGCCTGTCGTCGTCCCGCACGGCGAAAAGATCAACGGGTATATTGGGATTCACGGCGGCGTAAAGGTGAGGCGAACGCGGACTTTCACCTCCAATGTCACCCTTGAAATTGGAATCGGATCGTACCCGATAACCATAATCGGAGCGAATTTTACAGCCGACGATGTAGGCTCGCTGCTTACGATCTTGGATGGCGTGACGCCAATACTGACGGATGAGCCAATTTTAACTGTTGAGTCTGCTTTAGTATGCACGGTTTCGGGAACTAACAACACAAGTACCCCAATTTCAGGAGCAACGGTAACGATCACCGCACCGGATGAGGAAAGCAGGCTCGCGTCGAGCTTTGATGCTTTAATGCGAGCAAGAGAACACTTCGCGTTTTACGGGAGCCCGAGCGATCTATATTACATCGAGAACGGGACCGCTTACACCGCTGATCCTTACGGAAATCTGTTGGTAAATTTACCGCAACTCGTTCCGGCGAATCCGCTTAGTAATCCGCCTGTTCTCAGCAGCCCGCAAGTGTATCAGAACGGCGTTGTCGGCCACGCGATAGCAACATTGCTGCCGGTCGGTGCCGATGCAGGTCATAGACAGAATTGGTCGAGTATTTGGGCGAACTACGCTCAACTCATAATTGGCAATTCCGCCTCGCTGCCGGATCCAGAAAGAATGCAGCGCATCAGTACTTAAATTAGGAGAATAAAATGACAGATAAGAAAAGCATGGTTGAAGACGGAGCGGCCGATGTAGGTTCGCTTAAAAAGGATGAATTGATCAAAAAGGCCGAGAGTGTCGGCGTTGAGGTCAAATCGAGCATGAACAAATCGGAGCTTGTTGAGGCGATCGAAGAGGCGGAAGGCTCCGACGACGGAAGCACGCCCGAAAACCCGCGACCGGATGGCTCTTACGGAACCCCGAAAGACGATCCGACAGCAGGGCAAGGTGTCAAGGATTTCGAGGCTGAACAAAATAAGCCGCAAAACGAATTCACCGATCCTGTGAAAGCAGCGGCGAACGCAATCGCGGCCAACACGATAAGCGATCGCGCGGATTTGGTTCAGCCGGAAGTTCCCGACAGATTACCGCCTGACAGCGCGACAGCCGCTCGAGCCGTCGAAGCCGTCGGTCGTGTGATCGAAGACGAGAATCCCGGTCTCAAGGTAGCACCGGACCCGACCGGACGCGTCTTGACGAAAGGCACGAAGTTGAAGTTTCACGACGAAGAGGTCGTGCTTCAAGCCGATGTCATGGTCACTTATCCCGGCTGGCAGAACGATGCAAAGTTCGCCGGTTTGAAAGAACTGACCGGTAACTAATAACCAACATGGCGATCGATATCGAACAATTGATCCTGATGGCCCGCGAGCAGTTGAGCGAACTCCCTGAGTCCGTTCACTACTCGCGGGAGTCATTACGTGCGCTCATTAAACCGGCCATTGCACTGTGGCAGGAAGAGACGAACGCGAACCTGCAAAAACGGCAAAGCTTTATCGTGCCGTCGGCAGCCATTCCGGTTGTTGCCGGTGTCGCTGATCTGAGCAGCGAAATTGATGACAAGGGTTTTCGGCTGGATTGGATCAAGGAAAGCGATATCGAGATAGGTTACTCACCAGACCAGCAGCCGCCGTTTACGGTCAAATTCGTTAACTCGCTCGACCGTCTGAAAATGATCGGGCGCCAGGACCGGTTTTTTTATCTGGCCTATCTTTCGGGTAAATCACTGCGTTTCAGGGAGCCGGGGCAGACAGCAACGAACACATTTAACGCCAATATCTTCATTCGTTCGGCGGTGATACCGTCCGACCCCGCTTCGCTGGATGCGGGAATTATGCCGGACATCGCGACAGCGATAGCTAATTTAGCGAGACAGAGCCAGCCACGACCGGAAAACAGAGGTTTGGATATCGCTCCATGAATCCAACAGTGGAATGTTTCAAATCCGGTCATTTGGTCGTAAGGATTGTGGGTTCGACACTGATTCGCTGCTACCGATGCAGCAAAATCGTAAATCAAAATGAGCGACAAAGTGGAAATAGTCAGCAAAGTGCCGGAAGTGACGCCGGAACTGATCGAGAAGAACGCCGAGTTTCAAAAGGCTTGGGCGAAAGAATTTAGCATTCCCGAAACCTCGCAGAAGACCTACGCCGAAACCGTCGTCAGGAATAATCTCAATATCCTTGATTCCTTGTATCAGAAATGCGCTGATGCCAAAGATTATAAAACCACTACGGACATAGCCGGTCGCATCGCTCGTCTGAGCAACGATACAGCAACGTGGGCAGAGTCGATCGGTTGGTTTGACCTGGCTCGAAAACTCACTTGGCGGGAACGCGACAAAGAACGCCTTACCGCGATGCTCGAAGCTCAGACCCGCGATGATAACGAATGGTGCGAACACCCGATATTCGAGTTCATTGATGGCAACCCAAGTCAGATAGCCGCGCGTGAGTTCGATTTTTACTCGAATCATCACGGCAAAATTGTCTCGATGGTCAAATGCTCGAAATGCGGGTTCCGTAACGCAAAAGACTTACCGGCGGAACTGCAAAAACTTTCACAGCATCGGGCGGCGGTCGTTAAGGCCGGCGTAGATAAACCTGTTGACCTGAACGAAGTTTTAAAATAATGAACCTGGCGGAATGGATATTCGGTGTAGGCGGGCTTGATGCTGCGGTCGATCTGCGCGGCGGGTTGGCGGAGTACGCGCAAGGCTCGCGGAACCTGATGCCAGACGGCGAAAAGATGTCACGGCCTTGGCGCGGACTTGGTGTTCCGGAAGGCGGATCAGGTAGTATCACCGGCCCACGACTGCTAAAGCAAGTCACGAATACTTGGGGCGGCTTGGACGACGACGGAGCGACGCCACCGGCGGGTTCGTTATTCTCGTCCGTTGCGGACATGCTGGTTTACATCGGTCAAGGGCAGGTTTTCTTGGAAGATCAGCCAATCCCGGGAGTCATCGCGTCGAATATCCTGCGTTTCCTGCTCAAGTGGAACGGTTCTTATACCGATCCGCAATTCGGGCCTTATGAAGCGGGATTACCCGAGCCTGTGAAACCCGATGTCGGTATCATCGAAAATTCGATCTTTGGAGCGGCGAATCTTACCGGTACGGTATCGGTCAAGTACGCTCGTTTTCGCAAAACGACGGGTGGACGAAGCCGGGCATCGGCAACGTCAGAAGTTCTTGTTGTTACGCAGAAGGCGATCTATGCGGTCGTTCCTGATATTGTCACAGGCCAGACGCATCATATCTTCTTTGGAACCGATACGAAACTCGGTGGAATCGGCCTGCATTTCCGCATCGTTCTGGCAAATCCGTTTACGCAGACCGAATACACCGAGGAAGACGTAGAGCGCGATGTGGCTATTACGAGTGTAGCTGTGGATGTTCTTACCGCCGCCGCCGGAACATTTACGGCGGGCGATATTGGAAAGCTGGTCGAGAATGTTTCAGGCTTTACGATTGCCGCGGGAACAACGGTTGCGGAAGTTATATCGGGAACGCAGATACGGCTTTCCACGACGCCGACCGGTACGAGCGGAACCGTAACGCTCGTAGCTTATGCGGGCTTGGTTCGCCGTTCGGTCGTGCTGAATTGGCTGCCATCCGATCTTACGGAAGAAACCGCCTGGACACTCGATTTTCCGCCACCAACCGGTTCGCACGCCTTCCAGCTTGAGAATCGGATGTTCGTTTGCGGTTATGCTGATGCGACGGGGCGAAAGGAAGAAACGCCGTCAAACCCGGATTCGTCGTCAAGTTCGACGGCTCCCGGCACCGCTCTCATTCCGTCGCTGCCAAATTATTTCGAGTCATACGATCCGCGCTATCCGATCTACCTGCCTGAGTCAGTTATCGACATCCTTTCTGACGGGATGGAGTCGTATAAGTTCATCGGTGGGCGAAATGGTATTTACGCGGCCCAATATCTAAATGTGACTGATGACGCACCACTCACGCTTACGGTTCTGCTTCGCGGTGAGGGTATCGCTCATCCCGGTAATTGGTGCGCCCGCGAGCGGGCGATCTATCTCTATTCCGGTAAAGGCCAACCTGTCCGAATCATAGAGGGCGGACAGGTCGATAAGACGTTCGCCGCAAAAGTTCGCTATCTGATGCGCGAGGTCGATCAGGCCGATATGCACGTTTCCGGCCATCCGTCGGGCGGCGGCGTTGTTTACGCTTGGGGTAAGACCGCTTTATTTTTCGACGAGGTAACGAACCGCTGGTCAACGCCGCTTGATCTAACCGGTTTTGTGATCGCACCGTCGTTTTACGACCAAAGCAATGAGGTCGTGTCGATGGTGGCTACACAGTCGCGGCTCTTTATGGTCGTCGAGGATGATTCAAATAACCGAACGGTTTGGGTTGTCGATGAGGACGGCGAATCGTTTGCGATTGAATACGTTCTTGGTATGTCGCATTTTCAAGACGAACCGGCTCCGCGAAAACCAAAGATCGTTCAACGATTAAATGCTGCGGTCGTAAGTGATGTCGCAAATACGACGATGTATGCCGCCCTGCACATAAATACACTGCCGACACACATAACCGACGGCGTAACGGCGTCGGGAACAAATGTTCTGACAAGTGCATCGTCACTTTTCAGTGCCGAACTTCTCGGCTCGTGGGTTCTGGTAGGTGGTGTCTTAGCCCGAATTATAGACGTAAATTCTGTGACATCCGTCGATTTGGGAACACCGACACCAGATCTCGCCGATTCTGTGCCGCTAAATTTTGGTACAGCAACTGAGAGATATGTTTTGATCGCTCACCGGATATTTCTGTTTACCGCGAATCGTGCGGGAACCGTAGAACTCGAACTGGATGAAATGTATATGCCCGGTATCTTTTCCTATGCCGCTTCGTTGTATATTCCGACGTTTAAATTGAAGAATGCACAACCCTTGAACGTCACTATCGACGGGACGGTTGTTGAAGAAACGGGCTGGCGACCGCCATCGGCAACATTTACAGGCTGATTAATGTCATTCATTAGTGCAACAGAAGCTCAGGCACGTTTACGCAAGCTCCAAATGGAGGGCGACCGCGACGGTCTGCCCTCGACCGAGATATTGCAGCGGCAGATAGATCAGCTTGCATTTTTGCTTACGACCCAACCGAATACTCCTACGCCGACGCGTCAAGGTATTCTCCAAATGATCCGTAATGGGGACTTAAACCATTCTGTCGATACCTGGTTCAACACGACGCAGACGGTTGCCAACCAACTTCACGAATGCGCGAATGTGTACGCATACCCGCCGCTGGCCCCGATAAAAATAAACGACGCGGCTATTACGGCAACCGATCAGACGCTCACATCGGCGTCAAACCTGTTTATGGCTGCAATGGTCGGCAGGTTTGTTCACGTCGAAGGAGCGGGGACGGCCGGAGCAACCCTTGTAACGACAATCGCCAGCTTTACAAGTCCCGGCTCGGTAGAGTTGACGGCTCCGGCCATAACAACGGTTTCAGGCGCCGTCGCCACGATCAATCTGCAAAAACTCGGTCATCTAAATACAAAGAACAATGTTGGAACGGTCAACGATGCGCTGAAAGCAACCACTCATTCTAATTACGCGAGCAATATCCAAGACCCGGATTGGGACAAACCGAACGGAGTTGCCCGCATCGGTTCAAACTCGATCGTCGGCCACACGCTTGGGCATTTTGCCGACAACGGCACGACCTATGTTGCACTTCATCAATTGTTTTCAGGGCGCGAGCCTTACGCACGATTTAATATCGCCCGAAAGAGCCAATATGTTTATTCGCCGGGGCGGTTGTTTGTCGGTATCTATAACAATAATGAGGCTGTTCTGGATTGGGTGCGGGCAAACGCCTTCACGCTTGAATCGATAGTTGACGGCAGCCCGACCTCGACAATTTCAACAGAGTATTTTGTTGTCATTGAAACCGATCTTGGATACACGCTCGTGTCCGACGTGGTAACGATTGTAAATGCACCGACAGATACCGGATATTCGCAAGGCGCTCGGGTAAGGCTCAGATGGCAGTATTTTGCCGGAACCCGGCAAACAAGCGTTTACCGAAAACGATTGGGCGGAAATGTGTTTCGGATGGAAACATTTGCCACAGGATCGAACCAATGGACGGATGTTAACCGGTCCAACGCGGTCGATACCGGAACGACGGTGTTCCCGATAATTGCCGACTCTGTAAACCGGATTCCCGCCTACTGGTCGGATACTTTTTTAGGTCTGACGGAAGTAACCGTTGACGGAGCTCCCGGCGAATTTTGGCAGCCGGTCGAAGTGCGGATGCCATATCCACCGACGATCAACAATGCCGCCGTTTTCGACCCACATCTTGTTATCGGGTTTACCGAGCCACTTTCGACACGAGTGCTTGACGGTGTTGGGTCAGGGACGACACTGACCAGTGCAGCGGCTCAATTTACGGCCGGGATGGTTGGGAAGACGATTGTTGTTACCGATCCTGTAACAGAAGCGATCGTTACGACAACGATTGCTTCGTTTGGGTCATCGAGCAGTATTGTGCTGACGCTTGCTCCGCCAGCAGGCACAGGTCTAATTGTTGAAATAAAGGACTCGCAGCCACACGGTCTTTTTTTCGATCTTGTCGGGCTTTCGCTGAATGACGGTGAATGGGATTTTCACCAAGACGATAATAATCGCCCGCAATCGGTTGCATCGAACCCGAACGGATCGACACAGGGCGGAACGACAGGGCAGCCGCCGACACAGGGCGGTGGTACAGGAACGGGACCGGGTTGCCCGCGTGTCGATCAATGGGTTCCGGTCGAGGGCGAAGTTGGAGAAGTTACAATCAAACGGGCGGGCGAATTAAGCCTTGCCGATCGCATTTACGACCGAATATTGAACAACTTCCGCAAGATCAAATCTCTCGAAATAATTCACGACGAGCGGATCATTAAAGCCCTTGCCCGGCAGACCGGAGCAGAAGGCTATTCGTCAAACACACATCCGTTGATAGCAGACATCGAAGACCGGACAGGCTGTCCGGTCGGCCATATTGCCGACGGCTCGCCTGTTCTGGTCTGGCACCGACCGACCGACACATTGCACGATGATCTGATTGCAGACACCGCCTTGCAGGTCAAGTATGGCTCCGTTGTTCATATCGCACTTGAGGACGGCTTTATTTACGCATACTCGGACGATGGGATTTGGTTTATCATTTGTCATAACAACAAACGCGAGCCAGGCGAGCAGCCTGAATTTCCGAATCAGTTTTGACCGATGCAAATGTGCCTTGATTTAAGACATTAAGTTGCGGTAGGATAGTGGCGGTACATAATTGAATAGTTTCCGGCGTTCTCGTTAAAGGCCGACTGTGTAAGCAAATGCTCATGGTCGGCCTTTTTTGTATTTCGATGAACAGATTTTCACACAAGTTGAGAAATAGCAGATCGGAGTCGGTCTGAATGGAGGGGTTTCGACAATTACGTAATAACGTAACCTGTGGATTCTAAAGAACTTACAATCGGAAAAGGCCAAAAGCAGATCCAACAAACCGCCACGACGCAATCACAGGAGCAGTATCGCACCGGCGTCGATGCACAGAATCGTTTACGCAACGATCCGCAGCTTGCCGCCAGAAAAGCCCTCGTCGAAGGACGGCGAGGGGCTATTAACAGCGGTGATCTGAGAAACCAAAAAGATTTTGTCTCAAACGCCGCCAATGTCGCCGAGCGAAAACGTCAGCGGGACATGCGGGCGAATGTGATGAAGGGCGGCGTTGCGGGACTTGCCTCGAACTACGCCGATCCGACACAGGTAGCCTTAGCAGAGAAAGCCTACTCAGACGAGTTCGAGCGTGACTCGGCATCGCAGACGCACGCGGACCTGAATCAATACATGTCCGAAACAACGGCGATGGAGACCGACCTTATCAATCACAACGCGCAGATCGAATCGGGGATCATGGGTACGGCATTCGGCACGGCGAACAATAATTTACAGCTTGCGTCACAGATCGCGGCGCAGCGTGCCTCGGTGTTACCGGGTATCTTGGGTGCGGCGATCGGCGGAGCGAGCAGTATGTTAACCGGATCGAATTGGTTTAACAAAAAGTAGGAGCAAACAATGCCTCAATTAACAGGACAGCTTACGGTCAACGGAACTGAGAATCTACAAGAGCAGCTTGAGGCGGCCGGATACACAGGCGTTACGTCGCCGGCGAATCTGGTGCTTTATCCGGTAAGCGATGCCAATACGTTTTTCGTGAACTTCGGATTCAATACGGCGCCGACAGGCGGCGACGAGCTGCTCGGATTGCAGATCGGTGCGACGGGGGTTTATAAGACGTTCGAGTATTCGCGTGTTCAGAGCCACGACGAGCCGCTCAATATGAGTCAGGTTTGGATTCATACGGCAAGCTCGTTTGCGATTCAATTTGCAGTCATTGGTGGGTAATAAATGGGTTTAGGCGGACAAATAGCGGATGGTCAAAGGCTGATGCTTGGCGGGCGGCTTGGGATGAGCGGAGCTAAGGCTGCGGGCGTGCCCGTTGATGACGCTCAGGCGTTTTTAGACGCGACGGGAATCGTTGACGGGACAATTTCTGCCGCCATTATTCAGCTTGTGGATGACCTGAAAGCGGCGAGTCTTTGGACGAAGTTTGTTGCTTTATATCCGTTTGTCGGCGGTACAGCGGACACGCATAAATACAATCTAAAAAACGCTCAAGATACGGATGCAGCTTTTAGGATTACTTGGAACGGGACGATTACTCATAACGCCAACGGATGGACGAGCGACGGCGTAACCGGATATGGGAACACTCATATTACCGGAGCTAATTTAACGAGCAACAACACTCACGGAGCGATATATTCCAGAACTAATTATAATGCCGCGACAAGATATGATTTTGGTGTTTCAACCGCTGGTAATGCACAAGTTTTTTCGGTTATTTCACGCCGGACGACGGGGAGTGCTCAATGTAACAACGGGTCTTTTGCCACAATTCTCAGTCCCGTTGTCGCGGATAGTTTTGGACTGTTTATGACCTCAAGGGACAGCCCAACTAACCATATCGTTACAAAGAACGGGGTTCAGATCGGCCAGAATACAACACTTGAAACCGCCTCTGTTTCGGACATCGGCATCCCTGTTTTTATCGGCGGCTTAAATAATGTGGGCGTAGCAAGTACTTTCGCACCGAAAAATTACGCTTTTACATCATTTGGGCTGGGTCTTAACAACACAGAGGCTTTGGCTTACTACAACGCTGTTCAGGCGTTTCAGACGGCACTCGGTAGAAATGTTTAGAAACTATTTAAGATTCGCGGTGCTACCGTTTAAGAATGGATATACCGCTTTAATTTTACCCCAAGTGCCAGTTTCCTTTTGGTGGGAAATTTCTTGGTCGATTGAGGCAAGGGCTTCTGCTCCAGTGATGGGTTTCGGTTCCGTGATGATAACCGTTTCATCGTTCGGAATCTGAGCGGCGTTCATATAAGCGGTAGTTTCTTGGTTGGTGAACATAGATAAATTCTAGCATTTACAGGTGATTATGAAAAAGTTTTTTTATTTATTTGCAATCCTAATTATCCTGACCGTCGCGGTTTTTGCTCAGACGGCGATCTCCGACCTCGATCCAACCCCAAGTCCGCAGCCGACGCCGGAGATAAAAGCAGACCTGCTCGCGATCAAAACATCGGTCGAAAAAGCTGAAGAAACCGCTGCGTATGAATTGCAGGGTTTTGCCAACGCCGCTCAAAGCGAAAATAAGCTGTCATATTCCGGCGACCGTTTGCGGCTGCTACAGCCGAGCTATACGCCTCTCAATGGAGCAAAGAGTTTTTTCACCATCGGAGCCAACAACCGTCGAGTCTGGCCGACCGCCTTGAACCTAACCGCATCGGAGATCAGTCTGCCTTTGACGATCAGCGGGACAAACAAAAGCTACTACGGTCAGAATATCGACCTCGACCTTCAGGGCACGGTGAGTAATCCAAATATTATCGGCAGCCGCGTGGCGATATTCTCAAATTCGTTTACCGGCGGCGGCACGGGCAATATGATCGGCTACGCGTCGTCAGTTGACGTTGGCGGGCCTGTGAACTTTGCGACGGGAGCTAATTTCACAGCGGCAACGGGCAGCGTCGGGGCTGTCGGAACCGTGACGCTTTCGGGGATAAACGTCCTTACGTCGATCCACAACGCGGGAGCCACTAACATGTATGGCGGGGATTTCTGGCTCGCGTCAAGCCCGTCAACGCCCGCTGCGACCGCGACAAATGCTTATGTTCTGCGGCTAAGGGCAAGGGTGAATAACGCCGTCACGTTTACAAATCTGCGGTTTATCTCGCTTGCGGAATCGTCGCTTTCAGGAACCGGAGCGGTTACCACGTCATACGGAATCTACGCCGACAGCACAATCGATCTCGGCACGACGCGGTACTTCATATTTTCGACATCGACCAGCCCAAGCCGATTTGCCGGGGATGTAAGAATCTCGGACACGACGAAAGGGATTATTCTCACATCGCCGGATGGGTCGTGTTATCGGTTTACTGTTGCGGACGGGGGAGCTTTGAGCGCGGGAGCATTAGTTACGTGTCAGTGAACTTAACAAAATGGCAGACGCAACAAGAACGGCGACGATTACCGCGATCACGACTGAGTTTCAAAGCCTGTTGGTACTGCTTGGCGGCTCTCTGCCCGGCTGGTTTACGGATGTCGTTCTAACCAATCGAGGCGAACCAACGTTCACTGTATGTTCGTTGGGTTTGGATGGCGGAACTCCAACTGACGCACTTTCGGTAACGATGCCGCAGGACGCGGTTTTGAACTTGGGACGAATAGGAACACAGCGGGTGTTTATAAAAACAGCGAGTGAGGTCGGCAATATTTTGGAGTTTTTAGGCACGCCGGTAACGAGAGAAGAACCGGCTCTTGGAGTGGTGATTTAATGAGCGTGAAAAGCTACACAGATACACAGATAATCGCTCGCGTGGAAAGTCACACGAAAGGATTCGAGGGCTGGAAGAAAGGCGTCTATGACATTTGGATTCGGTCTGACGAGGACAAAATGGATGCGTTTGACGACAAGGTTTATACGTTCATCGTCCGTGAGAACGATGGCGTTCCCGAGTTCCGAATGGTATGCACAGGAACATCGCACGCGGGCAGCTACGGGCTGAAAAAGTTCAAAGACTACAACCCGGACGGCTGCGCGGTGCTTGAAGCCGATCGCATCGTTTATAACTCGCATAATTTTGGTCGTCATAAGAACTATCCGGCATACCGTCAGGTAAAAGGATTCCCGTATTACCGCGACAACGACCGTGACGATAAGGCCGAAGAGATCGGGCAGGTTCGCAACGACATTATTCTTGCGAACTGTCATCGCGCGGCCGCCAAAGGCGAATCGGTGAGGATATATAACTGGAGCGTAGCTTGTTTGGTGCGCAATAAAGCGAATCAATGGGTTAGCTGGCTGGCCTATCTCGATAAACGACCGCTGACTGTGGCGATTTTGAGGGAGTTTTGACAAGTCCTAGATCGACAGCGGAAAGGCGAAAAGGAAACATGGCAGATCAAACAGAGCAACCACAATCAGAACAAGCGGCGCCGCGACCGGAACGGATGTTGAAATGGTTCGAATATTCCCATCTTCCGGAAGTTCTGCAAGAAGTGTCAAAGCCGTTCGGCGATCTCGCGAATGCTCTCTGCGAAACCGTGGAAGGTGGACCTGAGAGAACCGTAGCTCTGCGAAAACTACTTGAGGCAAAGGACGCCGCGGTAAGAGCAAAACTCAATCCCGGCGGCTAGATCTTTAACATACCCGGCGTAGAGGCTATCAGGGCAGATTAGTTGATCTATTCAGAACTTCCGATCCCCTCCAAAACGTCGATAGATGCGGTTCGCGGAATCTGCCCGCACGCGAACTTCGCTACTCGGCACCGCAGCCGAAACGCCGGGCTTAACTGAAAAGCGATGAAGCAGCTTGTAAATTTGCCGTTTCAAAAAGCGTATGTCCGCAAGCGATTTCTTAGGCAGGAGACAAAGGACGAGGGGATTATTGAGTGTTATTTGATAGCGGTCGAGGTGGTCTTGAACGAGGCCCTGCGGTGGATGGTGATGACGCGGGAAGGCGCTTGTTTTTCGAGCGTTCCTTTGCACGCACTATGCCTGAAAGAGAATGCACCGGATGTAGAGCTTGCGTCGGTCTGCACTTGGGACGCGTTAGGCAACAGGGCGGAGATAGTGGAGCTGGAGTTTTTGCGGCACTTCACGGTGCAGTCGAAACACGGCACAGGACGGTACATGTTCTCGATCCATTTCGAGGCCGATAAATTCTGGAGTAGATTGCCAAGCCAGCTAAAAGTCATGCATCTGGCAGAGCGTGAGGACGGTAATTTAATGATCGTAGTCGCAAACGAATCTCGATTCGTTTGCGACGCGATAACTGACGAAGCGGCGGAGATGACCTGCATTCCGCAGTCGAATCAACGGATATGGTTTGCCGAAGAATGACACAGAGAGAGCGAAGAATACTTTTCCGCATCGGCGGAGCGATGGTCTTCGTCGTGATGGGGCTGGCGATCGTTGGTTTTTGGATTACGGCATTTTTCGTGATCGGGGTTTTGGATGATGGTGCGGCTTACAGACCGTCGGACTGGCAGGGGAGATAAAATTATGGCATTCGCAGAAATATTATTTTGGCTGTTGATGATCCTTTGGCTCATTGGCGGTTTTGTTTGGTCGGACAGAACATTTCGCGGCCTAGGCAGCAGCCTTTTGCCGTGGGTGTGTATTGCTTTGCTCGGATGGATGGTGACGGGGAATCCGTTTAACAAATAAGGAGTTAATTATGGAAGCACAAAAAGAAATGATCGCCAGGCTGATTCGTTACGGGCTGCTGTTTGTTTCGGGATGGTTGGTGACGAAAGGGCTTGTCCCTCAGGATTTTGCCGATACGTGGCTTAACGAAACGACAGCGCTCGTGGCCGGATTTGTTATTGTCACGATCCCTGTTATTTGGGGTCATTTGAAGGCAAGATTTGATAACAAAGTGATCGAAGTAGCGGTACAGTTGCCAAAGCCGGATAATCGGCCACTGGCGATTAAAGCCGCGGTCGCGGAAGCGAAGATGGTGGCATCCGGCGAAGGCTCAGCAGGTGTCCCTTATTAACTAAAAAGGAGAATTTATGAGAAAAATATTTGGATGTTTGACTGTAATTTACGCGCTTATGTTCACAGGTTGCGGGGCAACGCTCAAAAAACTGGAGAACACCGCGGACGAACTGAGAATTCACAACAAGAGCATCGCTCGCGTGACGAATGAGTTTCATGCAGCGGGGAAGCTCTTGGATGGATTTCATAAAGGTGTGCTGACCGCGAACGATAGATTTTCTAAATCTCTTGACGGAGCCGATGCCGCAATTGCAGCAGCAAAACTCATTACGACAGGAACCGAAAGGAAATCCGCTCTTGATTACGCTCGGCGGATTATTGACGTTGAAGTGTTTCCTGCGTTTTTGGACATCGTTGAAGCAATTATCGATGTCCCCCCGGAAGTGAAAACAAGAATAGAAGAAATTCTGGCTCTTATACGCATCGCATTTGCGGCTATTACAACCCTCTTTGCGGATGCCGGAATGCCTTTGAAATCGGAGGATATGATTTATGCCGAATAACGAATGGGACGATTATCTAGTTACGATCCTGACCGCAATTGCAGCGGGTCGGGCGGAAATTAAAACAGTGCTGCAAATGACGCCGGAGCAACGCGAGCAATGGAAAGGCCGACTCGTAGCGGAAGAAAAAGACGAGATCGCGAAAGGACTTGCTCGTCACGAGACGCCGGAAGGATAGCGGGGCTGTCAGCCCAACGTGGGCGGCACGGTGCAGGGTAGAGCGGTTGCTAACCACTTCTGAAACCCTGCTGCATCAAACGTGCCGCCCCGCTTTTACTTAACAGTTGACCATAACGAGGACATCCTCTACATGGTTCGTTTTGGAACACCTCGCCCACAAGTGACGGTGAATGATGATACGCAAAACATTTGAGCACATACGCTCGCCGATCAGTATGAGAGCAATCGCTTTATTTTTAGCCCTTACGTTCGTCTTGTACACGGTCGTTACTGACTATCAGAGTCGCCAGATCAGTTCGGGCCATCATCAGGCCATCAGCCAGGACGTTGAGGCGTCGAGAGTGGCGATTGTTAGTGCGGAGCGGCAGTTTGAGGTTTATGAGCAGGCGACAAAAAACACGACCGTTCTTTTGGACTATATCAACAAAACAACCACGGGAATGAAAGAGGTATCGGAGATTCTAAAAGTCGAACGTATCGAGCGGCAAAAACCGGCGAGGGTTCCACGGCGACCTCGAACGGTTAGGCAGCCTAAAGGGTGTTACGAAATAAAGGAACGAACCGAGAGCCACGGAAATACCAGCGTGGTAATACGCGACCTCGTAAACACGAAATGCCAATGAGCTATGACAGACAATCCCCCACAGCAAGGTTTTGGATTCGAATTCAGAAAGATAATTCCGTCGCTGATTCTGACGGTGCTTGTTGCGTTCGGTACGTCATGGTGGAACTCGCAGGTGACGCAAAACGAGCTTCGTTACCGGCTTGACCGCATGGAAGAAAAACAACGCGACGCTTCTGAGGCGACGAAGCAATCTGCGATGGCAACGCAGCAGGGTGCCATCAGAATGGCCGAAATCAGTACTACGCTGACAAATATGGCGGAACAACTAAAAGAAATAAAAGAGAAACAACGTTGATGATCGACAGGGAATTACAAAGGAAGCGGGGTTTTCAAAAGCAGATGCATTACTTTACGGACCGCGAGAACCTGATTAGGCGTCCAGTTGCAGGCCGCACCGTAGCGATGGCCAATTTTCAACCAAAAATCCAGCATCCGCTCCCGGCAGTGCATGAAAGCGTAGCCCTGCACGCCCTCGGTGACGGTGATCGTCGGCGATATGACAAAGATTCGAGGCGGGCGACGCCAAACACCGCGCGTAATGTAACCGTGATGGCCGTCGAGAATTTGGTCAGCGTCTTGGCCCCAATCTTCCAGCACGGCGTTGCCGGTGACTGTAAGATCTCGAAACTTTACATTGCGACAGGCCGCGCCGTTGGCGACACGGCTTTTTCCGAGTATGACCGAGCCTGTGATTTGGGTATTTTCGCCGATGAATTCGGCATCGATCATGGAGCTTTCGATTCGGCTGCCGTGGACGTTCGAGTAGGCGATATGCGAACTATCGATCACAGATCCCGAGACGGTGCTGTCAACGATCTTGCTGGCAATGATCCGCGAACGCCAAATAGACGCGTCATCGCTGATCTCGCTGTCACGGTCGATAAACGAGCGGTCGCAGGCTTCGGCCTCTCCGAACAATTTGCCGTTGCCTTTGGGATGGCGAAGATAGGTTAGCTTTGGGGTTTCAGTCATTGAAATTGGCTCTAATTTTATCGGAACTAAGACCGATATGCACGATAATAAAGCGGATAGGTCTATCGTATGGCAGATAAAAGCAAAAAAAACCTTGCAGATATGATCACACAGCGCGGCGGTCTGGCGATGCCAATGGCGAATGATCCTGTAAAGGACGATCCGCGCCGGATGAAGATACCCGCGGACCTTTCCGATCCGATCGACCAAGCTCAAGGCGGTATGGTTGGCGCTCCACCGCAGTCCGATCCATCGCAGCCACAAGTAGGGCAATTTTCGAACGATCCAACGAATGTCGATAAGGCCGGAGCGATGATGTCCGGTAACACACTTTTAGGTTCGCCGATCTATCAGCAGATCTTGCAGAATCAGCAAAAGCTTATCGCTCTGAAAGCACAGCCGACCTATGTAAACAAGCGTGGCGAAACGGTCGCCGGAATGAAAGACGAAGACGGTCGCTGGCAATCAGGCTTAAAAGGATTGGTTGCCGGGCTTGCCGAGAACTTTTCATCGCCGGTTCGCGATATGAACGATTTCTACGCCCGTTTATCAGGCGGAATCTCGCGCGGCGTAGGCGGGGCGATCGTGCCGGAATGGAACGAGCACGCAGAACGTCAGCGTGAGATTCAGCGTCTTGAGGCCGAAACCGGCGATATGGGCAAGATGGCGGAATTTAACTCGAAGATGATGTCACAGGATGCGACACGCCAGAATCAGTCACGACGCACCGACATCGCACAAGGCCAGCTCGATGAACGGCAAAACCGCAATTCGTTCTTAAAGATCAAAGACGAGCAGAAAATGCTGCTCGAACCGATATTCAAACGCGGCTATTTCTACGAAGACGACACCGACCCGGCAACGCTGCAAAAGCTGCAGTCGCTCGGTATAACCCTCGCGGATTTCGACAACCGACATAAACCGCGACAGGTCAACGGCCAGTGGGAGCAATACAATCCCGCAACCCGCAGTTACGAACCGACGCAGGGATTGCCGGTAGATCCGGATGAGGTGCCGATGACGTTCAACATCGACGGCCAGCAGATAACCGGCTCGGTGAAGCAGTTCGTCGGTTACGCGGCAGCTAAAGAACGGCAGCAGAGCCAGCAGACGTTTCAGGCCGGCGAGAACACGAAAACACGCGAAGTGCAATGGGCTCGCATCAAGCAATCGGCGGAGCAATTCAAGGCAAAAAGCGGTTCGGAATACGCGGCCAAGATTCTATCGATCAGCGAGGCCGAAGACGAGGGTTCTATCTCACCCGAGGAAGCGGCGGAACTGAAAACTGCACTCAAACGCAATAATCCCGATTTCCAATAATGCCGGACGATAAATTAAAAAAACTAGCAGACGCTTTCGGTGTAAAACCGGAAGCACCTGCAAAACCCACAGGTAGCGGCAAAACCGCGAAAGGCGATGCGTCTGTAGGCCGCGTGATCGACGAAGAACTGTCCAATCTCGGGTATGGTGGAACCTCGCGGCTTTCGATCTTGGGCGATGTCGGCCGCGAAAACGGGTATAACCGAAACATAATCTTTGGCGGACACGCTGACCCGAAAAACCAAGAATTCAACCGCGGCATTATTTCGTGGCAGAAAGATCGTCGTACCAAGCTGGATGCGTACCTGAAAAAACAAGGCGTTCACGGCAAGGCCGATGACAACGAGCTTCGGGGCATGGTCCGGTTTATGGACGACGAAATGAAGCGGGATTATCCCGATGTCTATAACCGCGTTCGAAATGCGAAAACCACAGCGGAAGCTTCGCGGGCAATGCTCGATTACATCAAGTATGTTCCGGGCGGAGAATACAACAGCCCTGACGAAAACTTCGTCACCAAGAATAATGCTCAGTGGGCAGAATGGGCTCAATCTCAAGGGTTTGCGAAAGATCGTCCGTCGCTCGACGGGTTGGCGAACGCTTTTGGTGCTGGACGGCCGCAGGGCGATCTTGCGGGCCTTGAATCGTCTTTTGGTTCCGACATCCCGCAGAAGCAGCCAGGCACGTTAGGCCCGACAAACCCGCAAGGCCCGGTATTCCAGCCACAAGCCGCTCCGCCTCCGATGGCGGGCGACCTTATGCCGTCGGCCAACGATCCCGTCGGCGCATTAACCGCGCAACGCGCTCAGATGGATTCGGAACGTCGTCGGTTGAGCGACGAACTCACCCGGGCGAAAACACCCGCTCGCCGAAACGCGATCTTGACCCAAATAAAAGCCGTCAACGACGGGATGCTGAAGATTGAACAGACGATTCGAGCTGAGAAGAATAAGCAACAAGTGGCAGTTCCAGCGACCGCACCCGCCCCCTTAACTCCTCAAAAAGAAGAGTACGTCAAGCGAGAGATAAAGCCCGGCGATCAGTATTACGAATTTGAGAAAACAGGCCGTCTCAAAGACACAGGCGATGAGTATCTTGGAGCGGTCAGCGGGAAGCACCGGTTTCGCGACAAGCACAACGACGAATACGAGATCGAGGGCGATAAGCAGCGTTATGTGAAAGAGCGTTCTACGATCCGCGATAAAGAGGGTGCCGCCTTCTTTCTCGGCGATCAAACGGATGTTCCCGAGGGAACGGTTCGGCGATACAAGACAAATGTTCATACCGGCAAGGTCACGACCTATCTGTTCGATAAGGATGGTGCGTATCGCGAAGAAAACCCGAAGCTGCGATTTCAAAGCCCATCCGGTGACGAAATCGTTGAGGATGAAGACCAAACCGGTGTCGAAAAGGGAACCAAACGTGTCACTAACAAAAAGACGGGTGAGAAGCTGATTGCTCGCGAGTCGCGCAAGGAAAAGACCGAGAGCGGCGAAGCCACCGTTTACGAGATTCGGGGCGAAAAAGCAAAAGCCGCCGAGCCAAAAGCGGGCCAGAAGCAGAAATTCACATCTGATTCCACGATCGTTGAAGAGGGTAAAGCATACGACTTCGAGAAAACCGGCAGACTGAAACTCGGCAGCGGCGAAGAACTTCGTTATGTTCCGGGCGGCGAGCAGGTGCCAGAGGGTTATCGTCGTTTTCAAGACGCCGACGGCGAAACCTACTTCATAAATCCCGACACCGGCGAAATGGTGGACGAATCGCTTGGCCGTGTCGAAGAAAAGATCGACGTTTCGCTCATTCCATCGAGTCAGCGGGTTTCCACGCCGCTCAAAGACGCTCAGAAGCATCGTGCTATCCAGATAGCCCAAGCGTTGACCGCCAAACGTGGTATCGACACCGAAGACGCTTTCAACTTTATGTTGGAGCGCGGTTTCGTCGATGTCGATACGCGACAAGCTCTTGCCGAGGAACGCTATTACCAATCGGACGACGACGCCAAACGTCAGGCGAGCGAGATCTACATTCGTGGTGCGTCGGTCGGTGCTCCGGGTACGCCGGATTCGCCAGTTAAGGGTGGAACAGACTGGCACAGCATGACGCGGCGTGAGATCCGCGACCTTGAGAAATTCGCGGGCGAGAATAAGAAAAAGCGTGAGGATGCTGTTCTGAAATTACTCGAAGAGGGCAAAGAGCCTGACCAGCAAACATTGAATCGTCTCGGTGTAAATATCGACGATCTGCGTAACCGTCGTTATGACGAGTTCGAAATGTCCAAGATGAAAGGCCGCGTCAATAAAGAGGACATTGATAAGTTCTCGGCAGAATTCAAGGCTCGCGGCGATGATGATTACCTGGCCGGTCTGAAAGCTCAAAAACGTAAAGGCTTTGGCGGAAAAGGCATCGCCGAGGAAATCACCAATTACGAAGCTCTTCGTTCGGAAAAAACTCAGGCGTATGGCGGTCGGATGGTTGCTTCCGCCATTCAGACGCAGACGAACGATACGGCCTCGGCGGACGCGTATCGTACCGGAGCGTCGGAAAATGTTCGCAAAGAACTCGCGTCCGCGATCGAATCTTATGGTTCGGCGACGGCCTTGGTAAAGAAACGCGAAAAAGAAGTCAAAGAAGAATTGGCCCGTCAGGAGCGAATCAGACAGGATTCGACCGGAAACGCGGTCTTGGAGCATTTCAAGGGGTACACCGCAGGTCTAACGGGAGCGGCAATCGAGGGATTGGGTGATGTTGCTAAGGGTGTTCCGGTCTGGACAAAGCCGATAGCGAACTACATTGATTCGACATTCGGAACTCAGGCCCGAGATCTGAAAGATCACCCGTTTACGCAGTTCGGTCAGGCGGTCAAAGACGGTGGCAAGTTCATCAAGGATTTTCAGAACGCCGATTATCAAAAGGAATTTTGGGCGGGTTCGGTTCCGCAAGGTATGGGATCGAGTCTGGCGTTTATGCCAGCAGCACTCGGTGGCCCGATGGGTATCGGTATGTTTGCAACAATGCAGATGACCGGTTCGAGCTACGATGAAGCGATCGAAGCCGGAGCAAAGCCCGAAACTGCTGAAACCTATGCAAAGGCAGTCGGCGGTCTGCTTGGCTGGACGGAAACGCTTGGCCTCGGCAACACTTGGCAGCGGCTCGTCAAAGGCGAGGGTGGGGCCGGTGTCAAACGCATCCTGCTGGACGCCTTGAAAGAATCCGGCGAAGAGGTTTTCGCAAACGAACTACCACAAACGCTCGGCCAGAACTATCTCGCGAAGATCACATTTGACCCTGAGCGGAAATGGGATAAGGATCTAGCGACCAGTCTCGGTGCGGCCGGTGTCTCTGCTCCGATCATATCGACGCTGGTTAGCGGATTGCTCCACGTCAAGAATCGTCGTCAGATATCGCGAATCGTACAGGACGACATGGCGAACGGCGGACCGTTCGTTCGTGACTTTGGCGAAAGCGGTCTATACGTCCACGGCAAGCCGGTCAAGGTCAACGCGGATATTAAGCCGCTCGTTGAAAAACACCGTTCCATTCAAAAAGAGATACAGACCGGATTTGACGACATTGCCACGGCAAAGCAGCGAATGGAAGTCGCAGCGGAAGATCAAAAGGGTAAATACGAAGACATCTTGATCGACATTCGCGGCGAGCAGCTTCGCCTTATGCTCGAACAGCAGGGTATTGCCGCTGAGATCGCCGAGAAATCAGGCATTCCGGCTCCGGGCATTCTGACGCAGAAAGAAGAATTCGAGGCCGGAGCGACGACGGTTGAACTGGTTGCACAAAACGTCCCGTCATCTGAGGTCGAAAAAGACGCAACGCCGCCGGAAACCCGCGCTGTCGCAAAAACCGAGACGCTCGAACCGGGCCAGACGGTAACGCTCGAAGATGGCAGCGATGGCGTCGTTGTCGAGGATCGCGGCAAATCGGTGCTGGTCGATACCAAGCCGGTCGAGAAAGACGGAGAAACAAAATATCAAGGCCGCGAGACTGTTCGTAAGCAAAAACTTTCAATACCTGAAACAAATGAGACAAAAACAGAAGTTTCACCACAGCCCGCATCGTTGGATGCGAAACCATTGGTACAGGATTCGAGTTCTAAAGATCAGATTCCGGCGTCCGTAAGCGAAACTGCTGACGTTAAGAAACCGGACAGCAAGACGACCGCGCAACCCGAAGCGGCGACGCCGAATAAACCCAAAGGCCCGATCATCGCGAAAGGCTCCGAGCTTGAGACGAAGAAGCCAGCCGATCAAGCGATTCACAAATTTTCGTCAACTCAGGTGAATTTACCTCCGGCGACGGCGAAGCCTGTTATCGACGCCGGACAAAAACTGATTCCCGAATCAGAACTCTATACCGATCCAACCGATCCGTCGTATGGCCGCGAACAGGAGCCGCATATAACGGTCAAATATGGATTGCATACCGAGAATGCCGACGAAGTTCGAAAGATCCTCGCGAACGAAAAGCCGTTCAATGTGAAGCTCGGCAAGACATCTATCTTTGCAGCGGATTCTGGCGGTCGCGAGGATAAGCCTTACGATGTCGTCAAGATCGATGTTGATTCGCCCGAGCTGCATCGGCTGAACAAGCTGATTGCCGACAACACGGACGTTACCGATACGTTCCCGACCTACGAACCGCATGTCACGATCGCGTATGTGAAAAAAGGCCAGGGCGAAAAGTATATCGGCAATACCGCGTTTGAAGGCAAAACGATACCGTTCAACAGCATCGCGTTCTCGTCGAAGTCAGGCGAGGTTGTTGAGATTCCGCTTGGCGGGAAAGGTGACGTTGAAACTAAAGTCAACCGCCTCAAGATCGAGCCGCCGATCGCAAGTCAGGGCGAGAGAGTGAATCGGCTAAAAGTCGAGGCTCCGATTCGCCCGGCGACGATGACGGGAGCGAAAGCACGAATCACCGAGCTTGAGGAACAGCGCGACACAGCACGCAGAGACTCGGAAACCGATCCGCTTACCGGTGTAGCGAACCGCCGTGCCTTGGACAGAGCCTTACCCACAGCCGAGGCTGACGCGGACACGTCCGTTATCGCTTTCGACGCAAATAATTTCGGACAGATCAATAAAAAAGTCAGCGAGACTGAGGGCGATAAAGTTCTCAAGGAAATGGCGACCGCGTTAGAAACCGCAGCAAAAGAGCATGGTGGTCGTGTGTTTCGCAAAGGCGGCGACGAGTTTACGATTCTTGCGCCCAAAGCGTCTGCCGAGGCGATCCGCGATCGAGCCGAGGAATTGTTCGGTACGAAAAACTTTGACGGATTCGATGTCTCGGTTTCGGGTGTCGTCGGGAATACATTCCCCGATGCGGACGCAAATTTACAGAAAAGAAAGAAATCCAAAAAGGCGGCTAATTTGCAGACCGCAAATAAAGCCTTGTCGGATTCGAAAGAAAGAAGTAAAGTAATTTCCAATGAAACGGGAAGAGAACTTCAACAGCCTCGTCAAGCAAAGGGCGGAACTTATCAGGGCAAGGAAACAAAAATCCGCGTCCCCGACAGCAAAGACACCTACGACGCCCGCTACGTCATCCGAGAAATCGAAGACGTAATACCGTCGCATAATCCGTTCAATTTCCAGCCGAACGCCGATTATTATTTTACAAATGACCGGCAC
This sequence comes from uncultured Chloracidobacterium sp., assembly GCA_964605905.1. Taxonomy (GTDB): domain Bacteria; phylum Acidobacteriota; class Blastocatellia; order Pyrinomonadales; family Pyrinomonadaceae; genus OLB17. Next base: position 85,604 of record CAZSEL010000002.1, on the reverse strand, counting down.
TACGACAAAGAAAAACAGTATCAGGAACAGGTGCGTAATCGCTCGAAAGGCGATGAATTTGACGCGTCACAACTTGTAAACAATTCCCCTACATCCGAAACCGGACCGCCGATAATCGACGAAGACGGAAATGCTTTGGGCGGGAATTCCCGCGCGATGATCTTGCACCGAATCTATAAAGATGCGGGCAACGCCCTTGCGTCTTATCGTTCGGCTTTGGACGAACAGGCGGCAATATACGGTATTTCTGCCGAAGAGTTGGCGAAATTTAACAAACCTGTTTTGGTGCGAGAGATTTCGGATGCCTCGATCGACAGCCAGGCTGCGATAACCGACCTTAATAAGACATCAACCACGGCTCTTACGACCGCTGAACGAGCGGTTGCCGAGGCTGGCAAAATGTCCGACGAAGCGGTTGATTATATCGCGGGCAAGATCGAAGCTGCGGGCTCGGACGCGACGTTGACCGAAGCACTCAATTCTTACGGAATCGACATCGTTAACAAACTGATCTCCGAAGGTGTTTTCGCCGGTGGCGACCGGAACACACTTATCGACGGCGGAAAGATCACAACCGACGGTAAAACACGCATCGAGCGGATGTTGCTCGGGCGGATATTTGACGACCTCGAACAATTTGAAATTGCCCCGCCGTATGTGAAAAAAAACATCCAGCGGGCGATCGCCCCGCTCGTAAAGATCCAATCGAGCGAAGAATGGAATATTCTGCCCGAAACTCGCGAAGCTATTGATCTTCTGACGGAGTTCAAAGCAAAAGGCGGTGATGCGACGCTCGAAGAATACGCACAAATTCCGTCTTTCGTTAATCCGCAGGGATGGAGCGATGCGGCCATTCAGATCGCGGATGTGCTGCGTTCGAATCCGAACAGCGTCAGCCGGGCTTTCAAAAGCTATGCGGGTGAATTCCGTAACGCTCAGGATGGCGGCGGGTTGTTTGGTGCATCGACACCGGACGAGGCTTTCGCGGGAGCGTTCACTGGCGATTCTGTGGCTCTCCGTTCGACCGGCCAAGCGACGCAGACCGAAACCGAAGCATTCAAGAAATGGTTTGGTGAGAGCAAAATGGTTGATGCGAACGGCGACCCCATCATTGCTTTTCACGGCACTAGGAGGGAGTTTGACACTTTTCGAGAAGACGCAAGTCGAGCTAACGACGAGGGGTTTTATGGAAAAGGCTTCTATTTTACTTTTCAATCAGATCCCGAATGGCAAAAATACGCAAAGGGAGAGGCGGAATACTACGGGAGCACCGTAATACCGGCCTATCTCAAGATTGAGAATCCTTTTGACATCAGCAAACTGTCCGAATATGAAGGAGTTCGGAACTCATATCAGGGCTACCAGTCACTAATCTTTCTTCACAATATTGCGCAGATGTTCCCTGATGTCGCGAAGAATATCACCGTTCAAAAACGCGGTGAATGGGTAAACGATGAAGCTCCGATTTCAGAAGTACCTATAACACAACTGCCCGGCCTTTTTGAGAAATACAGCAAAGAGTTAAAGATTAGCGATGTTTACGATAATGACAAGATTGTTTACAAAACTGCCTACTTACCTTCTAAGAAAAAGACCGACGAATGGACAGATCGGGACGGCAAGGAACATAAATATATTCGCGAAGATATGTTTGGGCACTACAACACCGACCTGTCTGATATTGAGTTAAAACAGTTTGCAATCGTAGATGCCATCGAGCGATACGATGGCATACGGGCCACCTTGCATCCTGAAGGTTATATGACCCGAAATCCGGGAATCACGAACGCAATCAAAGCAAAAGGCTTCGACGGTATTGTGCAGAACATGCATGGTGATGAGGCTGTTGTTTTCAATCCCAACCAAATCAAATCCGCCATCGGCAACTCAGGTGCGTTCGATCCGAATGATTCGAGCATTCTCCGTAAAATCCGCACCGAGGACGACGTAAATCTCCTTTACCGAGCATTACCATCCGCTCACACCGAAGATGTTCTCGACGGAATGACCGGCGGTACGTTTAACGAACAGGGCGAACTTGAACTGACACCGTTCGACGCTGAAATGACGCGGCGGGCCTTTGGTGAAGTTGAAACTCTCCGCACCGGTCGCGACACCGATCAGGCGGCTTTCGACGGCGTTGTTGTTGACGCAAATACGCTGAATAAGATGTCGGACGCGATCAACGATTGGTCTGACGCTCTGGCCGAGGCGGGTTACACAGAACAACAGACCGGCACGGCAAAAACGCTTGCGGACAATCTGGCTAAACTTGCGAAAGAAAGTGGCGATTTCGGCATTGCATACGTTTTTGACGCATCTCTGCCCGAAGAACGATTTCATCAGGAAGATCTTCGCTCGGGGCGAACGGACAGCCAAGCCATCGAACTGCTCAAACAATCTCCGCTTTGGAATGACGGCGGCGTATTTGAGCAAATCTATCCGAATCTTTCAGATGCCGATAAAGCATCCGAGATAGTCGCAAAACTCTACACCGGCCAAGAATCGAAATACGGTTGGGATAAAATCAAGAATTTTGATGGCGTTCGCAAGTCTTTCTTTGCCGCGTGGATCGATGGCGTGATCCGGCAGAATGCTGATAAAATAAACACCGAAAGCCTTGAAACCTTTTTCGAGAGCTTCAAACAATTAGGAAAGGTATATGCCGAAACTCAAACCGATAAAAACTCAGGAAGAAGCCGATCAGATAAAACGCAGACAGGACGGACAGGAAGCGTTCAAGAACTCGCTGACGGAAGCGTTTCAGAGGCAGAACCCGGAGGCGGACGCGAATCAGCCGAAGCGAGTGAATCGGCTGATAGTGGAACCGCCGCAACAGAAACCGCCGACAAAGTAAAACCCCGCAAGACGGTCCTATCGGCCGAGAAATATGGCGTTGTCGATGCTAATCGCATTACAGGCGACGTTCGCTATTACAAAGTAAAGTCGGTTGATCCACGAAAGCGTCGTGCTCAGGAACGAATCGAACAGATCGGCCTTGATGCGGCCGTTATCGAAGCGATGACGCCGGTTGAGGTTCTGTCCGACGCCGACGAGAAAACAACTCTGCAATGGGAAACCGTTCACCTCTTGAACGATCTCGCCGAGGCAAATAAACACACCGCGCTTGCAATCAGTTATTCGAAACAGGCCGAGCAGATTGTCGAGGTTCTCGCTTTGCAGGGAACCGGATTCGGCCAACTTGTGCAGTCATACGATCAGGTGCGACGCGAGGACGCCCGAACCGTCGTTGAATACGTTGAGCGTCGTCGTAAAGCTGAGGGTTATACCGATCCGCTAACTGACGAAGAACGCACCAAACTAAAAGAGGCTGCTCTAGCCCTTGCTGAACAACACGAAAAAGTTCTGGCGATGCAGGCCCGCATCGACGAACTTGAAAATCAGAAATCAAAGCCCGGCACGAAACTCACGAAAAGCCAACGGTCATTACTGAAAACGCTTTCCGAGCGATCGGCAGCGGCTCTGACGCGGATCAATAACGCGGCGTTGCGGTCAATCGGCACGGTTTTGCGTTCTACCGACGAAGTTCCACCAAAAGCATCGCTCGAAGGCCAGATCTTGAACGATCTTGCCGACATCGGCGCGGCCATTCTATTCGACGGTTTCTACGAATCAGACGTTATCACGCCGGAAGCATTTGAAACTGAGTTTAATAAACAGACCGGCGGCAAATACGCAGACGAATGGCGCCGAGTTCACGCTTATTCGGTCGAACGACTGAAATCGCTTCGGGATGAAGTTGCTCGCGAAAACGCGATCGAGCGTATCAAGGCGGAGAATTCCGAGTTGATGACCGATGCCGAGATCGATCAAAAGGTCCAAGAGGATATCGAAAAGCAAAAAGAACAAGCAAAGATTCGTCGCGAACACCGGAAACTCGCCGATGAAATCCTAAAGGCTCCGAAACGTGAAGCAAAACGTATTCAGGAAGAGATCGATCGTGAGATCAATCGGGTATGGAAGGAAAAGGAAAAGACGCTTCGCAACGAAACCCGTGAAGCAAAAAAGGAACTGGAAAAAGCATTCCGAGCACAAAAAAAGACGGAGTTAAAATTCGAAAGGGATATTGCCCGGAATAACAAAAAACGCACAGAACAAGAGATCGTTGCTCACCAGAAAGTTATCGATTTTCTGGACGCGGCGGCGATCGCTAACCCAAAAGCCTCGACCGAAGTTCTCGCGATGGCCGCTCTAATCGAAAGCGAGCCTGGCATTTCGACATCGGAAGCCAGTAAACGGCTTGGTTCGATGTTCCCTGATCTTTCGCCAGCAGAAGGCTCCGACAACACGGCGATAAAAGCGAAATATGAGGAAGTAAACACTATTCTCGGTAAAGCCCGAATCGTTCAGGACCGCGTGCGTAAGCACCAGAACGAACAGGCAGAAATCGCTCGCGGCAAAACCGAGGAAGCACTGACCGCACTCGCCGATGCAAAACGAGCAAGAACAGAATCGCGGAAATCGTTTGATGCGCTCGCGTCACGCCTCGAACGCCCGCCACTGTCGGCCACGAAAAAAGTCACGCAGTTGCAGCGAATGATGATGGTTTCGGCCATCAATACGGCCGTAAACAACATGGTCTCAGGTGTCGCTACTCGCGGTATGCAGCGTGTCGTCGATGTCTTCGACGTAGGTTTCCAGAAAGCGGCTAAAAAATGGGGCGTTGAACTTGCCAGCGAAGGTCTGACCGCCGAAACCCGATGGATGGATGTGCTCGCCTTTCCGCAAAAAGGTGGAGCAAAAGCATATTTGCAGCAAATGGTTGCCGCTCACTCGACGATTCTTGCCGGACTCGACGAGCATCCCGAGCTGTTCAATGACCTTTACGGTGATTACAGTTCGGATATCGAATCGGTTGACGACATTAAGAATTCTAAAAATGGAGTCATTCATAAAGCTCTCGATGGCTCGATCTATGTTTACGACAAACTGAATTTCGCGAACCGCTGGCAAGAATACTTCGTTCGCGACCTCGAAGCTCTTTATGCTTTGCAGACGCGAGCCGGTCAGAAAGGATTGAATCTTGCCGATCTCGAAAAGAACGGCGAACTTAATAAACTTACACTCGATGATTGGCAGTTCGCTGTGGATCGGGCCCGCCTTGTTACGTTCTCAAAACGACCGGAGCGGGGTACGGTTGCTGATAAAGCCTTACGGGTTCTCGACAAACTTCCCGTTCCGGCGGTTATCGTGGCACCGTTTGCAAAGTTTAGCTGGAACGCGTGGAATCTAACGCGAAGCTGGATGCCGATAGCCGCACAGATACGCGCAGGGCGTCGTGTTATCTCGGAAGAAGGAGCGACCGTTCGCGATCTGTTCTCTCCGACGAAATACACTTCGCGGGAAATGGCGAACTCGATGACGGGCTTCGTATTCCTCGCGGTTGCCTATGCTCTTGTGGCCGGGCTCGGCGATCGCGACGATTGGTACTACCTCCGTGTTCCCGGAACGGATGGTCAAGGCCGGGACGGTTCGAGTCTCTATATCGATATGCGGCAGCATCCGCAATTCGCGCCGTTCCTTTATATTGCGAACAAATTCAAGCGCTGGACGAATGGCCAAGACCTGTTCAATTACGGCGGAGCAGCTAACATCGCGAGCGAACTGTCGGAAGTCTTTCTCAGTCTGTCGTATCGCCAAGCGGTCGATCAGAATTCGCTGATTCAAGGCATCGGCTATGGCATTTCGTCGCAACTGAGCGAAGCGGACAGCCAGAAAGACAAAGAGAAAGCGATGTATCTATTGACCAAGTTCACAGGCGAGCGTCTCGGTATCGCATTTTCGCCAGCCCGACCGCTGAAAAACATTCTCGATTCGTTCGCGACGCCGGGTGATGTCGATCTCGACGCTGCTCCGTTCACTCAGGGATTCGAGCGAAATCTGCCGAATGCGATATTTAAGGCTGCGGGCTTCGATACGAAAAAAGATCTTAAAGGCCAGCCGAAGCAATATAACCCGTATGCGTTCCTCAAGCCGATCGGCCTGAACGTCGTTGACGACAAGATAGCTGAGGCACAGCAATCCCAAACTTTGCGGACGGCGCGAAAATTGGCGTTCAAGAATGCGTATGAACCGCCGGTGCTGCCGGATGAGAAAAAAGAACGTGAAGCAAAGCGGGACATCTATCGTCTGCTCGAAGAATTACGCAAGGTTGAGCCGTCCGGCCTTTCCGGTATGGAGAAGAATAATTACTACATGCCGGTTTATGAAGCTCTAACCAATGCCGTGAAAACGAATCAGCTTTCCGACGGACAGGCTGAATTTATCTCGCGCGGTGTCGGGATGTCAGAAGTTGTTTCGCGGGTTAGCCGCGGCACGGTCGATGTCGGCCTGACAATTTACGAAACATCATTGACCGATAAGTTGATTCCCGACAAAGAACGCAGCGAAATCAAGAATGCGTTGGAATTGAAGATAAATCGATCGAAAGAGGTTTCGGATGATGCCATGAAGAAAGCGAATCGTCTCGGCATCGGTGTCGTTAGTGTTCTGGCTCCTAAGATCGTCTCTGACGAACTCGAACGCTTTGACATCGCTACGCCGAATGTGGGCAGCACATTAAGAGTAAAAGGCGAGAAGTCGAACCGCAAACTGACCAATGAAGAATTGATCAAATATAAACGCGAAATGCTGACCGCCACCTACGCAGAGATCGAAAAACTACTCAAATCAGAAAAGTATCAGAGATGGAATGACGAAAGACGGCAGAAAGAAATCAAGAAACTGATAACTGAAACCCGGAATGAGGTGAAAGAGGATGTGAAGAAGGGAATGGAGAAAGTCGTTCCGTAGGATCAACCCTATTTCCACCCTACGAACCAGCGGAGATACGGCCGAGGATGCCCGGAAATAATACCAACCATCGAAAAACCTAAGTATTACCGCTCTATCCAGTGTCACGCACTGCCGTCCAAATCAGTTCACTTGTTTGGGGTGCGAGAGGTCGCAAGTTCAAATCTTGTCGTCCCGACCAATAATTATAAGGCTTTTAAGCAATCCGCCAAAAGCCTTATTTTTGTATTTCCACCTTAGCTTCGTCCTTGCGCAATAACTCTTGCTGCTTCTTTTGAAATTCATCAAGCCGCACTCCAATGGTTTGGGCAATCTGAATATCAATATTGGTGTAGTGATCTAAGAAGGTTTCGGTCCGTGTATGACGCGTGATTTTGCGCACCAGATCACCGCTTGTTCCCGTTAAAAGCATTCTCGTAGCAGCCGACGCCCGTAGATCGCGAAACTGCAGTTCCTTGATACCCGCCAACTGGCAAACGGTTTTCCAAGCCCGCTTGAATTCGTGCTTTCCAAGAACCGGATCATCAGGCCCCGATTTCCTTGTCAAACGGCGCACATTCTGTAGTTCTTCGGCGACCCGGCTCGTAAGCGGCAGAATTCCCTCAACGCCTGTTTTGGTCGCCTTCGCTGCGGCTTTGGTGAGATAGATCGCTTTTCGCTCAAAATCAACTTGCCGCCATCTCATATTGTAAATTTCTCCGCGGCGCATCCCTGTGTCGAGAGCAACAAGGACGTAGGCCAGCAAATGCGATCGTTCTCCGGTGCATTCTGCCAGCAGCCGATACTCCTCCTCGATCGTCAACATTCTATTGCGCGGTTTCTCGGATCGCTTCTTTATGAGCGACGCCCCGCGTTTCATGGGATTTACCAATATCCAGTCAAGTTGAATGGCGATATTAAAGATACGCCCGAGCACCGCGAGTTTTTTATGATAGGTTGATGGGGCTGGTAGGGAACCAAGTTTCGTCGGCGTGGTCGCCAATTTTTCTGCGAACCGACGACAATCCTCATACGTGACCGAACTCACCAATTTCTCGTGACCAAAGAACGATAAGATTTCATCCAGATAGCGATTGACGGTTTCGATGCTCTGCTTATAACCGGCGATTTTCTGACCGTTGGCGAACACGGCAGGCTTGACGTATTCTTTGCGAAAATACGCGATCAGTTCAGAGACGGTTTTATTTGACGGATCTTTCTGCTCAAACTGTTCTTTGATCTCGCCAGGCATGTTTGCGAGCGCTGTTTGAGCCTCGGCAAACGAGTAACACCTTTTATTGCGGTCCTTATACTTTTGGGCAGCTTCATCCCAGTATCTTTTTCGCACATCAAAGGCAGTAATCTTCCGGCCATTCTTTGTTATGGTCTTTTTGAAGATCGATCCCTGATGGTTTCGGGTAGTTTTTGTCCGAGGCATTTATCCTAACCGTGCGATCTCGCGCTCGAGTATTTCTATTAAAAAATCTACTTTCGCCTTGGCGGGTTTTGAAAGCCCGGTGTAAGCGTCGTCGATCGCACGGAGTTTCGCGTTGACGATCTTTGCGGTTTCGGTGGCGTGGTTGCCGGCCGCTGCTAATAGTTGCTCCTCGGGAACGCCAAGCCCTTTCGCAAGAATTTGTAGCTTGGCGACTGATGGTGTTTTTACCTCGCCTTTCTTTAAGCGATTGACAAAACTCTGTGAAATCTCCCCGTGTGTAGCACGTTCGACCGCGTAACCCGAAATGCGTTTGTCGGCCATCGTGTTTTGTATGAATTTTGATAGTTCTGTGGACATTTATTTCTCCAAATTTATGTGTGTGATATTCAGGCGAGATACCACCAAAGGGCCGCGATGCCGACAAACAGGCCGGAGCATTGCAGAAAGAATCGGCGATTGCACCTACGGATATATCGAGATTTTTCAAACCCGTAAACCGCACTATCGATCATCCGGGCCACTTCGAGCGGATCGGTTCCATCACGCTCGGCTTGGTGAAGGATTGCGACTGCTATTTGTTCGGCTTCGCTCATCGTCTATTTCGTAAGTAAGTTCGGGGAATCTCGTTACCATATACTCCGGTACTTGCTCCGCAAGCATCCTTGCGACCCATTCGTCTATCTCCGCAATTTCTTCTTTTGTTGGATCGTGTTTCAAAATGGAATCCCCTTATCGTCAATCTGCTGAAACCTTCCCTGACTGTTTAAGAGCCGTTGGAAACTAAACACGGCCCCGCGAATCTCGACATCGTTGATTCCAACGTGCATATCAGAAACACCACCACCGCAGCCGCGTAAGACAAGCATATTTTCGCGAAAGTGGATTTTCTTGGCGACGACCTCACCGGTGGCCGGGATGTACACGACGCAAATGGTGTCGGGGCAAATCTGTTTTTTCGAGAACACTTTCTTGCAAATAAGCAGATCACCATCGTAAATTCCTTCATCTTCTAGGCTGCGGCCGCGAACGGTCATCGTGCCGAGCAATTCGCTGTCCGGCATATTTTCAGGGACAATCACCGTAGTGGTTCCGCCTTTCGCGACAAAGGGCAGCAAGCGCCCGGCTCCGATCTCGCCTTCGTGCGGGATCTCGCGGAATTTGTAAGATTTAGGAGGTCGCTGTTTCATTTTCTCGCTTCACCAAACGGAACCTCGTATGTAACGCCGCCAGCAGTGAATACAAAAACGTAACTTGTCGGTTTAGTCAGACCGATTGCGTCAAAGTAAATAACACCAGTCGAGCTTTGGCCTTTAGTTAGCGTGGTTGATTTTAGGGCGAGATCGCTTACTAAATTACGGCCTTCGGCCGTCGCGTAACGACTTTGAAGGGTTTCCACCGATAGCGGCAAAAGAGACCCGGAAATAGGTTTTCGAATATCCAATCGGAAACTGTTCGGGTTAATCTCTACACCTTTATCGGAATGGTTGGTAAACGCAGTTGAAAAAACCACCGCAGGACGAACTGAGTCGAATTCATATAGGTCAATAGAAATCAAAAATTCGAAATCTTTGTTTCGATACAGCGATAATAAATCATTCTTATTCAATGCCGCTTCACAGCATTTCGATGGATCTTCCTGTGACCAACGGATGATTGGTGGTGCGGATGTTATCAGCGGGACCAACCCCACCGGTCTGGCCTCAGTGCCGCTAAGTTCCGCCTTGGACACTGTTTGCAAATACCGAGCCTTCATCTTACGGCCTTTGCCGTCAATAAAATGGAGAATGTCTTTTTTAATACGATATTTAATTGGGCTGCCATTTGTCAGGTCCGGCGTCTTTTCCCAAACATACGAAATGATTCGGCGGCCAATGTGAACATACTCACCATCCTCGATTGCGATAATCGTCTGTGTATATGTCCAATTATTATTTCGGGTTACAGCCGAATAATTTCCATACTGATCAACCCGGCCCGTCGTTGTCTGGCCCCTGTTTCTCGTAAAGTACGATTCATCCACTTCCGCAACGAAACCGTTCAACCAATCTGAGGGTTTCTGCCCGTAAAGCATTTGAACCGATAGCAAAATCAGCGTGCACAAAATAGCGGAAGTTAATATTGACTTCATCCTGCTCTCCTTTTCTTGATCGTCGGTTTGTCTGAAATCTCACCGAGATCCTTTGCTTTTGTTTGACGCACTCCGACCGTGGGCGTAATGCTTCGACGAAACGCTTGAGGCTCCCGCTCTTTCTCTTCGCGAATGGTCCGTGTTGCCATTGAGTGAAGCAGAGCGGAAACCGACAGTCCGCGCAACTCGGCGACGATCCGAAGATCTTCCTTGATCTCATCTTTCACACGAAACTGGATATACGTATCTTTTATTCCCATAAAGAGCGTCACTACGTTGTTCATACACTTCCTCCTAATTGATAACAATCTTGAAACTTAAGATGTTGTTGACATTGTCACTACAAATGATAAAATGGTCGCAATAACGTCACTACGTTGTCAGAACATTCATCATGAAAAAGAAAAAACCAATAATTCCTGAGACGCGCGAGACATATTTTCAGGTCCGGATAACTCCGTCTGAAAAGCAAGAGTTGAAGGATGTGGCTCTAGTCATTAAAGAGCCTGCATCCCGGATAGCCCGTCACGCGCTCAAGCAACAACTACAAGAAATACGAAAACGCCTTGCCGACGGTGAGACGGTGACGATCTAAATTTATGAAAAAGCACAAATTCAACATCTTGCCGGAAATGTCCGGCGAGGAATTCGACGACCTCGTTCGGAATATGATCTGCTTGAATAATTTTTTTTATTATTATCTAGAGTTGTGTGGACAATGTAGTGACGTTGTAGTAACGTAACATACATCAACCGAAAACAGCGGTTGAAAAGGAGAAAACAATGTACCTAGAAGATCACGATTACGACGCTCAACCATCACGAACAGACATTGTGAAATTGGAATTGTTCGCGGTTCAAATCGAAGAACTCAGTTGCGACACCCCGGCGAAGATTCGCAATTACGCCGCTCAGGAAGTCGCGGACAGAGCCGAACTTGCATTAACGAAACTGGCATTCAACCTTCGGGAACAGATCGCCAAATTGAAGAACCCGAGCGAAGCTCCGATTGTTCCATTTCCAACGGTCGCAGAGCAAAGGATGGCGGCATGAACAGAGCAGCAGAGCTTAGAAATATCATCGCGAGAACCGAAGCGGCACTTGAGTTTCTGCCTCAGCAGGGCGAAGTTATCGACTTTGACCTTGCTATTAAGGGAATGGAGTTCGATGGCGAGCCGAAACGCGACTTCACAAAAGACCCGATGAAATTCGAGATCGGGATGGTGTTCAACATAACCGCTCCGGGGCATCGAGGAAAAAAGGAACACTACCGAATTTACAGAATCATGGAGGGCGTGCCGCACCACACACCAATTTACGGGCTTTGTGTCGATGTGCATATCGTCGAAGAGGACGCACGCGGCAATCCTAACGAAAGATTAACCGGCCGGTTCAATGAGTTTCAACTTAATAGCTATCTGAACGATGGTCAGATGGTTATCACAAAGGGAGATCAGTAAAAATGTCAGAAACAGCGACCACAGCAACTACAAGCATTGAAGAAGAGAAGGGATGGTTTATCACCTGCAAGGGCTATCTCGAAGCCTCAAGAAACGACCTTGCGAAACTTCACGAACCGCTAGAAAAGCAGATAGCCGAACTCAGAGCCGAATTCCAAAAAGCGAACGCCTATCACTACACAGAACTTGAGGCGTGGGAGCGAAAGTTCACAGAAGCCGACCAACGGCTGCGTGACATCGCTCTCGCTCATTTCGAGACGACCGGCGAAAAGACGTTCGACGAAAACCTTTCGGTACGGGTGAATACAAAACTTGTCTATGAAATGCCGAAAGCGGTCGAATGGGCAGAACAAAACGCTCCGGTAATGATCGTTAAGGCGGTTGATAAAAAGAGCTTTGAGTCGCTGCCGACGGTTGCCGATCTTGATTTTGTCTATAAGACGGAAACGACGGTTCCGGTGATAAAGGGGTTATAGGGTGTCGATTTTCAGAACGCCCGAAATCGGGCCAGAGACAATTTTAACGCTTCGCGAAATGCTGCCGGACGATCTGGACGCGGCGGAAGATAAGTTGTACCGCGCGTCCGATCTAATAACGGTTCTTGAGCATCAGGAGATAGGGCTTTTTGACTATTACATCGTTCATTCACAGAAGAAAGGCGCTGGGAAAACCTACGAGATAGTTCGGTTTCAGCATTTCGCGAAGTGCTCGTGCAAAGATCACGAATTTTCGGGAACCGCTTGCAAACATGTCGTGCTCTGTATGCCGCAAGTCTGCCGGAAATGTTACGCGGTCGAGGTCGAGCAACGCGGCAAAACGTGCGACGGGTGCAAGGACACCATTCGTCGGGAAGAGATCAGCGACGCGCCTTATATGGTGCCGTCGGTCACGAAGCCGGTCGAGAGAGTTGGAGGCATACGAATATGAAAAAGGTTCAGATTTGCCAAGCAGAGACGGGTGGAGCTCCGGTCGTTGAAGTAATTATCGAAGTGTCCCGATCACTGCTCAATGGTGATACGACACTAACGGGCCAAAGCACACTGGACGAGCATCGTGCGGTTTTCGAGAAAGAGGCCGCATTGATCGAAGATGCTTTATACAACTCATTACCCGGCGGAACTTACGACCAACTCGTTGGTTTATTTCTAAAACGCAAATCATCGCATTTTATTGTTAGTCACAGTTCATGAATTAAGGAGATCAAAAATATGTCAACAGATACAGCATTAGAACGAACCGGGCCGCAAAGTACCGGAATTGGCCTTTACGAACAGGCCCCGAATCAATCGACGGCGATTGCGACAGTTGTTCCGCTCGACCGCGAGAACCTTACGTTCTTCGCGAATATGATCAAGGCCGCTGGCCTCGTTCCAAAAGTCCCGGGTGTTACGCCTGAAATTCAGTTTAATCGCGTCATGGCAAAAATTGTCGCTGGCGTTTCTTATGGCTTCGATCCGATTTTATCGCAGACCTGTTTTCACGCGATGTTCGATGGGCTAAGCAAGAGTGCCGAGTGTTACGAAATCCTGTTCCGTCGAAGCGGCGAATATGACACGCGAATTGAGTATCTGAATGATACGGGCTGCAAGGTCAAGGTTCTCAAACGCGACGACGAGGGTAAGTGGCGTGCGATTGGAGAAGTTGAGTTTACTCGTGAAATGGCTGAAAAGGCCGAACTCACGAAGAACTCGATGTATAAAAAATTCGGTCCGGATATGTTTTACGCCCGCGTAATGACCCGTGTTGTGAAGCGATACAATCCATCATGTTTACAGCCGACGGTACTTCTCGGAAATCATTTTGCGAGAGAATCACAGCCGAATTTCGGCGCTCCACCGGCACCACCCGCACAGTTACAAAATGCAATTCCAGAAACTCCGGCTGCGGAAACCGAGCCGAGCGGTGTACCGATCAGCGAACACGCCGACCCCGAATACATCGAGGGCGAAGTAATCCAAAGCTACGATGATGGCGATGGGGCGGTAACCGAATACACCGAACCACAGCCGATCGAAGAACAGCCGCCCGCTTCGGAACCATCTGCTCCGGTCGATCCGGAAGAATCGAAATATCAAGATCTGCTGACGACCGCAAAGGAACTCTACACCGAACTCAGCGGACCGGAAAAGAAGAAGGCCGACGCGTTTATCGGGAGCGGCAACCTTCTGAAAAATCTCGACGCCGAAAGGCTCGCGGAGTTTTTAGACACGTTCACCAGTTAACCAAGATCAATTTTGCTTCGTCGGTGTGGGAGCGATGGAGCAAAAAGGGGAAGCGGATAACCAACGGTGACTCGATGAAATCGTTGCCGCTTCCCGCAAAAAGACTGACAAGGGGTACAAGCAGGGTTTCATTCCTCCTTACCGGATCGCCATACCAAACTCATCGCCGAGGGCGATCCGGCTTTTTAGAGAGAAAACCTATGAACAGCATTATTGAGATCAACGAAAACACCGGAAATGTCGATTACGTTCCGGCACCGAGACTGACCGAAACCGAACGCGAGGTTGTTATGCGGCGCGGTCGTGTACGGATCGGCGCGACATCTCCGGGAGTTTGGCTCTGCGGCAACTGTCGCTCTGCTCAGGTTTCGGAGGGCGAGGGCGTCTGCAAAACCTGCAAGGAAATCATCGCTAACCGCGAGAGCGAAACGATCTGGCCGGATAAATCGATTCTGCTGATCGTCGGCGGAGCTATCGCCCTGATTGTTGCTATCGTCGCGAGCCTTGGGGTTGCGGCGCGATGAACGGAACGAACTTACGTGTCAAACGGGCGTTGCTCCAAGACGAATACGACGAACTGATCTGGCGAAAAGAGCGGACGGATAGCCGTCTTGATTCGCTTGTCAGAGAGATCGAGGAAACCGAAGTTAATTTAGCCGTCGCGGAATTGATCGAGACAGCACACACGCTGCCGGAAGTGGTGGGGCAGATGCCGATTTGGATGAGGATTTTATGAGACAGATTGAATTTAGAGCTTGGGACGGCCGATCAATGTTTGAGGTGGCCCAACTGACCTTTAACGATGCATCTTGGCACGTAAGTAAAGGCTTTGGCGTTTCACTTGAGTTCCAGTCGCACATTTCGGTAATGCAGTTCATCGGCTTGCTCGATAAGAACGGCGCAAAGGTTTTCGAGGGTGATATTTTGCGATGCAACTACGAAGGTCTTTTTGATCAAGCCACTGTCGAGGGTGTCGTAGAAATCCGGTCTTTTGAACTTTGGTTGGATTTTCCGAGCCGAGGTCAGTCAGTCGTATTGAAAGCGTTTGATGAAGAATCGTTTGAGGTTATCGGTAACGAATATCAAAATCCCGAACTTTTAGAAAATGCTCAGGCTCGGATTCAAACTCCGACCGAACCTGAGCTATAGATCGGGGATAACCCGAACATTTGTCAAATAACACAGTTTTGGTCGGGCTACTGACGTGTTGGGGAACACGCTCAAAATGACTTCACCCGGCCGGCATGGGCAGACGATCCAATATTCTGCCCGTCTCGAGACGAACTTAGATTTATCAGACACGAGGATGAAAAAACAGGTCCAAAACAAAGATATTTTGACCTATTTGTTATATGCAAAATACGACCATAAAAGCGGTTCAAACCCGCTTGAAGGCCGTTCCGAGACTGCTTGCCCCCACCGTCAACGGTTCGGTAATAACAATTCAAAAGAATTACGCGGCATTCGCCGGAATACAGCGATCGCAGAAGTTTTTCTATCGCGAGGCGAAGGGAATCGAGGGAGCCAGAACGAAAATGCAGCAAGCGTTTTTGATCTATATGGCGACAACCGCCGGAAGCCCGAAGCGCCGATCTTTATTCGACGCAATGTTCCGGTCGTGGTCGAGATTTGGAGCGTCTTTAGCAGATCCAAACCGCGAACAGAGCCAGCCGTCGCGGTTATGGGACAAGGCCGACCGCGTACCAGCGATATGGCAAGCGGTGAACCGCTCGCTCGGGAACTTTGATATGGAATTGGCTTGGGTGACATTGACGCATCTGCAAGCCGAGATCGAGGATCTGCTGGCCGATGTCGAGGTCATGCGGGATATGGGGATTGAGAAATGAGGATTTTGGTCGCCTGTGAATTTTCGGGAATCGTTCGCGATGCTTTTGCGGCAAAAGGACACGACGCTTGGAGCTGTGATCTATTGCCGTCGGAACGCCCTGGAAATCACATACAAGGCGATATTTTAGACAGTCTTAATGAAAACTGGGATTTAATGATTGCTCATCCACCTTGCACTTATCTAAGTTACGCGGCAACGCATTGCTGGACACAACCAGGTAGAGCCGAGAAAAGAATTGAGGCTCTTTGGTTTTTTATGAGCCTTGTAAACGCACCGATAGAACAAATCGCAATTGAAAATCCAACCGGACTTCCGAACTCTGTTTATCGCAAACCGGATCAAATTGTTGAGCCTTACTATTTCGGCGATCCGGCACAAAAACGAACGTGCCTTTGGCTGAAAAACTTACCGCCGTTAGTTCATCATTCCGAGCCGACGCTCTTCGCGATGGCTACGCATTGTGACAAGCCGGAGCCGATCTATCGACGTAAATTAGACGGAAAAGCTATTCATTGGACAGAAGCGAACCATGGCGGCAAAGTTCGCAGCGTATCGTTCCAGGGCATCGCGAACGCCATGGCCGATCAGTGGGGATAGGAGAATTTTATGCTAGGTGATGACCTTTGGGATAAATTTGCTATCCGGCTTTCCGATCGAATCGGGCAGCTTATCGAATCACGGCTACGGTCGTTTATCGACAAGTATTGCCGATCGAGCGTGAAAGTTGTTTACAGCGAGGGTGAGGCTGCCGAATTTCTTGATGTTAGTCTCGAAGCTATTCAGGCGTGGCGAAAACGCGGGCTGATTACCTATTGTAATTATCCGCAATGTAAGAAAGACGCCCTCGGCTCGCTTTATTCATACGATCTAACCGATCTGATGAATTTCAGGGCCCGATACAAACGCCACTCTATCGGAAGAAATGTTTACGAGTTCATTCCGAACGTTTCGCCGTTCGGAGCGGAGATCGAAAGCGCGAAAGCAGCTTAATTTTTGCACCGACTAAGGCAGATATGACTCAAATACGAGAGCAAACGAATCTACCGTTATTTGACCAGCAGACGGCACCGTTGACCGCTCCGGTCGATCCGATGGTCGAGCGTAACGCCAAGATGCAAGCGGCCTATGATGCGGCGAATGAACGGTTCAAAGAACAGTACGAAGATCTGCTGATTCGGCAGTTCGTAATGCCAGGCGGAGAGTTCACCGGCGAGGACGTTCAGAACGCTTTCAAATCTCGACCATATCTGACACAGCCTCGCGAGTGGCGAGCGGTCGGGAATATTTACAAGCGGCTGGTAAAAGATGGCGTGATCGTCAACGTCGGTTATCGGAAAAGAAATCAAGGAAACCCGACGCCGGTTTATAGGAAGGCTTAAAGAATGGCTGAAAACTCAAAAATCGAATGGACCGATCACACTTTTAATCCGTGGCGTGGCTGTACCAAGGTTTCGGATGGCTGTACGAACTGCTACGCCGACACGTTAAGCAAGCGGAATCCCAGAACGCTCGGAGTTTGGGGCAAGCACGGAACCCGCGTTGTCGCGTCGGAATCGATGTGGAAACAGCCGTTGAAGTGGGATCATGCCGCGAAATACGCGAAGCCGCGTCACCGCGTTTTCTGTTCGTCGCTCGCTGATGTGTTCGAAGGCTATTCAACAATGCCGGACGCGTCGCGGCCGCTGGTTCACAAAGCACGAATGCGGCTTTTCGACCTGATTGACGCAACGCCAAACCTTGATTGGCTACTGCTCACGAAACGACCTCAGAACGTCACGCCAATACTGAATGACATCAGCAACGGGAACGGTGACGCTTGGAGCCTTTTGAATATGCCGAATGTCTGGCTCGGAACATCCGTTGAGGATCAAAAGACCGCGGACGAGCGAATCCCGCATTTATTGAACACACCGGCGGCTGTTCGTTTCCTTTCGATGGAACCGCTGCTCGGACCGGTTGATGATATTCACGACTATCTCGGCGATAGGTATTGGTGGTGCGTTTCATGCGACAGGGAGGAATCAAGCATGGAGCACAACGGCGAATGTGAAAAATGCGGCGACACTCTCAAGCCGATAGGCGGTATCGATTGGGTGATCGTCGGTGGCGAATCCGGCGGAAACGCTCGACCGATGCACCCCGATTGGGTTCGCTCGATCCGCGATCAGTGCAACGCAGCCGACGTGCCATTTTTCTTCAAGCAATGGGGCGAGTGGTGGCCAATCGGACAGATGCCGGATGGTGTCTCGGATAATTTCTACGGCAATCAATATCCAAAACCCCGCCGACCTGAATACGATGATCGGCCAGCCCCAAGGGCGGTGGATTCGATTGTCTTGCAGCTCGATGGCAGTGTCGAGTTTGCCTTCCCAAAAGGTGCAATGACGTGTTTCAAAGTTGGTAAAAAGAAAGCCGGTCGTCTTCTCGACGGCCGCGAATGGAACGAATTTCCGAAAAACTAAAACAAGGAGCAAAAACAAAATGGATAGTTTACGAATTGAACAGATCAAGGCCGGTGCCGCGATCGAAATGATCAATAACGAGTTACAGACGGTTTACGACGACATCGCCGATCCGAATAAAGAGGCGAAATCGGCTCGAAAGGTGACAGCCGAAATCGTTTTTACGCCGTCGGAAGACGGAATGGTCGGAGCGTGTATCGTCCGGGTTAAATCATCGCTCGGCAAACAGCGGGATCTCGGTTCGACGGTTTACTTCGGTGCGGAACAAGGCAAAGGCATCTGCACAGAAAAAGACCGTAACCAGCCGATGTTTGGCGTTATGGAAGCAGCCGGACAGCAGTAAGGTTCGGATCAACACAGGACATTTTTAACACAAGGAGATTTTTATGTTTCAAGATTTAATCGACGCCGTTCAGCAAGGCGTCAAAGGTGAGGTCGTCGATACCGGAACTGACGACAAATTCACAACACGCCCGCTGCACCGCTTGCCGGTGATTGCTCTCGCGGCCGGTTTAAGTACGGCAACGCTTCAATCGATCGTTGACTATCTCGGGGAATCGATTGACGAAGAGAAGAAGAATAAGTTGTTCGTTCACGTTGACGGACCTACACGCGTCGCCGTTCTCGCATACCTCGACGATGAGAATCGCCGGGAAACACGATTACAGGCGGTGTACGACGGCAACAAATTCCAGTTCGGCAACAAATATGATCAGACTGAGTTTATTACTCTGCTTCGATCACAGTTCGTTCCGAGCGAGGATCGCGAGAAAGTCCAAAAGCTCGTTGGTAGCCTGACCGACGAAAGTAGCTTACGGCTCGAAGACGACGGCGTATCACAAAAGACTGTCGCCAAAACCGGAGTTGCGTCACACGGACTCGTGGAGAACGCGACCTCGTTCGTATTGGCGCCGTTCCGTACATTCCCTGAGATCGATCAACCGGAGTCTGAGTTTATTCTCCGGTTGCATCGTCGTGATGGTGTGCCGCTTATCTCGCTCCACGAATCGGATAACCAGGCGTGGAAGCTCGAAGCGGTCAATCGGCTCGCGGAATTTCTGAAAGAACAGACTGTCACGGTTCCGATTCTCGCATAAAAACATGTCGTTTTTCAGATCATCAACATTCGCCAAGCCGCGTTCACGGAAGCAGACCGTTGTTTCCGAGAAATGGACGCGGCTTGGTGAGCCAAAAAAACCGTCGAAAGGTTTGAGAAAGGTCGGCAAGAAAGGTGATTTCTGGCTATTCGTTTCGCAGATCTTGAATAAGTTTTGTCTCAAGATCGGTCTGCCGAAGCGGTGTGAGATACAAGGTGCATTTTGCGACAACTATCATCTGACACCGGCTCA
This sequence comes from uncultured Chloracidobacterium sp., assembly GCA_964605905.1. Lineage (GTDB taxonomy): Bacteria > Acidobacteriota > Blastocatellia > Pyrinomonadales > Pyrinomonadaceae > OLB17. The sequence goes on along the minus strand of CAZSEL010000002.1, from coordinate 65,904 downwards.
TACGCGCCGACGGCAAGACATTCGTGTTGGCGATTGGTGGTACGCCTTGAGAGTTGTCACGGCTTGTACCGAATGTCACTTCGAAGTTGACGCCAAAGGCCGCAGGGAAGCGGAGCCGATACTTGAAGACATCATTCTCGCTCGGTTCAAGCGCCTCGGGCTGACCGAAGACCAGGTTAAGCAATTACTGCTCGAATGTGCGGAAGAGATTCAGGGCGAGAACGATCGGTTTTCTACTTATGTGGTGACGTTTTAATGCGAATGACTCCCGAAGAATATAAGGCTTTTCTCGCGAAGAATGCTCCTAAGAAACCCGCGAAGTACCGGAACATTAAAAAGTTCGTTAACGGGATAGAATTCGATTCGGCGAAAGAGGCCCGACGTTATCAGGACCTACTTATTTGGCAAGAAACGGGGCAGATAACAAAACTGGAAACGCACAGGGCCTTTCCGCTCGTTGTAAACGGCGTCCACGTCTGCGATTACGAAAGCGACTTTTGTTATCAACCGAACGGTGGCTCGCTCGTCGTCGAGGATGCAAAGAGCAAAGTCACCCGAAAATTGCCAGTTTATCGGCTTAAGAAAAAATTGATGGCTGCGGTTTATGCGATAGAAATACAGGAAGTCTAAAAACTATGATGGAAGCAAATAAACAACAGAATATGAACAAGATTCTCGTCCTGATTTCAGCGCTCGACGATCGGTTTACGCCGGATGCTCTCGAACTGGCATTTGTGAACCGTGCCATCGACGACGAATTGGCAGAGATCGGAGCGTTGCAGCTTGGGGCGGATAAGCCGACGCACATCAAGATTTTCACAGGATATGAAATTATGAAGAATAGCCCGTATATCGCGGTTTAGGAGAATAGATGCTGAAAATTTCAAAGACGCTGGAATTACCGACCGATTTTGCGACGCAGACCGTGGCTATTCTCGCACGAAAACGCGTCGGCAAGACCTATACAGCCTCAGTGCTCGCCGAAGAGTGCTGTGAGGCCAAGATACCGTTTGTCGTGCTCGATCCAACCGGAGCATGGTACGGCTTGCGATCGTCGCAAGATGGTAAATCGGCCGGCTATCCGGTAATCATCATCGGCGGAGCACATGGCGACATACCGCTTGAATTTACAGCAGGGAAGTTGATCGCCGAATTTGTCGTCGAGAATCCTGGTTATTACGTTCTCGATCTATCAGGCTCCGAATCTGACGCCGAACAGGACCGCTTTGCGACAGCGTTCGCACAGCGCCTTTATCGGCTCAAAGACAAGCACCGCGACCCATTACATTTATTCGTAGATGAAGCTGACTCCTTCGCTCCGCAGAGGCCGATGCCCGGACAGCAAGCGATGCTCGGAGCATTTGAGGCGATAGTCCGGCGCGGCGGTATTCGCGGGCTTGGCATTACGATGATTACGCAGCGTGCCGCCGTTCTGAATAAGAACGTCCTGACGCAAACCGAACTGCTTATCTGTCTGCAAACGACCGGACCGCAAGATCAGAAAGCGGTCGAGGATTGGGTAAAGATGAATGCGACATCCGAACAGCATCGAGCGTTCATGGATTCGCTGGCGTCGCTCGGTCAGGGCGAAGCGTGGGTATGGTCTCCAGCATGGCTCGATGTGTTCAAGAAGGTGCAGATACGCGAACGACGCACATTCAATTCATCGGCAACGCCAAAGGTCGGTGAGAAAAAGATAGAACCGGCTACGCTCGCGGCGGTCGATCTCGAAGCTTTACGTGAAAGTATGTCGGCGACCATCGAAAAAGTTAAGGCCGACGATCCAAAGCATTTGCGAAAGCGGATTAGCGAACTAGAGCACGAATTAAAAAATCGGCCGACCGAAAAAGCCGAACCGGTTATCCAGACGGTCGAAGTATTTCCATCTGCTCTTGTGAAAAAGATCGAGACGCGGTTTAAGAACGCAGACCGGATGTTCGAAGCCTTACTTAAGCACGTCCAGAATATTCACGACGAAACGCGGATAACCGCTAACCTGATTGAACAAGCGTCCAATGGCCAGCCGCAAACCTATCCCGGCCTTGCTTATCATTTGGGCGAGACGAGTAACGGTAGATCGGTACATCGTCCGGTTGAACGGTTGCCATATACACCACCGACAATGCCAAAACCCTTCCCGCCTGAAACCGTGTTTATGTTCGATGGAGTTTCGTTACCCGACGGCGAGAAGAAATGTCTAATAGCCATCGCTCAGAACCCGTCCGGAGCAACCCGCGAACAGATAACAATCCTTTCCGGTTATAAGCGCTCGACGCGGGATGCTTACATCCAACGTCTCAGAACGAAAGAATACGTCACCGCAACCGGCGGGAGTGTTTGGGCGACCGATCTTGGCATTGCCGCTCTTGGCTCGGACTACGAACCGCTGCCAACCGGCGCGGAGTTACGCGATTATTGGCTCGGAAAACTGCCCGATGGCGAGGCAAAGGTTCTCGCGGCTGCTATCAATTTCTACCCGCACGCCGTTGACCGTGACACCATCAGCCAGCAGACCGATTACAAGCGGTCTACGCGCGACGCGTACATTCAGCGGCTCGGCGTTCGTAAACTCATAACCGTTGAACACGGCGGCGTGAAAGCGTCGGAAAATCTTTTTTAGATGGCAAAGGATTTCAAAACACAGTTCGAATGCGACGAGTGTATGACCGTCGGGCCTATCCGTTCGGTTGTTTCGATGTGTCACGTCACGGAGCCGAATACCGTGTTCGTCTGTGAGTTCTGCTACGAGGTTTACGACAGTCAGGACGAGGCCAAAACGTGCTGTGCGGCTCTTGAACAGGCAAAGCCGGTCGAGCCAAAGAAACCACTACCGGTTAAACCTTTTCCACGACCTGTCCGGAACCCGATTCCGCGAGACGTGGTGCGTCCAGTAATCTCGCCGCAGCATAGTGCCGCGTATCAATCCCTCGGCTATTCAAGGCCGACCGCTAAACAGCCGGTAAAAGATTGCGAATGGTGCGGTATCGCTCAATCGGTCGGAACTGTGATTTATTGTCGGTGCATGGTCTAAAAATGACACTCAAACCTTATTATCAGGATGAATTTATCACGTTATTTTGTGGCGACGCCCTTACGATATTGCCGCAACTTGAACGGAACGTCGCCCAAACGTGCGTTACGAGTCCTCCGTATTTTGGTTTAAGAAAATATCTTCCGGACGGTCACGCGGACACGGACAAAGAAATTGGATCGGAGCCAACACCGGCCGAGTTCGTGCAAGCGATGGTCGAGGTCTTCGACGGCGTTCGTCGTGTTTTGCGGAAAGATGGAACGCTGTTTTTGAATCTTGGAGATAGCTACGCTGGTTCGTGGGGCAATTATGGTGGTGAGAACCGCGGACACGGAACGCAACGCGAGATAGGGACCGGAAGTGCTGTTAAAGATCAGGAAAAACGAAGTGGTCTATTCAAACCGGCGACCGCGAACGCCGAAGGCTTCAAACCCAAAGATCTGATGCTCATTCCACACACGGTCGCTGCGGCCTTGCGTGATGATGGCTGGTGGCTCCGTCAGGCGTTCCCCTGGATAAAAGGCAACAGTATGCCCGAAAGCGTGACAGACCGAGCAGGGAACTCGCTTGAATACATCTTTCATCTTGCGGCGAGTCAGAAATATTTCTGCGATATGGAAGCGGTTCGACAGGTTCAGGCCGCAACATCCTGCGCGAGTCTCGCGCAGGATGTTGCGAATCAAGCAGGATCAACGCGAGCGAACGGCGGGGCGAAAAGCAACGGCAATATGAAAGCTGTCGGACACGTTCCGGGAAATAAGACACATCGTGGAGCGACCGCCTACGAAAACGGCGACGAACACCACAGGACGAAATCTGGCCTTGTGGCTTACGCTCAAAAACAACGCGACAGATCGATCCCAACCAACCGCAACGGCGAAGGCGGACACCTGGACGTCACGCCAGCCGGTTCACGTAACTTCCGAAACTCAGACCTTTGGTTCCAGAGCCTTGAGCGGCCGCACGGTATCGTTTCGACCGATGACGAGATCGTTGGCTTGAACGTGAATCCGCAAGGATATAAGGACGCTCATTTCGCAACATTTCCGAAACGGCTGGTCGAACCGCTGATCAAGATGGGATCACGAGAGAATGACATCGTTCTCGATCCGTTCGCCGGAGCCGGTACGACCCTGATCGTTGCGAAGCTGCTTGGCCGTCGGTCGATCGGAATCGAATTAAACCCCGAATACTGCGACCTGATCGTAAGGCGAATCAAAAAGGAAACCATCGTCGCGCCGGACGACCGTGGGATGATCGAGTCACGCACGAACGTCGATGTCGTGCTTCCTTTATTTGGATAGAGTAAGACGGATAGGCTTGTAATCGAGACGGAAAGATATTAAAATGAAAATGCGGACTGAGAGTTTAAAAGAATTGATCTTGGCTTCGGCCTTGAACATAACGCCTGACGCTTCTCAGTCCGCAAACTAAGAAAACGTCAGGCGTTTTTGTGTTTACTATGCCAAATAAGTTTCCAGCATTTCAGTTATATGCGAAAGAGTTCGTTTCCGATCGAAACGTGCTTGTAATGAACGCAAAAGAAGTTGGAGCTTATTTCCTTTTGATCTGCGCTTGCTGGATTGAAGAAGACCTACCTAACGACCTGCACGACCTCGCTTTAACTGCACGGATGCCGTTCAAGGAGTTCGTGGTCGCGTGGGAAAAGCGAATTGCCCGGTGTTTCAAATTAGACGAAAGAAAAAATGTGTTTTTTCACCCACGTTTGCGCAAAGAAATTACAAAACAAAAAGCATATTCACGCAAGCAATCGGATAAAGGAAAAGAGAGTGGCCGTAAACGTAGGGAAAAGAAAGCACTTAACCCGCGAACACCGGTTGAACCACAGTTCAACAACGGTTCAACCGAACGCGAACCGAATCGAACTCTCCTTATTCCTGACTCCGGTCAAGATTCTTCTTACGAAGAATCTTTAGAGAGAGAGAGACCCGCCCAAGAATTCGGCGATCCTAAAAACACACATAAAGGATCGCATCGAGCAATAAATCTTTTTACAGCCGTAGGATTCAAACCCGACCCCGCGACATACGACGCAATAATCGCCGCGCTTGGCAACGAGCCTGACATTAAGAGGCTTTCAGAGTGCTACAAAGTTTGGGTTGCGAGAGGCTTCAAGAAACACAACATCGCGTGGGCCACAGAATGGTATCCGAACGGAATACCGGAGAGTAAAACTAATGGAACAAATAACAAATCTTATCGAGAACAACGATCCAACGAAGCTATCCAGTCTCGCGATCGACGAAACGACGTCAAGGAGCGCATACGAGAACGCGACGCCGCAGCAGCAGCAAGCTTACTTGGACCGGGTGTACCTGATAGTGGTGAAGTCATTCGAGATGTCGGCACAAAACCCAACTGATGTTGAGAAAGCCGTTCGCGCGGAAACTTGGGCAGAAAATTTGTTCGACATCATTCCTGAACGTCGTCTGGATGATGTTTTTCGGAGAGCGTTCAAGGATCACACGTCAGACTTCCCGGTCTCCGCCTACGATTTGAAAAACGCATGGCAAAGAATCCGCGATGAGGAATACCGAAACAGGGAAAAGCCGGTTGGCGGCGAACCAGCATCGGCCGAACTTTGCGAGAAATGTTTCGGTACAGGTATGGAAGCAGTTTACGAAAACGGCGTTCGCGTCGGCGTCCGACAAGGATGCTCGCATTAAAAAACAATTATGAAAAAACTATTAACAATCCTATTCCTAATCATCTGCCTGGTGCCGTCTGTTTTGGCGTGCGGGGCTCCGCAGCCGATCTACAGCCGAGTTCAGCACGAAGATCTGTGGGCTTATCGAGGCAAGTAAGGTGCTGAGGCACAGGGAGATTTTATGGAAGTTGACTCTGATGGGTTTGTGTTTATAGCCAGCAAATCTGGCTACCACTTTAGTGAGCGAGTTCCCGACGGAATGATTAAAACAGGGCATTTACGCATTAAGCCTAAAACGTGCAACGGACAAATCTGTGATCCGATTTCGTCATTTTGCTCGATAGAGATTCGTTTTTTAATGCCGATCTTTCAAAAGTATCTTGAACTTCAGAGGTCGCCGCAAGATGAACGGATTACGGAAATGAGGATTTTTTTAGAAAAATATAAACCGTAGGAATTTATGGAAAACAACGAAACGAAAAATCGGCGGCTGACGGAGTTGGTGGGCGGACACTGGCACGAGCCTGGCGAAGAAACTGAACAGTGTTACGAAAACGGCTGTACGGACGAGCATCCTGTTTGCGTCCACTGTGGCCGAACGTATATCAGCAACCTCGACTACTTCGGCGAAACGCCCCACTCCGCAATCGTTGAACTCGTCACGGCGGCTGTGGAGGGGTTTGGGGCGTCGGCCGTTTACACGTCGTTACCGACTGACACTTTGCCGATTATTTTGCCCTCGCACGTAATAGCCGAGGCCATAAACGACTTATTGGAGAACGAAAATGCTCAATAAACAAACTTATTTGCTGATTTGCCTGATCGAAGAATGTGCCGAGATCATTCAGTGTGTTTGCAAAGCGATTCGCTTCGGGCTTGATGAAATTCAGCCCGGACAGGGTTATCACAATTTAGATCGCATATCGTTTGAGGTCAATGACTTCATTGGTGTTGCGACGATGCTGGACGAGGAATGCAAATTGGAAATATTAAACAACGATGAGCTTGCTATCCGGCGAAAAATCGACAAGGTTCACAGTTTTATGCCGCTTTCACGGGAGCGTGGAATGTTGGAACAGGAGCAAAATGAGCGATAACAAAAATCGGCAAATCCACGAACTGATGGGCTTTCCGCTCGAATGCTCAGGCTGTGAGGTTTGTATGTTCGAGGGCGACGGGTCGTGCATAACGATTCTCGATTACAGCAAAATCGAAAATGCCCGTGAAGCCCTGCAATTCGCGGTCGAGCAGAAGGGAGTAAACGCGGTCGGTATGGTGCTATGCGGACACTTACTGTCGGATGAAGCCACATGGGAAGGTTTAATCGCGGAAGCCGCCCTCGCCCCTGCGTCGGTGCTGTGCGATGCGGTTGTAAGTATATTTACGGAGAATGAAAAATGAAAACACAAATTGAAATTGACGCAATAAAATTAGCTCTTGCCCGCCAACGCGACTCGTTGCCAAATTATTCTGCGTTTGGGAACAATAACTGGGAAAGAATTGACGGGCAGTTAGAGGTTTTAAATTTTGAGCTTACCGATGAGGATGCGGTTTACGCCCGGTACGGCGGCGATGCGTCTGCCGAAGATTATGATCCGGTAGAAGATGAAATCGCAAACGACATCAGGATGGCTTTAGACTGGCTTAACGGTGATTTGCCTGACAATGAACTGGTTGACGATGAACACTTGGAGCAAAAAGCAAATGGATAACAACAACGCGGCTATCGAAACCGCAATTGTAGAAAATGAGGGGCTTACGCCTTACGAACACGCGGTCTATAAAACAGCGCTGAGCTTACTTGGACTGCCGTTCGCCCGAAAGAACTATATGCCGATACAGGCGGTGTATCAGTCCGGTCTCGAAGCCGGCTATCTCCAATCAAAGATAGACCTCGTATCGGCAAACCCTGATTCGATAACAGGCGACGAGTTTGAGGCAGAACGGCACAGCACCGCTTACGAGCAAACCACGTTAGGGCGACTTGAACAGTTCTTGGGCGAAAACGGCGAACGGCTCAAATTACCAGCCGAAATCTCCGGCTCATTGATGACAGCAATAGTTGAATTTGTAAAACACGAAGCCGCCAAAGGGCAGTGGGTTGCGGTGAAAGACGGCGGAATGCCTGAAACTGACGGCGAATACGATCTGACTTTTCGTTACGACGACGGCACCCTTGAAGTGCGAATCCGCTACGTGGATCACATTTTCCGTAAAGCATGGCGACCGGAATACATCGCGTGGAAAGAACGCTCGAAACCCTACACGGGGGAAACCAATGCCTGATCGGAAATCGTCACCAATGGATTATTCGGAGCCGACGAATAACCGTCTAAATGCAACGGTCAGGCTTTACGACGCTTTAGTAGCGATTCGGGATATGTCGGATCGGGATCAGGACGATGCCTTGCGGTTGAGGCATATTGCTTCCACAGCGATAGATGATTATTTAGCAGGCGGAATTCCTAGTTTTGAGAAAAATAAGCTGATTATATCTCGAATGAAGGTCGGCGAAACAAGATTTGTCGGGCAAGTCGTTCGTCAAAATTTTCTTCAAGCGGCAAAGCGATTGGGCGTTGATTTAGCTACGCGGAAAACGTCGGAAGGTTTGTATATCTGGAGAGTGAAATAGTGAAAAAAGACCTACTCACCGAAGAAGAGGCAGAAATTCTATCTGAGTTTTTCGTGCCTAATTTATGGATGAGTGAATCAGGAATTATTTACAACGTCGGGCAGCAAATTCCACACCGCCCGTATGTTTGGATGGATGTCGCGAACGAAAAAGGAGAAACCAATGCCGACTAAAGAATCAATCGAAAAAGTAAAAGCGTTCGTGTCTAAAATAGATTGGGACACGCTAGAACATACAAAACTGCCCGAAGTTATGGCGGCCTTCGCTGAAAAATACGCCAACGAGCGGCTTGCGGAGCGTGATGCTGATTTCCAAACTCTGATCGACCTTTGTGATGACATAGCTTCCGGTCATAGAGACCCTGATGCGGCTGAATACAACGAATGCGACCAGCCGGGCCGGCGATGCATGTGGTGCGAACAATTTCAAGCAATCAAGAACAAAAAGGAAGGGAGAATATGAGCGAAATAATACCAGAACATTTGGAACCATACCGCGAACTCGTCGGGAACACAGGCGGCAATTCCATTGAGAATTTAATCGGTCGCTTAGACGATACGCACTTGAGCCAGACTAATCAGCTTGTTTTCACAATGGCAATCTCGGTCGAGGATCAAGTGAATTTACTAAAACGCCTTCACGCTAAAGGATGGCTGTCCACTGAAATCGAAGCCCTAGAACGCATCGCGGCTGCGGCTGAGGCTTACGTGAATCACCTTAACAGCGATGAAAGCAACGATGCGTACTATCCAGAATATTTAGCAGAAATAAGAGTTGCGTTGGCAGCGAGGACGGCGAAGTAATGTACAAACCTTTTTTCGTGATGATCTATACCCAAGATGCAAAATCTGCTGTTCCGATGATGGACTCGGAACCCAATGACGATATGCCTATGTTTTGGGCAACTGCGGACGACGCCCGATCATTAGCAGATGCTCATTTTTATGCGTCATCGTTTGGTTATGAAATCTTTGAAATGGGAACGGGAGAATAAAATGAACACCACAACACCCGAACAGATCGCCGTCGTTGAAGCGATGGCAGCCAAAGCACAGCGTTTGGTAGATGAATGGAACGTGCCACCTGTGCCGGAGTCATACGTTCGAGAGGTTACCGCATTAACCACAATGCTCGCCGAGTTCAAAAACCTTCGGGAACTTGTCGGGGCAACGGAGAATGAAGCCGAGGTCACATTTAAGCGCCAATTCGTTATTCAATGGCTGGCTGCGATAGAGGCGGTCAACTATCAAGAGAATTGCTATCGTGGATGGAAAGACCACAGCCCGCCTGTTGAGGATGCTTACTCGTTGGCGGACAGCGTATGGACAGCACTAGAGCAAACAAAATGAAAGAACAGATCGAATCGACCCTGACCTGTGGTAAACCGTGCCGATTTGATATTCATAAAGACAGCAATCCGTTCAGATTCGCAGATAAGGCATTGGCAGAAATAGGGGGTAACGACGAATGAGTGAGCAGAAACTGGATTCAAGCGGTCAGAACTGGCAAATAAAATCCGAATCCGCCGAAGATATTATTGACGGATTGAGTAGCTTTTTGCCCACCATATTTGACGAGGCGGAGATTAAGACATTAGGTGCGTTAGTGAGAGAGCATAACGATTTTGAAGCCCGCCTCACCGCCGCCGAGCAGACCATCGCGGAGTTGCGGGAAGTGGTGGATGAATATGCGGAACCCGGTCACTGGGTTTGCCCGGACTGTATATCGCATACGCCGCATCAGGTTCATCCGCAAATATTCTGGATTAAAACGACCAACGGGTACGACAAGGCAAAAGGCATCAAGGAGGGCGGGTAGTGGATTACGGTGATAAAACTGTGGAATGGCGAATCGCCCGTGTATTTGTGAAATGGTGGGTGCGTCGCCTAATCCGAAAGCACATCACCTTACGTGACAGCACAGAATGGCGCCGCTCGAATATGAATATCGCGAGAATGGAATTAAGTTTAGCCCGATTGCGATATTGGCGTAGGTCGTTCGACTGTTGGGGCGATTGGTGTTACTTCGGCTGTCAGGCTTTTTCGTATTACGGCGACGAAGAATATCAGATGATTCGGGAATTGGACGAACTAGGGTTTAGCCAACGGCTTAAATGGAATCAAGGTATAGGCGTTGGCAAATTAGATTGCGAAGAATAACCAAACGCCCCTGATATGACCAAACGCCCCATCACAGACGAACACTGCCATAGATGACTGATGCCGGACGTAAATATTATTTCTCGGAACCGTTCGCGAGTCGGCTCAAGCGGGCGATGGTTGCGGCCGACGAAACGCGGAAGAATCGAGAGGCGGGGAAACCGGCGCCGATAAAGAGTTTCCAGACACAGCAACCGTTGACCGGGCCGCAGCGTGCCTATTTGATTAAATTAGGCTACACCGGCCCGACCGGAATCACGAAAACCGAGGCATCCGCGTTGATCGGTAAATTGTTGGGTAGGAAGTAAGGCAGATTGGCGTCGCAGTGAAGCGGATTCGCGGCTAGGCTCGTTTCAGAGCGGGGAAAGGCAGTGCGGGCAGGGCAGAACCAAGAATTTTCAGCAGAGACGGTTGTTAAGGTGAAAAATGGACCAAGCAAGACCGATTAGGCCGAAATGCTTAATGTGTAACATTACAATTTACGGCCGCAAAAAGAAATACTGCACAGAAATGTGCCGTATGAGGCATTACAACTCACACCTCACTCGCGGAACAGATCAGGCGATCTCGACTGGTTCATTCGGGGCTCTCTCCGAACTAATGGCATCTCAACACTTAATTCTGCAAAACTTTCACGTCTTCCGAGCGGTCTCACCGTCTTGTCCTTGTGATTTAGTCGTGATGAAAAACCAGCTCTTATTGCGCGTTGAGGTTACCACCGGCCGTCGCCACGTCGCAAACCAAAAAATCCACTTTCCTGCGAAAGATACGGCTTATTTTGACATACTCGCAGTGGTGGTTATTGAAGAAAATTTGGTTGTTTTCACTCCTGATCTTTCATCCTTTACCGATCATGTTCGATAAATTCCAAATAGAAGCCGCGACAGCTCGGCCTGATGGTTATTACCGCGTGAAATGGGGAACGATCCGCTCGGACGATCTTGTATGGTCGCTTTTTGAGAAGAAATTCTACCGCGCCGATTTCAACGGCTGGCCGTTTCCGCCGATGAACGATAAGGCCGATGATCTGACCTACGTGATCCGCAAATCGACCGCCGAACCCGAGATATGGCTGGACAACGAAAGAACGCCGGAGCAACCAGCCCCGGCGCGTAGAACGTACAAGATTCAGAATTCGTTATTCTAAAGTTTTTCAGCCTCGGCGATAACTTCAACAAGCTCCGCTTGACCGATGGGTGGGCCGTTCTCTACGACAGGAAACGCCATCCACGTAACAATTCTAAGCAACTTGCTATGGCTGTCCACAAGAGCTTGGCATTCAGCGGATGTGAACATTTGCTCGCCATTAACTACCAATTCCGTAGGTTCCGGTGCTCGAACGAAGATTTCAATTTTATCGGGCATCGCCCGTATCTTGTCTTTGATGCTCATACTTTCTCCTCAGCTTTCTTAGCCCGGTATTTCCGTTTTGCTTCACGCCATTTCTTCGCGTCTTTCGTTCGGACCCGAATCTTTCGCGGTTTGCCGGCGGTAGCCGCTCCGCCTTTTGCGGCCGCGTCGATACGCTTTTTAACAAATTCAGCGGCAGCGATCGCCGGTTCCCGGCAGATGGTTACGAGGTCGGAATCTCCCGTCAGGGCGTCAACCTCATCAACGAATTCTTTTAGCTTGCTCATTGCCGATTCTCCCAATAAACCTGAAAATAAACCCGTCGAATTCCTTATCCTCAAGAACCGCCGATTCAAACAATAAATATTTGTGATGCACCCGTACAGTAATCGGCGCGTCGCATTCGGTATAAACATTCTCAAACGCGAAGTAACCAAAGTGACTTGATCGCACCTGTTCGACGACAAGGTTTTCTCTGTTGTAGAGAGTAACAGTTGCGGGTGAATAGGCGTCAACCTGTCCAGTGATGATTGTCGGCGCGCCGCACGGAAAAACCGATGCGGCAAGAATAAGAGTGAGTAGAATTGTGTTTAGTTTTTTCATTTCAGTTATTTTTAAGCACCACGTTCCGGCTCGGTGCCGCCGGTCTGTGGTTTAGCAAGTGCAGAATTGCATGGGGTTGCCGCAAGGCAAGCACATATTGTCGATATCGTAGCGATCTTCTTTGTCAACGTCGGCAAATTCAAGATCCTCGGATTCGGACCAAGCCTTGTGTTGCTCTTTCGGGATGTCGAACGACAGGCCATCAGAGCCACGGCAACCGGTTTCAACCATGCACTTATTACAAAGATTTTCGGAGCATTTGACGCAATAATCTTGCGTACCAAAGTTTCCAATGTTCGTTAAACATCGTTCACATTTTGCTTTTTCTGCCATATTAAATTTCCTCCTGTCTTTCAACGACCTCGAACACGATATCCTTGCGTAACCGTCCGAGCGGTTCGCCCCAATCCGTCGTAGAATGCCAATCCGGTGTGCCCTCGCCGAGATTTATATCGACGTAGATCCGACCGCTCTTGACGTTGCGAAGCGTTTGACGGCTCCATTCGTCGTTACCGAGTGATTCAACTTGGAGTATCATTTTCCGACCTCCACTATCGTCGTGCTGACCTTTTCGCCGGTCTTTTTGTCAAAAGTTGAATACTGAATCTTGTTCCCGTTGATGACCTCAAGCTCTCGAACGAGAGGGAACCGCAACCAAGTGCGCTCATTCGGCTGATTGCCGTATTTGACCGCGTATTCCTTGCCCTGAACCTTTACGACTGTGCCGATTCGCATTACCGGCTCGTTAGGTCGTCGCATGTATGTGACCGTGGCGTTGATATTCACACCGATCTTGATTTTCGCTTTATAATCGTGAACTGAATTCATTTTGTTCCTCCAAATTCTCGCTCAACCGTCTCACGGCAAAGCATATCTGCCTTAGTCGAGGCAAAGTAGTAACCACTGGCGAGTGATACGAGTGCGACCAATACGATCGCGGCCAGCATCATCCGGTCCGTGCTCCGGCGTAGGTGTTGTGTTCTTCGATTTGTCATACAGTCAAACCTCCTCGCTGATTGATCCGGTCGTGAACTCCGCGCCGGATCTCGCGTAAAATGTCATTACCTGAGTTGTGGCACCAACTCCAAGTTTCCGAGCGATACCGCTCGCGTTGCTCAGGTGTCATCGCCCGAAGTGCTTTCCAGGCCTTGACGTAGGTCGTGCCGGTAACTTGTTTGCCGCTAGGTAGTGTGATTATCTGTGTCATTGATTTGCTCCTTCTGTGACGACATACGCCTGATGTCCGCAGTCTCGGCAGGTCGATAAGCCTTTGCCGTCCGTCGCCTCGTCGCCTCGATATGAGTAGTTCGTGAGCATCGCATTGTAATTCCCGCATCTCGGACAGCTCGCGTTATCTGCGCCGTTTGTGTTTATGATCGTTTCTAATTGGTCTGACATATCGTTAATCTCCTGTGTTTATCTACTCAAAATCGTTCATCCAATGAAGACGATACTGGGTACTGTCCGAGATGTCAAGCATTATCTACTTGTAATTGAACTTTATTTGCGTGTATCATTTCGCAATGGCAGAAAAGCCTGTAAAGACGGCACCAGCCGCGAAACCCGCAGCGAAAAATAAATCTGTAAAGCCCGCGAAACAGAAGGTCGGGCGTAAGTGTACGATCTGTCATCACGAGCAAGTGGGTCAAATTAACACAGCCATTCACAAGGGTGTAGCATTTCGCGTCATATCACGCCAGATCAAAAATAATGACACAGCCCGCGACGCCATTCGGCGCCATACCGAAAACTGCTTAAAGATTGAAGTCGCGGCACTTATCCAGCAAAAAAAGACCGAACAGGCCGTTGATGTCATAGCCGAATTCAAAGAACAGCTCGTATTCACGAAAAAGCTTCGATCAGCCGCAGAAATGTACCTGTCCGACCCGCTCGATCCGCTCAAGATTGCTATTAACCCGTTCTCACACGAGATAAGCGTCTCGTACTTCGATTATACCGAGCTATTACCAAGCGGAGCACCGACGAAAAAGACCGCTCCGCTTTCGAACCTGCTGAACGCTGTTCAAGAGATCGGGAAGATGATAATGGCCTCGGACGCTAATGTTGACGGCGATATGGTCTTCGGCAAGATACTCCAGATCGACAAGATCAGCGTCCGGCACGTTGATCTACGCTCGTTCGCTCTCGACGCGATCAAGACGACGGATATGTGTCTCGACAAATTCGCCAAGATAAGCGGGATCTATCAACAGGACCGTGAGAACGAGCAAAAGGTTCAACGGATGGTCACCGCCATCGAACAGTATCTTGAAAACCATCCTGACGCTGATCGGCCAGAAGTTTATAAACATTTTGCGAAAGGCCGGGGCGTGCCGATTGAAAAGGTGCATGAACATTTCGGAGTAATTGGATAGTGTTTAACATTACCCGCTCAAAGCGAGTATTCACCCCATGGACGACAAGCATTTAGTCTTGATAAATACTGCGTTCAAACTTTTTGTTTTTCTTTGAAATGTTTGATCTTGCCTACACTCTGCCAGACGAAGAACTATATGCAGCCGCATACGACCTGCCGCCGCGTGTCGATCTTCCCGCCGGGATAAAACTACCCGATATGCTTCGCCGTGCTCTGCAAGCGGCGATGACCTGCGAATCGAAGATCGAACCCGAAGTCTCACGCCTACGCATTCTGCAAGCCGAAGCCAAGAATGAGATCGAGTTCAACGCCCGCGAGTTCCAGATAGAATCCGTGACGCGCCAATTGCACCGAGCGGCCAGACTCGCGACGATGCGGTATGAGCATTTGCAGACGATCACCAGCAAAGAAGCAATCGAAGCCGAGCTTCACAAGATCCACAACGACAAAGCTTATTGGTTCCAGATGTACGGATGGGGTTACGATCCGCGAGCGCGAACGCCGTTGTCTGTGGTCCCGTTCGAGTTGCACCCGAAACAAGCCGAATTAGTCGAATGGCTCGACGAGATAGTTTTCAATCAGCGAACGTCCGGCCTGATCGAGAAATCGCGCGACGAGGGTGCGACTGAAACCATTGTCCGGTGGGGCTTGCACAATTGGCTGTTCTACGACGGCTTTTCGATGTTGCTCTCGACCCGTAAAGAGGACGAAGTTGACAGCAAGAAGAACCAAAATACGTTGTTCGAGCGTGTTCGGTATCAAATGAGGCTGCTTCCCAAATGGCAGCACCCGAAAGGTTTTGATGTGACGCGCGACATGCTCGGCACAATGAAGCTCGCTAATCCTGAGAACCAAAACACTCTGCTTGGTGAGGCACCCGTCGAGAACATGGGGCGCGGCGGTCGTGTCACTTGTGCGATGCTCGACGAGTTCGCGTTCTGGCCGTTCGCCGGTTATCCGCAGTTTCGATCACTCTCGCAGACGACCGACTCCCTAATAATACCGTCGTCCGTTGCCGGTAAGATGAACCAATACGCAGACCTCGCTTTTGATGGCGTGACACGTAAGTTTGTAATGGATTGGCGGGATAACCCGTTTAAAGACAAATGCTGGTACGATTCACTGCCCTTTGGATTGATCGGCGTCAAAATGACACAGACGACGATCGCCCAAGAGGTTGATCGTAACTATGACGCGGCACAGCCGGGCAAGGTCTTCACCTGTCCCGAGCAATTGGTGTTCATAACGCAGAGCGAATTGGTCAAAGCGTTCGATGCATCGAAACAACGTAATCGGTTCTATGACGATCAGGATCGATTCAAGATCCCCGACGATTGGCGTGTTACCCGCTGGCACGATTACGGCCAAAGCGAGGGCCACGATTGGTCGTATATGCTGGCGGGGCAGCCGTCGGCGTTCTATCCGTACAGCGACACGATATTTATCTTTGTCGCTCTCAACCTTGAACCGAACGGGTTGCGCACCGAGCAAGCCGTCGCACAATGGCGCGGTCACGAGCAGACCTACGGGCTTCGTAACAGTCTCGGCAACAAATTCACTCACGAGCCTTGGGCCTCGTATAATTCTCACGAGCGCAAATCGCTCCGAAAGGTCTTACTGCTGAAATACGGCGAACGCTGGCACGCGTGGCGAGCCGATAAGGGTTATGATGAGGGAATCGAGCAAGTCAACGATTGGTGGACACCGGTCGAAAACGATCTACCGAATCCGTACCGGCCGCAATTGTTCGGCCGGTGCAAGCTCGTCTTTGTAGCACCGGATAACGAATATCAGTTGGCCTACAATGATCGGCTCGCGACGTGGTTCGTAACGATCAGCGAATCAGAGAAAGGTTACGCGACCGCGCGAAAACAGATTGGCGCCTACCACTATCCTGAATCCGAACTCGGGAAAGCGGTTAAGGCGATGCGTCCGGTCAAGCAGTTCGACGACATCATTGATGATATTAAGGCACTCGGTGTAATGTGGAATGTGGCACCCCCGGCCGCGAGTCCTCAAGAAAAATACATGGAGCATCTGGCAGCGAATACGCCATCGCTGCTCCCTGAGAATATCGCGAATCTGCCGCGCGAGGACGACAGATCGCTCGCCCAGGCACGCGAGGAATTTGCACGTCGGGAATACGAAGCCCGAATGAAACAGGCCAAGCGTCTCAAAGACGGCGGCGTTGAAGACTATCTTGTCGAGGTCCAGAACGGGAACGGCAATGGAGATTGGAGGGAAATGTAGGTATGAGTGA
The DNA here is from genome assembly GCA_964605905.1 of uncultured Chloracidobacterium sp. Lineage (GTDB taxonomy): Bacteria > Acidobacteriota > Blastocatellia > Pyrinomonadales > Pyrinomonadaceae > OLB17. The sequence goes on along the minus strand of CAZSEL010000002.1, from coordinate 48,824 downwards.
TCAAACATTAAAAATTTGGAGTGACGACAGTCCAACCGCTTTTATGAGGCCGATTATCGAAGACTCGCCGATTCAACTACAATTCGTCGTTCGGCATGGAATGACGTTTCGATATTGGGAGTATGTCCCTCAGCCGGACATTACGGCCTACGAACTCGCGTTAATTTTGCCGATATTTATGTCATTTCAAGCAGTCGGCGACGACCTCGACAAATCACCAAATTGGCCGCAAGTTCAACGGCATTTCAAAGAAGCGGGGTTATACGGTTCAGTTATTCGTGGAAGCTATCGCGCAGAGGCTGAAAAACTATGACACCCGAAAACATCGTAATAATCCTCGTTGCCGTGCTCGCCGGAATGATGTTTTCCGTGTTCGTCGGCTTTGTTGTCTGGCTGATCCGGGAGTTTATCAAGCGTGAAATAGCCATCGCAAAAAGCAGTTTGAAAGCGACCGCCGATGCTTCATTTGCCCGGCGTGATGCAGATATGCGTCGATTCAGGACGGAAGTGCTTGCAAAAATCTCAGAATCAAAGCAAAATGTTGGCGGTGAAGCCGTCCGGCCCAAGTCCGAAGAAGAGAAGAACAAGCGACCGTTTTGGGATGACCCCGAACAGATCAGGGAAGCCGAAGCGAAACTTGTAGCGAGTATCTCAGGCGACACCGAGACGGAATTCTCCCAATTGTCGGCAGTCGAACAATGGCGGGTACTAGACGCCCGCAAACTTGAACTTGAGAATGTGGACATCGACCCACGCTTAACGCCCGAATCCGTATAAACCATCATGGCAGAGCGAACACAATCCCCGACGGTATCAATCACGTTCCCTGACATGGTCCGCGCTCGCACGCGACATTGGGCGGACGATTACGACGAAGCGAACCGGCCGCGGCTCGGCGACGGTATTACGATGACAATGCGGAACCGAGGCGATTACTTCGGTTATTTCTACAACCGCAGCGGCATCAACTCGCAATGGCGCCCGTTCATGGGAAAAGGTATGGTGACCTATCCCGTCATTGGCCGTTCGATCAGATCAAAGACCGCTACCAGCGTTACAACCAAAGTTCAGATCGATATCGAGGCCGTGCGCGACGTACCGGAAAAGAAAGCGGCTGCCGACCTTGCCCGGAACATTGCCAAGTATATTCGCGAGACGAATTGGAGCAAGCAGATGGATGGAACGATGGCGGAACTTTGCCAGCTTCATCGCTTCGCTTTCGTTCATTCGAACTATTTACCGGTCGGCGGCACCATTATCGAGATACCGGAAAAAGCTAAGAAAGAGACAAAATCCGGCGACACTACCTACACCTGCCATAGCTGCGGTTTCCAATTCACACCCGAAGATCTACAAATCGACGATATATCCGATCAATTCCGCGACAAGGACATTGCCGAGAGTCAGAAGTCAGACGCTCCCGAAGTGGTCGATATGACTGGCGGTCGCACCGATGCACCTCCAAGCGAACCCGCTCAGCTTGAGGCCGGAGCCGAGGTGCCGGAACCGGAACTGGAAGCAATCGAGGGTGAAGTCGTTGATGGCAATGTAGATCTCGAATACGCAGATCCGGAATTCGACGACGATGGCGAAGTTGGAATGATCTTGCAGCACTCGGCCGAACTCGTTTGTCCGAATTGCGGCACGAATACGCTGGTACTCGACAACCGAGCGAAAACCGAAGTGGTCGATGCTCTGACCGGCCGTATGCTCCGCAAAGACACCGGCGAAATGAACGTCCGAGCTGTCTCGCCGCTGCTTATCCGGTTCGACTCCTACAATTCCATTGGGTTCAAATACAAAAACGCCGCCTGGTTCAACTATCATCCACTTGTTCCGGCATTCGAAGTAGTCGCGATGGCCCCGCATCTTGAAGCTCTGCTTCAAACAGGCGAAGGCCAATGGTCGGAATCCGCACGCTGGCATTACGAGCTAAACGAGAATACTTCGACCTCGACCGGTACGGCATATAAACCGAAAGGCTACGCTCTCGATGAGCTTGTCGAGGTCAATTGCTGGTGGATAACCCCGCGTGCGTGTGTCGGCTGGCGTGAGCCTACAGGCTGGTGTCTGCCAGTATGGACGCAGGACGAAAACGGCATCTGGAATGAGGATGAAAACAATCACGCCAAGTCCAAGTTCACCATCAACCAAGATGAAACGATCGAAGAGGCGTTCGTTCGTCAATTCGGTTCATTCGAGGGTGCGTTGATCATTATGCACGGTGAACAGATCATCGGCATTGGCAACCAACATTTCACCGAGGAATGGTTTGGCGTTCCTTGGAAGATCGATGCTCAATCGGCGTTCCCGCAGGGCGAAGAGCAACTTCTAAAATTACAGGATGCGGCCACGAACATCGTCAGCATGGTGTATTCGCATACGCGACGACGAGCGTCGTCAACGCTCGTTATCGATACCTATGGCGGATTCGATGAAGATCAGGTAACAAATGCCGGTCAACCCGGAGCGATACTCCAGCGTAAGCACCAGCTATCCGAAACGGCCGACGTAGATTGGCGGAAATATATCGGCTATCTCGAACCGGGAGCATTGTCGGCGGATGTTTATAACTTCATCCAGATGATTATCGACATTGCCAAGGAAGAATCTGGCATCTTCAACGAAACTGTTGGCAACGTCGATCAGAACGACGAAACGCTCGGTGGCCGTCAAATGGCATTAAGCCAATCGCTCGGCCTGATGACACCGACGATGCAAGCGAAAGCGATCGCTCAGATCGAAGCTACGTTTGTATGGCTCGAACTGTGGCAGAAACATGCACCGGATGAGGCCTTTGAACTTATCAAGGGAACTTTCGAAGAAGAATGGAAAGCCGAGGACATCAAGGCTTTCAAGGAACTCGACATCCGACGCGAGCTTATGGTCCTCGTCGTTGACGGTACCGACATCCCGCGTACACAGCGCGAACTCGAAGAGCGATTCTTTACTGCCGTGCAGATGGGCTTGTTCATGGAGCCGAACCCGCTGCCGATCCAACTACGCTCGCATATCGTCAAAAGCGTGCTCGGTATCGATATGGACATATCGAACTACGGCGCTCAGAAGCGGCTGGCCGCGAAACGCTATCAGGCGATGAAAACGGAACTTGAGGTCTTGAATCCAAACGAGGCGTTTACGCTCGTTCCGGATATGACCGGAATGCCGGTTCAGCAGCTTCGCCCCGAGATCGTCGCGTCGTTGATGCAAGACCCGCGAACCAAACCGCGCCAAACCGACGAGCATCTTGTCTTTATCGAGTTCTATATCGATCAGATCAACGGCCTTGCTGGTGCCGAGCAGCCGAACGAGATCTTAATCGCCGGTTGCGAAATGATGGTATCGGCAGCTCGATCATTTACCGCGACAAACGCCGTCCAAGCGAGCGCCGTGGCTGGAATAGCTGAAAACGCAGGAGCGTCGGTCAATGGAGCAATGAATCCTGAACCATTACCGCCGGGCGAAGCCGGAGCGAGCCAAGGCGCTCCGCCAGCAACCGTAAATTAAACTATGAGCGTTGATTCTCGTGATCGTATTCGCATACTCCGTAAAAGGGACATTGCCGATACGGTAAAAGATGTGGTAAATAATAAGACGGATATGCGTGAAATCGAGACTTCGATGCACGCATTGTTCAGCCGCCACGAAAAACATGTTGAAAACGAAAGAGACGTTTTATTTTGTGTCGTCAAAGCGAATTTGCTACTCGCTCGCGTGGTCGGTGATTTGCAGGTGATAGCCCTGAATCAGGCCGAGCAGATCAAAAGGATTGAAAATTTATGCGAGATGCCGCGAGAGTAAGGGTGATGCCGGATGGTAGTGGAGCAAATGCTGGTCAAAGGTTTTTTGGGATTTCCTCAGCTTATGTGAACAAATAAGGAACCCTATTCACGGTTCCATGTTGCCACATAAAACCATCCTGCCATTTTGATTTATGCGGGGATGGAGCAAGGGGTAGGCTCGCTGGTCTCATAAGCCGGAAAACATCAGGTTCAACTCCTGACCCACGCAACCAAGATTGGCCGTACCTCCCGGTCAATAACAACGGTCCGACATAAACCGTTGGTCTCCTGACAGGGCGGTGCGGGTTTCGCATTTTCCCGCACCGCCCTGTCAAAAACTGAATAGGTTTCTACTTTTGCCGTTAAAAAAGCCGATGCACACGCGAGAACTCACGTTCTTTCGATGCGTCGGCTTTTTTGTTGGCAAACAACATACCGCCAAGGCTCTTTTGAATAGCCGTTTCAGCCGAGGCGAGAACAACCCGAAACGCTGGCTATGAGGACACAGATCGAAATGTTAGTAGATCAAGACAATTCCGGCGCCGATGTACCCGAAGTCCCGGCACCCGCTGAACCAGGAGCCAGCGCGGAAGACACACCTGAAAATGTAGCGGATCAGCCAGCGAGCGACGATGGCGAGCAGTCCGGCGGTTTCAGCCGCCTGTTTGAAAAGGCTCGAACCGACGCGGCCGCAAGCCAAAGTCAAGCAGATCCATCCCGCGACGAGGAAACGACCGAAGAGCCGGAAAAGGCCGAGTCTGATGAAGAAATTCCAGACGAAGAAGCCAAACCCGAGGAAGAGGCCGCGGACGAATCGCAACCGGCAGAGGAAAAAGCGGACGAGAAACCGACAAACCGAAGCAGGGCTCACAAAGAAGTTCTTGAAGAGAACGAGACGCTGAAAGCGGATCAGACCAAGATCACCGAACGGCTCAATAAATTGGACAGCCAATTCAAAGAGCATGGCGGTGTCGATGTGGTTGAAACCGCGATGGATGTCTATACCAAACTCGCGACCGGAAAGGCCGTGGAAGTTATTAACGAACTTCCCGTCCACGAAAAGACGCGGGTTCAGAAGGCCATCTTTGAAACAGCGATCGGCGATCACTCAAACCGCGTGTTTGGTGTGAACCATGTTCTCAAAACGGATTTTGGCCTTTCGGCCGATCTCCCGCAGGAACTTCTTGAGAAAACATTCGAATTCATCACGCTTCGCCTAAATGACGACGCGAAGGATTTCGAACAGTTTCTCGAACGTGAGCTTGAAATGGCCAACACGCCTGAAAACGAAGCGGCCCGTCTTCGCAAGGAACTCGAACAGCTAAAAGCCAAGCCGGAGGATAGTCAGAAGAAAGCAGACGGCAGCGAGAAGATCGAAACGCCCGAGGAACTCTTTGCGAGAGTTAACCAAACCTATGGCGAGTTCGAGACTGCAACATTTACCACGGTTGCAGATCCGGAATTCAAGAACTACGGATTCGATGTTAAACCAACAGATTCACAGACAGTAAAGGACGCGAAGCTGGATGTTCAGCGGGCCATCCGTTCCCTTGTCGGAACAGATATGCACGACGCAAAAGCATTCCTGCCCTTAATTGATTTCTGGTCAACAGGTGACACCGAAAACCAATGGTTCAAACAGAGTTCCGCGGCCTACGAGCGAGCGATGCGATTAAAAACGCAGAGTGTCCTGAAATCATTCTCGAAAGTGCTCGGGCTAAAGCCGACAGCACCGAAACCGCCGCCGGCCGATACAGCTTCTTCTGACAAAACAGCTATTCCGGGAGATAAGCCCCGTTCGAGCATCAATCCGCCACCGAAGAATGACAAGGTTGTCGGTTTCGGCGAGCGGTTCGGTGTGGCAAAACAGGCAACCCAAAGATAGCTCCGTTTTCAGGAGTTAAACCATGGCTACTTATCAACAGCACGATGATATTACCGTCACTCTTGACGAGCTGTACGCGAAGAACAAGGTCGCCGACCTTCTTCCGCCGGACAGCTTGCTCAAGAATTGGCGGAAAGTAAATCGCGGAACGAAGCTGAATATCAACGCTCGCGGAGCGTTCTACATGCTTCAAACGCGTGGGCCGAACCACATTCGGCAAAAGGCGTTCTCGAACGCGAACGCTGGTCAGCAGTTCCCGGAACCGACCAATGCGAAGTACATCACGATGAACCTTACGGCGATCGTTGATGAAGCGACTTTGCAGTGGGATGGCAACGTGGACGTCCAGAACAAGGCCGAGCTTAAACAGAAGCCCGCGAAGTCTCTCGATTATGTCGGGAAACTGATCGAGGACATGTATAAAGCGTATGGCCGCGACAAAGCTCGTCAGCTTTGGCAGAACCGCACGAACGAACTTGCTCGCGTTTCGGCGATCAACACCGGCACCGGCGTTGTGACCTGTAATAACGCAGGTAATCTTTTCGGCGTGCAGTTGCTCGAAGAGGGCGACCTGCTCGAAATTCGCGACGCATCGGCGGTCCTAAAGGGCTACGTCCGTGTCGCGTCTATCTATCGTCCGACCTTGACGTTCGTCGTCGATACCGACGCCAGCACGATCCTTGATCTTAACGGCGCTCCGGCTGCATTGGCAGCTCTCGGTATCGCCAACAACGACCGTATTTATCCCAAAAACGGATATAACAACGGTTGGCCTGGCGTTCCGTATTTCATCGGAACATCGGGTGCGTTTCAGTCGCTTGCCGATCGCACGATCAATGACCGTTTGACGGGAGTTTCCATCGACGCGGGCGGTGCCGCTTTGTCGGCCGCGCTCATGCGCAGACTTCGGTCCGCACGACGCAGCCGTAATTACGGCGATACGAGCAAGGGAATGTTCTATGCTTCGACGCAAATCGACGCATACGAGGCAACCGGCTTTGCGACGCAGGGTTACGGTCAGACCAAGACTCTCGACCGTGGTTACGAGGATCACGAACTGATGTTTGACGGGAAGGCGTTTCATTACGACTACTACATCCCGAAGAACGAAGTTTACGAAGTGGATCTCAGCGAAATCGATATATTCGAGCTTCGCGAGTTCACCCCGCTTCGTGGCGAGCACGGTTACAAATACCGCGCACCCGGCGTTGATCGTCACTACGACAAGGAAAACATTTACTTCAAGGGCATCGGTACGATGGGAGCAGAATCCCCGGCCGCTGTCGGTGGAGTGCTGACGAACTTGTCGACTGCAGGTCTTGGAATCGGTAACGACTAATTAAACGAGTCTTTTGGCGGGGCGTAACAACCCCGTCAAAGGGCAAGTTTTCCGAGGAGAATATTATGGCTATTACACCTGTGGCGATAACCAAACCGCCGGGCCTTCACGCAAATCTGACAAATACGATCTTTGCGCGACTGCATGATCCGTCGTTTCGTATCGCCAATCATCCGGTCGAATTCCACAAATTCGCTGGTGATGGCGTTTTGACGACCGTCGATGTGGCTACCGGGCTTACCCGCGTGTTGGCCGGCATCGTGTTCAACATCACAGACGGCACCGATTGGAACGCAACCGTTGTTGCTCCGCATCCGACAGACCCGAAACAGGCACGTCTTACGGCAATCCCGGCAGACACCGACCTGTATCTACTTGCGGTATGGGGCGATAAGGACGTTGCTTACTAAAAATGGAAGCCGTCAAACGACAACAGGCTCAGGCAGTAGAACCGCTCGACCCGGATAATCCGGCGACGTGGCGGAATACTGCCTGTCCCGTTGATCTTACAAAAATTCAGAAAGAGCTAACCCGTGTCGGCGGTGTAAATAATTTTGGCGAGCCGAATTTCATCATCGTTTGGGGGCAGGAACACCGAACTTGGGATCTCGGAAAGATGAGGATTCACTTCTCGGAAGACCTGATCCCGCATGTTCGTACACCGTACCGATACGCGTGTACGCCCGACATCTATGAGCGGGCGGTGAAATACCTTGCAGATTGCTCGCGACGACGCAGAGACGCCTTTCTTCGTGCTGATTGGGAGAACGTCGGAAAGATACCCGATGTTGGCGAATACTTCGCCCTGGGTAACGAGCTTTCCGATAACTACATGCGTTTGCCGTCCGACAAAATGGACGCCAAACGTCTTGCTTCGCTCATGCCGGCGGATTGGCGGTTTATCAACGGCCTGACATCGGTCGAATACATCGGCCAGCAATGCTTTTTCGTCCTGCAATGGCTCAGGCCGCAGGAACTCGATGGCGGTAAAAAGGCCTGGAATGAAATGCGGTTCGATAAAGAGTTCTATCCCGAAACCGAAAAGGAAGAACCAATGATCGATATCCTTGGCCCGTTCCCGGAGAAAGGAGCTTACGACCACGTTGCACTTCGCATCGGCGAACGTCGAGTCTGGAAGAAAAAGAGCGTTCGTTCGATAGGCGACACAATCGACAAAGAGTTTTACGGCTATAAAGAGCCGACGTATGAGAACGTGATACCGCAACTTGAGCGGCTTTTACGCATTCGCGATCGTCTGACGGATTTCGAGAAGTCACCGGAATACCGGAGTGCTCAACGGGCTCAGGAGTTTCGCGAGAATCTCGCCAAAGAGACGGAAGACTTCTCAAAAGAGTTTCAAAGGCGTTTCAAAGACGCAGCACCGGTCGGGTTTGGTAGCTCGTCCAATATTTCAACCAACAAAGCAAAGTTCGATTCGTGATTGGCGATTCGAAAGGAGTAACGATGCAAGAGAATTTCGGAGAAATGGCAGCAGAGGCTTTAGGGAATACACCCGCACAGCCGTCTGCTCCGGCAATGCCGCAGCCTGAATTTAACGACCAAGAGGATGGCGGAATTACGGCCTTTGATAACGCGAGCCTTACCGATCCAAGTATCGGTATGAACGCCTTGGCGAACGCTCCGAAACCATCAACCGACGAGTTGCCCCGTTTCGCAATGTCGTTCTTACTGCCCATCCCGCTCTACCGGATGCACGGCAACAATTCTTATGGTGATTTCAACCCGAAAAACGAGCGCGGACAGAATCGGGTGAACCACAACTATTATCCGCCGTTCGCGATAATGCCGTTGATGGGTGGGGATTTCACCATCCCGTTCGAACCGCACGTAACCGTCTCGGAAAACGAGCCAAAACCGGAACCGTTCAACGAGCAGACCTTCCTCACGAATCCGCCGTCCGGCTTTTCATCGATTCGTCGCAGCCCGCGCGAATGTGCCGACATCTATCTCCGCGAGACGCAATCTCTCGGCGGAACGGTTATCCATTCATTGACGGGCTATCACGTTACCGACGAGGACCGCGGGCTTAAAGCGTGCAAGGATCTTCTCGAAGTGATCATGCCGTCACGGACGCCGGATGTAATGCCGAGCACGACGCGGGTAAAGAACGGTGTGCCGTTCAAAGGCCCGTTTCTTGATGAATTACTTCTATTCGTAAAACAGAACGGCATCAGCCGTCTTTCGGCGGCTGGCTACAATGTCAGCGATTTAACGAGCATTCCGATCAAGGTCTATAACGAAGTGCTTGCTTATCTGAATACGAACATTCAGCGAGCAAATCGCATTTTGAACGCGACCGAGGCGGAAATGAAGAATCCGTCGGAGATCAAGAAATCTTACGACGCTCCAAATCTTGAGATACCGGAAGCACCTGTTTCCGTCGATCTCTATTGCTTGGCGCACACCGATCGAACCGAGATCGACGACAAGCAGCTCAAGGCGTCGGAAAACATCGGTCGCGGGTTCAACGAGCCGATGGTCGAGGCTGTCCGCCAAATGACTGAGGCCGTTACGAAAATGGGCGGCGGAGTTCCGACGCAGGGCGTTCTGACGATGGAACAGGTTCAGACGATGATGGACGACCAGCGAGCCGAAATGATGGAGAAGTTTCAAACCGAACTTACTGCTATCTCGGTAAATGCGAGCGCGAGCATTGCGAATCCGCCGGTTATCGATCCACAAACTCCGCTGGCAAACGATCCGCCAGCGGACGGTGGAAAGGGCGGGAATAAAGGTAACAAGCCGAAGTAACGATGATTATTCAGGAAATAGAAGCGAATGCCTTGGATCTTGCGGGCGGAGAGCTTATCAGGCAAAAACTTGATACGCACTTTGCCACGCTGATCGTTTTGAACGTGCTCGACACGATGATGCTCGAGCTGTCCACGACAAACAAGGCGTTCCGCTCGAATAAGATCGATTTTAACCTTGAGGCAAATACCAATACCGGGACAGTAATCACCGACACACAACAATTAGACGCCCGATTTGTCCGGTTTCGCTGCGGATCGGGGGATAGTTGGCGGATTCTTGACATCGTGCAGACGATGGACCAACTAACCCGAAAAGAAAATGCGGGCGTCGGGGCGATTCTGTTTATCGGAACGGCGTCACCGATCACATATCATTTGTCTTTTACGCCGGTAGCTCAATTAACGGCAGAATTATGGGGGTCGGCTGCCATCGCCGATGTTGCGAATCTAAACAACACACCACCGATACCAAGTGAGTTTGGATTGGTGGCCGCTTATCGCGCGGCTAAATTTATTCTCAATCAGTTGTTGTTGATTGACGCTAAGGCGTTTACTCCGTTCGTTATTGCCCAAAAACAAGCGCTGGATGTAGATTCTCACCGTGTAGAGAACGTCTGGAAAATTTATAGAACCGAGTATTCCGATTCATCTAGCCGGTTAAGATCGAAAGCCTACAACATCCATGGGGTAGAAGACGGGTCTGGATGGGCAGGTTCGATAATTGGCGGAGTGGTAAATATTATTGCGAAAGCAACCGCATTGATTTTTGGGTCGGTCCGCCTTTCGTTCCCACCGGTTGCTGCTGACGATCCGGTAGCCATGGGCGATAACGACCCGCGCGTTGCAACACTCTCGTCGCAATACGCGAACTCGCTTGCGACGGCGGTTGCGGCCATCGGCGTTGCGGAGACGATGCTCGTCATAAGCGAGAACACGAATGTTGCCGCAAGTGTGACTGTTCCATCGAATATAAGGCTTGTATTTACGCAGACCGGGCGGATAACGGTCTCGGCGGGACAGACACTTACCATCGGCCTGATGGACGACCCCGGCAACAAGCAGGTGTTTCAGCAAGCGGACGCAACCGCAAACATAAGGTTCTTACCCGGAGCCGTTAATAAGATGAACGTGGCGTGGTTTGTCGGCGGGACTCCGACGCTATGTACCGAGGTCATAGATCAAATACTGGCAAGTATTGTGGCAAACGATTTTGGCCGCTTATTTCTGCCTGAGGGCATTTGGACGACCAACGGAAGTCACATACTGCCCAGCAACACAGTGATAGAAGGCGTGGGGATGGGGTTCGACTTTTTCGGGACGACTTTGAGAAGTATAACTCCCAACAAACCGATGTTCCTGATCGGGGGCAACACGGACAATATCAAGTTTAAGAACATTACACTCGATGGGGACAATCTCGTAGATGTCAACGGCGTTTTATGTGAAGGAGAGAACCCGGATGTGAGCCGCAACCTTGCGTTTGAGGCTGTAACTCTTGCGAACTTTGTCACCGGATTCAGGATCGACTCTACCGACGGCGTCTGGCAGGTGGCGGCGATCTTGTTTGATAAGGACTGTATCTTTTTTGGCAACTCGCATAGCGGCATCAGGGCAGATACGGTAAACAGTGCCCTCAACTGCGATGCAAACTTTTTTGTACCGCCCGGTGCGTGGGCAGCGTGGCTCGACGGAACAGGAGCCGCAACGTTCCGGGGCTGTGAGTTTGCAGGTTCCGGCACTTATGGCGTTTATCAAGTAGAGAGGCAGTCAATAGTAGCGGCTGGTGGAATCACGACAAGCGGAGTGGCGGAAGCCATAGTTACCGCCGCAGGTATGCTAGGGTCGCCGCGAACGGTACTTGTCCCGCTGACAGTAGCTGAGCACACAACCGCCAATCTGATTGCTACAGCGTTTCGCCGGGCCCTCATGGACGATCCGAATGTTGCGTCATTTTTTCACGTAGTGATTGATGTAAACAACGACGTTACCTTAATGGGTATTGAGTACGTGGCAAACGACCCGACGATGAATATTTCTATTCAGAGTGGGACGACTGTAGGGATCACTAACAGCCCTACTTCCACGAACGTCCAGGCGGGGGCAGCTTCCAACCTAGCCGCAGGTGTTTTGCATATAGCAGGCGGACATCCGCCGGTATCATTTATCGGTACTCAGGACGAGGGATTTGAGACCTCTTTTGAAAACAACGCCTCAGACTTAAGCCAGGTCGTAAATTACTACGGAGCTTTGGTGCAGAGCCCAGTGAGGCTGAATCAGCAGACACGTATAAACTCCTTTGGCTCTAATTTTTTCCCTAAAGCGATAAGAGACGGTGTGGGAAATTCGATGGTCCACTCTCTCGGAGACCCTGTTAATCAATTTATCTTTAATAACGGCGTGCCTTATACGGTAGAACAGAGGCTGACAAATTTCACGACCGTAGCCGGCGGGAGTTTTGTGGCACTTGAAACGGCCAACAGCAGTACTAATCCAGAAATACGCAGTCAGATTCCGTCCGTTTCCTATCAAAATGACATTTTCTTTGGCCGCCCGTTGACCGATGCGCTTAACCAGTTTCTTTCCACGCGGCCCAATCAGAGGATAGTTCGGATCGGGGCGTGCAACAATGTCGGTGCGGCCACTTCCTACTACGATCTCTGGCAAAATGCGCTCGGCAGAATGCAGTTCGAGGGGAATCAGCCTTTGCCGGTTCGCGGTTACGATTTTAATGCGGACGTGCGGGCAAGCCGCCTGTCGTCAGTGCCAATAGCTTTAAGCCCGACCTCACCATCAACGCTTGACGCGACCCTTGCAAACGTCTTTACGCTTACGACGACCGGAAATCTGACTGTTAACGCTGTTGTCACGGGGACGGCGGGCACTCCCGTGCGTTTGATCGTTCTGACATCGGGGGTGACGAGCCACACCATCACCTTTGGCACAAATTTCGAGTCACAAGGCGTGCTTAATACCGGGGTAGTTTCCGGTGCGTATTTTGTCGTTGAATTTATTTCGGACGGGATGAATCTTGTAGAGGCGGCTCCCCGGGTCGGAGCGACAACTGCTTCGACAACCGAAGTTCTGACAGGAACCGACACGGCTAAGGCGGTAACGCCAAACGCTTTGGCGGCCCTGTGGGAACAGGGAGCGAATATCGTTTCGGCGGCAACACTGGTCATCGGCGAGGGCGGGCATTTTATCGTCACGGGATCGGCGACGATAACTGCTATTGATATTACGACGCCCAAAGCAGGCCGCGATTTTACGCTCGTATTCGGCTCAGGCATAACCCTGACACATAATGCTTCAACATTGAACTTGCCGACCGGAGCGAACATCGTAACAGGAAATGGCGACGTTGGCCGTTTCCGTGCCGAGAGTGGTAGTAATGTTCGATGCGTCGGCTATCAACTGGCAAGCGGCGAACCGTTGATTATCGCGCCCGGAGTGACGACGCCAGCGGGCAGCGTGTTACAGGTAGCGTCTCAGTCGGCGACGGACGACGTGCTGCGAGTGCAGTTGGCGGCGTCGCAGTCGGGTAACGCAATTGAAATTTTGCCGAATGGAAGCTCAACACCGCTGAGCCACTTTGCGGCAAACGGGTCCTTAAATATAGCGGACTTAGGAACCAACATCCCCCAAATAACTCTGGGGCGTATTTTGGGAGACTCAGGGATACATTTCATTACGGCTAACGGAAGCGGTGCGGGCCGTTTATCGACCTTTGGCAATGACACAAGATGGACGTTGGTAAATTCCGGCGGATCGTGGGTTTTCAATGCCGCAGGAACCAGCAGCGGATTTCAGATCCACGAGCAATCTGTGTTAGCGGTCGGGCTGAACGGAACGACAAGAACTTGGTTTAACAGCATGGGGGCAAATGTGGCGTCTGCCGCCGCAATAGTGCCGACCGGGAATCTGTTTCACGTCACCGGAACAACGACTATTACGTCGATCACTTCAACGGGCGTCACTGCCGGAACTCAGATCACAATTATTTTCGATTCGACGGCTCAAATGACAAACGGCGGCAACCTTATTATTGGCAGCGATTTTACAGGCGGAGCCAATAGATCGATCACGCTCAACTTTGATGGCACCAATTGGTATCAGGCGGCAAGGTCGGCTAATTAAATTATGCCATTTACAGCCCCACCACTAGCTTCATACGAATACTGCTTCCGGCGGTTGGTTAAGTTTTTGGGCATAGCCGCACCAAACGACCCGACCGGCGACACCATTATCTCGACGGCACCGTACACCGCCGACATGATAAAGAAGCAGATATGCCAATCGGATTATGAAGTGCAGGCGTTGATCGCTTCGGTGGAGAATCAGACCTATCGGCCAACGTATTTTACCGAACTGCCTGTCGTCGTCCCGCACGGCGAAAAGATCAACGGGTATATTGGGATTCACGGCGGCGTAAAGGTGAGGCGAACGCGGACTTTCACCTCCAATGTCACCCTTGAAATTGGAATCGGATCGTACCCGATAACCATAATCGGAGCGAATTTTACAGCCGACGATGTAGGCTCGCTGCTTACGATCTTGGATGGCGTGACGCCAATACTGACGGATGAGCCAATTTTAACTGTTGAGTCTGCTTTAGTATGCACGGTTTCGGGAACTAACAACACAAGTACCCCAATTTCAGGAGCAACGGTAACGATCACCGCACCGGATGAGGAAAGCAGGCTCGCGTCGAGCTTTGATGCTTTAATGCGAGCAAGAGAACACTTCGCGTTTTACGGGAGCCCGAGCGATCTATATTACATCGAGAACGGGACCGCTTACACCGCTGATCCTTACGGAAATCTGTTGGTAAATTTACCGCAACTCGTTCCGGCGAATCCGCTTAGTAATCCGCCTGTTCTCAGCAGCCCGCAAGTGTATCAGAACGGCGTTGTCGGCCACGCGATAGCAACATTGCTGCCGGTCGGTGCCGATGCAGGTCATAGACAGAATTGGTCGAGTATTTGGGCGAACTACGCTCAACTCATAATTGGCAATTCCGCCTCGCTGCCGGATCCAGAAAGAATGCAGCGCATCAGTACTTAAATTAGGAGAATAAAATGACAGATAAGAAAAGCATGGTTGAAGACGGAGCGGCCGATGTAGGTTCGCTTAAAAAGGATGAATTGATCAAAAAGGCCGAGAGTGTCGGCGTTGAGGTCAAATCGAGCATGAACAAATCGGAGCTTGTTGAGGCGATCGAAGAGGCGGAAGGCTCCGACGACGGAAGCACGCCCGAAAACCCGCGACCGGATGGCTCTTACGGAACCCCGAAAGACGATCCGACAGCAGGGCAAGGTGTCAAGGATTTCGAGGCTGAACAAAATAAGCCGCAAAACGAATTCACCGATCCTGTGAAAGCAGCGGCGAACGCAATCGCGGCCAACACGATAAGCGATCGCGCGGATTTGGTTCAGCCGGAAGTTCCCGACAGATTACCGCCTGACAGCGCGACAGCCGCTCGAGCCGTCGAAGCCGTCGGTCGTGTGATCGAAGACGAGAATCCCGGTCTCAAGGTAGCACCGGACCCGACCGGACGCGTCTTGACGAAAGGCACGAAGTTGAAGTTTCACGACGAAGAGGTCGTGCTTCAAGCCGATGTCATGGTCACTTATCCCGGCTGGCAGAACGATGCAAAGTTCGCCGGTTTGAAAGAACTGACCGGTAACTAATAACCAACATGGCGATCGATATCGAACAATTGATCCTGATGGCCCGCGAGCAGTTGAGCGAACTCCCTGAGTCCGTTCACTACTCGCGGGAGTCATTACGTGCGCTCATTAAACCGGCCATTGCACTGTGGCAGGAAGAGACGAACGCGAACCTGCAAAAACGGCAAAGCTTTATCGTGCCGTCGGCAGCCATTCCGGTTGTTGCCGGTGTCGCTGATCTGAGCAGCGAAATTGATGACAAGGGTTTTCGGCTGGATTGGATCAAGGAAAGCGATATCGAGATAGGTTACTCACCAGACCAGCAGCCGCCGTTTACGGTCAAATTCGTTAACTCGCTCGACCGTCTGAAAATGATCGGGCGCCAGGACCGGTTTTTTTATCTGGCCTATCTTTCGGGTAAATCACTGCGTTTCAGGGAGCCGGGGCAGACAGCAACGAACACATTTAACGCCAATATCTTCATTCGTTCGGCGGTGATACCGTCCGACCCCGCTTCGCTGGATGCGGGAATTATGCCGGACATCGCGACAGCGATAGCTAATTTAGCGAGACAGAGCCAGCCACGACCGGAAAACAGAGGTTTGGATATCGCTCCATGAATCCAACAGTGGAATGTTTCAAATCCGGTCATTTGGTCGTAAGGATTGTGGGTTCGACACTGATTCGCTGCTACCGATGCAGCAAAATCGTAAATCAAAATGAGCGACAAAGTGGAAATAGTCAGCAAAGTGCCGGAAGTGACGCCGGAACTGATCGAGAAGAACGCCGAGTTTCAAAAGGCTTGGGCGAAAGAATTTAGCATTCCCGAAACCTCGCAGAAGACCTACGCCGAAACCGTCGTCAGGAATAATCTCAATATCCTTGATTCCTTGTATCAGAAATGCGCTGATGCCAAAGATTATAAAACCACTACGGACATAGCCGGTCGCATCGCTCGTCTGAGCAACGATACAGCAACGTGGGCAGAGTCGATCGGTTGGTTTGACCTGGCTCGAAAACTCACTTGGCGGGAACGCGACAAAGAACGCCTTACCGCGATGCTCGAAGCTCAGACCCGCGATGATAACGAATGGTGCGAACACCCGATATTCGAGTTCATTGATGGCAACCCAAGTCAGATAGCCGCGCGTGAGTTCGATTTTTACTCGAATCATCACGGCAAAATTGTCTCGATGGTCAAATGCTCGAAATGCGGGTTCCGTAACGCAAAAGACTTACCGGCGGAACTGCAAAAACTTTCACAGCATCGGGCGGCGGTCGTTAAGGCCGGCGTAGATAAACCTGTTGACCTGAACGAAGTTTTAAAATAATGAACCTGGCGGAATGGATATTCGGTGTAGGCGGGCTTGATGCTGCGGTCGATCTGCGCGGCGGGTTGGCGGAGTACGCGCAAGGCTCGCGGAACCTGATGCCAGACGGCGAAAAGATGTCACGGCCTTGGCGCGGACTTGGTGTTCCGGAAGGCGGATCAGGTAGTATCACCGGCCCACGACTGCTAAAGCAAGTCACGAATACTTGGGGCGGCTTGGACGACGACGGAGCGACGCCACCGGCGGGTTCGTTATTCTCGTCCGTTGCGGACATGCTGGTTTACATCGGTCAAGGGCAGGTTTTCTTGGAAGATCAGCCAATCCCGGGAGTCATCGCGTCGAATATCCTGCGTTTCCTGCTCAAGTGGAACGGTTCTTATACCGATCCGCAATTCGGGCCTTATGAAGCGGGATTACCCGAGCCTGTGAAACCCGATGTCGGTATCATCGAAAATTCGATCTTTGGAGCGGCGAATCTTACCGGTACGGTATCGGTCAAGTACGCTCGTTTTCGCAAAACGACGGGTGGACGAAGCCGGGCATCGGCAACGTCAGAAGTTCTTGTTGTTACGCAGAAGGCGATCTATGCGGTCGTTCCTGATATTGTCACAGGCCAGACGCATCATATCTTCTTTGGAACCGATACGAAACTCGGTGGAATCGGCCTGCATTTCCGCATCGTTCTGGCAAATCCGTTTACGCAGACCGAATACACCGAGGAAGACGTAGAGCGCGATGTGGCTATTACGAGTGTAGCTGTGGATGTTCTTACCGCCGCCGCCGGAACATTTACGGCGGGCGATATTGGAAAGCTGGTCGAGAATGTTTCAGGCTTTACGATTGCCGCGGGAACAACGGTTGCGGAAGTTATATCGGGAACGCAGATACGGCTTTCCACGACGCCGACCGGTACGAGCGGAACCGTAACGCTCGTAGCTTATGCGGGCTTGGTTCGCCGTTCGGTCGTGCTGAATTGGCTGCCATCCGATCTTACGGAAGAAACCGCCTGGACACTCGATTTTCCGCCACCAACCGGTTCGCACGCCTTCCAGCTTGAGAATCGGATGTTCGTTTGCGGTTATGCTGATGCGACGGGGCGAAAGGAAGAAACGCCGTCAAACCCGGATTCGTCGTCAAGTTCGACGGCTCCCGGCACCGCTCTCATTCCGTCGCTGCCAAATTATTTCGAGTCATACGATCCGCGCTATCCGATCTACCTGCCTGAGTCAGTTATCGACATCCTTTCTGACGGGATGGAGTCGTATAAGTTCATCGGTGGGCGAAATGGTATTTACGCGGCCCAATATCTAAATGTGACTGATGACGCACCACTCACGCTTACGGTTCTGCTTCGCGGTGAGGGTATCGCTCATCCCGGTAATTGGTGCGCCCGCGAGCGGGCGATCTATCTCTATTCCGGTAAAGGCCAACCTGTCCGAATCATAGAGGGCGGACAGGTCGATAAGACGTTCGCC
Organism: uncultured Chloracidobacterium sp.; assembly: GCA_964605905.1. Classification (GTDB taxonomy): domain Bacteria; phylum Acidobacteriota; class Blastocatellia; order Pyrinomonadales; family Pyrinomonadaceae; genus OLB17. The sequence continues at coordinate 30,572 of CAZSEL010000002.1, read as the reverse complement.
GCAAAAGTTCGCTATCTGATGCGCGAGGTCGATCAGGCCGATATGCACGTTTCCGGCCATCCGTCGGGCGGCGGCGTTGTTTACGCTTGGGGTAAGACCGCTTTATTTTTCGACGAGGTAACGAACCGCTGGTCAACGCCGCTTGATCTAACCGGTTTTGTGATCGCACCGTCGTTTTACGACCAAAGCAATGAGGTCGTGTCGATGGTGGCTACACAGTCGCGGCTCTTTATGGTCGTCGAGGATGATTCAAATAACCGAACGGTTTGGGTTGTCGATGAGGACGGCGAATCGTTTGCGATTGAATACGTTCTTGGTATGTCGCATTTTCAAGACGAACCGGCTCCGCGAAAACCAAAGATCGTTCAACGATTAAATGCTGCGGTCGTAAGTGATGTCGCAAATACGACGATGTATGCCGCCCTGCACATAAATACACTGCCGACACACATAACCGACGGCGTAACGGCGTCGGGAACAAATGTTCTGACAAGTGCATCGTCACTTTTCAGTGCCGAACTTCTCGGCTCGTGGGTTCTGGTAGGTGGTGTCTTAGCCCGAATTATAGACGTAAATTCTGTGACATCCGTCGATTTGGGAACACCGACACCAGATCTCGCCGATTCTGTGCCGCTAAATTTTGGTACAGCAACTGAGAGATATGTTTTGATCGCTCACCGGATATTTCTGTTTACCGCGAATCGTGCGGGAACCGTAGAACTCGAACTGGATGAAATGTATATGCCCGGTATCTTTTCCTATGCCGCTTCGTTGTATATTCCGACGTTTAAATTGAAGAATGCACAACCCTTGAACGTCACTATCGACGGGACGGTTGTTGAAGAAACGGGCTGGCGACCGCCATCGGCAACATTTACAGGCTGATTAATGTCATTCATTAGTGCAACAGAAGCTCAGGCACGTTTACGCAAGCTCCAAATGGAGGGCGACCGCGACGGTCTGCCCTCGACCGAGATATTGCAGCGGCAGATAGATCAGCTTGCATTTTTGCTTACGACCCAACCGAATACTCCTACGCCGACGCGTCAAGGTATTCTCCAAATGATCCGTAATGGGGACTTAAACCATTCTGTCGATACCTGGTTCAACACGACGCAGACGGTTGCCAACCAACTTCACGAATGCGCGAATGTGTACGCATACCCGCCGCTGGCCCCGATAAAAATAAACGACGCGGCTATTACGGCAACCGATCAGACGCTCACATCGGCGTCAAACCTGTTTATGGCTGCAATGGTCGGCAGGTTTGTTCACGTCGAAGGAGCGGGGACGGCCGGAGCAACCCTTGTAACGACAATCGCCAGCTTTACAAGTCCCGGCTCGGTAGAGTTGACGGCTCCGGCCATAACAACGGTTTCAGGCGCCGTCGCCACGATCAATCTGCAAAAACTCGGTCATCTAAATACAAAGAACAATGTTGGAACGGTCAACGATGCGCTGAAAGCAACCACTCATTCTAATTACGCGAGCAATATCCAAGACCCGGATTGGGACAAACCGAACGGAGTTGCCCGCATCGGTTCAAACTCGATCGTCGGCCACACGCTTGGGCATTTTGCCGACAACGGCACGACCTATGTTGCACTTCATCAATTGTTTTCAGGGCGCGAGCCTTACGCACGATTTAATATCGCCCGAAAGAGCCAATATGTTTATTCGCCGGGGCGGTTGTTTGTCGGTATCTATAACAATAATGAGGCTGTTCTGGATTGGGTGCGGGCAAACGCCTTCACGCTTGAATCGATAGTTGACGGCAGCCCGACCTCGACAATTTCAACAGAGTATTTTGTTGTCATTGAAACCGATCTTGGATACACGCTCGTGTCCGACGTGGTAACGATTGTAAATGCACCGACAGATACCGGATATTCGCAAGGCGCTCGGGTAAGGCTCAGATGGCAGTATTTTGCCGGAACCCGGCAAACAAGCGTTTACCGAAAACGATTGGGCGGAAATGTGTTTCGGATGGAAACATTTGCCACAGGATCGAACCAATGGACGGATGTTAACCGGTCCAACGCGGTCGATACCGGAACGACGGTGTTCCCGATAATTGCCGACTCTGTAAACCGGATTCCCGCCTACTGGTCGGATACTTTTTTAGGTCTGACGGAAGTAACCGTTGACGGAGCTCCCGGCGAATTTTGGCAGCCGGTCGAAGTGCGGATGCCATATCCACCGACGATCAACAATGCCGCCGTTTTCGACCCACATCTTGTTATCGGGTTTACCGAGCCACTTTCGACACGAGTGCTTGACGGTGTTGGGTCAGGGACGACACTGACCAGTGCAGCGGCTCAATTTACGGCCGGGATGGTTGGGAAGACGATTGTTGTTACCGATCCTGTAACAGAAGCGATCGTTACGACAACGATTGCTTCGTTTGGGTCATCGAGCAGTATTGTGCTGACGCTTGCTCCGCCAGCAGGCACAGGTCTAATTGTTGAAATAAAGGACTCGCAGCCACACGGTCTTTTTTTCGATCTTGTCGGGCTTTCGCTGAATGACGGTGAATGGGATTTTCACCAAGACGATAATAATCGCCCGCAATCGGTTGCATCGAACCCGAACGGATCGACACAGGGCGGAACGACAGGGCAGCCGCCGACACAGGGCGGTGGTACAGGAACGGGACCGGGTTGCCCGCGTGTCGATCAATGGGTTCCGGTCGAGGGCGAAGTTGGAGAAGTTACAATCAAACGGGCGGGCGAATTAAGCCTTGCCGATCGCATTTACGACCGAATATTGAACAACTTCCGCAAGATCAAATCTCTCGAAATAATTCACGACGAGCGGATCATTAAAGCCCTTGCCCGGCAGACCGGAGCAGAAGGCTATTCGTCAAACACACATCCGTTGATAGCAGACATCGAAGACCGGACAGGCTGTCCGGTCGGCCATATTGCCGACGGCTCGCCTGTTCTGGTCTGGCACCGACCGACCGACACATTGCACGATGATCTGATTGCAGACACCGCCTTGCAGGTCAAGTATGGCTCCGTTGTTCATATCGCACTTGAGGACGGCTTTATTTACGCATACTCGGACGATGGGATTTGGTTTATCATTTGTCATAACAACAAACGCGAGCCAGGCGAGCAGCCTGAATTTCCGAATCAGTTTTGACCGATGCAAATGTGCCTTGATTTAAGACATTAAGTTGCGGTAGGATAGTGGCGGTACATAATTGAATAGTTTCCGGCGTTCTCGTTAAAGGCCGACTGTGTAAGCAAATGCTCATGGTCGGCCTTTTTTGTATTTCGATGAACAGATTTTCACACAAGTTGAGAAATAGCAGATCGGAGTCGGTCTGAATGGAGGGGTTTCGACAATTACGTAATAACGTAACCTGTGGATTCTAAAGAACTTACAATCGGAAAAGGCCAAAAGCAGATCCAACAAACCGCCACGACGCAATCACAGGAGCAGTATCGCACCGGCGTCGATGCACAGAATCGTTTACGCAACGATCCGCAGCTTGCCGCCAGAAAAGCCCTCGTCGAAGGACGGCGAGGGGCTATTAACAGCGGTGATCTGAGAAACCAAAAAGATTTTGTCTCAAACGCCGCCAATGTCGCCGAGCGAAAACGTCAGCGGGACATGCGGGCGAATGTGATGAAGGGCGGCGTTGCGGGACTTGCCTCGAACTACGCCGATCCGACACAGGTAGCCTTAGCAGAGAAAGCCTACTCAGACGAGTTCGAGCGTGACTCGGCATCGCAGACGCACGCGGACCTGAATCAATACATGTCCGAAACAACGGCGATGGAGACCGACCTTATCAATCACAACGCGCAGATCGAATCGGGGATCATGGGTACGGCATTCGGCACGGCGAACAATAATTTACAGCTTGCGTCACAGATCGCGGCGCAGCGTGCCTCGGTGTTACCGGGTATCTTGGGTGCGGCGATCGGCGGAGCGAGCAGTATGTTAACCGGATCGAATTGGTTTAACAAAAAGTAGGAGCAAACAATGCCTCAATTAACAGGACAGCTTACGGTCAACGGAACTGAGAATCTACAAGAGCAGCTTGAGGCGGCCGGATACACAGGCGTTACGTCGCCGGCGAATCTGGTGCTTTATCCGGTAAGCGATGCCAATACGTTTTTCGTGAACTTCGGATTCAATACGGCGCCGACAGGCGGCGACGAGCTGCTCGGATTGCAGATCGGTGCGACGGGGGTTTATAAGACGTTCGAGTATTCGCGTGTTCAGAGCCACGACGAGCCGCTCAATATGAGTCAGGTTTGGATTCATACGGCAAGCTCGTTTGCGATTCAATTTGCAGTCATTGGTGGGTAATAAATGGGTTTAGGCGGACAAATAGCGGATGGTCAAAGGCTGATGCTTGGCGGGCGGCTTGGGATGAGCGGAGCTAAGGCTGCGGGCGTGCCCGTTGATGACGCTCAGGCGTTTTTAGACGCGACGGGAATCGTTGACGGGACAATTTCTGCCGCCATTATTCAGCTTGTGGATGACCTGAAAGCGGCGAGTCTTTGGACGAAGTTTGTTGCTTTATATCCGTTTGTCGGCGGTACAGCGGACACGCATAAATACAATCTAAAAAACGCTCAAGATACGGATGCAGCTTTTAGGATTACTTGGAACGGGACGATTACTCATAACGCCAACGGATGGACGAGCGACGGCGTAACCGGATATGGGAACACTCATATTACCGGAGCTAATTTAACGAGCAACAACACTCACGGAGCGATATATTCCAGAACTAATTATAATGCCGCGACAAGATATGATTTTGGTGTTTCAACCGCTGGTAATGCACAAGTTTTTTCGGTTATTTCACGCCGGACGACGGGGAGTGCTCAATGTAACAACGGGTCTTTTGCCACAATTCTCAGTCCCGTTGTCGCGGATAGTTTTGGACTGTTTATGACCTCAAGGGACAGCCCAACTAACCATATCGTTACAAAGAACGGGGTTCAGATCGGCCAGAATACAACACTTGAAACCGCCTCTGTTTCGGACATCGGCATCCCTGTTTTTATCGGCGGCTTAAATAATGTGGGCGTAGCAAGTACTTTCGCACCGAAAAATTACGCTTTTACATCATTTGGGCTGGGTCTTAACAACACAGAGGCTTTGGCTTACTACAACGCTGTTCAGGCGTTTCAGACGGCACTCGGTAGAAATGTTTAGAAACTATTTAAGATTCGCGGTGCTACCGTTTAAGAATGGATATACCGCTTTAATTTTACCCCAAGTGCCAGTTTCCTTTTGGTGGGAAATTTCTTGGTCGATTGAGGCAAGGGCTTCTGCTCCAGTGATGGGTTTCGGTTCCGTGATGATAACCGTTTCATCGTTCGGAATCTGAGCGGCGTTCATATAAGCGGTAGTTTCTTGGTTGGTGAACATAGATAAATTCTAGCATTTACAGGTGATTATGAAAAAGTTTTTTTATTTATTTGCAATCCTAATTATCCTGACCGTCGCGGTTTTTGCTCAGACGGCGATCTCCGACCTCGATCCAACCCCAAGTCCGCAGCCGACGCCGGAGATAAAAGCAGACCTGCTCGCGATCAAAACATCGGTCGAAAAAGCTGAAGAAACCGCTGCGTATGAATTGCAGGGTTTTGCCAACGCCGCTCAAAGCGAAAATAAGCTGTCATATTCCGGCGACCGTTTGCGGCTGCTACAGCCGAGCTATACGCCTCTCAATGGAGCAAAGAGTTTTTTCACCATCGGAGCCAACAACCGTCGAGTCTGGCCGACCGCCTTGAACCTAACCGCATCGGAGATCAGTCTGCCTTTGACGATCAGCGGGACAAACAAAAGCTACTACGGTCAGAATATCGACCTCGACCTTCAGGGCACGGTGAGTAATCCAAATATTATCGGCAGCCGCGTGGCGATATTCTCAAATTCGTTTACCGGCGGCGGCACGGGCAATATGATCGGCTACGCGTCGTCAGTTGACGTTGGCGGGCCTGTGAACTTTGCGACGGGAGCTAATTTCACAGCGGCAACGGGCAGCGTCGGGGCTGTCGGAACCGTGACGCTTTCGGGGATAAACGTCCTTACGTCGATCCACAACGCGGGAGCCACTAACATGTATGGCGGGGATTTCTGGCTCGCGTCAAGCCCGTCAACGCCCGCTGCGACCGCGACAAATGCTTATGTTCTGCGGCTAAGGGCAAGGGTGAATAACGCCGTCACGTTTACAAATCTGCGGTTTATCTCGCTTGCGGAATCGTCGCTTTCAGGAACCGGAGCGGTTACCACGTCATACGGAATCTACGCCGACAGCACAATCGATCTCGGCACGACGCGGTACTTCATATTTTCGACATCGACCAGCCCAAGCCGATTTGCCGGGGATGTAAGAATCTCGGACACGACGAAAGGGATTATTCTCACATCGCCGGATGGGTCGTGTTATCGGTTTACTGTTGCGGACGGGGGAGCTTTGAGCGCGGGAGCATTAGTTACGTGTCAGTGAACTTAACAAAATGGCAGACGCAACAAGAACGGCGACGATTACCGCGATCACGACTGAGTTTCAAAGCCTGTTGGTACTGCTTGGCGGCTCTCTGCCCGGCTGGTTTACGGATGTCGTTCTAACCAATCGAGGCGAACCAACGTTCACTGTATGTTCGTTGGGTTTGGATGGCGGAACTCCAACTGACGCACTTTCGGTAACGATGCCGCAGGACGCGGTTTTGAACTTGGGACGAATAGGAACACAGCGGGTGTTTATAAAAACAGCGAGTGAGGTCGGCAATATTTTGGAGTTTTTAGGCACGCCGGTAACGAGAGAAGAACCGGCTCTTGGAGTGGTGATTTAATGAGCGTGAAAAGCTACACAGATACACAGATAATCGCTCGCGTGGAAAGTCACACGAAAGGATTCGAGGGCTGGAAGAAAGGCGTCTATGACATTTGGATTCGGTCTGACGAGGACAAAATGGATGCGTTTGACGACAAGGTTTATACGTTCATCGTCCGTGAGAACGATGGCGTTCCCGAGTTCCGAATGGTATGCACAGGAACATCGCACGCGGGCAGCTACGGGCTGAAAAAGTTCAAAGACTACAACCCGGACGGCTGCGCGGTGCTTGAAGCCGATCGCATCGTTTATAACTCGCATAATTTTGGTCGTCATAAGAACTATCCGGCATACCGTCAGGTAAAAGGATTCCCGTATTACCGCGACAACGACCGTGACGATAAGGCCGAAGAGATCGGGCAGGTTCGCAACGACATTATTCTTGCGAACTGTCATCGCGCGGCCGCCAAAGGCGAATCGGTGAGGATATATAACTGGAGCGTAGCTTGTTTGGTGCGCAATAAAGCGAATCAATGGGTTAGCTGGCTGGCCTATCTCGATAAACGACCGCTGACTGTGGCGATTTTGAGGGAGTTTTGACAAGTCCTAGATCGACAGCGGAAAGGCGAAAAGGAAACATGGCAGATCAAACAGAGCAACCACAATCAGAACAAGCGGCGCCGCGACCGGAACGGATGTTGAAATGGTTCGAATATTCCCATCTTCCGGAAGTTCTGCAAGAAGTGTCAAAGCCGTTCGGCGATCTCGCGAATGCTCTCTGCGAAACCGTGGAAGGTGGACCTGAGAGAACCGTAGCTCTGCGAAAACTACTTGAGGCAAAGGACGCCGCGGTAAGAGCAAAACTCAATCCCGGCGGCTAGATCTTTAACATACCCGGCGTAGAGGCTATCAGGGCAGATTAGTTGATCTATTCAGAACTTCCGATCCCCTCCAAAACGTCGATAGATGCGGTTCGCGGAATCTGCCCGCACGCGAACTTCGCTACTCGGCACCGCAGCCGAAACGCCGGGCTTAACTGAAAAGCGATGAAGCAGCTTGTAAATTTGCCGTTTCAAAAAGCGTATGTCCGCAAGCGATTTCTTAGGCAGGAGACAAAGGACGAGGGGATTATTGAGTGTTATTTGATAGCGGTCGAGGTGGTCTTGAACGAGGCCCTGCGGTGGATGGTGATGACGCGGGAAGGCGCTTGTTTTTCGAGCGTTCCTTTGCACGCACTATGCCTGAAAGAGAATGCACCGGATGTAGAGCTTGCGTCGGTCTGCACTTGGGACGCGTTAGGCAACAGGGCGGAGATAGTGGAGCTGGAGTTTTTGCGGCACTTCACGGTGCAGTCGAAACACGGCACAGGACGGTACATGTTCTCGATCCATTTCGAGGCCGATAAATTCTGGAGTAGATTGCCAAGCCAGCTAAAAGTCATGCATCTGGCAGAGCGTGAGGACGGTAATTTAATGATCGTAGTCGCAAACGAATCTCGATTCGTTTGCGACGCGATAACTGACGAAGCGGCGGAGATGACCTGCATTCCGCAGTCGAATCAACGGATATGGTTTGCCGAAGAATGACACAGAGAGAGCGAAGAATACTTTTCCGCATCGGCGGAGCGATGGTCTTCGTCGTGATGGGGCTGGCGATCGTTGGTTTTTGGATTACGGCATTTTTCGTGATCGGGGTTTTGGATGATGGTGCGGCTTACAGACCGTCGGACTGGCAGGGGAGATAAAATTATGGCATTCGCAGAAATATTATTTTGGCTGTTGATGATCCTTTGGCTCATTGGCGGTTTTGTTTGGTCGGACAGAACATTTCGCGGCCTAGGCAGCAGCCTTTTGCCGTGGGTGTGTATTGCTTTGCTCGGATGGATGGTGACGGGGAATCCGTTTAACAAATAAGGAGTTAATTATGGAAGCACAAAAAGAAATGATCGCCAGGCTGATTCGTTACGGGCTGCTGTTTGTTTCGGGATGGTTGGTGACGAAAGGGCTTGTCCCTCAGGATTTTGCCGATACGTGGCTTAACGAAACGACAGCGCTCGTGGCCGGATTTGTTATTGTCACGATCCCTGTTATTTGGGGTCATTTGAAGGCAAGATTTGATAACAAAGTGATCGAAGTAGCGGTACAGTTGCCAAAGCCGGATAATCGGCCACTGGCGATTAAAGCCGCGGTCGCGGAAGCGAAGATGGTGGCATCCGGCGAAGGCTCAGCAGGTGTCCCTTATTAACTAAAAAGGAGAATTTATGAGAAAAATATTTGGATGTTTGACTGTAATTTACGCGCTTATGTTCACAGGTTGCGGGGCAACGCTCAAAAAACTGGAGAACACCGCGGACGAACTGAGAATTCACAACAAGAGCATCGCTCGCGTGACGAATGAGTTTCATGCAGCGGGGAAGCTCTTGGATGGATTTCATAAAGGTGTGCTGACCGCGAACGATAGATTTTCTAAATCTCTTGACGGAGCCGATGCCGCAATTGCAGCAGCAAAACTCATTACGACAGGAACCGAAAGGAAATCCGCTCTTGATTACGCTCGGCGGATTATTGACGTTGAAGTGTTTCCTGCGTTTTTGGACATCGTTGAAGCAATTATCGATGTCCCCCCGGAAGTGAAAACAAGAATAGAAGAAATTCTGGCTCTTATACGCATCGCATTTGCGGCTATTACAACCCTCTTTGCGGATGCCGGAATGCCTTTGAAATCGGAGGATATGATTTATGCCGAATAACGAATGGGACGATTATCTAGTTACGATCCTGACCGCAATTGCAGCGGGTCGGGCGGAAATTAAAACAGTGCTGCAAATGACGCCGGAGCAACGCGAGCAATGGAAAGGCCGACTCGTAGCGGAAGAAAAAGACGAGATCGCGAAAGGACTTGCTCGTCACGAGACGCCGGAAGGATAGCGGGGCTGTCAGCCCAACGTGGGCGGCACGGTGCAGGGTAGAGCGGTTGCTAACCACTTCTGAAACCCTGCTGCATCAAACGTGCCGCCCCGCTTTTACTTAACAGTTGACCATAACGAGGACATCCTCTACATGGTTCGTTTTGGAACACCTCGCCCACAAGTGACGGTGAATGATGATACGCAAAACATTTGAGCACATACGCTCGCCGATCAGTATGAGAGCAATCGCTTTATTTTTAGCCCTTACGTTCGTCTTGTACACGGTCGTTACTGACTATCAGAGTCGCCAGATCAGTTCGGGCCATCATCAGGCCATCAGCCAGGACGTTGAGGCGTCGAGAGTGGCGATTGTTAGTGCGGAGCGGCAGTTTGAGGTTTATGAGCAGGCGACAAAAAACACGACCGTTCTTTTGGACTATATCAACAAAACAACCACGGGAATGAAAGAGGTATCGGAGATTCTAAAAGTCGAACGTATCGAGCGGCAAAAACCGGCGAGGGTTCCACGGCGACCTCGAACGGTTAGGCAGCCTAAAGGGTGTTACGAAATAAAGGAACGAACCGAGAGCCACGGAAATACCAGCGTGGTAATACGCGACCTCGTAAACACGAAATGCCAATGAGCTATGACAGACAATCCCCCACAGCAAGGTTTTGGATTCGAATTCAGAAAGATAATTCCGTCGCTGATTCTGACGGTGCTTGTTGCGTTCGGTACGTCATGGTGGAACTCGCAGGTGACGCAAAACGAGCTTCGTTACCGGCTTGACCGCATGGAAGAAAAACAACGCGACGCTTCTGAGGCGACGAAGCAATCTGCGATGGCAACGCAGCAGGGTGCCATCAGAATGGCCGAAATCAGTACTACGCTGACAAATATGGCGGAACAACTAAAAGAAATAAAAGAGAAACAACGTTGATGATCGACAGGGAATTACAAAGGAAGCGGGGTTTTCAAAAGCAGATGCATTACTTTACGGACCGCGAGAACCTGATTAGGCGTCCAGTTGCAGGCCGCACCGTAGCGATGGCCAATTTTCAACCAAAAATCCAGCATCCGCTCCCGGCAGTGCATGAAAGCGTAGCCCTGCACGCCCTCGGTGACGGTGATCGTCGGCGATATGACAAAGATTCGAGGCGGGCGACGCCAAACACCGCGCGTAATGTAACCGTGATGGCCGTCGAGAATTTGGTCAGCGTCTTGGCCCCAATCTTCCAGCACGGCGTTGCCGGTGACTGTAAGATCTCGAAACTTTACATTGCGACAGGCCGCGCCGTTGGCGACACGGCTTTTTCCGAGTATGACCGAGCCTGTGATTTGGGTATTTTCGCCGATGAATTCGGCATCGATCATGGAGCTTTCGATTCGGCTGCCGTGGACGTTCGAGTAGGCGATATGCGAACTATCGATCACAGATCCCGAGACGGTGCTGTCAACGATCTTGCTGGCAATGATCCGCGAACGCCAAATAGACGCGTCATCGCTGATCTCGCTGTCACGGTCGATAAACGAGCGGTCGCAGGCTTCGGCCTCTCCGAACAATTTGCCGTTGCCTTTGGGATGGCGAAGATAGGTTAGCTTTGGGGTTTCAGTCATTGAAATTGGCTCTAATTTTATCGGAACTAAGACCGATATGCACGATAATAAAGCGGATAGGTCTATCGTATGGCAGATAAAAGCAAAAAAAACCTTGCAGATATGATCACACAGCGCGGCGGTCTGGCGATGCCAATGGCGAATGATCCTGTAAAGGACGATCCGCGCCGGATGAAGATACCCGCGGACCTTTCCGATCCGATCGACCAAGCTCAAGGCGGTATGGTTGGCGCTCCACCGCAGTCCGATCCATCGCAGCCACAAGTAGGGCAATTTTCGAACGATCCAACGAATGTCGATAAGGCCGGAGCGATGATGTCCGGTAACACACTTTTAGGTTCGCCGATCTATCAGCAGATCTTGCAGAATCAGCAAAAGCTTATCGCTCTGAAAGCACAGCCGACCTATGTAAACAAGCGTGGCGAAACGGTCGCCGGAATGAAAGACGAAGACGGTCGCTGGCAATCAGGCTTAAAAGGATTGGTTGCCGGGCTTGCCGAGAACTTTTCATCGCCGGTTCGCGATATGAACGATTTCTACGCCCGTTTATCAGGCGGAATCTCGCGCGGCGTAGGCGGGGCGATCGTGCCGGAATGGAACGAGCACGCAGAACGTCAGCGTGAGATTCAGCGTCTTGAGGCCGAAACCGGCGATATGGGCAAGATGGCGGAATTTAACTCGAAGATGATGTCACAGGATGCGACACGCCAGAATCAGTCACGACGCACCGACATCGCACAAGGCCAGCTCGATGAACGGCAAAACCGCAATTCGTTCTTAAAGATCAAAGACGAGCAGAAAATGCTGCTCGAACCGATATTCAAACGCGGCTATTTCTACGAAGACGACACCGACCCGGCAACGCTGCAAAAGCTGCAGTCGCTCGGTATAACCCTCGCGGATTTCGACAACCGACATAAACCGCGACAGGTCAACGGCCAGTGGGAGCAATACAATCCCGCAACCCGCAGTTACGAACCGACGCAGGGATTGCCGGTAGATCCGGATGAGGTGCCGATGACGTTCAACATCGACGGCCAGCAGATAACCGGCTCGGTGAAGCAGTTCGTCGGTTACGCGGCAGCTAAAGAACGGCAGCAGAGCCAGCAGACGTTTCAGGCCGGCGAGAACACGAAAACACGCGAAGTGCAATGGGCTCGCATCAAGCAATCGGCGGAGCAATTCAAGGCAAAAAGCGGTTCGGAATACGCGGCCAAGATTCTATCGATCAGCGAGGCCGAAGACGAGGGTTCTATCTCACCCGAGGAAGCGGCGGAACTGAAAACTGCACTCAAACGCAATAATCCCGATTTCCAATAATGCCGGACGATAAATTAAAAAAACTAGCAGACGCTTTCGGTGTAAAACCGGAAGCACCTGCAAAACCCACAGGTAGCGGCAAAACCGCGAAAGGCGATGCGTCTGTAGGCCGCGTGATCGACGAAGAACTGTCCAATCTCGGGTATGGTGGAACCTCGCGGCTTTCGATCTTGGGCGATGTCGGCCGCGAAAACGGGTATAACCGAAACATAATCTTTGGCGGACACGCTGACCCGAAAAACCAAGAATTCAACCGCGGCATTATTTCGTGGCAGAAAGATCGTCGTACCAAGCTGGATGCGTACCTGAAAAAACAAGGCGTTCACGGCAAGGCCGATGACAACGAGCTTCGGGGCATGGTCCGGTTTATGGACGACGAAATGAAGCGGGATTATCCCGATGTCTATAACCGCGTTCGAAATGCGAAAACCACAGCGGAAGCTTCGCGGGCAATGCTCGATTACATCAAGTATGTTCCGGGCGGAGAATACAACAGCCCTGACGAAAACTTCGTCACCAAGAATAATGCTCAGTGGGCAGAATGGGCTCAATCTCAAGGGTTTGCGAAAGATCGTCCGTCGCTCGACGGGTTGGCGAACGCTTTTGGTGCTGGACGGCCGCAGGGCGATCTTGCGGGCCTTGAATCGTCTTTTGGTTCCGACATCCCGCAGAAGCAGCCAGGCACGTTAGGCCCGACAAACCCGCAAGGCCCGGTATTCCAGCCACAAGCCGCTCCGCCTCCGATGGCGGGCGACCTTATGCCGTCGGCCAACGATCCCGTCGGCGCATTAACCGCGCAACGCGCTCAGATGGATTCGGAACGTCGTCGGTTGAGCGACGAACTCACCCGGGCGAAAACACCCGCTCGCCGAAACGCGATCTTGACCCAAATAAAAGCCGTCAACGACGGGATGCTGAAGATTGAACAGACGATTCGAGCTGAGAAGAATAAGCAACAAGTGGCAGTTCCAGCGACCGCACCCGCCCCCTTAACTCCTCAAAAAGAAGAGTACGTCAAGCGAGAGATAAAGCCCGGCGATCAGTATTACGAATTTGAGAAAACAGGCCGTCTCAAAGACACAGGCGATGAGTATCTTGGAGCGGTCAGCGGGAAGCACCGGTTTCGCGACAAGCACAACGACGAATACGAGATCGAGGGCGATAAGCAGCGTTATGTGAAAGAGCGTTCTACGATCCGCGATAAAGAGGGTGCCGCCTTCTTTCTCGGCGATCAAACGGATGTTCCCGAGGGAACGGTTCGGCGATACAAGACAAATGTTCATACCGGCAAGGTCACGACCTATCTGTTCGATAAGGATGGTGCGTATCGCGAAGAAAACCCGAAGCTGCGATTTCAAAGCCCATCCGGTGACGAAATCGTTGAGGATGAAGACCAAACCGGTGTCGAAAAGGGAACCAAACGTGTCACTAACAAAAAGACGGGTGAGAAGCTGATTGCTCGCGAGTCGCGCAAGGAAAAGACCGAGAGCGGCGAAGCCACCGTTTACGAGATTCGGGGCGAAAAAGCAAAAGCCGCCGAGCCAAAAGCGGGCCAGAAGCAGAAATTCACATCTGATTCCACGATCGTTGAAGAGGGTAAAGCATACGACTTCGAGAAAACCGGCAGACTGAAACTCGGCAGCGGCGAAGAACTTCGTTATGTTCCGGGCGGCGAGCAGGTGCCAGAGGGTTATCGTCGTTTTCAAGACGCCGACGGCGAAACCTACTTCATAAATCCCGACACCGGCGAAATGGTGGACGAATCGCTTGGCCGTGTCGAAGAAAAGATCGACGTTTCGCTCATTCCATCGAGTCAGCGGGTTTCCACGCCGCTCAAAGACGCTCAGAAGCATCGTGCTATCCAGATAGCCCAAGCGTTGACCGCCAAACGTGGTATCGACACCGAAGACGCTTTCAACTTTATGTTGGAGCGCGGTTTCGTCGATGTCGATACGCGACAAGCTCTTGCCGAGGAACGCTATTACCAATCGGACGACGACGCCAAACGTCAGGCGAGCGAGATCTACATTCGTGGTGCGTCGGTCGGTGCTCCGGGTACGCCGGATTCGCCAGTTAAGGGTGGAACAGACTGGCACAGCATGACGCGGCGTGAGATCCGCGACCTTGAGAAATTCGCGGGCGAGAATAAGAAAAAGCGTGAGGATGCTGTTCTGAAATTACTCGAAGAGGGCAAAGAGCCTGACCAGCAAACATTGAATCGTCTCGGTGTAAATATCGACGATCTGCGTAACCGTCGTTATGACGAGTTCGAAATGTCCAAGATGAAAGGCCGCGTCAATAAAGAGGACATTGATAAGTTCTCGGCAGAATTCAAGGCTCGCGGCGATGATGATTACCTGGCCGGTCTGAAAGCTCAAAAACGTAAAGGCTTTGGCGGAAAAGGCATCGCCGAGGAAATCACCAATTACGAAGCTCTTCGTTCGGAAAAAACTCAGGCGTATGGCGGTCGGATGGTTGCTTCCGCCATTCAGACGCAGACGAACGATACGGCCTCGGCGGACGCGTATCGTACCGGAGCGTCGGAAAATGTTCGCAAAGAACTCGCGTCCGCGATCGAATCTTATGGTTCGGCGACGGCCTTGGTAAAGAAACGCGAAAAAGAAGTCAAAGAAGAATTGGCCCGTCAGGAGCGAATCAGACAGGATTCGACCGGAAACGCGGTCTTGGAGCATTTCAAGGGGTACACCGCAGGTCTAACGGGAGCGGCAATCGAGGGATTGGGTGATGTTGCTAAGGGTGTTCCGGTCTGGACAAAGCCGATAGCGAACTACATTGATTCGACATTCGGAACTCAGGCCCGAGATCTGAAAGATCACCCGTTTACGCAGTTCGGTCAGGCGGTCAAAGACGGTGGCAAGTTCATCAAGGATTTTCAGAACGCCGATTATCAAAAGGAATTTTGGGCGGGTTCGGTTCCGCAAGGTATGGGATCGAGTCTGGCGTTTATGCCAGCAGCACTCGGTGGCCCGATGGGTATCGGTATGTTTGCAACAATGCAGATGACCGGTTCGAGCTACGATGAAGCGATCGAAGCCGGAGCAAAGCCCGAAACTGCTGAAACCTATGCAAAGGCAGTCGGCGGTCTGCTTGGCTGGACGGAAACGCTTGGCCTCGGCAACACTTGGCAGCGGCTCGTCAAAGGCGAGGGTGGGGCCGGTGTCAAACGCATCCTGCTGGACGCCTTGAAAGAATCCGGCGAAGAGGTTTTCGCAAACGAACTACCACAAACGCTCGGCCAGAACTATCTCGCGAAGATCACATTTGACCCTGAGCGGAAATGGGATAAGGATCTAGCGACCAGTCTCGGTGCGGCCGGTGTCTCTGCTCCGATCATATCGACGCTGGTTAGCGGATTGCTCCACGTCAAGAATCGTCGTCAGATATCGCGAATCGTACAGGACGACATGGCGAACGGCGGACCGTTCGTTCGTGACTTTGGCGAAAGCGGTCTATACGTCCACGGCAAGCCGGTCAAGGTCAACGCGGATATTAAGCCGCTCGTTGAAAAACACCGTTCCATTCAAAAAGAGATACAGACCGGATTTGACGACATTGCCACGGCAAAGCAGCGAATGGAAGTCGCAGCGGAAGATCAAAAGGGTAAATACGAAGACATCTTGATCGACATTCGCGGCGAGCAGCTTCGCCTTATGCTCGAACAGCAGGGTATTGCCGCTGAGATCGCCGAGAAATCAGGCATTCCGGCTCCGGGCATTCTGACGCAGAAAGAAGAATTCGAGGCCGGAGCGACGACGGTTGAACTGGTTGCACAAAACGTCCCGTCATCTGAGGTCGAAAAAGACGCAACGCCGCCGGAAACCCGCGCTGTCGCAAAAACCGAGACGCTCGAACCGGGCCAGACGGTAACGCTCGAAGATGGCAGCGATGGCGTCGTTGTCGAGGATCGCGGCAAATCGGTGCTGGTCGATACCAAGCCGGTCGAGAAAGACGGAGAAACAAAATATCAAGGCCGCGAGACTGTTCGTAAGCAAAAACTTTCAATACCTGAAACAAATGAGACAAAAACAGAAGTTTCACCACAGCCCGCATCGTTGGATGCGAAACCATTGGTACAGGATTCGAGTTCTAAAGATCAGATTCCGGCGTCCGTAAGCGAAACTGCTGACGTTAAGAAACCGGACAGCAAGACGACCGCGCAACCCGAAGCGGCGACGCCGAATAAACCCAAAGGCCCGATCATCGCGAAAGGCTCCGAGCTTGAGACGAAGAAGCCAGCCGATCAAGCGATTCACAAATTTTCGTCAACTCAGGTGAATTTACCTCCGGCGACGGCGAAGCCTGTTATCGACGCCGGACAAAAACTGATTCCCGAATCAGAACTCTATACCGATCCAACCGATCCGTCGTATGGCCGCGAACAGGAGCCGCATATAACGGTCAAATATGGATTGCATACCGAGAATGCCGACGAAGTTCGAAAGATCCTCGCGAACGAAAAGCCGTTCAATGTGAAGCTCGGCAAGACATCTATCTTTGCAGCGGATTCTGGCGGTCGCGAGGATAAGCCTTACGATGTCGTCAAGATCGATGTTGATTCGCCCGAGCTGCATCGGCTGAACAAGCTGATTGCCGACAACACGGACGTTACCGATACGTTCCCGACCTACGAACCGCATGTCACGATCGCGTATGTGAAAAAAGGCCAGGGCGAAAAGTATATCGGCAATACCGCGTTTGAAGGCAAAACGATACCGTTCAACAGCATCGCGTTCTCGTCGAAGTCAGGCGAGGTTGTTGAGATTCCGCTTGGCGGGAAAGGTGACGTTGAAACTAAAGTCAACCGCCTCAAGATCGAGCCGCCGATCGCAAGTCAGGGCGAGAGAGTGAATCGGCTAAAAGTCGAGGCTCCGATTCGCCCGGCGACGATGACGGGAGCGAAAGCACGAATCACCGAGCTTGAGGAACAGCGCGACACAGCACGCAGAGACTCGGAAACCGATCCGCTTACCGGTGTAGCGAACCGCCGTGCCTTGGACAGAGCCTTACCCACAGCCGAGGCTGACGCGGACACGTCCGTTATCGCTTTCGACGCAAATAATTTCGGACAGATCAATAAAAAAGTCAGCGAGACTGAGGGCGATAAAGTTCTCAAGGAAATGGCGACCGCGTTAGAAACCGCAGCAAAAGAGCATGGTGGTCGTGTGTTTCGCAAAGGCGGCGACGAGTTTACGATTCTTGCGCCCAAAGCGTCTGCCGAGGCGATCCGCGATCGAGCCGAGGAATTGTTCGGTACGAAAAACTTTGACGGATTCGATGTCTCGGTTTCGGGTGTCGTCGGGAATACATTCCCCGATGCGGACGCAAATTTACAGAAAAGAAAGAAATCCAAAAAGGCGGCTAATTTGCAGACCGCAAATAAAGCCTTGTCGGATTCGAAAGAAAGAAGTAAAGTAATTTCCAATGAAACGGGAAGAGAACTTCAACAGCCTCGTCAAGCAAAGGGCGGAACTTATCAGGGCAAGGAAACAAAAATCCGCGTCCCCGACAGCAAAGACACCTACGACGCCCGCTACGTCATCCGAGAAATCGAAGACGTAATACCGTCGCATAATCCGTTCAATTTCCAGCCGAACGCCGATTATTATTTTACAAATGACCGGCACTACGACAAAGAAAAACAGTATCAGGAACAGGTGCGTAATCGCTCGAAAGGCGATGAATTTGACGCGTCACAACTTGTAAACAATTCCCCTACATCCGAAACCGGACCGCCGATAATCGACGAAGACGGAAATGCTTTGGGCGGGAATTCCCGCGCGATGATCTTGCACCGAATCTATAAAGATGCGGGCAACGCCCTTGCGTCTTATCGTTCGGCTTTGGACGAACAGGCGGCAATATACGGTATTTCTGCCGAAGAGTTGGCGAAATTTAACAAACCTGTTTTGGTGCGAGAGATTTCGGATGCCTCGATCGACAGCCAGGCTGCGATAACCGACCTTAATAAGACATCAACCACGGCTCTTACGACCGCTGAACGAGCGGTTGCCGAGGCTGGCAAAATGTCCGACGAAGCGGTTGATTATATCGCGGGCAAGATCGAAGCTGCGGGCTCGGACGCGACGTTGACCGAAGCACTCAATTCTTACGGAATCGACATCGTTAACAAACTGATCTCCGAAGGTGTTTTCGCCGGTGGCGACCGGAACACACTTATCGACGGCGGAAAGATCACAACCGACGGTAAAACACGCATCGAGCGGATGTTGCTCGGGCGGATATTTGACGACCTCGAACAATTTGAAATTGCCCCGCCGTATGTGAAAAAAAACATCCAGCGGGCGATCGCCCCGCTCGTAAAGATCCAATCGAGCGAAGAATGGAATATTCTGCCCGAAACTCGCGAAGCTATTGATCTTCTGACGGAGTTCAAAGCAAAAGGCGGTGATGCGACGCTCGAAGAATACGCACAAATTCCGTCTTTCGTTAATCCGCAGGGATGGAGCGATGCGGCCATTCAGATCGCGGATGTGCTGCGTTCGAATCCGAACAGCGTCAGCCGGGCTTTCAAAAGCTATGCGGGTGAATTCCGTAACGCTCAGGATGGCGGCGGGTTGTTTGGTGCATCGACACCGGACGAGGCTTTCGCGGGAGCGTTCACTGGCGATTCTGTGGCTCTCCGTTCGACCGGCCAAGCGACGCAGACCGAAACCGAAGCATTCAAGAAATGGTTTGGTGAGAGCAAAATGGTTGATGCGAACGGCGACCCCATCATTGCTTTTCACGGCACTAGGAGGGAGTTTGACACTTTTCGAGAAGACGCAAGTCGAGCTAACGACGAGGGGTTTTATGGAAAAGGCTTCTATTTTACTTTTCAATCAGATCCCGAATGGCAAAAATACGCAAAGGGAGAGGCGGAATACTACGGGAGCACCGTAATACCGGCCTATCTCAAGATTGAGAATCCTTTTGACATCAGCAAACTGTCCGAATATGAAGGAGTTCGGAACTCATATCAGGGCTACCAGTCACTAATCTTTCTTCACAATATTGCGCAGATGTTCCCTGATGTCGCGAAGAATATCACCGTTCAAAAACGCGGTGAATGGGTAAACGATGAAGCTCCGATTTCAGAAGTACCTATAACACAACTGCCCGGCCTTTTTGAGAAATACAGCAAAGAGTTAAAGATTAGCGATGTTTACGATAATGACAAGATTGTTTACAAAACTGCCTACTTACCTTCTAAGAAAAAGACCGACGAATGGACAGATCGGGACGGCAAGGAACATAAATATATTCGCGAAGATATGTTTGGGCACTACAACACCGACCTGTCTGATATTGAGTTAAAACAGTTTGCAATCGTAGATGCCATCGAGCGATACGATGGCATACGGGCCACCTTGCATCCTGAAGGTTATATGACCCGAAATCCGGGAATCACGAACGCAATCAAAGCAAAAGGCTTCGACGGTATTGTGCAGAACATGCATGGTGATGAGGCTGTTGTTTTCAATCCCAACCAAATCAAATCCGCCATCGGCAACTCAGGTGCGTTCGATCCGAATGATTCGAGCATTCTCCGTAAAATCCGCACCGAGGACGACGTAAATCTCCTTTACCGAGCATTACCATCCGCTCACACCGAAGATGTTCTCGACGGAATGACCGGCGGTACGTTTAACGAACAGGGCGAACTTGAACTGACACCGTTCGACGCTGAAATGACGCGGCGGGCCTTTGGTGAAGTTGAAACTCTCCGCACCGGTCGCGACACCGATCAGGCGGCTTTCGACGGCGTTGTTGTTGACGCAAATACGCTGAATAAGATGTCGGACGCGATCAACGATTGGTCTGACGCTCTGGCCGAGGCGGGTTACACAGAACAACAGACCGGCACGGCAAAAACGCTTGCGGACAATCTGGCTAAACTTGCGAAAGAAAGTGGCGATTTCGGCATTGCATACGTTTTTGACGCATCTCTGCCCGAAGAACGATTTCATCAGGAAGATCTTCGCTCGGGGCGAACGGACAGCCAAGCCATCGAACTGCTCAAACAATCTCCGCTTTGGAATGACGGCGGCGTATTTGAGCAAATCTATCCGAATCTTTCAGATGCCGATAAAGCATCCGAGATAGTCGCAAAACTCTACACCGGCCAAGAATCGAAATACGGTTGGGATAAAATCAAGAATTTTGATGGCGTTCGCAAGTCTTTCTTTGCCGCGTGGATCGATGGCGTGATCCGGCAGAATGCTGATAAAATAAACACCGAAAGCCTTGAAACCTTTTTCGAGAGCTTCAAACAATTAGGAAAGGTATATGCCGAAACTCAAACCGATAAAAACTCAGGAAGAAGCCGATCAGATAAAACGCAGACAGGACGGACAGGAAGCGTTCAAGAACTCGCTGACGGAAGCGTTTCAGAGGCAGAACCCGGAGGCGGACGCGAATCAGCCGAAGCGAGTGAATCGGCTGATAGTGGAACCGCCGCAACAGAAACCGCCGACAAAGTAAAACCCCGCAAGACGGTCCTATCGGCCGAGAAATATGGCGTTGTCGATGCTAATCGCATTACAGGCGACGTTCGCTATTACAAAGTAAAGTCGGTTGATCCACGAAAGCGTCGTGCTCAGGAACGAATCGAACAGATCGGCCTTGATGCGGCCGTTATCGAAGCGATGACGCCGGTTGAGGTTCTGTCCGACGCCGACGAGAAAACAACTCTGCAATGGGAAACCGTTCACCTCTTGAACGATCTCGCCGAGGCAAATAAACACACCGCGCTTGCAATCAGTTATTCGAAACAGGCCGAGCAGATTGTCGAGGTTCTCGCTTTGCAGGGAACCGGATTCGGCCAACTTGTGCAGTCATACGATCAGGTGCGACGCGAGGACGCCCGAACCGTCGTTGAATACGTTGAGCGTCGTCGTAAAGCTGAGGGTTATACCGATCCGCTAACTGACGAAGAACGCACCAAACTAAAAGAGGCTGCTCTAGCCCTTGCTGAACAACACGAAAAAGTTCTGGCGATGCAGGCCCGCATCGACGAACTTGAAAATCAGAAATCAAAGCCCGGCACGAAACTCACGAAAAGCCAACGGTCATTACTGAAAACGCTTTCCGAGCGATCGGCAGCGGCTCTGACGCGGATCAATAACGCGGCGTTGCGGTCAATCGGCACGGTTTTGCGTTCTACCGACGAAGTTCCACCAAAAGCATCGCTCGAAGGCCAGATCTTGAACGATCTTGCCGACATCGGCGCGGCCATTCTATTCGACGGTTTCTACGAATCAGACGTTATCACGCCGGAAGCATTTGAAACTGAGTTTAATAAACAGACCGGCGGCAAATACGCAGACGAATGGCGCCGAGTTCACGCTTATTCGGTCGAACGACTGAAATCGCTTCGGGATGAAGTTGCTCGCGAAAACGCGATCGAGCGTATCAAGGCGGAGAATTCCGAGTTGATGACCGATGCCGAGATCGATCAAAAGGTCCAAGAGGATATCGAAAAGCAAAAAGAACAAGCAAAGATTCGTCGCGAACACCGGAAACTCGCCGATGAAATCCTAAAGGCTCCGAAACGTGAAGCAAAACGTATTCAGGAAGAGATCGATCGTGAGATCAATCGGGTATGGAAGGAAAAGGAAAAGACGCTTCGCAACGAAACCCGTGAAGCAAAAAAGGAACTGGAAAAAGCATTCCGAGCACAAAAAAAGACGGAGTTAAAATTCGAAAGGGATATTGCCCGGAATAACAAAAAACGCACAGAACAAGAGATCGTTGCTCACCAGAAAGTTATCGATTTTCTGGACGCGGCGGCGATCGCTAACCCAAAAGCCTCGACCGAAGTTCTCGCGATGGCCGCTCTAATCGAAAGCGAGCCTGGCATTTCGACATCGGAAGCCAGTAAACGGCTTGGTTCGATGTTCCCTGATCTTTCGCCAGCAGAAGGCTCCGACAACACGGCGATAAAAGCGAAATATGAGGAAGTAAACACTATTCTCGGTAAAGCCCGAATCGTTCAGGACCGCGTGCGTAAGCACCAGAACGAACAGGCAGAAATCGCTCGCGGCAAAACCGAGGAAGCACTGACCGCACTCGCCGATGCAAAACGAGCAAGAACAGAATCGCGGAAATCGTTTGATGCGCTCGCGTCACGCCTCGAACGCCCGCCACTGTCGGCCACGAAAAAAGTCACGCAGTTGCAGCGAATGATGATGGTTTCGGCCATCAATACGGCCGTAAACAACATGGTCTCAGGTGTCGCTACTCGCGGTATGCAGCGTGTCGTCGATGTCTTCGACGTAGGTTTCCAGAAAGCGGCTAAAAAATGGGGCGTTGAACTTGCCAGCGAAGGTCTGACCGCCGAAACCCGATGGATGGATGTGCTCGCCTTTCCGCAAAAAGGTGGAGCAAAAGCATATTTGCAGCAAATGGTTGCCGCTCACTCGACGATTCTTGCCGGACTCGACGAGCATCCCGAGCTGTTCAATGACCTTTACGGTGATTACAGTTCGGATATCGAATCGGTTGACGACATTAAGAATTCTAAAAATGGAGTCATTCATAAAGCTCTCGATGGCTCGATCTATGTTTACGACAAACTGAATTTCGCGAACCGCTGGCAAGAATACTTCGTTCGCGACCTCGAAGCTCTTTATGCTTTGCAGACGCGAGCCGGTCAGAAAGGATTGAATCTTGCCGATCTCGAAAAGAACGGCGAACTTAATAAACTTACACTCGATGATTGGCAGTTCGCTGTGGATCGGGCCCGCCTTGTTACGTTCTCAAAACGACCGGAGCGGGGTACGGTTGCTGATAAAGCCTTACGGGTTCTCGACAAACTTCCCGTTCCGGCGGTTATCGTGGCACCGTTTGCAAAGTTTAGCTGGAACGCGTGGAATCTAACGCGAAGCTGGATGCCGATAGCCGCACAGATACGCGCAGGGCGTCGTGTTATCTCGGAAGAAGGAGCGACCGTTCGCGATCTGTTCTCTCCGACGAAATACACTTCGCGGGAAATGGCGAACTCGATGACGGGCTTCGTATTCCTCGCGGTTGCCTATGCTCTTGTGGCCGGGCTCGGCGATCGCGACGATTGGTACTACCTCCGTGTTCCCGGAACGGATGGTCAAGGCCGGGACGGTTCGAGTCTCTATATCGATATGCGGCAGCATCCGCAATTCGCGCCGTTCCTTTATATTGCGAACAAATTCAAGCGCTGGACGAATGGCCAAGACCTGTTCAATTACGGCGGAGCAGCTAACATCGCGAGCGAACTGTCGGAAGTCTTTCTCAGTCTGTCGTATCGCCAAGCGGTCGATCAGAATTCGCTGATTCAAGGCATCGGCTATGGCATTTCGTCGCAACTGAGCGAAGCGGACAGCCAGAAAGACAAAGAGAAAGCGATGTATCTATTGACCAAGTTCACAGGCGAGCGTCTCGGTATCGCATTTTCGCCAGCCCGACCGCTGAAAAACATTCTCGATTCGTTCGCGACGCCGGGTGATGTCGATCTCGACGCTGCTCCGTTCACTCAGGGATTCGAGCGAAATCTGCCGAATGCGATATTTAAGGCTGCGGGCTTCGATACGAAAAAAGATCTTAAAGGCCAGCCGAAGCAATATAACCCGTATGCGTTCCTCAAGCCGATCGGCCTGAACGTCGTTGACGACAAGATAGCTGAGGCACAGCAATCCCAAACTTTGCGGACGGCGCGAAAATTGGCGTTCAAGAATGCGTATGAACCGCCGGTGCTGCCGGATGAGAAAAAAGAACGTGAAGCAAAGCGGGACATCTATCGTCTGCTCGAAGAATTACGCAAGGTTGAGCCGTCCGGCCTTTCCGGTATGGAGAAGAATAATTACTACATGCCGGTTTATGAAGCTCTAACCAATGCCGTGAAAACGAATCAGCTTTCCGACGGACAGGCTGAATTTATCTCGCGCGGTGTCGGGATGTCAGAAGTTGTTTCGCGGGTTAGCCGCGGCACGGTCGATGTCGGCCTGACAATTTACGAAACATCATTGACCGATAAGTTGATTCCCGACAAAGAACGCAGCGAAATCAAGAATGCGTTGGAATTGAAGATAAATCGATCGAAAGAGGTTTCGGATGATGCCATGAAGAAAGCGAATCGTCTCGGCATCGGTGTCGTTAGTGTTCTGGCTCCTAAGATCGTCTCTGACGAACTCGAACGCTTTGACATCGCTACGCCGAATGTGGGCAGCACATTAAGAGTAAAAGGCGAGAAGTCGAACCGCAAACTGACCAATGAAGAATTGATCAAATATAAACGCGAAATGCTGACCGCCACCTACGCAGAGATCGAAAAACTACTCAAATCAGAAAAGTATCAGAGATGGAATGACGAAAGACGGCAGAAAGAAATCAAGAAACTGATAACTGAAACCCGGAATGAGGTGAAAGAGGATGTGAAGAAGGGAATGGAGAAAGTCGTTCCGTAGGATCAACCCTATTTCCACCCTACGAACCAGCGGAGATACGGCCGAGGATGCCCGGAAATAATACCAACCATCGAAAAACCTAAGTATTACCGCTCTATCCAGTGTCACGCACTGCCGTCCAAATCAGTTCACTTGTTTGGGGTGCGAGAGGTCGCAAGTTCAAATCTTGTCGTCCCGACCAATAAACATGGGGCTTTCAGCGATTGCTGGAAGCTCCATTTTTCTGACTTGGTTGCAGGTTGGTTGCAGTTTTCTTTTTGTCATTCTTTTTCCGCTCAAAACTCTCAAAGATCATCACTCTTGATCAGGCTGGTTTATAAACATCCTTTGTGTGGTGCAAAACTGCGTCGAATGGCGCGTTTTTGCGACTTTTGTGGCCGATACCGGCTATTTCATGGCTTTTTGGCGAGGCACATTCTTTGCCAACTGGTGATCGGAGGTTCAAGAAATGGTTGAAATTATCACGATTGAAAAAGCTGAGCTGATTCGCTTGATCGATACTTCTGTCGCGGGGGCCATCGAAAAAGCTATTCATTCATCTCAGCCGCCGCACATTATGACGAAGTCCGAAGTCGCGAAGTATTTGAAAAAATCCAGCGCAACGATCAATCGATGGATGAGGAAAAATGGCCTTCCATTTCACGGAGTGGGACGGCCAACTTTCAACAGGACTGAGGTGGATGCCTGGTTAGAAAATTTCTAAGCGTATGTCAGTTTTTAAGAAATATAACGGTAAACGGATAAACGCTAAGCATCCGGCGTATTCGACAGCTCGTTGGTGGGTATACAGACGAGTTAAAGGGCATAAGACCATTCATCAGGTTATTCCGACGGCCCGTACTAAGGAAGAAGCTGAACTCGCCGAGCGACAACTGGTCAAGCAACTATTCGACAGATCATTCGGACTAGCAGATACAACTGTAACTTTTGGAGACTTTGTAGAAACAACCTATCGAAAATATGTAGAGCAAAACAATGTCAATAAGGGAGCGAAGAAGCTTTACATAAAACTCCTTTTGAAACACCTAAAGGATCAACCTCTGCATACCATTACGCCACAGGATTGTCGCGATTGCAGGAACAAAACTCCAGTACGGGAAAAACCAGCGAAAAAAGAAAAGTTCAATATCTCCGTCCTCGATCAATCGGATCTTGTCGACCTTGTCGAAGATCTTTAGTCTCGCATGTGAAGAATAGCGTGACGCCACTCTCAACCGCTTTTCGTATGACAGAGATCATTCTATCTCGTCCGGGAAATGGCAAATAGAAGGCACTTCCTACCATACATCCGAGGCCGACAGATGAAACTTCCAAAGCCCCGAGCCTCCTCTTTCCGAGATCAGCCGCAGGCGAAGAAGGAGATCCCTGTGGGTTAGCTGTTTCCGCATTTACACCTTTTGGCAATGCCGAGATAGCGGCGATGCCTGCTCCGGTGAGAAGCGTCTTTATAAGAAAGTTGCGCCTGTTGATTCCTTCATTTTGTTCGTTCATTTTGTTGGTTTCCATGTTTTTACTCCCTTGTTTTAACTGTTTAAGCCCTGACGATCTTGATTCTTTTAAGCCAGACGCTTACGATATTTCGCACTTCTTGCGCCCGAGCATCTTTGATAGTCAGCATTATGCCGTCCCGTTCAATTCCGCCCTTGATCGCCAATCCTTCGGCTACCGTGCTTTCCGGGCAGAGTTCTTTAAACGTTGCGAAGCTGTCACCTTCGCCATATCCGGCGTGTGTGTTGAACGGAACAACCGTTTTGTTTTTGAAGCTATATTGTTTAAGAAAGCTTTTCACCGGAGGCGGTAGATGCATTCCCAAGTAGGAAATCCAACGAAGACTACATCGTACTGATCGATATTCTCGATCTTTGTTTTCAGCGGCGGTAGAAAGCCCGTTTCGTTTTCCCTACCGACCTGCTCGACAGTTTCACGGTAGTTTCCCGGATACGGTGTTTCTAACTCGATCGGCACAATGGTTCCGCCGATCTCGTCGTGTATGAGTTCAGCAAGAGCTTTCGTGTTATTCGTCCGCGAAAGGTAAACGATAAGTATCTTATGCCCGGACTTCGAGAACTTGAGTCCCTTGTCTGGTTGTTGTGCAGAAGTGCAGCTTGCATAGCAGGCGACCATTCCCATCATTAATATCAGTGCGCTAATGGATCTCATATTCTATAAACCTCGACCGGGTCCGGATGAACCGTCCGATCTTGATGGCTCTAGTATGAAGCGGTTAAATTCAGTGTTGGTAAGACAATCCTCGCTGAGGCTTGTACAATTCTCCAAAAAAGGAGAATTCGTGGCACGGAATCCTCTAATCTGCTTTAGAATAGAGTCATGGAAGAGAATGGAACCGAGCGTGAAGAGCAAGTTCTAGCAGGAGGCCTTGCTGAGATAGTGGACAGGATCTCTCGAGCCGTCGAGACGGATGGAACATTAGAGGTTGTCGGGGGTTTTCGAGTAAGCCGCATATCGGAACCGATGCAGACTTTGTCCACTGTATATCAGCCGGGGTTTTGCTTTGCTGCTCAGAAAACTAAGATCGTACAGCTCGGAGACGAAGTTTTTCGATACGATCCGCAAAACTACATGGTCTACACAGTTGATCTTCCACTGGTCTTCAGCGTAGAAGAAGCGACCATAGAGAAGCCATATCTCGGTCTTCGACTCGACCTTGATCCGGCCGAAGTTGCCTCCGTGATCGCAGATTCGGAACTACGGGTCACCAAAGGTGAAGCTGCGGCCAGGGCTATGAATGTCAACTCAACTGACATCAGCCTGATGAGTGCAGTCGTACGGCTTGTGAGGTTAATAGATGCAACTCCTGCTGAGAGAAAGATCGTTTACCCGCTTATCGTGCGTGAGATAGTATTCCGCTTACTTTCCGGCGGAGAAGGTCCACGCCTTGCCCATCTCCTCACGACCGGCGAGACCCAACGAATTTCCAAAGCTATCGGATATCTGCGAGAACATTTTGACGAACCGATGAAGATCGAAAGCCTTGCTCGCGACCTCGGTATGAGCGTGTCGGGATTCCATTACCACTTCAAGTCGGTCACGGCGATGAGCCCGCTGCAATATCAAAAACATATCCGACTCTCTGAGGCTCGACGCTTGATGCTTGGCGAAAATATGGACGCCGCCAGCGCGGGCTTTCGCGTCGGCTACGAAGACCCGTCATACTTCAGCCGCGATTACAAAAAACAATTCGGCGCCCCGCCCCAACGCGACATGGCCCGGCTTCGCGGTTACGCTCTACCCTAGGCCATCGGATGATGGGCTCGAAGAGATGAAGCCAAAGTACTAGCGGGCTGGTCGGCGATCACGTGGCTTGTACCGCTCAATGTGGGGGCGCCGTAGACATGATGCGTTCGGATCGGACCAATTCCGAGGGCAAGTCGCTAGGTACGACTCTCAACTTTGGATATCTGGAGGCATCATCGGTTTCATTTCCTGTTACGCTTTTCTGCGAACCCTGGTCGAGAATGAGATTTCCATTCCGTTAATCAGTCTTATGATGGTTTCAAAGGTAGCTTGAAATGTTGGATTACTTGGGACCGATGAGGTTGCGCTGATCCAGCCTCTTTCAAGGCTTTTGGTATCCATAGATTTCAAGACCGTTGTGAAACTTACCGGAAGCTCGGTTTTTCGATATTCAAAACAATGTTTTAATGCCAGTGACAAAATGTCGGCATCGGCTTGTGGTAGAAGGATCGCCAAGTCGTAGACATCTTTGGATCGCGAATTTACGTCTCCGTGAGCAATCAGAGCGTGCATCTTTTCGGCTATTATTGTCTCTACCGGATATACCATCCAGCTTAGGCTACTTTCTGGAATGATCAACGAAGCGGTCTCCGTTCGCATTGGACCGGGGGTTACCGGATCTCCAATGCCAACATCAAAGTGGACAACTTGGGCCTTTTTTAGATTCTTTAGCACTTCACCGATTCCCGCACGATAGGTCTGCCGAATACCACCGTACTCACCTTGCGTGGCCAGATCAACCTGACCTTCGAATCGAAACCAAACGCCATCGTCAAGATCGGTTTCGGCACACGGTCTGGCACGTTCCAAGATCGAATCGACATCTGCTTTTACCACCAAGGCATCGACATCAACCGTATAGCGGGAAGAGTTATAAACTTTCAGCCCGACAAATCCGCCTTTGAAAACAAGGTGTTGCTGAAGGTCCTCGTCGGATATCAGTCGCGCGACCAATCGTTCAAGAATAAAAGCTGTCTCGAGATTCTGATATGGAACACCAAGATCAGTACTCAGATTAATGAGTCTTTGCCGGACCGAAGTGCCTTGGGCTTTCGCGGTCAAGGGGTTATGACCTCCAGATGCTTAGCCAGTACTGCCTCAAGCCCGAGGTCTTTTGCGGCTCTTGCGAGTTTAGCTTCAGTCGTCTTTCTTTGAGAAAGGGATTCTCGTGCTGCTTTGATCGCGGTTCTTTCGCCTATTTTGGTGATGAATTTGAGTGCTTCAAGAACCGCTCTTTCGACAGTTACTATTCGATAGCCCTTTTCAACGATGATCTCTTTGTCGAGTCTGGTTTTCGTTCGAATGAGTTTATAGCCTTTTACTCTGGTTCTTTTTCCAGGAGAAACAACTACCCATATTTCACCCGGCACTTGCTCGGCAAGGTTGTAATGATAAAGAGCGGAAAGTCCGCCAATCGCCGAAGCCGGCCCAAACTTTGAATACGCAACCTGAAATCCTACATCCCTATCCAGGTGAGAATTTGGATGAAGGTATATTCCGCGGCCGAGACGCACGAGATCCTTCGCGGCGACGAGTCGGGATATGTCTTGTTGACTGATGCCCATCGCTTTGCCCTGAGCCAGCGTAAAGACCCCGAGTTTTTTTATCTTTGGCTCCTGTTGTCTATCCATCATTCAAAGAATGCGGTGAAACGTGACATTTGTCAATAGACAATGTCACATTACACCAAGCAGCTTATTTCCGAAAATTGCCTGTAATCCTCTCCACCATGAAGGTGCTGTCGGTTTCAAAGGGAAAACGATTGAGAAAGTTCTGGTTACCGAAGGCGCTTTAAAGGCTGCTACCGTGCAAACTTTTTTACCTGATCGATACGTCGTGGGAAACAGCGGTGTAGCCACCTCACACCGGGAGATCATCAAGACTGCTCGGAAGAAGACTTTGGAAATTGCATTCGATGCCGACTGCTTTACGAATTGAATGGGGATAGCCGTTAAGTTGTTGATTCTAAGTAGTTGTGAGCAGTTTTGACAAATTATACATACCTACCTAAATCGCTTGGGGTGCGAGAGGTCGTGAGTTCAAATCTCGCCGTCCCGACCAATAAGAGTGGGCTTTCGAGGAAATTCGGAAGCCCCATTTTTTCGTTTATGGTTGCAGTTTTCGGTTCATCGTTACGGGCGGGTGATGCTGCGCGGCGGCGGACATGCGAGCAATACAACTTTATTGATGTACGACCCTTCA
>CAZSEL010000001.1:0-175630 GCA_964605905.1 uncultured Chloracidobacterium sp. | reverse complement strand
GGCAATCTATCGAATCCGGCGGTTTCCGCGAGTTCAAAAAAGAATTTCTAAGTAAGTTGCAGGAGAATGACAGGGCGAGCGTTTGAAAAACGCCGTTCCACGCTATATTATTGTCCTTTTATTTCCGATGACATTTTCAACACAATCATTTGCGGCGTTTTTTCAAACGGACGGCGGCGGCTTTTTGGGCGGTTTCGGCATCTTTCTGCCGATCGTCCTGATGTTCGGTATCTTTTATTTTCTCGTGATTCTGCCGCAAAAACGCCAGCGTCAACAACTAAAAGATCTGATCGAAAACCTGAAGATGAATGACGAGGTCGTGACCAACGGCGGCATTATCGGAAAGATCAAGGAAATAAAAGAAAACAGTTTTATTATCCACAGCGCCGATAAATCTTTTATCGAGGTCGGGAAGCAGTCAGTGGTTGGAAAGAAAGCAGAGCAATAAGTATTAACCGGTGCTTTCGGCAACCGGTGTTTAGGCAATGAAGAAAAACAAACTTTGGATCAGGACCGGGATCATCATCGCGGTGACGCTTCTGGGTATCTATCTGGTGTTCGGCCCGCGGCGGGCACCGAATGCCAACGATTTTACCTGGGAAGGCATCAAGGCAAATCTGGCTGAGAACATCAATCTCGGGCTCGACCTTAAAGGCGGCTCGCATCTGGTGATGCGTGTCAAGACGGACGAGTACCTTAAGACTCTGGCCGAAAGCAACGCCCAGGCCGCGATGACCGCCGTCAGTGACGCAAAGCTTCCGGTCACCGGCAGCACCGTCGTCGCCGTGAACGGGACATATTCTTTTGCTCTCGCGGTTTCCGATCCCGACCAAGCTCAGGCTGTTATCGATAAGGTCAAGGAAAAGATCGATCTTGTCGATTGGACGCTGGCAAACAATGGCTCATCCGTTTCGTGGTCATTGCCATCAACGATCCAGACTATCCTAAAACAACAAGCTGTCGAGCAAGCCTTAAAAATCGTTGAAAGCCGAATCGATATGTTCGGCGTTCAGGAACCGACGCTGCAGCGTCATGGTTCTGAGGCCTCGGCCCAAATTCTGCTTCAAATGCCCGGCGTTGACGACCCGGAGCGTATCAAGGACCTTCTCAACGCGGAATCCAAACTGATGTTGATGAAGGTGACGGGCGGCCCAAGCCCCCAATCCTTTGACCGCTTTCCGACCAAGGAAGCAGCCGTTCAGTCGCTCGGTGGAGCGATTCCGGCTAACCGCCAGGTTTTGCCGTATGCCGATAAACCGCCAGCCGGAACTACGCCAGAGGCCGAACCCGCAAAAGAATGGGTCATAGTCGAATATCCGCCTGTCATTGACGGAAGTGAACTGCGGACGGCGAGCGCCGTTTCCCGAACCGGAAACGAAAGCGATTATCAGATCAATTTTGCCTTGAAGCCGGGCGGTGCCCAGAAATTCGGCGATTGGACCGGGCGAAATATCAACAATTATATGGGCGTCGTTCTCAACGACGAGGTCAAATCGATCGCCTTTATCAAGTCGCAAATATTCGACAGCGGCGAGATCTCAGGGAATTTTCTTAAGAAAGACGCCGACGATCTGGCATTGACGCTGCGTTCAGGAGCATTGCCCGCAAAGATCGAGTATCTGGAAGAAAGAACGGTCGGGCCGAGCCTCGGTGCGGATTCTATCCGTTCCGGCGTAACCGCGTCGCTCGCGGGTATGCTCTTTATCGTTGTCTTCATGCTCATCTACTATCGCGGGGCCGGCGTCAATGCGGTTATCGCGCTTGTTCTGAACATGCTGCTGACAATGGCCGGATTGATCTTAATGAAGTCAACCCTGACACTGCCGGGTATCGCAGGATTTATTCTCGGTATCGGTATGGCGGTTGACTCCAACGTGTTGATCTTTGAGCGAATGCGCGAGGAACTGCGTGCCGGGCACGACGTCGCTACGGCCGTCAGAACAGGATTTGACCGGGCGTTCATTACTATCATCGACACGCACGTCACAACCATTGTCTCGACGGTGATCCTTTATTTGTTCGGGTCGGGACCGATTCGCGGTTTCGCGGTCACATTGACGCTTGCGTTGCTCGTCAATCTGTTCTCGGCGGTATTTGTCTCGCGAACCATTTTCCTGTGGCTGCTGGATCGAAACCCGGAAATGAAGAAGATAAGTATTTAGATTTTGAGCGGGATCTCTGCCCCGCATTTTTTTGGTAGCACTTACAATGTTTGAGTTTTTCACTGATCTAAAGGTTGACTGGATGGGTTGGCGGCGTCCGCTGACCTTCGTTTCCGTCGTGTTGCTTCTCATCGGGCTTATCTCGGCTGCGGGCCGTCAGTTTACACCGGGCGGCACGGACGCTTTCAATCTTGGCGTCGATTTCCAGGGCGGAACCGTCATCACGGTAAAGTTCAGGCAAAAGCCATCGACGGACGACATCCGCGCGGCTTTGGTGAACGGCGGCGTGAATGACTCGGTCATTCAGGAATCAACCGACAAGACCGACGAAACTCTCATCAAGATACCTATCATCGTTAGTGAAGGTGAGCAGACCGTTTCCGAGGCCCCAGCGGCGAACGCTCAGCCCGGCGAAGCGATTCCTGCTGCAACGACAAACGACACACAGGTTAATAAGGGCCGCCAATCGGTGAAGGCTGCATTGGATACCTTTGGAAATGAAGCCGGTGCTTCGCTGTCTCTTGATCAGGACCCTAATGCCGCATATAAGATCGTTGGTACAGAATCGGTCGGCCCCGTGGCCGGTGACCAACTTCGTGTCGCCGCCATAACTGCCACGCTGCTCAGTATGATCGGTATGCTCCTGTTCATCGCGTACCGATACGATTGGACATACGCCGCCGGTGCCGTGGTCGCTGTGTTTCACGATGTGCTTGTCACGCTTGCGTTCTTTTCCGTTTTCCAATGGGAAGTCGGGCTGACGGTCCTTGCAGCAATGTTGACTCTCGTCGGTTTCTCGGTGAACGATACGATCGTTATTTTCGACCGAATCCGCGAAAATTCTATTCTGGACCGTAAAGAGTCGCTCTATGACGTAACGAACCGTTCGATAAATCAGACGATGTCGAGAACGATTGTGACGAACGGCCTGACCTTTTTATCGGTGCTCGCTCTTGTATTGTTCGGCGGGGAAGTTCTGAGGAGCTTTTCGCTTGCTTTGTTCGTCGGTATCATCGTCGGAACATATTCGACGATCGCCATCGCAAGCCCGATCGCGATCTGGTGGCAGAGCAAACTGGGCAAGGCCGAGATGAGGGATGTGACCGCCAAGGACGTGACGACCGAGAAGATCGCTTCGGCCTCGCGGCGGTCCGTAACGCGGCGTCCGGTGACTCGATAGGGATTTTTATTCTTATGCGTTCTTTGCGCCTTTGCGTGGAAAATGCTGTTTCACGCAAAGACGCGAAGAACGCAAAGGATCGTTAAGACATATTTGAGTTAAACTGAACGCAAAAACATTTGTAAAATATTGCAAACTTGACCAAAACGGCAAAGTTATTCTTGACTTTCTTTAATCAAGTAATTAGACTTCTCTCGTTGCTGGTCAATTTAATAGATAGTATTTGCGTTGTTCCGTTTTTGTTCAAGCTCAAAAAGGGAAAGCGATATTTTTGTCTGGATTGCCCTGCAAAGATCACTTTTACCCGCACTTGATGAACGACGGTATATTAAACGTAACTTAACGCTCCGCTTCGATGGTTTGTAGTCGCTTGTAAATCCGGTTACAACTGTAGATTGGCGGATTTCATCTGAATAAACACAAGGTTTCGTAGCCCTTGACCCTTAGTTTGGCACCGGAAAACTTAGGAGGAAAGAAAGATGTTAGATCAATTAGTAGAATCCAAAAGCAATGCCGATGTTGACTCGCGGCGCGGCGGATACCTGCTGACCACGATGGTCATAATGGTTCTCGCCTTCTTCAGCTTTTATTTGGTTAGCATGTTTGGGAAGGACACTGACATTGGTAACAGTGCTCTCGCTCTTGATCTGCTCGTTGCACCGCCGGTCATCGAAGATCAGCCGGAGCCGGAGCCGGAGAAGAAGCCGGAAAATCAGAAGGATCCAAACGTCGATCTTCGCGAAAAGATCATCGCAACGATGGATGAGCCACCGCCAAAGGTTCCGGATAAGATTAGCAGCGAGGCCTCAAAGATTCCGCCGCGTGATCCGAATAAATACACATTACAGAGCGACCGTAACTTCAGCGCCGCCAACGCACCGTCGTCTGATTATAAAGGCCCGGTAAACCCATCTGGCACCGGCAGCGACAGCGGACTCGGAGGCCAGGGCGGCGACAATGAAACCGGCGGAGCACCGCCGCCACCACCGCCACCGAAGCCTGTTCTTAAGCAAATATCGGGCGGCGTGTTGAATGGTAAGGCCCGCAGCCTGCCGAAACCGCCGTATCCACCGGCAGCACGCGCTGTCCGAGCGTCCGGCCCGGTAACGGTACAGGTGCTGATCAATGAAAGCGGCAACGTCGTTTCGGCAAGCGCGGTCAGCGGCCATCCGCTTCTGAGAGCGGCTGCTGCCAATGCTGCACGCGGTGCAAAATTCAGCCCGACAATGCTGTCGGGACAGCCGGTCAAAGTTTCCGGCGTGATCACATATAACTTCGTGGCCCCGTAAGGCGTTAGCGAGGGAACCTGGGGAGAGGCGTGCAAGTAATCACCCTCTCCCGAACTTTATACTTTTTAGTTCGGCAATATTCGATTTTTCAAGATTCTTTGGAGGAAAAACCATGACCTTTTTAGCTAGCCTGACGGGCGCATTTCTGCTTTTTTCAAGCGACGGAAAGTTCTCGTTCAGCTTTTACGACGTAATTTCGCAGTTGACGTATCCCGGCTGGGTGGTGATCATCGTTCTGCTCATTCAGTCCGTTTACCTGATCGCGGTCGGTATCGAACGCTGGCTCACTTATAGCAAGGCAAAACAGCAGTCCCGCCAATACGCGCCGAAAGTTGCACAGGCATTGAAGAGCAGCAACATCGACGAGGCCATCAACATCAGCGACCGGCATAAAGATTCGCATCTTGCAATGGTCGTTTCTTCGGGCCTCAAGGAATTTGCCGCACATCAGGGCAACTCCGACATCTCGGCCGACGAAATGGAAGCATCCAAGCGTGCTCTTGATCGTGCGATCGCCGTCAAAACCGCCGAGCTCAAGCGTGGCCTTTCAGGTTTAGCAACTGTCGGTTCGACCGCTCCGTTCGTCGGATTGTTCGGAACCGTTGTGGGTATTATCGGTGCGTTCGTTGCGTTGGCAGAGTCAGAGGCTGCTGCCGGTATCGGAACTGTTGGTGGAGCTATCGCCGAAGCTTTGGTTGCTACCGCGTTCGGTATCGCCGTGGCCGTTCCCGCCGTGTGGCTGTTCAACTATTTCACAAACAAGGTGACAAGCTTTGGCGTTGAAATGGAAAACTCGGCCTCGGAGCTTGTTGATTACTTCATCAAACAGCGTACGAAAAACCTCAAGGCGTAACTGAAGTTTAGTTATTTTTAAGGGAGGAAATCGCCATGGCTGGAAAGATCGGGGGAACCGACGAATATAACTCGGAAATTAACGTAACACCGATGGTGGACGTCATGCTGGTGCTGCTGATCATCTTTATGATCGTCACGCCGCTGCTCCAAAAGGGTGTTACTGTAAATATTCCGAAAGAGCTAAATTCGCCTGAAGAGGATATGGCGATCACGAGTGACGAGTCGGTCGTGGTCTCGATACCTAACAACACTGACTTTTATATCGGCAAAGATCCATTTCCGATCGAAGAATTGGGTGATCGGATCGGTGCGATGATGAAGAACAAGACCGCTGAGGAAAAGATCGTTTATATCAAGAGTGGTATTGACGTTGACTATGGAACAGTTGTTAAGGCGATAGACACTATCCGCAAACAGGAGATCGACAAGATCGGACTTGTGGCGGACAAAAAGAAGGGAACGCCTGCGGCTCCCGCGGCGAATTAGTAACCAGATGGCCGGGAAATTCCCGGCCGATGGCGAGGAAGGAGAAGTTATGGGAATGTCTGCGGGCGGCTCCAAAGATGGAGCGACGCCAAATATCAACGTGACACCTTTGATCGATGTTTTGTTGGTGCTGTTGATCATTTTCATGATCATCACGCCGGTAAAGCCGAGCAAGTTTGAGGCAAAGGTCCCGGCCGAGCCAAAGAAACAGGAAAACCTGATCGTCGAGCCTAATCCGCTGAGCCTCGTCGTAACGATCAATCCGGCGGATCGTACCATTCAGCTTAATACCGAGCCAGCAGGTACTATCGAAGAGCCGACTGCCCTTTCGGACAGGCTAAAGGCGGAGTTTGCCAAGCGTGAGCGCGACAATGTTCGCAGTCCGGTTACGAACGAAACGGAAAAAACGTTGTTCATCAAGTCGCCAACAACCGTTAAATACGGGGATGTTGTAAAGATCATTGATGCGGTCAAGGGAGCCGGAGCGAAGCCGATCGGTTTACAGATCGACGACCTTTCAGCGAATTAAGCCGGAAAAGCGGATAGCCTCATCCGGCCGTCTGCATCTAAAATTTATGGAGTCGAAGATGAGATCATCTCGTTTAGGAGTTGTTGTGCTGATCGCTTGCGCGGTCTTGCTGACGACAAATTGCAACTACTATAGCCGGGTCATGTCCAGGAAAAATCTGGTCGATGGTTCGACGGCATACAAAGGCCGAAAATTTGCGGATGCAGAGGATCTTTTCCGCAAAGCCGCTTCACGCGATCCGGAAGGCACCACGCTCGAGGGCCGGACAGCTCAGTTGTTTCTTGCCAGAACGCTGCATCAGCGATTCAGCGCGAGCCGCCTGAATACGGAGTTTGCAGAACAGGCGATCGTTGAATACAACAAGGTGATGCCGCAGGTCGTTAAGGAACTGACGGACGCCAAAACGGCTTATGATGCCAATCCGACCGGCACTGCCGAACAGAAGCGTTACTTTTCGGCGCTTACCGCGGTAAACAGTTCGGCAAGCGCAATATCGAGCCTGAACGACGCTCTTGAAAAACGCGATGTTGCAAAGGAATGGCAGCAGACTCTAGCCGCCGGCGAACAGTATCCGGGAACAGCCCGTGCGCGTGCGATCGTTTCCTTAGGATTGGAAAACAACAGTTGTGCTAACGACATCACCAATAACGACAAGGTCAAGAAGACGGTCAAGGTGGACGGCAAGGACGTGTTTCAGTTTACCAAGCCTGAAAATCCCGAAGACCTGACCAAACTCCAGAAATGCGTGGCCGACGGCACAAAGCTGTTCGACCAGGCATACGGTTTAGAGAATGACGTTGTCAAAAATGCCGCCACGGTTGACATCAAAACGTTGAATGACGATCAGTTGGTGATATTAGAGGAATCGATCCTTCCGTTCGAATCCGCAAGGTCGTACCGGGCAAGCATCGCGGTCCAAGCCGCGCGTCTCGCCGAGATGGAAGGCAGTGGAAATCTCACGGCGGTCAAGGCTGAATCCGACAAGCGGAGAGCCGATTCGGATCAGTTGAAGAAGGTCGTACAAGCTATCAAGGCTGAGAAGGACGCACGTATCGCCGCCGCTCAGGCAGCAGCCGAGGCTAACGCCAACGCTAATGCGCCAAAATAAAGGCCTTTAAAGCATGTTTTGAAACCAATGATGCCCGTTCGTATTGAGCGGGCATCATTTTCGTTGCGACGCAGTTATTTACGAGCCATTCGAACATTGCGTCCTAATCTTGTGGTGTCAACGAATTCAGCCACGAATGCACGAATAGAAGAGCTGTCCACATTGGGTGGAACATTCGTGCATTCATGGCAAATCCCGGCATCATAGAAATAGAACACTAGCATTCGCACAAAACAATGGCTTTAGTCGGCCTACTTTCGTTAGAATAGTTCTAAGTCTTACCAGATGATCAGGATCGAAGACATTATTCAAAAGGTCGAGGACAACCGGCCGAATCCGGATGTCGAATTGATCCGACGCGCCTATATGTTTTCGGCTCTTCATCATAAGGGTCAGAAACGCGCCTCGGGCGAGCCGTATCTCGTTCACCCGCTTGAGGTTGCAAACATTCTTGCCGATATGCGGCTTGATGAGGTGAGTGTTTCAACCGGGTTGCTGCACGATGTTGTCGAGGACACTTTGGTCGATCTGGATTCGATCAGGTCGTATTTTGGACCTGAGATAACATTGCTGGTCGATGGCCTGACTAAGATCGCCCAGATCAGCAATCTATCGAAAGAAAGGCAACAGGCCGAGAATGTCCGCAAAATGGTGCTCGCGATGATCACCGACGTTCGTGTTGTCCTTATCAAACTTGCCGACCGTCTGCACAACATGCGGACGATGCAATTTCTTAAGCCTGAAAAACGTGCCAGGATCTCGCAGGAAACGCTCGACATTTACGCACCGATCGCACACCGGCTCGGTATGGGTAAAATGCGAAGCGAGCTTGAGGATCTTGCATTCCAGAATCTGCACCCCGATGAATACAAACGTCTCTCCGCCGAGGTCGATACCCGAAGGCCCGAGCTCGAGGCCGCTCTCGAACACATACGCGAAACGGTCGATCGCCGGCTTAAGGAAAACGACGTTCCGTTCATTGAAATACAGGGCCGCGTAAAGCGTCTGTACTCGCTTTGGAAAAAATTAAGGAACCAGAAGATCGCTATCGAGCAGGTCTATGACCTGATCGCGACGCGCATCATCACGCCAAACGACAGGAAGTATTGTTATCTGACCTTGAGCGTTATCCACGACACATGGACACCTGTGCCTGAGCGGTTCAAGGACTGGATCGCAATACCACGCGACAACCTTTATCAATCGCTGCACACGTCCGTTATCGGAGACGGCGGACAGGCGTTCGAGGTCCAGATCAGGACCGAGGAAATGCACCGCATCGCCGAGGAAGGCGTTGCCGCCCATTGGCGGTACAAGGAAAAGAAACTCGGCCAGGCAGAGGACGATGAAAATCTTGATGAACTGCGCAAGACGGTCGAAAAACTGCTGATGCCGCTAGTCGAGAATACGAACGACAACGAGGATTCCGAAGATTTTATCGAGTCTCTCAAACTCGACCTGTTTCCAAAAGACGTTTACACGTTCACGCCGATGGGACGCGTCGTCCAGCTTCCGCGCGGCTCGTCGCCGATCGATTTTGCCTACGCGATCCACTCCGAGGTCGGCGATACCTGCACAGGGGCAAAGATCAACGGCCGCATCGTTCCGCTAAAATCCGAGCTGCAAAACGGCGACGTTATCGAGATCATGACGACGGCCAATTCCAAACCGTCGCGCGATTGGCTCAACTATGTTGTAACCGCTAAGGCGCGAAACCGGATACGGCATTGGATATCCGAACAGCAGCGTGCCGATTCGATCGACATCGGCCGCAAACTGCTCGAAAAGGAATCAGACCGCTTTCGCGTCTCGCCCAAAAAGCTCATCAATAACGAAGTCGAGATGAAACGTATTGCAAACGAGTACGGGCTCGGCCGTCCCGAGGATCTGCTTGCCTCGATCGGTTACGGCAAGACTCTGCCGCGCAACGTGCTGGCGAAATTTCTCGGTGCCGAAAAATTTGCCGAGATGGATCCCGAAAGCCGAAAGGAAACGCGGCTTCAAAGCGGTGTAAAGGCGGTCAAAAAACTGATCGGGTTTGCCGATGACGCGATCGTAGTAAAAGGCGTCGATAATTTTCTTACCACGCGCGCTCGCTGCTGCAATCCGCTGCGCGGCGAAGATATCATCGGCTATATCTCGCTCGGAAAGGGCATTGTCGTTCATAACAAGCGATGTAAAAATGTTCAGTCGCTGATGGTAAACAAAGACCGAATTGTCGAGGTTGACTGGGCAAAGAGCGAGAAAGAAGAGATACAGTCGGTCAGTATTCTTGTTACCACCGAAAACCGGACCGGTATGCTCGCCGGAATTACGAACGCCATTGCCGAGATAAAGACCGGCATCCGCGACGCAAAGGCAAACGTATCTCGTGACGACAAAGGACTTATCGAGGTAACTGTCGAGGTCTTCGACAAAAAGCATCTCGACCGCGTGATGACCTCGATCCAACACGTTCCGGGAGTTATTGCCATCGAACGCGTAAATGCCTGATATGGTGAAAACGGTGGTATAACAAAAACTGAATACAGGTATAAGTTTTACTTTGCATTCATCCGTCATCTCTGCTAGAATCCCTCTCACCTAAAGTCCACTTATCCGGTCGCGAGCCAATTCCTTATCCTAACCCTGGCAAAGCGATCATGTTTTCGTTTTATTTTTATCCTTTATAAATAGTCCCGCTTTCGTAAGTTTTTAAGTTTGCGAAAAATCCCGCTTTCCGTTTTCGGATGGCGGATCAAATAAGGAGAATAAAGCAACGCATGAAACGACTACTGCTAACTGTCATAGCGATCGCGCTTTGTGGTACGTTGATCGCAACATTTTCACCTCACACCGTCGAAAGCCAGGAACTCGAAACAAAGATCAGAAAGACGGATAAACCGATCCCGAATCGATACATTGTTGTATTCGAAGATTGGTCCGCCGGCGCGCTCGGTGACGAATCGAACGCTGTTGCTGTTGCCGAGGAATTGACCATCGTTTACGGCGGCACGATCGACAAGGTCTTCAAATACGCGTTCAACGGCTATTCCGTAGAAATGAGCCCAAAGGAGGTTGAAGATCTCAGCCGCGATGCCCGCGTCAAATATGTCGAAGAGGACGGCGTCGTCTCGATCAACACGACACAGACGAACGCGACATGGGGACTCGATCGCATCGACCAACGCGACCGGCCGCTAAACGGCACCTACATTTATACGCCGACCGGCAGCGGCGTAAACGCATATATTATCGATACGGGCATCCGCCGGACGCATAATGAATTCGGCACACGGGCATTTGTCGGCTATGACGCGATCGGCGACGGCCAAAACACAAACGACTGTAACGGCCACGGGACGCACGTCGCCGGAACCGTCGGCGGAACGACATACGGCGTTGCAAAAGCAGTCCGGCTTTATGCTGTTCGCGTTTTGAACTGCTCCGGCTCAGGATCGAACTCGGGCGTTATTGCCGGTATCAATTGGGTTACGGCAAATCATGTGAAACCGGCCGTAGCGAATATGAGTCTTGGCGGCGGAGCTTCGTCAGCTCTTGATACCGCACTCAACAATTCGATCAATGCCGGGGTGACGCATGTCGTTGCCGCCGGAAACAGCAATGCAAACGCCTGCAACTCTTCGCCGGCACGCGTTCCAAATGCGGTCACGGTTGGCTCGATAACCAGTTCTGACGCGCGTTCGTCTTTCTCGAATTTCGGAACGTGCGTGGATATATTCGCTCCGGGCTCGTCGATAACTTCGGCGTGGCACACGAGCAACACGGCAACGAACACGATCAGCGGCACTTCGATGGCGTCGCCTCACGTTGCCGGTGTCGCCGCTTTGTATTTGCAGGGCAATCCGACAGCGTCGAACAACACGGTCCGAAACGCGATCGTTGATACATCGACAACGGGACGACTAAGCAGCATCGGCAGCGGTTCTCCAAACCGTCTGCTTTACTCGCCGCTGTCCGGCGGAGGACAGCCTCCACCACCGCCTCCACCGCCAACCTGCAGCGGCGGAACCTATACAGGATCGCTTTCGGGCACAGGTGCCAATGCCTATCAGCCGAATGGTTCATATTACCAGAGCACCATCAGCGGAACGCACACGGGTGGCTTGACCGGGCCGGCAGGTGCCGATTTCGATCTGTATTTCCAGAAATGGAACGGATTCGGATGGTCGACTGTTGCGAGTGGGCTTGGT
The DNA here is from genome assembly GCA_964605905.1 of uncultured Chloracidobacterium sp. Classification (GTDB taxonomy): domain Bacteria; phylum Acidobacteriota; class Blastocatellia; order Pyrinomonadales; family Pyrinomonadaceae; genus OLB17. The sequence goes on along the minus strand of CAZSEL010000001.1, from coordinate 163,828 downwards.
TCGACATCGACCGAGAATGTTTCTTACAACGGCACGGCCGGCTACTATCGCTGGAGAATTTATTCCTACAGCGGCAGCGGCAGCTACAGCCTATGCACGACTCGGCCTTGAGCATTGAAATTTGGCTGAAAACAGCCTTTTGGCGGCGGTGAAATGCAATGCATTTTGCCGCCGCCGTTTTGTGTTTGTGGTAAAGTCTGATAAAATTCGCGTTTTGCCTGAAGAATTGATAAGGCATCGAAATAGGTATGGAAACGATCTCAACAGAAAATGCGCCCGGCGCAATTGGCCCGTATTCGCAGGCTATAAAGGCGGGCGGAATGGTATTTTGTTCTGGCCAGATACCGATCAATATTGCAACCGGCGAGTTCGTCTCTGAGGACGTGGCGGAACAGACCGATCAGGTTTTAAGGAATTTGAGTGCCGTGCTTGATGCTGCTGGAACAGGTCTTGGAAAGGTTGTTAAGACCACCGTATTCCTCGCCGATATGAACGATTTCGCTGTGATGAATGAAGTTTACGGCCGGTATTTCAGCGATAACAAACCGGCACGAGCGACAGTTCAGGCTGCACGTTTGCCGCGTGATGCGCGGGTTGAGATCGACTGCATTGCAGTTGCGTAAGGGGAGCGAACGCCTAAAGGCGTCACTCTTACACAAGAAAAGCCAAACCCCGAATTAACGGCGTTTGGCAACCAAAAACGAGAAGCGTAACTCAAAGAAACTTACGCAGCTTTGACAATTTTTCCGGACTTAATGCAGCGGGTGCAAACTTTCATCCGGCCGTTACCGCCAGCGGGAAGCTGAACGCGAACGGGCTGCAGATTCGGGTTGAACCGGCGTCGCGTCTTGTTATTCGCGTGTGAAACATTATTTCCAAATTGCGGCCCCTTGCCGCATACGTCGCATCGTTTAGCCATAATATTAGTGCCTCCTCAAGTGAGGTGAGTTTGTTAAACTCAAAAACAAGTTTTATAGCAATTTTGAAAGGTATAGTCAAGTAATGATGAAATTCGATTCACTCGAAGGAGTTAACGCCAAAGTGCAAATTTTACGTAACAGATTTTTTCCGCTAACCGTTTTGTTGTTTGTCGCCATCGCTGCGGGTGCATGTGGTGAGGCCGGGCCGGCCGGCCCAGGTGGTGTTGATCCTAACTCGACCGCCGCGACCGTCAACGGCAAGCCCATCAAAATGGAAGAGGTTGAGCGTGCGATCAAACAGCAGTCGCAGGGCAAGCCTGATCAACTGTCACCGCTCGAACTGGCCGGGGCCCGGCTTCAGGTCTTGCAAGGGATCATCGAACAAGAAGTAATGTTCCAGAAAGCCGAGAAAGAAGGCACGATGCCGACAGATGAAGAGGTCACGACAGATATCAATAAAAGAAAGGTTGACAGTCGTCTTTCGGCTGAAGAATTCGACAAGCGAATGAAGGATGCCGGCTATGACGAAAAATCTTTTCGCGAAAATATCAAGAAAGGCCTGGCTATTCAGAAGTTGAACGACCGGATCACGGGTCGGGTTGAAACACCGAAGGATAGCGAGATTGAAAGCTTTTTCACTGCAAATCCAGATATCTTTAAACGGAAGCGCGGAGTTCGGCTCGCCGCAATAGTTATCGACCCTACAAACAGCGGACAGGGCGACACTACCACCAATGACACCGAGGCCGACCTCCGAATAAAGGATATTCTCGCAAGGCTGCAGCAGCCGGGTTCGGATTTTGCTGCACTGGCGCGTGAATTCAGCGAAGACCCTTCAAAGCTTCAGGGCGGCGATATCGGATTTCTGTCTGAGGACGAGTTAAAGCAGAATTACCCGCAGCTTGCCCAGGGTTTTATGAATCCTGAATTCCGAGTCGGCAGCATGACAAATGTTGTTCCGATTAGTGGCAAGGGTTATATCTTCAAACTGCAGGAACGTATTGAAAAGGAAGAAAATTTGACGCTCGAAAACCCGGAAGTGCGGCCGCAGATCAATGAATTGTTGGTCAATGGCCGTAAGCAGTTGCTTGCGGCTTCGTATCAGGCTATTGCCATGAACGAGGCGCGGATCGAGAATTTTCTCGCTAAGAAAGTTGTCGATAACCCGAACGAGCTGAGCGGAGCGCGTCCGGCCGGTGTCGCAACGCCGGTGGCAGCTAATACGAACGCCGCTGCGCTGCCCGCGTCGAATACATCGAACGGCAACACGAACGCGGCTCCGTCCACGAACGCAAATCGTCCGGCTGCGTCGAACACAAGTTCGAACGCGAACCGATAGAATTAGCAGCTAGTTTGTTAAAGTCAGACAATAAGGTAAGGGGCAGAACCACGATTTTGCCTTTTACCTTTTTACTTTTTCCTTGATCGCAATGCTTTTTCGACTTTCGGACATTACAAAATCTTACGGCGGCACCGAGGTGCTGCGCGGCGTTTCGTTTCAGGTAAACGTGGACGAAAAGATCGGCCTCGTTGGGCGAAACGGCGCGGGCAAGACGACGGTTTTTCGTATTATCACCGGAGCCGAAGGGGCCGATACCGGCGACATCGTAAAGATAAACGGCCTGAAACTCGGGCTGCTGGATCAGCATGTTGATTTCGATGCAGGCGAGACGGTTCACACCGCCGCACTCTCAGCGTTCAAAGAGATCCACGACATCGAGGCCGAAATGCGGCAGCTCGAAAAGACGATGGAGACCGACCATTCCGAGGAGGTCCTCCACAAATACGCCGATCTGCAAACCGCGTTTGAGCACGCCGACGGATTTACCTATGCGGCTCGTGCCGAGTCGGTTTTGCTCGGTTTGGGTTTTCCGAACGAGATGTGGTCGCTCGAAACCCAGACGCTTTCCGGCGGTCAAAAGAACCGCTTGGGAATGGCGAGACTTCTGCTTTCGTCTGCCGACGTTCTGTTACTCGACGAACCGACGAACCATCTGGACGTTGATGCGGTCGAGTGGCTCGAAGATTTTCTGAAAGAATACGACAAAACGTATGTCGTTATCAGCCACGATAGATATTTTCTCGATCGGATAACGAACCGCATAATCGAGATCGATCGCGGCGCGGCAGTTACTTATAAAGGTAACTATTCTCAGTACCTGACCGAACGTGAACTGCGTCGCGAACAGCAACTGCGCGAATACGAAAACCAGCAGGCGTTAATAAACAAAACACAGGAATTTATCCGCCGCAATCTTGAGGGCCAAAAGACAAAGCAGGCAAAATCACGCCGCACCCTGCTCGCCCGCATGGAGCGGATCGAGGCCGTCACGAGTGAAAAGTCCGGCGGCAATTTCGGGTTGCGACAGGTCGAACGAACGGGCAACAATGTACTGACGACCGAAGACCTGGCTATCGGTTACGGCACGAAAGTTCTGGCGCAAAAGCTGAGTTTCTCGCTTCATCGCGGCGATGCTCTAGGCATTATCGGCGGCAATGGGACAGGGAAGACGACGCTGCTAAAAACGATCCTCGGCAGCATCCGCGAACTTGACGGCAAGATGCATTGGGGCACAAAGACCAACATCGGCTATTACTCGCAAAACCTCGAGGACCTCGAGCCGCGAAACGAAGTTATTCAGGAACTTCGCCGTGTCGCACCTTCGGCCGACAACGGAACGCTGCGCGGTTTTCTCGCAAAGTTTTTGTTCTCGGGCGAAGACGTTTTCAAACCTGTATCGGCGCTTTCCGGCGGCGAAAAGGGAAGGCTTGCTCTTGCCAAACTTATCTATTCACAAAAGAATGTTTTGGTTTTGGACGAGCCGACCAACCATCTCGACATTCCGTCGCGCGAGTCTCTCGAAAATGCGCTCGACGAATATGACGGCACGATCATCACCGTCAGCCACGACCGCTTTTTCCTCGACAAGATCGCGAACCAAATGCTCTCGTTCGAAAAAGACGGCAGCGTCGTCAGCTTTGACGGAAACTATACCGACTTTCACGACTGGAAACTGAGCGGGAAAGAATCCGGCATGTCGAGCAAACCGCGCATCTCAGCTCCTGTCGGGTCACAGGCGGAAACACGACCGGTAGGGAGTGTGTCAACCCTAAGCAAAAACCAACGAGACAAGATCGAAAAACGAATTGCAGAAATAGAATCGGAGATCGCAAAACTAGAAGACGAGGTCGCGCAGCTTTCCACCGAAATGATCTCACCCGAAGTCGTCGCTGATTACAAACGCCTCGAAAAAGTCACCAAGAAATTCCGCGAAAAAGAAAAACTCGTCCAAAAACGCTACGACGAATGGGAAACCGCTTCGAACGAGTTGAAATAAATAAAAACCTCCGTCCTGACGAAAGGCAATAATATCAATTTTGTCTGGCTGCTTCGCTTTCACTTGCAGCCGCTTGTTCAACACCGAGTTCTCTTAAAACTCTTCTAGTAAATGGCTCGGTTCTTATGTTATTACTACCAAAATCTCCATCGGCCGATTTTTCTATCATCTCAGCCGCATCGGCAATAAGTTGGTCTGCTCTATCGTTGTCCGAAAGAATTTCAAGAATTTTGTCGCAATAGCCTTTCATCTTGTTCTCATTCATTCGTGGCATCAGATCGGAGTTTGCGATCCATCGCATGGCAAGAAGTAAATGATACCGAGCATTCTTATATTTCGTATCTAATCGTCCGTTACGAAATGCAAACTCGATCTTGTATAAAGCAAAAGCCGCCGTATAATATGGCTCAAGTCGGTGTCCGTCACCGAATATTTCATTCCCAACCTTATCTTTTATTGCCCTATAATTTCGCGTTGTTCGATGAGGTTCTGTTACAAACATAGCGGCAAATGCCCTAAGTAAATTAGGGGCCGTCACGATGCGCGCTTTTTCGATTTGTAACCTTGCATATTGATTGGTGCGACGCTCGTAGTACAACCTTTGGGGTTCGTCAAAGGTCTTGAAATATTCCTCAAGCTGTTTCGAGAATTTCTGCAACGCATAGAATTGCTCGTCTTTAACTTCGGTCTGTCGATTGGTTGCGGTTATAATGTCATTGATTACGTCTTCGTCTTGGGTCGCAATAAGTCGAACCGGAATCAAAACCGAGTCATCTAATGCCTCTTGTGTGCCAAACAACACGTGACTCGTCTGACAACCATTTACAATCGAATAGCCGCCGATATTAAATTTATTACCCTGTGGTCGCAAGCTATTGGCAATAATCGTTACACCATTATTCATTAAGACGAAACGAGATCTTTTATCCGAACGAAGCGTGTCCTGTATCTCGGTATTGACCTTGTTGTAGTCTAGCCAGTCGCGCGGATTATCCTTAAACAAAACCTGCATTAGCTCGCCTTCTTCATTCTTTAACAGTTTGACAAACTCAGTTGCCGGAAGGTAGCCGATGTAGGATTCCTGAACGTTTGGAAGGTCTGGAAGTGCCTGTTTTCTTTCAAAAGTGAATTCTTTTTCGACCGCGTTTTGAGTTTGTCTATACAAAGTTTGCACTTGCACCGCGCCGCTCGGAACAAATTCTACCCTGCTAAACAGACTTGTATTTTCGAGATTCTCTTTCACAATCCTCATTCGGGCGAGTAGGTCGGCATCATCTTGCCAACTGCCAGTGGTCACATAATCCAACCGACAGACAGGATTCTCCTTCTTAAATTCATTGCCGCGATCGTATATGGCATTCATTAGGGCAACTGCCTTTTGGATTCTCTCATTGCGACGTAATAACGGCTCAGGCCGGAAAAAATCCATAACACCTTCGCCAAAAGTGCCGATTTCCCCTCCATCAAAATTGGCACCGCGTTTGGCTTGCACAAACAAAAAGGTCACGTCCAAGTATCCGCCCTTATCAAATTCGGCCAACTCGTCTACATCGAGAACTAACGCACCGTTAATCAATACCGCAAAACCATCGATAGACGTGTCACCTCCTGCGCCCGTGACAATATCAGCAGTATCGAACTGTTCATTATAAAAACGTCGAACGGTTAAATAACTTGCGAAGTGCTCAAATTGTTGAGATTCGTCTAGTGCTTGCAAGCCACTACTAGCAACAAACTCATCAAGCAATGATTGTGAAATGCGATCCATTGGCGAACGGCCTCCTACTGCGATTTCAGGCATTATGCACCTCCCTGTACACTGAGGCAAGTTACTGCCTTACGAAGGAGGGGTGGCCGCCGCTTCGGCGAACGGGGGGCTTTTCAATTCTTGTGTGACCTTTTTAAACCGATCTGCTCGATTTCTTAATCCTTCCGATCTCGACAACAGATTTTAGATCGAGCTTCAGCACTCCTTCCGGATCGATCTCAGGTTCTATAAACGCGGTCGTCCGGTCAACTTTTATTCGGTAGTGTTTACAGAACGGCGTCGCAACTATGATGCGGTGCATTCCGCTTGGACGTTTTTTCACCGGAAATGCATTTGGTACGTTTGGGGCGGCAGATCTTATCCCGATCACGCTGTTCAATTTGTCGAACAGCAGGACGACCGATTTCGGGTTTCCCATCAGGGCATGAATGTTTCGATTTAGAAATATCTGGTTCTTCTGATTCAGCGTCACATGCAGCCGCTCGCTCTTTGGCTCGGTCGGCTTTCCTTCAAATTCTTCCCATCGTATTAACATTAAAAATTACCTCTCAATGTGTATCATACACAAGACGGTAGCCCAAATGCAACACATATTTTACAACCGCCGAAACCAACGGTTTAAGCGGATCGGCGTTCGGGCGATGAGATGGAAAGGGCGAAAAGCGACGATCACGCCGCTAGATACGGAGTCAGGTTCATATTTGGTGAACATCGTCGCAAGGGAATCGGTCGAGGATCAGGCGGATAATACGGATTTTACACGGCGCGGTCGAGTGTCGACGGATCGGGCGGTGCGTTCGAATGAAGCAGCCGTAGGTTTTCGGATCGCCCCATGTTATCAAGGCAGAAAAAAGTGTATATCTAGAGCCAAATATCGGTTATCTGGATCCAAAAAGTTGTTATCTGAAGGTAAAAATCCGCTAATTTCAGATAACGGAAAATCTTTGAAAAGACCCCTGAAAAGGAGACCGTTCTCTATGCAAGTTCGACGAGGATTTTTGGCCGTTTACTTATCAGCGAAAGTAACTTGAGTGTCGCTCCCGACGGTTTGCCGAGACCTTGTTCCCATGACTGGACGGTTTTGACGGACACATTCAAATGACGTGCAAACACCGATTGCGAAAAATGAAGCCCTTCGCGAAGCGCGACAATCTCGCGGCTGTTGAGAGCCTTTGGCGGCTGCGGCAAAACAGTCGTCCGCAGATCGCTTCGTTTTCCTTCTGCATGTTCGACGGCCTGCTTCGTCGATTTCAAGAGCCTTTCAAACTGTTCCTGTTCCATGATAGCTCACTCCCTCTCGCCATAGGCTTTCTTGATGGCTCTCACCAGTTCGCCAATCTGCGCGGCTTGTTTCGGCGTAAGATCGGCTTTTTCCTTTTTAGCCAAACGCCTCTAACTTGACATTGAAATTAAAATATATATAAATAGACCGTCATCTATTTAGCGGTAATTAACTGATCAATTATGATGAGTAAGTTTGGCCAGAAATTGGAGCATGTTGCAAATTTTCTGATTGTGGTTGTTGCTCTACTAATTATCGGTATTCTTGTTCAACGATATTTCATTAGCCCTTCAACTACTGCCAATCCATCGCAAAGACAACTACCGACCATAGGGAAGAAAATCAACCTACCTGATACTAACTTTTCGGAAAAATCAAAAACCTTAGTTTTAGCTTTGTCGTCAAACTGTCGTTTCTGCACTGAAAGTACACCTTTTTACAGACGCTTGATTGAGGAAGCAAAAGACAAAAACATCAGGTTTATAGCTGTTTTCCCGGAAGCAGTTGAAGACAGCACAAGATACTTGAATGAACACGGCGTCAACGGGTTTGAAATAAAACAAGCTTCGATTTCCTCAATCGAGGCAAGCGGCACACCAACCCTAATCCTCACTAACAACAAAGGTGAGGTGACGAACTTCTGGGTTGGCAAACTGCCTGTAGAAAAGGAATTAGAGGTCATCAGTCAGCTTAGTTCTTAAGGAGAAAATTATGAAACAGATTTCTATGTCTACAATTACTAGAAAAGTTATTATACTAGCTTTTCTGATTGTTGGTTTTGTCTTTGTGTTGAGTGATAATACTCAAAATGTTCAAGCAGCCCCTCCCTGTTCTTCATGTCCAGGGTCTTCACCAGCTGATGTTTATTTTGTATGTGCAAGTGAATGTGGAGCTACATCAGGCAGTTGTTTTGATGATTGTGTGTTTTGGGGTGATAATTGTTGGAGATCATGCGTTTGACTGCAGCAGTGGCACCGACTAGTGTTACGCTGATTGGCAATGTCAGCCCTATAGTTGTCCAAATAGTTAGTGCGATCCATGGTCCCAATGTCACTGTCTCTGATTCTCTAGCGCTGTTTACGATTCGATCCGGTAATTCGGGGCTTCTTTTGTGATTATTACGTCGTGGACGTGTGATTCGCGTAGGCCGGCAGATGTTATGCGGACGAATTTTGCTCGTGTTTGCATATCGCTGATCGTGCGGCAGCCGGTGTAGCCCATTCCGGCACGGAGGCCGCCGACTAGCTGGGTTACCATGTCGGCGACCGAGCCTTTGTATGCGACTCGGCCCTCGATGCCCTCGGGGACGAATTTCGAATCGGCGGTCGTGCCTTCCTGAGCGTAGCGGTCGCTCGATCCTTTTTTCATTGCGCCGATCGAACCCATTCCGCGATAGGTCTTGAAATTGCGGCCCTGGAATAAGATGACCTCGCCCGGAGCTTCTTCGGTTCCGGCAAACAGAGAACCGATCATAATGCAGTCGGCACCAGCGGCGATTGCTTTTGATACATCGCCGGAAAACTTGATACCGCCGTCCGCAATGATCGGCACGCCGGTTCCTTTTGCGGCGTTAACACTTTCCGTGATCGCCATTATCTGCGGCACGCCTGCGCCGGTTACGACACGGGTCGTGCAGATCGATCCAGGCCCGATGCCGATTTTTACGGCATCGACTCCGGCTGAAATCAGTTCTTTTGTGGCCTCAGCGGTCGCGACATTACCGGCGACTAGTTGAATATCGGGGAATTTTGCCTTGATGCTTTTGACCGCATCGATCACACGCGAGCTGTGGCCGTGGGCCGTGTCGATGACGATCGCATCGACGCGGGATTTGACCAATTCTTCGGCGCGTTCGAGAAAATCACCGGTCGCGCCTATCGCCGCCGCGCACCGAAGACGGCCGAGGCTGTCCTTTGCGGAATTCGGGAAGTTGATCGCTTTTTGGATGTCCTTGACCGTAATTAGGCCTTTCAGATGGCCGTCGCCATCGACCACCAACAGCTTTTCAATGCGGTGTTTTTGGAGCTTTACTTTTGCCTCGTCAAGCGTTGTCCCGACCGGCACGGTGACGAGCGGCTGCGGCGTCATCACTTCCGACACAGGAATATCAAAACGCGTTTCAAACCGCAGATCGCGGTTTGTAATAATTCCCGCGAGCAGCCCGTTATCATCGATCACCGGAACGCCGCTTATCTTGAATCGCGCCATTATTTCAAGTGCCTCGGAAACGAGAGCGTTTTGATGGATCGTAACTGGATCGACGATCATGCCCGACTCGCTGCGTTTTACCTTATCGACCTCTTCGGCCTGTTCGGCGATCGAGTAATTTTTGTGGATCACGCCGATGCCGCCCTGCTGCGCAAGTGCTATGGCGAGCGTTGCCTCGGTGACCGTGTCCATCGCTGACGAACAGAGAGGGATGTTCAGCTCAATGCCGCGTGAAAAACGGGTCCGCACGTCAACTTCGCCGGGCAAAACTTCGGAGTAAGCCGGAACGAGCAAAACGTCGTCGAATGTCAGGCCTTCTTTTATTTCTTCGATATTCATAAAAATTGCAGAAGCTCCCGGGTAACGATCAAGTTAAACCCGTTACGATAAGAGTTCTCACTCTTGTTTTTCTTCCTTTGCGTTCTTTGCGCCTTTGCTTGAAAAAGCTGTTTCACGCAAAGCCGCAAAGAACGCAAGAAATCGCAAAGCAGCAAAGAACAAATTCCCACCAATCGTTCTAATGCGGTATTTGAGTTATGCAGCCGTTGCATCACGTTGTCCAGACGCGGGCTTTTGCATACAAAAATGCCCGCAGTTATATGCAGGCACCGTTGGTTAAAATTTTTTTCGATTTGCTTTCCAAGAAATAGACTACAAAATTTGCGGCTGAAAATCCACACCTCACGGCCGGTTTGCATTTCCGACTATGATCACCCGTCGCGTCGGCAGCGGCTCGGGAGTTGGCGGCCGAGTTGTCGGTCGCGTTGTTGGCCGCGGTGTTGTTGGTCGCGGCGTTGCGGTCGGACGTGGTGTCGGGCCGGGCGTTCTGGTCGCCGGCGGCTGTTCAGTTTGTGTCGCGGTCGGATCAGGCTCAGGCTCAGGCGTTGCGATCGCGGCCGGAGCCGGAGTTGGCGTCGGCTGGTCAAAACTGACGCGTCCGGTTTCCCATATCGCGGCCAGGTTATCTTTATTTATTTCAAATTCTATCGCGCCCCGCCGCGGCTCTTTCGGAGCCTGCGGCAATTCTATCTGCTTGCCGTTTATCAGTAGCCTTGCCGATTGCGCGAGCGATTTCGAATAGCTGAGTCTGAGGCTTTCCTTTGGCTCGAACGACGCCGACGACCCGCCTGTAACCAGGGCCACGGCGGTTTTTCCGTCAGTTACAGAACTAAGCGAAACCGGATCGGTGCTCGCCTGAAATTCGACTTTTAATGCCGACATCGCGGGTACTGACGTATCCGTCACCGTTGCCGCCGGGTCGGTCACGACCTGATTAGCATTTGCCGTGTTCGTACTGGTTCGCGCGGTTGGCGTCGCTTCAGGCTGGTTCTGTAAATAGTTCACCGCAAACAAGATACCGCCGGTCATCAAGGCCAGAATGATCCCGGCGAAGATAATGGTCGGGACCATCGAAGAGATCGAATTGTCGTCAGTCAGTACCTCGGGCCTGTACCTTCGCAATTCGCCATCGTCCTGTTCTTCGGTCTCTGTGACAATGCGCGCGTAATCCTGGAGCGCCTCGTGCTCGTCAATGCCGATGAATTTTGCGTACGATTTTACAAACCCTTTGTTAAATATCCCGCCGGGCAGCGGCTTATAGTCGTCTTTTTCGATCGACGAAATATAAAGGGATGAAATGCGGGTTTGCTCCGCGACTTCGCTGATGGAAATTCCTCGCTCTTCGCGAGCCTCACGCAATTTTTCACCGAGTGTTTGGGACATTTAATTCCGAGACGTCGCTTATGGACGTGAGAGATCATTATAAACCTGCAATATAGCGTCGTTTACAAGCCGTTGTCAATGTAACGGTTTTCAATTCTGCAATTACGCACAGCTTGAAATTGCCTTTACCGCGTGATACGTTTAGGCTAATTTCAGTTCATCGGGGAATATCTCCAAGTAAAGGGACAGCGAGGAATAAATAATGAGTTTAGAAGCTCTCGGAATGGTCGAGACAAAAGGCTTTGTAGGGGCTGTAGAAGCTGCGGACGCAATGGTCAAAGCCGCGAATGTACAGCTTGTCGGCAAGGAATACATCGGCGCCGGTTACGTTACGATCTTTGTCCGGGGCGATGTCGGAGCGGTCAAAGCCGCAACCGATGCTGGTGCCGCCGCAGCCCGTCGGGTCGGTGAATTGATCAGCGTTCACGTTATCCCGAGGCCGCATAACGAGGTTGAACGCGTCCTGCCGAAAGGCGGCAATATCGGTTACAGCCCGGACGAAAAAACTCTTAAAGGCGGTGGCGACCGTCAGTTGGCCTCGGGTGACGCCAGCGGTACGATCTCGGCGAACGACAAAACACGCTCTCGAACAAAATAGCTCTTTAACAAGGCGCGGTCTCGCGCGGCTCCTCGGCGGGCCGTTCGGAACGACGCCTTTTCCACTTAAGAAATGGGCGATAAAGATCGAAACGCGCAACAAGAGGCACGCGACGCCGTGGCTTTGGCCCACGGCGCGGCGGCTGTGGTAGCGAGTTTCGATCAGGCGAAAATTGATTCGATCTGCGAAGCGATGTGCAAAGCGGCGCTCGCCGATGCCGCGCGTCTCGGGCGACTCGCACAGGAAGAGACCGCTTACGGTATCGCGGATGATAAGCGGGAAAAAAATCGCTTTGCCGCCGAAGATGTTTGGAACCATTTCCGTTCGATGAAAACGGTCGGTGTGATCAGCGACTCGAACGGCATAGTTGAGATCGCCAGCCCGCGAGGCGTTGTTGCCGCGATAATTCCTTCGACAAATCCAACATCGACCGCGATCTTCAAGATACTTATCGCAATTAAATCCCGCAACGCGATCGTGCTTTCGCCGCATCCGTCGGCCGCGAAATGCATCGGAGAAACGACGCGCGTCATGCGTGACGCCGCGATCGCGACTGGCTTGCCGGCTGACGCGATCTATTGCATCACGCATCCGACCATCGAGGGAACCGAGGAGTTGATGCGGCATAAACAGACTGCTGTCATCCTTGCGACGGGCGGAATAGGTTTGGTTCGTGCCGCGTATTCGTCCGGCAAACCGGCGTTCGGCGTGGGTCCCGGAAATGTTCCGGTTTTCATCGAGCGTTCTGCGGATGTTCAAAAAGCGGTCGCGGATATTCTGACTGGAACGTGTTTCGATAACGGAACGATCTGTGCGTCGGAACAATCGGTCGTCGTCGATGCTCCTATCGAGGCGGCCGTTCGCGAACAGTTTCGGCTTCAAGGCGGTCATTTTTTGGATCAGGCCGAAGCAGAAAAGGTCGCGGCCGTTTTGCTTACTCCGCAGCGAACGCTTAATGCCGGAATAGTCGGAAAATCTGCGGAATACATCGCAAACCTTGCCGGTGTCAAAATTCCGACAGGCACAAGATGCTTGCTTGCGGATTGTCACGGCGTCGGACGCGATCATCCGTGGTCGTTTGAAAAGCTTTCGCCGACGCTGGCTTTTTTCGTCGCCAATGGCGTGGAAGATGGAGCCAATCGCTGCGAAGAAATATTGCGGTTCGGCGGCATGGGGCACACGGCTGGAATGCACACCAGCGACCGTGCGGCTGCGGTTCGCTATGGCGAGCAGATGCCGGCCGCGCGTGTGATAATAAACTCGCCGACGACGCATGGGGCCATCGGGCTTTCAACTGATTTGCCTCCATCCATGACGCTCGGCTGCGGGTCGTGGGGTGGAAACGTTACGTCGGACAACGTCGCGCCGATTCATTTGATGGACATCAAGCGTGTTGCTTTTGAAACAAAACCGGTCAACCGAAGCTCGGCGCCGAAAATCGCTAGTGAGCCGGTTGCTACTGCCGGTGCGCCACAAAAACGCAGTGTCAGTCGCGAGCATATTGCGGCCATCGTCGATAAGTTTCTTGGTGAAAAGATCAAGGATGCGCCGCCCGTGCCGGAGGTCGTTGTTTCTGTGAAACCGGAGCCGTCGCCGGTTAAGACGGTCATACATGAGCTTCGTCCGCAATCCCTGACAGAGAACGGCATACCGAGTGAACCGGTTCCGTTTGTCAGTGAAAACGATGTCAGGGAAGCGTCCGAAAAAGGCGTCAAGATATACGTTAACGCCAAAACGATAATAACGCCGTCTGCCCGCGATCTGGGCGAAGAACGAGATATTTTCGCCCGGGTTTAGGAACGAATGAAGAAAACATTTGCGACAATTATTCTGATCCTGTTCGCCGGTACTGTGATTTCTTTCGGGCAGGACGCCATAGTTGAGCCAAAATCGGTCAATACGCCGGTGTCGTATGGCATTGTCGTCGATAATTCGGGTTCGTTCAGGCTGCTGATAGACCGCGTTATCAGGATCGTAAAAACGATCGTTGACGCAAACGGGCCGGGCGACGAAACCTTTATCGTGACTTTCGTCGATTCCGATAAGATCGTTCTGCGGCAAGACCTTACATCGAGCAAGGCCGAGCTTTACGATGCGGCTGAAAATATGTTCATCGAGGGCGGAAAGACTGCGATAATCGATGCGGTCAAGCGATCCGCCGATCACCTTGCGGCTAGCAAACGTGAGGAACCCGGACGGATTTACAGGCTCGTGCTTATCACGGACGGCGATGAAAGCGAGAGCAAAACAAAAATTGATGAGCTTTTCACGACGCTGAAAACTGAAAAGATATCGGTGCTCGTGGTCGGGATTTCCGATCAACGGCAATTTGATACAAAATTTATCGACCGGCTGGTAAAGGAAACGGGCGGTAAAAAATATCTTCCGAAAACTCAGGCTGAGACAGATGAAGCCTTGAAAATGCTCGTAAAGGATCTAAGAGCGGAACTTTAATTGATGTCTCAAACGGCTGTAAAAGAATCAATTTGCGATATCTGCGGTGCCGACATCCGCGACGGCTCGGTTTTTTGCTATAACTGCGGTTCTGCTATTAGTGAAAAGCCTGTCGAAGCAGCTGAATCGCAATCATCCGATACACACTCGAACGGTAACGCTGTTGTTAAGGACGGCGATAAAATTTTACCAAAGCCGATGCCGTCCGGCAGGGTTCGCACCCGAAAACGGCCTGTCCAAAACCGTGAGGTCGTGTGGCAGGAACGCGAGGGCATATCGGTTGGTTTTATCGCGACGACGATCGTTTTAGTTCTGTTATCGGCGGTGATACTGATCGCCGGATTCTATTATCGGTGAAGATAAAGATATGGAGATCGCGATCATCATATTTTTTGCGGCGGTCATCGGCGGTGCCGCATTGCTCGGATTCGGAATATTGCTTTGGATATTGTTTAGGCGCAAAAAGAGAAAATAGGCGGAAGCCCGGATTACGCGATAGGATTCTATTATTGCGTTCTTTGCGGCTTTGCGTGAAACAGGCTTTTCACGCAAAGCCGCGAAGTTCGCAAAGAAGAATCTGAGTTAAGGGGAATTATGCAGGCACTCGGAATGGTCGAATGTTTTGGCCTTGTGGCGATGATCGAGGCGGCGGATGCGATGGTCAAGTCCGCAAACGTCACGCTTGTCGGTTACGAAAAGGTCGATGCGGGGCTTGTCACGGCGATAGTTCGCGGCGAGGTCGGTGCGGTTAAAGCTGCCGTCGATGCCGGTGCCGCAGCCGCTCGACGAGTAGGAACCGTCACCGCCGTCCACGTTATCCCGCGTCTGCACGACGAGGTCGAAGAGGGAATTCCAGTGCTGGTGACCGGCGAAACCAACCGCAAGAAAATCTCAGGATCGGTTCCCTAAGGGCGAAAGGCAAAAGTAAAAATTAAAAAGGCAAAATGAAATCAAGTGTCCATTTTGCCTTTTTACTTTTTACTTCCGTTTTTACGGTTCTTTTCCGACTTTTACCGCTTTTTGCAATGTGGGCTGACCATCGGGTTTACCGGCAGTGCGTCCGGTGCGGGTGACGGCAATTCGTTTTTGTTTTTCCGGGCCTTCGTTGATCGTAACGCGGATATTTCGGAACGTGCCGTCCTCTTGTTTATTGGTTGGCAGATAACCGATCGAATATTGCGTTCTCAACTCGCTGGAAATGTCCTGGGCGATCGTGTTCAGCTCACTAACATTATCGGGAAAATATGCCCGTCCGCCGCTGTCGGTTGCGAGTTTCTGAAGAAACGATTTTGCTTTTGATTGCTCGCTCTTTTGGATAAAACTGCCTTTGTCGTCCAGTTCTTTTACAAATCCAACCACATAGATCTGAACGTTTGTTTCGGTGAGCAATTGGAATAACTGCTTTTCAGTGTAATAGCTGGCACGATCTTCACCGTCCGAGACAAGGATCAAGGCTCGTCGTTTTTGATCGGGGTTATTGCCGGTTTCCTCATATGAATTTACACGTTCGGCAGCAAGGTAAACAGCATCGATCAGCGCAGTAGAACCTCCGTCGATGTGCAAACTGTCCAATGCGTATTCGAGGTCGTCCTTGGAGGACGTGAAGTCCTCTAATATCTCGATCTTATCGCGTCCGACAAACCGGATAATACTGGTTTCGTCGCCGGGACGATTGCTGTTGACCAAGATCTTGCTTGCTTCAATAACCTTTTCGATTTGCGACCGAAGCGAGCCCGAATTGTCGATCACCATCGAATAGTTCGTCGGAACTTCCGATTGCGAGAAAAACTCGATCTGCTGAAGAACATTGTCCTCAAATATTTTGAACTCCGTCTGCTTCAGGTTTGCGATCGGGCGACTGGAACGGTCAACCACGCGGACATTCAGGTTCACCAGTTCGGTTTCGACCTTTTGAACCTCGGTATCTTCCGAAATCCTCGGAGTCGGAGTAGGCGCGGGCGCAGATTGGGCCAACACAGATGGCGACAGAAACGCCGTAAATGCAAAAGTAACGGCGATATTAAAAATTAGTTTTCGATTCATCGCAAAGTAAAAAATGTCTAACGATATGAGCCCGCAGGCGTTGCGTAATAGCCTTCGCGGCTTCGGACTGTTAGACGCGGAAGTCCTCTCGGGGGTTTGACGCGAACTTTCACCTTGCGCCATTTTCCATCGGGCTGAAAATCGTGCGGAGTGTAGCCGACGGAGTACTGGTGACGCAGTTCAAGAGCGATCCGTTCGAATATTTCATCCAGTTCAACATCTGTACTTGGGTAGAACGATTTCCCGCCGGTCACGGATGTCAGCTCATCCAAAAAAGCCTGGCCCTGCATACCAAGCATCGAGCCCTGGTCGCCGCGGTCGATGATGCCGACCGCATACGTCACAACGTCCGATTCCTTCATCAGGCGCCTGACCTCGCCGAAATTATACCGTGAAGAATTATCCTGGCCGTCACTTATTATCAGTAGAGCTTTCTTTTGATGAGCACCGCGGGTAACCCTTTCAATGCCGAGATAAACTGCATCATAAAGCGCCGTGTTGTCCTTTGGCTGCACTAAGGTCAGTTTGCGGAGCAATGCCTCGCCATCGCGTGTCCGGTCCATCAGCAATTGGGCCCGGCTGCTAAAGGCGATCAGAAAATATTCGTCCGACGGGTGGCTGGTATTTATGAAACGGCTCAATGCTTTTTGGGCCTTTGCAATCTTTTCGCCGCTCATCGAGCCGGAAACATCAAACAAAATACCGACCGAAACCGGGGCGTCGCTGTCGCTGAAAAAAGTTATCTCCTGCTCTTTATTGTTGTCGTAGATGGTAAATGCCTCTTTCGTCAGGCCGGAAACATATCTGCCGTAAAGATCTGTAACTGTGAGGGTTAGCGTGACAAGGTCGGTTTTGATGGAGCCGCGTGACTGGTCTTCTTCGGGTGGCGGCGTGGGCTCGGGCTGCTGGGCCGTAACCGCTGCTGCTGAAAAAGCCAAAACAGCAAAAAAGACCAAATGGCGAAATGCCAATTTGCAGCCTGAAAATCCCAAACCTTGCAATATCATAGGTTTCTCCAAGTCGGGAACATTTATTATACTAAGGGGCGGCGCAATAAACCGCAAGATAAAATTTTGATGTCTGAGTTCGCCTAATAGTTGTTTTCGCGGCAGAAAAATGTTTCGGTTTCACTGGATGCAACAAGATCGGCCGTGTTGCGTGTTATAATTCGGCAATTCCAGCCGAAAGTTTGGATGCCGGACTCTCGGCGCAGCGCCGTGCGAATTTGAACATTTATGTCAGAGTTTATTTGCCGTTTAGGCACTCCTTCGGGCGAGATCATTACAAGAGTTGTCGAAGCCGGAGCCGCCAACGAAGCCCGTAACGCGCTCGAGCGGGACGGTTTTCGCGTTTTCTCGGTTTCATCAGCAGCCGGCGGAATCGCCTCCGTTCTGCCGTTTTCATCAAGCTCAAGTAAAAATCGAGTAAAGCAAGCAGACTTTTTGCTGTTTAACCAGCAGTTTTCGGCATTGCTCAGGGCGGGCATTCCGGTTCTGCAATCGATCGAGCTTCTAAAAACGCGTTCGACATCGTCGGCATTACGCGGAATTCTCGCCGACGTCGAAGAGCGCATCAAGGGCGGTTCGTCGCTTTCAGAAGCTTTTGAGGCACAGGGAGTTTTCCCGAAAATATACACGGCATCCATATTATCCGGCGAAAAAAGCGGTGCTCTTGACGACGTTCTGATGCGTTACGTCGATTACTTGCGACGCAGCGTCGGGTTGACACGGAAACTTCGCGGTGCGCTCGCATACCCAATTTTTTTGCTGGTTGCGGCGGTGATAATGGTGGCGTTTTTGACGGTTTACATCATCCCGCAGATGTCCACGCTGTTCCGCGGCCTGAACGCAAATCGCGGATTGCCGACGGTTACACTCGTCGTTTTGGCGGTCTCAAATTTCCTTTCCGGGAATATTCTTTGGCTTGCCCCACTACTGCTTGTTGTGGGACTGGGTTTATACGTTTGGCTAAGAACGGAATCGGGCCGACATCTGTTACACAGGTTTCTGTTGAAACTACCTGTGGTTGGACAGCTAATCCGGCAAATGGCGATGGCACAGCTTTCCCGCTCGCTTTCGACGCTTCTTTCAGGCGGTATAACCGTTCCGGATTCATGGGAAGTGGCGTCGCAGGCGCTTAACAATCTCGAACTCCGGCGAAAAAGCCAAGTGGTTTTACCTCTTATTCGCGAGGGCCGCGGGTTTACAGAAGCTCTCGAAAAAGCCGAATGGCTGCCGCCGCTCGGGCTCGATATGATCGGCATCGGCGAACGTTCCGGCAGCCTGCGTGAGATGCTCGATGAAGTCGCTCTTTTTTACGATGCCGAGGCAGAAGTAAAACTAGAACAATTAACAACTCTGCTTGAGCCGATTATTCTGGTGATAATGGCCGCAGTTATTCTTGTGATCCTGCTGGCAATTTATTTGCCGATCATTGATACAATATCGTCCGGGCCGATGGGAGGCAGGCGATCTCAATAGCTTTACCGATGAACGAACAAAAAACCGTGACAACGAATATATCTTCACCAAAGATCGAGCTTTCGGATTTTCTCGAAAATGAGCCGCCGGAGGTGGTCGAGGCAAAACTGCTCGCCAAGCGCTATCGCTTGCCGTACATTGACCTGCTGCCGCAGGATCAGGCCTCGCCTATCGACTATGAGGAACTTGCAAAAATTCCCGTCGAAATGATGCTCCGCAATCATTTTGTACCGCTCAAACGCGAGGGAACCGACCTGCACGCCGCGATGGCAGACCCGACCAATCTCGACCGATTGGATGAGATGGAGAATGCGTTAAATGTCCGCATTGTTCCGTATATCGCAACGCAGGGAGCTATCGATGTTGTCCTGAAACGCGGTGACGCGACTCAGCGTGTTTTGCAGGAAGCAGCGTCAGGTTTCAAGATCTCGCTCGTAAAGGAAACCGATCAGGGCGAAGAGGTTCTCGATCTTGATCGCCTCGCGTCGGACTCGGACATGTCGCCGATCATCAAGCTCGTCGATACTATCGTTTACAACGCGATGGAATCACGGGCCTCCGATATTCATATCGAGGCCGGCGACCGTGACGTTCGCGTAAAATTTCGCATTGACGGAGCGCTTTATGCAAAGGTCGATCCGATCGATATTGCCTATCATCAAACGCTCATCTCACGTATCAAGGTGATGTCCGAGCTGGACATAGCCGAGCGGCGCATTCCGCAGGACGGCCGGTTTCGTGTTCGTTACAAAGGCCGAACGGTCGATTTTCGTGTTTCAATCCTACCGTCGGCTTATGGCGAAAACTGCGTTATCCGTATTCTGGATAAGGAGCAGATCTCCGAAGAGTTCAAAAACCTCAGCCTCGATGTCGTCGGATTCGACCCCGAAGACATTCAGAGATTTCGTATCTATATCAAAGAACCCTACGGAATGGTTTTGGTCACAGGCCCGACCGGCTCCGGTAAAACGACCACTCTTTATGGCGCCCTGAATGAGATCCGCAATGACGAAGACAAGATCATCACCATCGAAGATCCGGTCGAGTATCAGTTGCAGGGAATTATGCAGATTCCTGTCAACGAGAAAAAAGGGCTGACATTTGCCCGCGGCCTGCGTTCGATATTACGTCACGATCCGGACAAGATAATGGTCGGAGAAATCCGTGACGAGGAAACCGCGCAGATCGCCATTCAGTCCGCGCTGACCGGCCACCTCGTTTTTACAACGGTTCACGCCAACAACGTGATCGACGTTATCGGCCGCTTTATCAACATGGGCGTCGAGCCGTATAACTTCGTTTCCGCTCTCAACTGTGTTCTTGCACAGCGCCTTGTGCGGCTTCTTTGCCCGACTTGTAAGCGTGTCTTCGAACCGACCGACGAAGAATTGTTTGAATCGGGCTTGCGTCCCACCGAGCATCGCGAACGCGTCTTTTACCGAAACGTCGGCTGCGATGCCTGCAATCACACGGGCTATCGCGGACGCACGGCGATCCACGAGCTTCTCGATATGTCTGACTCAATCCGCGAGATGATTATCGAACGCCGTCCGGGTTCCGAGATTCGCCGCCAGGCAGAAAAAGAAGGCCTTTCGAGTCTTCGCGAATCGGCCGTCAAAAAAGTGTTCGCCGGACACACAACACTGCACGAAATAAACCGCGTAACCTTTGTCGAGGAAGTAAAATAGGCCGGTCCTTTAACATCGAAAGGCTGACCGCTGGAAGCTGAAAACTGTCGGCTGGCAACTGTTTTCTTACCGATCTTCCAGCATTTCCCGATAGACCATCGGATCGACATTCCCGCCGCTAACTACGACGCACACACGTTTGCCGCTAAACAATTCGGGTCGCTCACGAACAGCACCGAGCGAGAGTGCGGCTGTCGGTTCAACTTTCAGGTTTGCGAGAGTGAAGTAAGACCGAACGCCCTCGACTATCCTTTCTTCAGAAACCTCGATAATATCTTCGACGCCGTCTTTGATGATCGGCCAGTTTAGATTGCCGAGCGAGAGTGTGCGAGTGCCGTCAGCGATCGTTTGCGGCTCAGATTCGTTTACGACGATACGTCCTTCGCGAAGTGAACGTGCCGCATCGTTCGCCATCAAAGGCTCGGCACCGTAGATCACTGTCTTTTTTCCATTTCTTTTAAAGCTGAGAATCGTTCCCGAAATCAGTCCGCCGCCGCCGACCGGAATTATTACTGCGTCAAAATCTTTTACCGCTAATTCATCGCCTAAGGTGGAATTCCCGTCAATAACGAACTGGTCGTCATAGGCGCTCGCGATGTACGCATATGGCCGCTCGCTGGATAGCTGTTTGACGCGTTCGGAGCGGCTGATATTGTTTACGTTAATAAGATCGGCAACTGCCCCGAATGACCGCACCGCGTCAACCTTTACCTTGGCTGAATTTTCCGGCATTACAACGGTGCATTTTTTTCCGGTGAGCTTGCATGCGTAGGCCAACGCCTGTCCGAAATTCCCGGACGACACGCCGATTATTTCGTCATTCGGTACATTTAGAGCAACGTTGTATGCCGCCCGGAATTTAAAACTGCCGGTGTGTTGAAATGTTTCGGTCGCGATTGTCAGTTCCAATCCCAAAAAGTCTTTTAACTTTGAGGATTCGATGAGCGTCGTCGGGCGAATTGCGTCAAGAAGCGGTATCATATGGAAACGAAAGTTTATTACGGTTGAGATTAATATGTCCAATAATCAGGTAGAAGAACTTCTGGACGCTATGTATCGCGCGGCGAAGATGCAATACGGCCCGGTGGTCAAGGGAATGTGGCTGCACAGGGAAAAGGAATGTCCGGGATGCGGCGGAACATTGAACCAGACGAAATACAAGGGCAAAAAGGCCCTATCGCTCAATACATTTTTCTATAGAGACCACGGTGTACTTATCGGATATATGCTGTGCAGCAAATGCGCCAACATGGCTATCAAATATGGCGAAACCAAGCCTGAGGGAAAAACGCCGCTGCACGAGGAGATCGAAAAGAACCTGAAAGAAACCTTTTTGAAAAAATCGGGTCACTAAAAGCTGTGTCAAAAGCGAACTTCGGAATGGTCGGGCTCGGGACAATGGGCCGCAATTTTCTGCTTAATGTTGCGGACAGCGGTTTCGCGTGTGTTGGGTATGATCTTGACGCTGAGAAAAGGGAACTGCTGTTAAACGAAGGCACCGAGTGGGACGTGACCGCTGCCGAATCGCCCGCCGATCTTATTTCAAAACTAAAAACTCCGCGGGCAATTATGCTGCTGGTTCCTGCGGGGCCGATCGTCGATTCGGTTATCGCGGAGCTTTTGCCGCTGCTTGCGAAGGGTGATCTGATAATTGACGGCGGCAACTCGCATTTCGCCGACACGGAAAGACGCGAAGCGATGCTTGCCGAATCCGGGATAGGTTTTCTCGGCGTCGGAGTTTCCGGCGGCGAAGAAGGTGCGCGTCTTGGGCCGAGCATTATGCCGAGCGGGAATCGTGAATATTACAAACACGTCGCGCTGATCTTTGAAAGTGTTGCGGCAAAGGTAAACGGCGAGCCGTGCGTCGCGTATATGGGCACGGGCTCGGCCGGGCATTTTGTAAAGATGGTGCACAACGGCATCGAGTACGGCCTGATGCAGATATTGGCGGAAACGTACGATTTTATGCTTCGCGTGTTAAAGATGGACTATCGCGAGATGTCCGACACGTTTTCCGAGTGGAACAATTCCGAGCTTAATTCTTTCCTCGTCGAGATCACCGCCGAAGTTCTCAAAAAAGAAGACGCCGAAACCGGAAAAGCTCTTGTTGAAATGGTCCTCGATAAAGCGGCGCAAAAGGGAACCGGCAAATGGACCTCGCAGGCCGCGATGGACCTCGGCGTGCCGATCCCTACGATAGATTCGGCTGTTTCTATGCGGCAGATATCCGCGCAAAAGGAAACGAGAATAAAGATCGCCGAAAAGATCGGCCACACGCCGCCGAGCGAGAGCCATCAGCAAAAAGCCGACGGCGAAACGGTTCACAGCGAACTCGAAACCGGCCCGAAAGCCGCGCGTGCGGAAAGGGAAGTCGAGACTGAAGCCAGCGTGCAGCAGAGCGACCAGAGAACGAACACTGAAACTTCCACCGGCCAGATAAATGCCGGAAAACTCTCGCAAACCGCCGAGGTCCGAGCCGAATTCAACGCCGACCGGGAACGTTCGCTCGAACAATTAAAGAACACCCTGCTTAGCTCATTTATAATTACCTATGCTCAGGGGCTTTCCCTGCTGCAGGTCGCGAGTGTCGAGAAAAAATACGGCCTCGATCTCGCGGAGATCGCTAAAATTTGGCGCGGCGGATGTATTATCCGTTCCGCGCTTCTCGAACAAATGCGTGCCGCCTTTGCCGCCGAACCCGATCTGCCGAATTTAATTCTCAACGACGATTTCGCACAAATTCTCGTCCGTAACAGCGCCGACTGGCACACCATCATCGGCGAGTTTTCCCGCAGCCGCATCCCGTCGCTCTGCCTCTCGTCCGCGCTCTCATATTTCGAAGCCTTCCGCTCAAGCCGCCTCCCCGCAAACCTCATCCAGGCCCAAAGAGACTTCTTCGGCGCCCACACATACCAACGAACCGACAAAGAAGGTGTTTTCCACACCCCCGATTGGTAATACGGGCAGAAACGCGACCGTTAGGGAGCGTGGATATTAATGCTGCCGCCCACGCTTCGCCGGGGTGAGCAGGTCAGGGGAAACGAAAATGGCGGCATAGCCGCGAGGAAGCTAGGGAAGCTTTCGGCGAAGCATAGCTTCGCCGCTCGGCGAGAAGAAATGCTCTTATTACGACTCATTGATTTCCCAGGCACCTTCTGTTTTTAATAATTTGCTCATCAGGGCAGCGTGGACGGCGTGGCCGGATTTTTCGGCGGTGATCTTGCCTTGCATCGGCATTCCGAGAAGTGCGACATCGCCGATTATGTCGAGAATCTTGTGGCGGACAAACTCGTCCGTGAAGCGAAGCGGTGTTTCGTTGAGCATACCGTCTTCGGTAAGCACAATGGCGTTGTCGAGCGAGCCGCCGAGAGCTAAGTTTGCTTTGCGGAGCATTTCAATTTCGTTTGTGAAACCAAACGTGCGGGCCGACGCGATCTGCTTTCCAAACGATCCGTTTTCCATCACAAAATGAAAACTTTGCCGCTCAATAAAAGGGTGCGGGAAATCTATCACGCACTCGATCTCAAATTTATCGGACGGTTCGACCGACATTCGCCGCCCATCTTCATTCACGGAAATTTTCTTTGTGACTTTTAGGACACGACTCGGGGCATCCAATTCTTTTATGCCGGCCTTGGCGATCAGGTCGATCCAATTTTCGCTGGAACCGTCTAATATAGGTATTTCGATATTATCGAGCTCGATAAAACAATTGTCCACGCCCGAGCCGCGAAGCGCCGAAAGCAAATGCTCGCACGTAGAAAGCACAACACCCCGCCGCATCAGCGTGGTCGCATAACTACAATGTGAAACATATTCGACCGACGCCGGAATCTCGAAATTATCAAGATCGGTCCGAACAAAAATATACCCCGTGTTCTCAGGCGCCGGTTTTAGTTTCAGGTTCACAGCAACGCCAGTGTGTAGCCCCACGCCTTTGATCTTTACCGCTTTTGAAATTGTCGTCTGGTTCATCGCTCGGGAATTATATTACAAGAAGCGTGCCAGTTTTGAGATCGGGGTTTACTCAGCGTTTGATTGATTGGCTGCATTCGACATCCGTAATTCTGTGGCATTTACGCGACAGATTGTCGCAGAATTTACTATTCACGATTTACGAATTACAATTGACGGATATTTATGGCAATTCAAACTGCGGGGCAAAAGACCGCGAAAGTAACAAAACTAAGGATCGAGAACACTGCGACGATCGATCTGCCGAAAGGTGCTGAGGAACATATAAATAAGGTTCTCAATTATGTGCCGATCGAGCACATGCGCGGGCTGGAAAAGATAAAGATCGTCGATTTTATCAACGATCCGCGATTAAAGAATCTGGATGTCTCGATTAAGGGCGATCTGCCCGGGCTTTATCATCCGCGTGTTCAGAATCAGAATGCATGGATGGAAGTTTCCGCCGGTGCACTATTACAGCCGACCGAGGGTTTTGCAAAACGCTGGATGGCAAAAAGTTCGTTTAAGGCAAATATGGCCGGGCTTATTTTTTCACTCATCGGGCAACATTATTATCTGACGCTGAAACATTCGGTTAAAAAACAAAATCTCGAACCGCAGATCCGCCAGTACGCTGAGAAGAATCTCCGCTCATGGAGCGAAGAACAAAACAAAGACAGCATCCGCGCCAAGATTTTCAAACCCATCCGCCCGCTAGTCGAACGCTGGGCAAAATGGCTGAATAAGAAAGCCGCGCAGCAGCAGAAGAAAGTCTAGGAAGTCTAGGAAGTCTAGGAAGTCTGGGAAGTCTGGGAAGTCTGGGAAGTCTGGGAAGTTAAACAGTTTGAAATATGGCTACATTTAGAAGGTTTGAAGATATTCAGGCTTGGCAAAAGTCTCGTGTTGTTACTGTTCAGATTTATCGTTTATGTAGTGTCGGAGATTTTTCAAAAGATTTTGATCTTCGCAGTCAGATTCGTCGGTCAGCGACATCAATCATGGCGAATATCGCAGAAGGTCAGGGCCGCAGAACTGACAAAGACTTTGCAAACTTTCTGAATATTGCGTTGGGATCGTTGGCAGAAACGAAATCACACATGTATCTTGCACTTGACCTTGAATATGTTGAGCAAAAAAGTTTAGACGGGATTTACGAAAAACTTGACGAGATCGGTCGGATGATCTTCGGACTAATCGATCATTTACGAAAGTAAGTGACAAACAAGACTTCCCAGACTGTCTCGACTCTACAACTATGAACTATTGGTTAGTAAAACAGGAACCGGAATCTTACTCATTTTCGGATTTTCAGAAAGAAGGCAAGACCGATTGGACGGGCGTGAGGAATTACACCGCGCGAAACAATCTGAAATCGATGAAGGTCGGCGACAAGGTATTTTATTATCACTCCGGCGGTGAGCGGCTTGTTGTTGGAATGGCTAAGGTGACAAAGATAGCTTTTCCAGATCCGACAGCCGATGATGATGCTTGGGTTGCGGTTGAACTCGAGGCAGGAAAGGCGGTCAAGAATCCTGTTTCTCTTACAGCCATAAAAGCTAATCCGAAACTTGCGAAGATGGACTTGGTCAGGCTCTCTCGGCTATCTGTCTCTGCCGTTACGAAAGAGGAATTCGACGAGATTGTAGAAATGTCTAAATGACTGTACGACAGGCTGTTAGCCTGTCGAAATGGACAGACTAACAGTCTGTCCTACACAATTATGCTCAAAGAAGCTGTTGCTCATTACCATTCGCTTCTCGAAGATCCTGAGATCGCGGCCGAATCTTTTAAGATGCTGCACGACGGATTGGAGAAGAATCGCCTCATCTTTGGCGGGCGTCCGCTTTCGCCATATCTTCGCCCGCATTTTGTAACTGCTGCCGACTGGGAACGTGTTAAAGAAACCTGTAAGACCATTTGGAGCGCCCTGCAAAAGGTAAAGGATGCGGCGGTTGCGGACGATTCGCTGCTCGATGAGCTTGGGATTACCGAAATCGAAAAAGAATTGGTAAAGATCGATCCGGGTTACGAGCAGGTTTCACCGACCGCCCGGCTTGATTCTTTTTTGACCGACGATGCGTATAGTTATGTCGAGCTAAACGGCGAAAGCCCGGCCGGAATTGCCTATGCCGATTCGGCGACCGAGATATTCAAATCGTTGCCGGTGATGAAGAAATTCAGCGAAACCTACGATGTAGCTGGTCTCGAAGGCCGGCCGAAAATGCTCGATGTGCTGCTTGCTTGTTGGGACGAATTTTGCGGCGGCAAGGCAGACAGGAAACCGGTGATAGCGATCGTCGATCTGAAAGATCTTCCGACGCAGAAAGAGTTTGAGCTTTTCCGTGATTATTTCGAATCGCAAGGCTACGATGCGTTGATCTGTTCGCCGCAGGATGTTGAATGTGATGATGGCAAATTGTATTTCGGCGGCGTTCAGATCGATGTGGTTTACAAGCGTCTGCTGGTCAACGAATATCTGCCGATAATGGAAGAGTTTCCCGCGTTGCTCGACGCTTATCGAGCCGGAACGATCTGTATGGTCAACAGTTTTCGTGGAAAACTTGTCCATAAGAAAGCGATATTTGCGGTTCTGACGAATGAGAAATATGCCGATCTTTTTAATGAGGCAGAACGCGAGGCAATTACCGCTCATGTGCCCTGGACACGGAAATTCCGAAAAGAAACGACCATAAACAAAGGCGAGCAGATAGACCTTGTCGAATGGACTCGTTCTAATTCCAGCAAGCTCGTCTTAAAACCAAACGACGATTACGGCGGCCACGGCATTTACATTGGTTGGAACTCTAGTGTTGAAGAATGGGACGCTGCAATCGAAATTGCCCTTAAAAACGGTGATTATCTTGTCCAGGAACGCGTCAAAACTGCTAAAGAAATGTTCCCGATGATGTTCGACGATCTCGGCAAATGGGGAATGATCGAACAGCTTGTTGACCTTGATCCACTGTTGTTCAATGGCGTCGTCGGTTCGGCGTTTACTCGCCTCTCTTCGAGCGAACTTGCCAATGTTTCCAGCGGCGGCGGGATGGTTCCGACGTTCATTATTGAGAGAAAGAGTGAGACCGAATCGTGATAGACTATTTGGGTTATGGGAACAATATCAATTTCAATCCCCTTGAAGGTAAACGGGAGTTTTAGAATAAACGACCTTAAGTTCGCTAAGAAACTGATTGAGGAGCTTGAGCAGATTGGCGAACGGACTAGTCCCTTCGACGATGTTTTGGGCATTTGGGCCGATCGGCCGGAAACTGAAAAAGAACTGACCAAAAGACTTCGGAAACAAAACAATCTTCGCAATGGGTGAACATTTGCTCGATACTAATGTGTTGCCGAAGATCTTTTACGGCGATGCTAAGGTCAAGGGATTTGTAGACTCTATCGATGCCGGAATTGAAACGGTTGTTTACATAGAATCCATTCAGGGTTCGATCTCTAAAAAGGACAAGCAACTTATTAAGAAAAGTCTTGCTCAGCTAAAGTATTATTCGCTGACTTCTGACATTGCTCTCTTAGCAATCGAACTTGTCGATAAATGCTCTTCGGCAAACGGCTTATTTCTTGCAGATGCGTTGATTGCTTCGACCGCATTGACTTACGACCTTAGGTTGGTTACGTACAATACAAAACATTTTAGGTTCATTGATGGCCTTGCTCTGGTTGAGCCGCAATTTGATTCCGATATTTAGCAACGGGATAATCCTGACCACAAAAATGCGCTTTATGTTTCTGTAAAACTCGTTTAATCTTTAAGACGATTGGTTTATGTGCGAGGCCTCGCATGTACCTATTTCTAAGCTGGTTACGTTCCCGAAACACTGCGATCTGTAAAATCATTATGAGAAATACGCTTCTGATCTTCGCAATCCTTGTCACATTTTCTTGTTTTTCAATTCCGACGATGGCTCAGTCGCCGAAGAGTTTGTTTACAATTCTCGAAACACCTGAAAAATCCCTCGCTCCTTCTTCGATCGCATCCCTTCGCGAAAGCAAGATCGGCGTTGACCTACACGTTTCCGGTAGCGAGATATTGATCCCGCTGTTTGACGGCAAAATTTATCGGGCTGTCGAAAAGGGAAGCGAGGTTCGCGGCATCGACGACCGTACCTGGCGAGGCAAATTGATCGAAGGCAAATTTGACGGCGATGTGATAATCACATTTCGCAAAGGTTTCGTATCAGGATTGATATATTCTCCTGACGCGGTTTACGAGATAGTCGCTCGCGGCAATTCTCATTATTTGGTGCAACTCGATCAATCGCTCTTTCCTGAGTGTGCCGGTGATGCGAAGGGTGACGCCGCAGTTACCACACCAACAGCAGCACCCGAGGGCGGCGCACTTGATTCCGGCGACCGCATCGACGTTCTGGTTGTTTACACGACCGCGACGAAAAACTTCCTCGGCGGCGACGCACAGGCCCAGGCACACGCACAGGCCGCGATCGATGCGACGAACACAGCGTACATAAACAGCAGAATCCGTCAGCGTGTCCGGCTTGTTCATTCGGAAGAATTTGCGTACGTTGAGACGACCGGTAGCGCTGATCTTTCTGCACTTCGCAGCAACGCGGGAATTCAAACCCTTCGCAACACACACAATGCGGATATGGTTGCTGAGATCAGTGAGGTAACCGGCCTTTGCGGCATCGGATATCTGATGGGCGGAACTGGCGGAAACTCAAACAACGCTTTTACTGTCACTGCCCGCTCATGTGCTGTCGGCAATCTTTCTTTCGCTCATGAACTCGGCCACAACATGGGCAGCCAGCACAATCCGGAAAACGGTTCAGGTGCAACATATCCTTATGGATATGGCCACTATGTAAATGGTTCGTATCGCACGGTGATGTCCTACACTGATCCATGTACGTCAGGGTGCGTACGCAGTCCGTATTTCTCTAACCCGAACATCATTTATCTCGGACAGCCGACAGGCATTCTCAACGCCCGCGATAACGCACGCTCGATAAACAACACCGCCGACGTGATCGCTAATTACCGGTTCAGCCCGTCCGCTATTCAGCTTTCCAACTTTGACGCGGGAATGAATATACAGCGTGGAATTCGGCGCAACCTGATGTGGAATACGGGTAACGTAACCGGAAACATCCGAATCGAGTATTCGATGGACGAAGGCACGACCTGGCAAACGCTGATCGCCAGCACGCCCGATGACGGTTCCGAAGGCGTTACGTTCTGGACGCGGCCATCGCGCATGGCGAGGATCCGTGCCGTGAGCATCAACGCACCGCACGTTTCTGACTCAAGTACAGGAAATATTTTCATTCGATAACTAAAACCGGAACCTAAAACCACCCTCTTTTGCGGGTGGTTTCTTTATTTGGCGGACAGACAACCAATGATAAATGCTGCTGACTCGCGACTTCGCAAGCTGACCGACGAATATCTCGAACTCGAAACAAGGTTAAAACTCGGCGGCGGCCCGGCTAAAATCGAAAAGGTACATTCTCAAGGCAAGTTGACGGCTCGCGAACGGATCGAACTGCTGCTTGATAAAGATACATTTTCGCAGGAGATCGGCCTGCTTGTCGCGTATGCCGAATACAACGGACAGGCTCCGGCGGCGGCTGTTGTTACTGTTGTTGGGAAGATTCAGGGACGCGAGTGTGTTGTCGTCGCAAACGATGCAACGATCAAGGCCGGTGCGTGGTATCCCGAAACAATCAAGAAAATTTTACGGGCACAGGAGATCGCTATGCGTAACCGCGTGCCGATCGTTTATCTCGTCGATTCGGCGGGTGTGAATTTGCCGTATCAGGGCGGTGTTTTTCCCGGTCAATACGGCGCGGCACGCATTTTTTATTACAATTCGATAATGCGCCGCTATCTCAAAGTGCCACAGATCTCGGCCGTGATGGGAATGTGCGTTGCCGGCGGTGCTTATCTTCCGGCGTTGTCCGATGTGATCCTGATGGTCGAGGGCACTTCATTCATGGGGCTTGGCGGAGCGAACCTCGTCAAAGGAGCAACCGGCCAGACCATCGACAACGAAACCCTCGGCGGCGCAATGACGCACAACGCCATCTCCGGCGTGGCTCATTATCGAACGAAAGATGAGCACGAATGCCTCAATAAAATAAGAGAACTCATCACCGAACTGCCCGCAAAAGAACCGACCCGCGTGTCCATTATCGACAGCCAACAGCCAACAGCTAACAGCCACCAGCTATACACTGTCCTCCCCGACGACCATCGGGCGCCTTATGACATGCACGCCATACTCGACACATTCCTCGACGAAGGCGATTTGGACGAATTCCAAGCCGATTTTGCCAAAGAGATGATCTGCGGAACGGCCCGCATTGGCGGCATTCTGGTCGGTGTGATCGCAAACTCGCGCGGAATGGTACGACGGACTGTTAGTCCGTCGAATCGACAGGCTGACAGCCTGTCGTACGGACCGCCGCGTTTCGGAGGCATCGTTTATACCGAATCTGCCGAAAAAACGGCCTATTTCATTGAGAATTGCAATTGCCATTCGACGCCACTGCTCTTTGTGCAGGACGTTTCGGGTTTTATGGTCGGAGCCGAGGCCGAGCATTCCGGCATAATCCGTGCCGGTGCTCGCTTTGTCGAAGCAATGGCGACCGCGACCGTTCCAAAGATCGTCCTGACCGTCAATCACGCGTCTGGTGCAGGCTATTACGCAATGGCCGGACAGGGTTTTGACCCCGATTTTATCTTCTCGCTCCCGACGGGCCGCATGGGCGTGATGGAAGGCGACTCCGCCGCCGTGGCTATCCACGGAACCCAGATCGAAAAACTAAAAGCACAGGGCAAAGAACCAGACGAGGCTCTGCTCGCCGAAATGCAAAACGTCCGCGAAACCTACGACCGAGAACTCGACGCCAAACACGCCGCCGCCCGCGGCCTGGTCGATGCCATCGTCACGCCGGAAAGTCTCCGCGATTCGCTGATTCTGGCCTTACAAACCTGCCTCAACACTTCGACGCCGCACATCGGTGCATTTGTGCTGCCGAACGGACTCGATTAAGAATCCGTTGCTGGAATTAAACGGAAGTATGCCAGCCCCGCGTTTTTATGCTCCAGCCCCGCGTTTTTTAGCCCCAGCCCCGCGTTTTTTGCCGCCAGCCCCGCGTCTTTTTTTCGCCAGCCACGCGACGGGTGTTGAGATCGCAAAAACAATGAAAATTGAAAAGATCGGGAAAATCGCACACTGAAAATCAGAAAGTATAATTTTTTTCTTGACTGGGTGTGCAACGATGTGTTATCTATGATACATCGGGCACAGAGCCCGTACAGAGATCATGGAAAGAAAGTTTGAAAAATTTCTCGGCGGCCCGACCCAATCCACTAATGACCGCATTTATGTTTCGATCAACAATATCAACCTCATCACGATCAACAACAATTGCTATCGGATGCTAAGGAAGCCGGCTGCCGTCAATCTTTATTACAGCCGCGTTGATGACATCATCGCCATCGAACCGGTCGACAATCTGCGTTCGCCATCGACCTTTCCCGTAAAACGCAGAGCAAGTACCGGCTGGTGCATACACGCCGCGCCGTTCTGCAAACATTTCAACATCCGTCTGAAAACGACCGAACGCTTCATCACCCCCGCATTCGTCGACGGCTCACTCCACCTAAAACTCTCCGAAACCGTCACCGTCCGACATCACAAGCGGGAAAAATAGGAGTGGCCCGAGCGTGCGGAGCATGCGTCATAACTTTAGCTACGGGTGAAGCCGATAGGCGGAACCTGTAGTACGAATGTCCCTCTTGCCTGAGCGTGTGAAACATGCGACACCAATTTCGCGTGTTACACACGCTCGGCGCAACATTGATCCCAAACTACACATTCCGCCGGACGGCTTCATGTGTAGCTAAAGTTATCTCCGTCTGCTCCGCAGACTCGATCGCGTGAAGACTGATTTTGTCGGAACCGGGAGCGGTAGCGACAGGGTTCCTTATATTCCAAACACATCGATTTCGATGGGTTTACAAATATGGCAATTTCGCCATAATTAGGTCGGAGCGTGGTCCGTTTATAGGTTCAAGATGAGAACAAAGAATCGTTTAATTAGGTTCAAAATATTTCAGTAGCGATTTCCTTCGATGACGTGGGCGATGAATATATCTCTATCACCGATATTGCGCGATTTAAGAATCCTGCTGAACCGAAGGATGTTGTTTCTAACTGGATGCGAAATCGAAGTACAATAGAATTTCTCGGACTCTGGGAAAAGCTCAATAATCCAAATTTCAAAGGGGTCGAATTCGATGCCTTTCTTTTTGAAGCGGGAGCAACGCGTTTACACTTTCACCGACACGGTGGATCGAGGCGACTAACACCACGCATGGGAAGGCGAATGTAAGGAAATTTTGGATTAGAAAAGAAACATATATGATTAAAGCCGCCAAAATTGCGACCGTTGTCGTTTTTGCACTTGCGATTCTCGCTCCGACTGTGCTCCCGCAGAAGCTTTCGATGGATCCCGCTGATTTAGTCGCCGCACTTCAACAGATTGATGCCGCAACGCCCAAGGGCTTACCGCAGTCACCTGTTGTGCCACGGGAAACTACTGATGCCCAGGAGTTGAATCTAAAAGGCAGGGTCAAATCCGTATTCGAAGAAGTCACTACTCTTTCATCGCCGTTTAAGGAACCATGGCGAGCCGTAATAAATTACACAGAATTCAACGCCTCCCAAAATCTCATAAGAGATGCTAGTTTTGATTGGAGAGGTGGTGGTTTGCACGGAGTTACCGTTTATGGATATTTGAAAGGTATGCGGGTGAACCTTGATGGACCGGCACCGACAGGCAACCGATTTACCACAGGAGTATGGGGTGATCCCGGCAAGATCGAAGAAAAAAAAGGAATTCCGGATCTGCGTTACACTTTTGCCTTTTCGTCCAAATATAAAGACGGACGACTCGTAGAAAAACAGCTCTTTAATAACGATGGGAGAAAACAGAATCGAATCGTTTACGACTATAAGAAAAATGAAGTTGAGTATCGGAAATATTTGCCAAGTGGCGAGTTCAACGAACATCATATTTATGTTTACGATTCGGACGGCAACGAAATCGAGCACAGAGCTTACCACGGCGGAGCGGGTGGCGTGACCGACAGATTTTCCACTTATAAGACAAAGTACGAGCGGTTTGATGCCGAGCGAAACTGGACTGAACGAAGTGTTTATGCGGTCTCTGTTGTAGACGAGAAAAGAACAGAGAAACTAATTCGTAGGGAATATCGTCGCATAGAGTACTTTAAGTAAAGTTGACTCGGTCTGGTGTCTCAATGAAGCGTCACAAAACTTGCTGCCGTGGTGTTTATTTACTGAACGCAAATACTTTTTTACAGCGAGGTGACGTATGTTTCGGAAGGTGACGAGCCGGCGGTCAGGGAACCGGCGGCCTATTCCGGGCGATACCGGGACGAATACGGTGGATTTAGTCTTGACCTGACGGTCGCGGCGGATGGCAGTGCCGAGGGCAGCGGAGTCGATACCATAAACGGAGATCCGGAAGCGAACAAGCTGGCCTATTCGCTCAAAAATGCCCGTGTGCAGGGTGCGGTCCTGATCGCAGACAAGGTTTTTGCCAACGGAACCACGGAACGACTTGAAGCGGTCTTTGTTAACAGGACAACGCTTTCGGGAAAGAACGCCGACAACATTGATTCACGCGTTACGGCTTTCGGTGTCGGGTTCATTCAAAGGAACAAGGAGTGGACGAATCGTGTCTTCCTCGCTACGAAGTAGGAATGACGAAAACAGTGAAGGACTGTTTCTTCATCCGTCTGGTGGTAAGAAGAACCCAGTCGCTATCGCTCCCGGTTCTGACGTAAGACTCCTATTCAACAGCTAAAGTTAGCGGGAGTGAAGCTTGGGCGAAGACGTAATGCCAGCCGGTGGCGGTTCGCATGTATATGTCGCTAAACCATAGTTTCTTATCGAACGCTGTGCCGTCGCTGACGCCTTTTTCCCATAGCAACGCTGTTATTACGGCGGTGTCGCCCCAGACGCGGACGGTTTGTTGGGTGTCTTCCTGATGCTCATAGACGGTCGTGCCTTCGCGGGCGATTTTGATGAGGTCGGCTTTGGTGTAAGTCTTGCCGTGGCCTGTCACCAGCACAAAATCGTCGGCCAGAATGCGATCCATCGTGACGGCGTCGTTCATTTTTACGGCACGCTGGTATTGGGTATCAAGATCGATAATAGTTTTTTCGATATCGGAGCCGGACATATTTACAGTTTTTGTTTCCATGGTTTTTTATTGCATTTCTAGTGAAACCAAAGAGGATGTCCGAAAAGTGGGAAATCATAATTTTAAACAGCTCCGTAGGAGCTAAAATGTTTGTAGAAGCAAATACAGAAAAGTAATCAAGTCCCGTTAGGGGCGACACTAAACCGAAGCGAATCAATAACATGCCGCTCCTACGGAGCTTAGATGGTTTTTTGAATCGGTTCTACAAACATTACGCTCCTACGGAGCTAAAAACCGGAAATCTTTCTTTAAAGGCATCCTCTTTTGTTGCTGGCGCCGGATCGACTGCGTTGATTAGCCCAACATCGCCATCCGGCATTTTGACTCTTTCCGTGTGGAAAGAGAATTCGTGAATGTTCAGTGGTGCCTTCGGTTCGGAGTTGCCAAGAAGGTCACAGGCTCGCCGGTCGCACTATTTGCCCTGCCGGTTATCTCGCCTTTATCATTGATGTCCTGAGCTGTCATTAGCACGCCGCTGTAGCCGGGGGCGAGGGAATTGAGATCCACCGCGGGGGCATATCCGTTTTGCCAGATAACGGGCTTACATGCGGCCGCGCCTTCGAGGCAGGAAATACCGACGATCTGGCCCCTGTTATTGATCCCGCGGGCTTCGCTGTAAATGTGGCCGGGCAATGCCAATGGCCGCAAATAACGAAAACCTGTTCTTCTGCTCCAGAAAAACGCGCGAAGCTTGTTTCCGTCTATGTCATCGTCAGTGCCGACAAATCCAACGACCTGACCGCGATCGTTGATCGCCATCGGGGTGTCCCAATAAGGCCCGCCGTTGTCGCCGACTATCTCGGTCGCTGTGCCTCTGTCCCAGAAAACGGCGTGAATCGCGGACTTTCGCCCGACCGCCTGATCGCAAATGCCGGAGATGCCAACTGCCTGGCTGCGATTGTTGATAGCTGTCGCGGCGCCGCTTGTGTCGTCTCCAATTAGCGGAAGCTCAGTTATCTGATCCCTGCCCGGCCCCCAAATTACCGGACGAAACTGAAGCACCTGCGGAGCCTCGCATAACGGATCCAGCACGTCGTTCTCGGACCATCCGGTTATCTGGCCGCGGTTATTGGCACCCGCCACAAAAGCATTATGGCCGCCTAAT
Organism: uncultured Chloracidobacterium sp.; assembly: GCA_964605905.1. Classification (GTDB taxonomy): domain Bacteria; phylum Acidobacteriota; class Blastocatellia; order Pyrinomonadales; family Pyrinomonadaceae; genus OLB17. The sequence continues at coordinate 127,994 of CAZSEL010000001.1, read as the reverse complement.
CTCGGCAGCTCTCTCATCTCGCCGTTTTCCCAAACAAAACCGACGCAGGTGTTGCCCGTGATATTCTCAAACACACCATAAAGAAATGGCGAGCAGCTCCAATTCTCCTGGTTCGGATCGGGCCTTGAGGTTTGCGAAATGCCCGCGATCAGGCCTCTGTTATTCTTAACCGGCCAAACGATGCTGCTGTAGCCGTCCGGCCCGGCAAGTGTGCCGAGATCGATGGGAGCAGCCCCGTTTATCCAGAGCGCCGCATGCCTGCGGCTGTTCTCCTCGGTGAAAGAATAGCCCGAAACCCAACCGGCATTGTTGATGCTGTTGCCCCGGCTAACTGTGCCGCCCAGCGAAGCAAGATCGCTAATCCTATACGTCGTATGACGTTTTGGCATTGCGCTGGCGACTCCGGCCGCCAGGATCAAAAAAATTGTTAACTGTTTGATGAGAATTTTCATTTTTACACTTTCTCCTTTTACAACTTTATGGTGGGCGTCCTTATCTTTATAGGCTGTGAAGGCATCGAAAACGGCCATCTGCTGCATCTAGGAATACTAAGACCCACTTGAAAATGAAGCGTATCCGGTTGACGGGATAAATGTCTTGAGGATTTTCTTATAAAAATCTTATGACGCAGTTACGAGCCACCATTCTCGATTTCGGCCCATTTCGAATGGACCTTAGCGAAGGCACGCTGTCTCGCGGCGGTAAAGTGGTTCCGCTCGCGCCAAAGCTTTTCGACACGCTCGCGCTGTTGGTCGAAAACGCCGGCCGCGTAGTGGGGAAAGACGAGATGATGGAACGGCTCTGGCACGACACGTTTGTCGAAGAGAGCAGTTTGTCCCAAAACATTTTTCAGTTGAGGAAAGTTCTTAAAAACGACTCGTCGGGCCAGGACTATATTGAGACGATTCCGAAACGCGGATATAGATTTGCGGCGCATGTTCTCGATTCGCTTTACTCGAACGGTTTGGACACGGTCTCTCAAATGAAAGTACGTTCGCTTGCCGTAATGCCATTTACTTCTTTGGGAGAAACCGAACAGACTAATGAGCATCTGGGTTTGGGAATGGCGGACGCGACGATCATTAAGTTGAGCGGCATAGGTCAGCTAACGATAATGCCCACGCGAACGATGCTCAAATACGCCGGACGCGGGGACGACCTGCAAAATATTGCCCGCGAACACGGAGTCGATGCAGTGCTCGAAGGCGCGATACAGCGATCCGGGGAACGCATTCGCGTTACTGCCCAGCTCATTTCGCTTAGCGACGGTGCCGCTATATGGTCGGGAAAATTCGACGAAAACTTTACCGATATTTTTTCGGTGCAGGATTCGATATCCGAACAATTGGCCGACGCGCTGGCGCTCGAATTGACGACGAGCGAAAGGCTTGGTCTGAAAAAGCACGGCACCCAAAACACCGAAGCCTATCAGGCATATTTAATGGGGCTCTTCTTTTCGAATAAGCGTACAAAAGATGCATTGGCCAGATCCATCGATTATTTCCGCCAGTCGATAGAGTTTGATGACCAATATGCTCTCGCTTATGCGGGAATTGCGGATTCCTTTTTCTGGCTCGCATACGGCGAATCCGACGTGAGGTTTCGGCAAGAAAGTTTTGAGCGATGCCGAACAAACTCGCTAAAGGCAATTGAACTCGATCCGTCGTCGGCCGAGGCTCATGCGGCTCTCGCGACAGTGCAAATAAAACACGATCGTGATCCGATTGGAGCCGAGATTTCATTCAAACGGGCGATCGTAGCGGGTCCAAATTGTGCGATGGCACATTCGAGATATGCATACTATTTGGCCGCGATGGGAAGGCTGAACGAGGCGCTTCAGAAGATCAGACGTGCACAGGAGATCGACCCGCTTTCGCCGGATGCAAACGCAAGCCTTGCTCTCATTCATTACATGCTGCGCGATTGCGACGAAGCTATCAAATATTGCCGTATTGCGATCGCGCTCGAACCCGGTTTTGCGGAGGCGGTCCTAATAGTGGGACGGTGTTTTGAGCAAAAAGGAGTTTTTTCGGAGGCGGAGTCCCAGTACTTTGCGGCTGCGCAAATGGATGCCAGCGGAACCGAACCCGATGAGCTGCTTGGTCATATCTATGCAGTTACCGGGCGGGAATCGATGGCCCGGGAATGGTTGTCAAAACTGCTGTCACCGGTGACAATAGACCGCGTCCGCCCCTATAACATCGCAGCGATCTATGCCGCTCTCGGCGAAACCGATCTTGCTTTTAAATGGTTGGAAAGGCCCTTTGCAAACTGGACCGAGCGTCTTAGAATGCTCCGCTTTGACCCGAGATTGGACGGACTCAGGGCCGATCCGCGTTTTCTCCATGACGATAATTTGACTATTGTTTCAATGCCAAATGAAGCAATTCCTGATAGATTCCTACCGCTACCACGACCACGCGAAAAAGCCTTCGCTCGCTAAGATAATTGTAATTGGAGCTGCAAAGTAAACTGGAACCTCACAGTTGATCTTTTTGAATGCTTTTTTTCGATTTGTAAATATTACAAGACTGTAATATTCTGTTATTGTGACAGGGACGCAGCTTGGACAATTTAGAAAACGGAGTAAGCGGACGCAGGTTGAGGCGGCGCGTGTTTTGGGGGTTTCGCAGACCTATCTTTCGCTGCTGGAAAAGGGAAAGCGGCCGTTAACAAATGAGTTGCGGGCGAAGGCGGTTCGCGCGTTTCATCTCCCGCCTACCGAAATGCCTGTTAGCGATGACCTGGCCGATGTTCGTGCGGTTTCCGACGCACAGCTTGCGACCGATCTGGCGACGCTGGGTTATCCGGGTTTTTCATATCTGAAAAAGGGAAAGGCAAAAAACCCCTCTGTCGTCCTGCTTTCCGCGCTAAAAGCCGACAACCGCGAAGCACGCGCCGTCGAGGCATTGCCGTGGGTCGTTCTTGCATTTCCTGACATGGATTGGACGGAGCTAATAAAAGCAGCAAAGGCCAACGACCTGCAAAACCGTCTTGGGTTTGTTACATCCCTGGCTCATCTGGTTGCCGAACATCGTGGAGATCGAAGGAAAACGACTGAGCTAAAGAACCATGCGAAATGTTTACAGCGGTCATTGCTTGCACGCGAAGACACTCTTTGTAACGAATCAATGACCAAAGTCGAACGGAAATGGCTGAACAAAGAGCAAACCGATCTGGCTCGCCGTTGGCATCTGTTTTCGAATTTGTCAGAGTCTCATCTTAGATATTATGACGAATAAACCGTTCTCGGAACCGTGGCAGAGTTTCTTTCGAGAGATCGATGAAGCACTGGATGTTGAGACCCATTTCCACTGCTTCGGCGGTTTTGCCATTGCTGCGCTTTTCGGGCTGCCGCGCCCGACGGAAGATGTGGACATTGTCAGTGCTGTTGTTCGCAACAATTATGAGCAGCTTCATGCATTGGCCAGCAAAGGAACGCCTTGCACGTGAAACATTCCGTATATTTGGACCTCGTCGGAACCGTCGCTATTGTTCCAGACGATTATGCAGATCGACTTATCGAGGTGACGCCTTCATTGTTCGATCAGCTTAGAATCTTTGTCATGGATCCCCACGATATAATTCTGACGAAAGTAGTAGAAGTCATCCAAAGGACATAGAAGATGTAAAGTATCTAGCCGGAGTTGCGAACCTGGATGTCGAACTGTTACGCCGTCGTTTCGCGATGAAGTTTCGCATGCTGTGATCGGCCCGCTGAACGTACCCGGAACAATCTTGATTTCCTAATACGATTGATCGAAATGACGCCGTAAATACCATCTCACCGAGCCTGTTTGACAAATCCTCGAAACCGCATATTATTTGGAGGATTCATTACATTTTTATAGCATTCGGCTTTATTCATCTTTGACCGAAGGAGAATTTTATGAAAGTCAGAACTTTGGTGGCGGCATTGGCGGGCGGCATTGTGATGTTTGGGCTGGGTTTTTTATTTTTCGGCCTGCTTTTTGCGGATTATTTTAAGGCGAATACGATCGAATATGCGGGTTTAGTGAAGGACCCGCCGCTGGTCTGGGCGATATTTCTGTTTAACCTGGCTTGGGGTTGGCTGATCGCGTGGGTTGTGGATAGGTCGAATCTCGGCGGCTGGGCGGAAGGCGCCAAAGCCGGTGCGATAATAATGTTCGTGTTAGGGCTCGGGATCAACCTGGAGTTCTACGCGTTTATGAATATTCATAAGGAGTTCGCCCCGATGATCTTGCAAATTGGGATCCTAACCGTGATGGGAGCCGTCGCGGGCGCCGTCATCGGACTTGTGCTCGGTTATTTTAACAAGAGCAAATCCGACGTGGCGGTAAATTAGTCATTAGACATCACTGCTGGCCGTGGCTCGGCGACCGGCTTCGTTGAAGCCGACGGGCTGTTCGGCATCGCTCGGATGCGCGCCTTGATCGGAGCCGTCGGCGTGTGACATCTGATCGACTATTTTCTCGGGACCGGTTTCGCCGGGCAGTTTGATCTCTTCCGGCGACGGAACTTCGGGATCAGGCACGACCGGCAGCTTGTCTTTTTTGCGCGGTGTTTCTTCTACAGGTTCTTCTTTTTTCTGTTTAGGCTGCGTCATAATATTATCCTCACATAATGCCGGAATGCTTTCGCCGAGAGCGTCCGTGTGCCGGACTCGCATCTGTAAGCGACGGTTGTGGCGACGGAATCGACTTACGCGCCGCAACACCATTATCGGGTATGCTCCGATGCAGCAGACGTTCGACCTGCGGTTTGATCTTTTCCAATTCGTCGGGCTTAACCAGATACATATTTGCACCGGCCTCGAGGGATTTTTGACGATCAACATCACGATCAAGAGCGCTATAGATCAATATCGGCGCCTGCTTGTCGAACCGCCTGATGCGCTTGCACAACTCGACACCGGTCGTGTCCGGCAAACAATAGTCGAGAAGATAGATGTCGAAAAATTCCTTGCGGATATGTTCCATCGCCGTCCGGCCATTGAGCGCAGTCGTAACGTCCATGCCGCAGTCTTCGCGAAGCCAATACCGCATCATTTCGCAGTTGTCCGGCTCATCATCAACGTATAAAATTCTCGGAGGAATCGACATACTGCACCTCTAAAATGTCTAAAAAAGGGTTCCGAATAAGTCTTGGAACCCTTGTAGGCAAATGCCTAAACCGCTCGCCGTCCGGTCACGAGCTGAACGATCAGTACCACGACGGCAATAACAATAAGAATATGGACAAAGCTTCCGAGTGCCTGACCTGCAACGCCAAATCCGAGTGCCCACAAAACCAATAGAATGATAAATATTGTCCAAAGCATTTTCGTTTCTCCTTCTTTTCCCTCTGTTCGTTCGACGGCCGAATGCCGACTTAACTCGCGAAACCACTGTTTGCAGGTTTATATCGCAATGAACGTGCCACAGCGATTTTACGGCGTTTTATTTGCGTAGGCAGATTCGGTGTCACAAATGTGAACGATTTCAATACGTCCAAAAACAGAATGGCGAATAACCAAACACTATTTGATAAAACAAAAGCACGGCAATCTATTGAGAACGGTCGCCGGGCCAATTGGTTTGAGCGAAAGGGAACGAAGTCTCGCGGCTTTTCTTACGTCCGGGCGAATTGCAAAAAGATCACAGACCGAGCCGAGTTGGAACGAGTCGCCTCTCTCGTTATCCCGCCAGCCTGGAAATATGTTCGGATCAATCCCGGTTCAAGCGGCAAGATACAAGCGGTGGGAATGGACACGACCGGCCGCGTTCAATACATCTATCACACAAAATTTTCCGAGAAGCAGCAACGTCAAAAATTTGCAAAGCTCAACGCGTTTGGCGAGGCTCTTCCAAAGCTGATGGAAGCCGTCAATCGGGACATCGAGTTTGATGGGTTATCGGCCGAAAAGGTTTTGGCGGTCGTTATGCGCCTTATGAGTTCGTTATATTTTCGAGTCGGTTCCGATCTTAGCGAAAAGCACTACAAGACGTATGGAATAACGACCTTGCAGAAAAAACATCTTGAGATCGGGAACAAAGGAAAGCTGACGTTTGCGTTTGTTGGAAAGAGTCACGTTGATCACCGGAGGATAATCGTCGATAGCGAACTCGCAGCCGTGATTAAGGAAATGGTCTCGCTCAAGCGTGGACGAAAGCTGTTTCGATATCTCGATGAATCGGGAAAACCGCGCTCAATTACGCCCGCGCAGATCAACGCTTATATCAAGAATGCAACCGACGCGAAATTTTCTTCAAAGGATTTTCGTACATGGGGCGGAACACTGCTCGCGGCGGTAGCCTTTGCCGAGGAAGGCTGCTGTGAAAGCGAGGCTGAAACTAAAAAAGCCGTGGTCAAAGTCGTAAAAAAAGTTGCGGATGAACTAGGAAATACACCCGCCGTATGTCGTTCGTCGTACATCCATCCAGCCGTATTGAAAGCGTACTCCGGCGGCGTGACCATCGATGAGTTTCGTCCGCGTAAACAAAGAAAAATAAAGAGGTTAAAGGCTGAACTGCTTCCCGAAGAGAAGGCGTTGATAAAACTGTTGAAGTCGTACGACTGATCATTCCGTCTTACCACGCCGGATGTTGAATTTGGGTTCCGGCACGGTTGTTTTGCCCGATTTTCTTTTTAATAAAACCCGTAAGGCACTTTCGGCATTCGCGTAGGCCTTGGGGTCATGCTGCGGCGAACAATGCACCGCCCGATCGTCGATAAAGGCGGCGACGCGGGGTTTGCCCTGACCGATGTAAACGTCGGCGAACGGAAATTTGTGTTTTTCGAGCCAGTCGATGATCCTGATCCGCAGTTGTCCGGCGGAGAGTGCGGAAACGGAATCGCGGTCGCCGGTTTCCTCGGAGACGCGGCCGGTGAAGATAACAATGTCGGCGAGCTTAGCGACTTTTTTTGCGAACTCGAGAGCACCGGGCAATGGCGGGCCGATGATGTCGCTGCCTTCCCAGCCGTCGTATTTTGCGAGCACGCCGTCGAGGTCCATCGCGACCCGCGTTTTTTTGGTTTTCGGTATCTTCGTCGGTGTTTTTGGCGCGACCTCGCGCATCTTCGCCGGTTTGTTGCGTGCGCGTTTCGGGAGCTTTGCCGGGCGACTCGACATCATCAGTTCGATCGCCTCGCCGCCTTCGAGCCACTGCATCTCGCCGAGCGGATCGAAATTCCACAAGCGGTTATAATGCGGCCGTCGCGGGTGACGGCCGGGCAGACGCAGCGTATAGGGAAGCGAATCCTTATCGACCTCGCGTCGAGGCGGGAATATCTCAGGTTTTTTCAGCAGGCCGAATTCGGCGTAGTCGGAACGCAGTTCGTTCGCGTAATCGTAAACGTCATCGAGCGGATATTCCTTATCAAGCAGCGTCCAGACGTGATAACCCCCGACTCCGTTTGAGTCCATAACGAACGGATCGAATCCGTCTGCCTGCAATCGTGTCGCCCATTCGAGTGCGGCAGTAAGATTGGCACGAGCAAGCTCACCTGCGTTGATCGCTTTCTCATCGTGAAGATCGACGTCGATCGCAAACCATTTGGCTGTCGAGTGATCGCTGATCGAGTGCAGCCCGATCAAATGCTGCGGTTGCTTGCCCGAAAAATGACGCTTGAGTTTGTCGATCGTCACCATGTCGGTGCCGAGCTTGCGAATTTCCGGCACGGGTAACATCACAACGCGGATCTCGCCGTTCGATACCGTGTATTGGCTCCACGCATCGCGGCGGTTGACGATCCGCTGCATCGCCCACTGTGCAAGTTCACCGGTATAGTTATGCCACTCATGCGCGATCCACATGAGATGTTTGTCTTTGAGAAATTCTTTCCAGGGTGGTTGTGCCATGAGAAAGTGAAAAGGTGAAAAAAGTTAAAAAATGAAAAAGCTAGAGCTTGAAAAACTAAACATTAAAGGTCGTGTCTAAGTGAGTGCGGGTCAGACTTTTTCACTTTTACACGTTTTACACTTTTCCACTTTAAACCTTTTCCCAACCGCCGATAAAATTCTTTTCGGCCATTTCCTTGAAAAGCCGCTTCGCTACGGCTTCTGAGGACGCAACTTTGACATCGCGTTCGAGCGGCGTCTTGCGATTGGGGCTAAAGTCGGTCAGATAAACGACGTACGCCGGAAATTCAAGAGAGTCTTCTTTGTGGGTCTTCCACATCAACAGCTTGCGGACCATCAGGTTTTTCTTCATCACCTTTTTATAAACGACGCGGTCGAGCAGTTTGCTCGGCTTTCGTTTCGAGGTGTCGGCGGATTTTGTCGAGTCCTCGACCTTAACAAGATCCACGACCTGTTTAATGCTCGTCTCCTCGGCGCTCGCCTCTTTATCGTCTCGCTGCCGAATATATTGCGGCGAGATTACGCTGACCAGCGGCATTCGCGACTGTGCCGAATATTTCTTGCCGTTCCAATCAAGCACCATTCGGTTGACCGGTCCACCCTTTGTGCGCTCGGCAATCAGGTCGAGACACGAAATTTCGATAACCGGCCCGGGCTTTATCATTTCATAAGCAACGTAATCGTTATTAACCGCGACATATTCCGACGGCACGATTCGCTTTTTCAGATCGGTGACAAAACTCTTTCTGTCCGCATCGGAAAAGCCGCCGCCGACGCGCGTCAATTCCTGATAGGTTCCATCCGGTCGCACAACGGCAACCAGAAGATCGTGAAGCAGACCTTTCCGATTCTCGGTTCCTTCGGTGTAGCCGATTATCGCAACGTCAAGATTGTGGCGAACCTTTATTTTGTACCAGCCGGCCTTGTCCTGTCGGACAACAATGCCCTCGGCACCTTCGCCGACAGCCCAATCGACGAACAACTCCGCGATACCCTGACTCTTGTTGACCTGTTTGTATTCGACCGTGTGAACATTCTTTCCTTTCTTGAACCACTCGTCGAGATTTTTGTAAACGGCTGACGCGGTCGTGATTTTCTTGCCGTCTAGCTCAACCACGTCAAACACCGCGAGGCCGATACGATCAAGTTCCGACTTCGATTTCGGCGAGCGAAGTACGCCTAAAACCTGTTCGAGCGATCTGCTTTCAGCGACGGCATCCATCAAATAATACTCGCCACCTAGAATGCATGATTCGACCTTTGCCTTTTTTAGCTTTTCGGCAGCTTCGTCCAGGCAGGGAAGCCCGACGCGAACGGTTCCGCTCGGGTGCAGCGAAACTAACTGCTCTCCGTCAAACGCGAGCATCGCAAACTCGCCATCGTATTTTCTTGAGACGAAATAACCGGTCGCGTCGGCAATGCGGCCGATGTCCTGGCCGGAGATCGCACGCATGTCATTGCTCAAACGGCGTTTGTAATCCTGTGCCTTTGACTGTAGCGACGGATCGGTGAGGTTCGCCGCCTTGCCAATGCAATAGTCGAACTTACATTTAAAGGTTTTCTTGTCGAAACTGGCGTCCATTTTTTACGCGGCCTCCTTTGGACGTTTTAGCTCCATATTGGACATATGCAGCAACAGGCAATAGCCGTCGCCGTTGACGCGTCCCTCAAGAAAAGCATTGTACGGCCTGCCGCCGCGGTTCATTACGATCGGCTCGTCCGCCTTTTCACCCGCACGGAGCAACAGCATCGAATCCTTTGCCGCAAGGGCCTTTGCCATCTCAAATAAAAAATCAAAGGTTAGGCCGTTGATGTGAACGAGCTGTTTTGTGTTGGTAAAAACAAATCGCTTGACCGCGTCTTCTTTCTTAATAAATTTTCCGGTCCAGTTTACGGGAATATCGGAGTTGATATTTTGGGCTGGCTTCTCACGTGGGCGACGCTTCAAAACTTTGCCTGACGGGTCCGAAATGATCTCGAATTCCTCGACAAGATGAACGATCCCGCGTTGCGAAACATACACTTTCGAAGTGTCGGTCAGGATCATTCCGGTAAGTTCCATATCGACCTCCGGGTCGCCGTCGATCAACATTTTGCCGATCTTTTCGATCTTTTTCTGTTTTTTCAACAAAGTCGAAAGATCGTGTTCGGCATCGGATTTGAGCACACGCATGTTCGATGTAGGCTTGCCCTTTACATCGACATAACGGATTTCCCGTTTATCAAGCAGCGTCTCAAGAGCGACGACTGCGTCTCGGTTATTGGAGTTACTAATATGGATCGCCATTATATAAAGTTAAAAGGTTTAAATGTGAAAAAGTGAAAAAGTTCAAATGCCTCAATTTCGAAGGTAAACCTTTTCACTTTTTCCCTTTTCCACATTTTCACATTGCTTACAGCAGGTCAAAGCTAATATCGTCAGCGGATATTTCCTGTTCCTCATTCGATGAAAGTACTCCGGCCTGGTTCAATTTTAGATATTGCACGTCGCCTTCTTTGCCGATTATCATAAACGCATCGTCGCCGTCGCCACCGACGATATACGCCGCGTCGTGCTCTAGTCCGCCGCGATAGCTGAACGGAAATGTGAACATCTGTTTGGCCGACAAATGGTCTTTCAGAAACTGAATATCGGAACCCTCGACCGCATCCAGCACATAAACGGACTTCACCACGAGGCCAAGATACGTGTCCAGATCGGCAGGCTTAAGCGTATTTACTTCGTCGAACGACGATTTCACCATTTCAATCTTTTTGCCTTCGAGATCGACAGGTATCAGCTCTTTGCGCTCTATCGAATCGCCGCTGCTGTTTACCGGTTCGAGCGCCGTTCCGCCTTTGTTAATCAATGTCTGTCCGTCAGCGGCAAGCACTTTTAACTCGGCTGGTTTTCCTTTTTCATCAAAGGCCTCGATCTCGACGTTGCCGTAAAGTGCGGTGCGGTCGATCTTAGATATCGCGACCTCAAATTCGTCGCCGTCCAATGAAAGTTTTAGAGTCTTTGCCATGTTGATTAACGAATATTGTCGTTCACTAATATTTCTATCAAATCGAGCTAACCTTTCCAATCATTCCAACGAGTCACGTCAGTACCGCCTGCGTCAGCAGGTGGCATGGTCTGACCGTCCGCATCGAGCCCACCCGCTCACGCGGGCGGTACCGACTTGTCCACGCTCGTTCACACTCGCATTTCTGCCCGACCAGTGAGTTCGGCATAATCGGCCATCGCTGTCCTGATAACTTCGTGCGATTCGTCGCTCCCATACGAATATGCGATCTCGCAAATGTTCGGGTCATCCGGCAAACTTTTGTAAGTTAGGAAATAATGCTCGAATCGTTCAAGAATACCCTTCGGCAATTGCGAAATTTCGTGATACTGCTCAAAGACCTTGTCACCTTTCAGCACAGCGATTATCTTGTCATCAGCTTCGTTAGCATCGATCAGGCAAAAGCCTCCGATCGGCCTTGCTTTTAAGATAATGTCGCCGCGCGGAATGTGGTGTTCCGATAAAACCAGAATATCAAGCGGGTCGCCGTCGCCGCCGATAATGTTAATTGAGCTTTTCGATCTCGCAAGGCCAGCAACGCCCTCGGAGCAATACGTTTGCGGAATGAACCCGTAGTTCGCCGGAACGACGTTGGAATACTGCTGCGGCCGGTCGATCTTCAAATATCCCGTTTCTTTATCGACCTCATATTTAACGGTGTCTCGCGGAACGATCTCGATAAACACCGTAACTTCGTCTGGTACGCCGTCACCGATCGGAACACCATGCCACGGATGAGCTTTGTCTGTCCTGAACATATGGCTATTATTAGATTTACGATTCCTAATGTCTAATTCCATAATCACTGAAACACACGGTTCAGCATTTATTATCCGATTTAACCGGCCTGAAATACGCAGTCCGATTTCGGTTCACGTGCTTGATGAGATCGATGTGGTTTTAGATGGAATTGGTCTGGAAATCAAGCGATTGATATTTACCGGTGTTGACGGCGTGTTTGCATCCGGTGCGGATTTGCGGGAAATCGCTGAGTTACCGGTTGACTCTGTCAGAACATTTGCCGAGCGGGGACAACAATTGATGAACAGAATCTCCGAACTCTCGCTCGGAACCTTTTCCGCCATCGATGGCCCGTGTTACGGCGGTGCTCTCGATCTTGCATTGGCCTGTGACCATCGCATTGCCTCGCCCAGATCGACGTTTTGTCATCCCGGAGCTGGTCTCGGAATAATCACCGGTTGGGGCGGCACGCAGCGGCTTCCGCGACTTATCGGCGAGGGAAATGCGCTTGAGATGTTTTTTACGGCATCGCCGATTACGGCAGATCGCGCTTTCAGGCTGGGGCTTGTTGATTTGCTTCGGAATGATCCGTTTGACGAGTGTTTATCGGTTATTTGATTTCCGCCGATTTAACCTCGACGTCAGGATTTGTAAATTTCGTATATTCGAGAACAACCCTGATTTCGGCGAACGATGATTTTTTCTTTCGGAGGAGTTTGTAGAAAACGGTCTGAATTCTCGATGGCGTAAGTATTCCGAATTCACTGTCGCGATAATGAAAGTCGTCTTTAGAAATTACAACCGGTTCGCTGTGACCTTCGGGTTGAATTGTGAACTCGCGTACCTCGCGACGAATTTGGTGAGTCTTGCTGTCGAGCCAAAGCGTCCCACGAAGACGCTCATTTTGGCTGCCTTTTAAGTTCTCACCGTCATCAACGCTGACCGCAGTCGGCTCCTTATCAAGGTCGCCGCTTTTTGCCAAACGAACAGAAGGGCTTTGTTTCGTTTGTTGATATTTGATAATAATGACTTCGTTGTTGTCGATAAAATCAGAACCGGAGATCTCGAATCGGATAACGTCGCTGGGATTCTTATAAAGAGGTATTCCCTGAAAAAGAGTCGCCCCGTCAACCTCAATATCGTCGTCGTAACGAAAACTCTCCTTTCGGATTCGTTCGAGTTCGTCGGCGGAGGTTTCAGCCTTTGCAAGTCGCTCAAAAAATGCTTCGGCACGGCTGTCGGCATCAGCGATACGCTTTCCGTCAACAGCCGTGATGTTGCGGTATTCGACAATGCGGCCAGCGTTTTTCGATAGCTGATAGGCAATGAAATTTGATTCGATTGTCCGCGTTCGCTTAACCGAACCGTTTTCACGCAGTATTTCGACCGTCTTTTTTTCGTTAGCTATGAGGTTCTTAAATGTTTCAAGATATTTCAACGATTCCTCAGACGCGCGCCGGATTATGGTTTCAAGATTCGGCTCCAAAGTCTGTTGCGCCGGGATCGGAAAAACTGCGATCAGAATTATGAATAACGGTATAAGAAATCTCATAATGGCTTTTGTCGCTTGCTTAACTAATATATCATCTTGAAAAGCTAACCTTCGCAAAAACTCGTATGAAGATACAACTGGTAGATATAGCCCACGCACGCTCCGGCGATAAAGGAGACACGGCAAACGTCGGCCTGATCGCTCTCCGCAATGAATATTATCCAATGCTCGTGGACCATGTGACTGAAGAAGCCGTCAAATCGCACTTTGGGCCGATGGTCAAAGGTGATGTGGAGCGATTCGAGCTCCCTAATCTGAAAGCTCTAAATTTTCTGCTCCACGAATCGCTCGGCGGCGGCGGAACTCTCAGCCTGATGACCGACGCGCAAGGGAAAACATTTTCTACCGCTTTGCTGCGGATGTGGATCGAACTTACCGAAGCTGAAGCAGAAAGGTTAAAGCACCAGCCTCTGTCTAAAAATGAAAAATTAATAATTTAAAATGAGAATTTTTCATTTTTAATTCTACATTTGTATGAAAGACGATAGATTCAAAGACAATTTGATACTGCAAAAATCTTTCGATTTCGCTTTGCGGATCGTCAAGCTTAGCCGATATCTTGCCGATAAAAAGAAGGAGTACGTGCTAAGCAAGGAAATACTTGTAGCCGGGACACATATTGGGAAGCATGTAAAACAGGCGGTGGACGCGGAGCACCGGGACATCTTCATCAGCGAAATGGGAGTTGCTCGGAGAAAGGCTTCCGAGACCGAGTATTGGCTTCTCTTGATGCTATATGGTGACTTAATCAGCGAACCTGAATTCGATTCAATAGAGTCCGATCGGCGCGAGATATTTGCTCTGCTGACGTCAATTGTTAAAACTTCAAAAAAGAATGTCTGAGCTTCTAGTTTCAACCACGGGATCGATTCGATACCTGACCCTGAACCGGCCGGAAAAGCGTAATGCATTGAACGAGCGGCTTATATCTTTGTTGAAGAATGCATTGCGCGAATCTGATAAAGAGGAAAGTTTGAACGCCGTGGTTATTCGCGGTGCCGGAAAGGATTTTTGTTCGGGAGCCGATCTCGCGTCACTTCAAAAGATCGCGTCGGTGTCGTATGAGGAAAATCTCGAAGATGCGAAAAGTCTTGCCGAGCTTTTTTCACTGATACGAAAAGTGAAAATTCCCGTGATTGCCGCTGTCCACGGACGGGCTTTGGCCGGCGGCTGCGGTTTAGCAATGGCATGCGATCTGATTGTGGCGGCTAGGTCCGCGCGGTTTGGTTATCCTGAGGTGAAGATCGGTTTTGTTCCGGCGATGGTGGCGGCGATACTGCGGCGAAATCTCGGTGAAAAGAAGAGCTTTGAATTGCTCACTCAGGGCTTTGAATTCACGTCGGACGAAGCCCTGACCCTCGGCCTCGCCAATCGCGTCGTGCAAGAAGACGAACTCGAAAGCGCCGTGATGGACTTCGCCTCCGTTTACACAAAGGTCAGCGGATCGGCCGTCGCGATGACAAAGCGTCTGCTTTACGACATTGATGGCGACACGTTCGAAGCAGCGGTTGAAAAAGGCGTAGAAACCAACGCCCGAGCCCGCATGACCGACGACTGCAAAAAGGGAATCGCTAAGTTTTTGGAAAAGTAAGGACGGCCTCGCTCTCTTATTTGTAGACATATTCCTTGAGTTCCATCCGTTTTCCGAGTGCGATCTGGAAATCGTGGGCCGCCTTGTAAAACTCGAACGAAACATTGAGGATCATTGTCACGATGTTATCGATCGTGTCATCAAACGAGCTGTTTGCGGCGATTTCTTCCACGATATACCCAAAGTCGAGAAAATCTGCGAACTCGAAGTGGAAAGTACCGAACGATGTGTCGTCGCCGCCCATCAGAGTGTAGCTGCCAGGTTTTAGTACCGAGAGCATCTTTTCCGTACGATTGACCTGCTCAAGCTCATCAAGATGGAACGCGGTGAAATTGCGGATCATGCGGGCGTAATAACGCGGCTTTTTATGCTGGTAACCCAACGCAATGTCGCGCAGCGGTTTGAAAGCTTCAAGCTCAATATAGCGGTCCTTGATGCTCCTGGTTATCATGATGCCCTCATGCAAGTAACCCGCAAGAACGAACAAGCCGCGATGATATTGACGCCTGCCCCTGAACGAAGTGTCGTTTAAATAGTCGCCAATTGCCTGTGACGCAAAGCCGATCGCGTTTATTGCACGGCCGAGCTTTATCATCGAGCGAAAGTCGGGATCGTCTTTCAGATAGTTGAAATGAGCGCCGTTCAGCACGATATTCCATCGTTCGGGATTCGTCGGTGGCGGCGGTTTGAAGGCCTCGCGCTTCTTTAGCTGGCCCGGGCGTTTTCGCTTCTTGGAAACAGGCATAAGTTTTTAAATTTACAGCTTAGGCTTCTACAATTTCTACTTTCGTCTCGATCAAATTCTTTGGAATAAGAGCCGGGAAGTAGGCCATTATTTCTTCGACCTTTGGGCGGCCTCCGGCGAAGCCTGTGACGGCGGGCGGGCCGGTTAGGATCAGCGGAGCGATCTCTTTTGTAAAACGCTCGACATCGGCCTTGTTTTGGCCGCGAACTCCGACGCGGAGTTGGACTTCAGGAATGTCTCTTGACGGCTCGCCTGCAAGATGGCCGTGCGTGGCGTTTACGCCGACAAATTCGGTCAGGATCACTTCAAATTTCAGCCCGAGCCTTTCGATTCGTTCACGCAGAACGCGATCTGCGGCCTTTGCTTTTTCATAGGCGTCGGGCCATGAATAGACCAGAGTGCCGACAGCCTTCCAGCCGTTCGAATAGGCGACGGAGAGTTTATAGAAATCAGTGTTTGGATTGCCTTTAATGCCAAATACTTTTACACGATTTTCACCGTCCGGCTCAAGATTGATCGTAGAAAAATCAGCAACAACATCGGGTGTAATGTAGGCTTTCGGGTCGCCCATTTCGTAGAGCAATTGCTCTTTTACAGATTGAACATTTACGCGTCCGCCGGTTCCGTCATGTTTAGTAACGATAAATTCGCCGTTCGGCGAGGCTTCAATGATCGGAAAGCCGACATTCGCAAGGTCCGGGATGTTTTGCCAATCGTATTGGCAGTTGCCGCCGGAAGATTGTGCTCCACATTCGATAATGTGCCCGGCGATCGTGCCTGCCGAAAGCAGGTCCCAGTCGCTGAACGTCCAGCCGAATTCGTGCATCAGTGGTGCGAGAGTAAGGCCGGTGTCGGTCAATCGTCCGCCGACTATGATCTGAGCATCTTTTCCTAGAGCGTCAACCAATCCTTCGGCACCGAGATAGACATTTGCGGCCTGCACCTTGTCGCGAATCGCCGCGAGCGGTTCGCCGGTGTCCATGCTGTTGATCTCCACGCCGTTCGCTATGAATTCATCGAGCTGCGGCAAAACGTCATCGCCGGTTACAACGCCGATCTTTACTTTTCCGCCGAGCCCGAGTTCTGTCGCGACATTCCGTATCGCATCGGCGCAGCCGTGAACGTTCACGCCGCCAGCGTTCGAGAGAACTTTGATATTTTTGTCGATACAGTCGGGCAGAATGTCCTGCATCAGCGTTACGAAATCGCGGGCATAACCGGCGTTCGGGTCGCGTTGGCGCTGTTTTTGGACTATGCTCATCGTCACCTCGGCAAGGTAATCGAGCATCAAATAATCGATGGGCCCATTCCTGACTTGATCGGCGGGAGCACTCAATAGATCGCCCCAAAAACCCTGCCCACCGGCTACCCTTACGGTTTCTTTCATATGAACTAGATTAGAAACCAAAAAAAAGCAGCGGTCAACGAACGACCCAGAGGCCGATCATTTTCCGCCGAATTGAAACGAGACTGATGCTTAACTCAATAAGCTAAACAAAATCACTTCTTGTTTGGAAACCAAACACGCTTTGCGACCCATTTGCTGCCGTCCCATGTCTTAACGGTCGCCCATTTGCCGCCTTCAAAGGTCTTGGCTGAGATGTTTTCCGTTACATGGACGGTTTTGTCTCCAAACGATTTGCTTTCGCCAACAGCTTTGTGGGATGTATCAACTGTCGCGTCTTTTGTTTTTTCCGTGGCCGATTTCAAATTATCTGTCACAACCACCGAAGTTTTCTTCGCGGCTTTTACGGTGACATCTTTGGTCTTGTCGGCTGCATCCTTAACTGCGTCAACGACCTGTCCGCTTGCCGATGCGTACGATATAAGAACAGCCACAAAAACGAAAACGAAACTACCCAAGGTTCGATTCTTCATATGTTTACTCCGATTATCTAGACTTTGGAACGTACTAAAACAAGACGCATTTCAGCGTCTAAACACTTAATTGCATTCTTTGTGCCAAAAAAAGGCGGCCATCAAGGACGCCTTCGTGTTTAAGTTAATATTAGGATCAGTAAACGATCTTTTTTGTTCGGCTGACAACCTTTCGGCCGCCTTTGTATGTCGTTTTGCCGGTCCATTTCATACCCTGCCAGGTTTTCCTGGAAACCCATTTTGAACCGGTCCAGACCTGAGTTCCGACCCATTTTCCGCCGCGGTAAATGCGGCGAGTAACACCGGCTTTGCGTTTCCGCCTAACGGTTGTTTGCTGTGCGGAAGCTGACATCGATGTGTCAGTGCTTGAAATTGCCCCGCCGATGAATACCATCGAGAGGACCATAATTGCTGCAAAAATACCTGTTTTTAGCTTTTTCATATTGTGAGCAACTCCTTGTTTAAGACCAATTAATTAACCTGCTCGAACATTATTGCGAATAAACCCGACTATATCTTCCGTGGATGTGCCGGGAAGAAACACTTCGGAAACGCCTTTGGCTTTTAGGTCGGCAATGTCTTCGTTCGGCACTATGCCGCCGACCAGTATCAGCGTATCGTTCATACCGTTCTGATGCATTAACTCGACGATGCGTGGGCATAAAGTTTTATGTGCTCCGCTTAAGATCGAAATGCCGACAGCGTCCACGTCCTCTTGCATTGCGGCGGTCGCGATCATTTCGGGTGTTTGGCGCAACCCCGTATAGATAACTTCCATTCCGGCGTCGCGCAAAGCGCGGGCGATGACCTTTGCCCCTCTGTCGTGTCCGTCAAGACCCGGTTTTGCAACCAGCACGCGAATTTTTCTTTCATTCATTTGAGCGTAAGTATATTAGGAGATGAACCTTGCAGGCAAACTGTCAGGCGGTCGGAACGGCTTTAGTTTCGATCTGTTCTAAATCCATATTTGGCGAACCAAACACGCATTTGATCTTGCCCGCTAGTGTTTTTCTGCTCTTTACTGCTTCCAACATCTCGAACCAGCCGTGCGTGTTTATCCACAGTGGATTGAAGCTTTCGACCGGTTTGATGATTCCGTATCTGGGTTCCTCGGTTTCTTGAACAAACGAACCGAACATACGATCCCAGATTATCAAAACACCCGCGTAGTTCTTGTCGAGATATGGGTTATTGACTCCGTGATGAACGCGATGATGCGACGGTGTGTTCAACACGTATTCGAGCGGGCCGAGCGTTTTTATAAATTTCGTGTGGATCCAAAACTGATAGATCAGATTGAAGCCGTGCATTAACGCAAACATCCACGGAGCAAAGCCCAGCAGCATAACGGGTGCGTAAAACAACCAGTGCAGAATCCCGCCGAACCAGCTTTGACGGACCGCGACGCTCAGGTTGTAATACACGCTCGAATGATGGACGACGTGAAAATTCCAGAACAGGCGAATTTCGTGGCTCGCCCGATGAAATACGTAATACGCGAGGTCATCGACAAAAAACAAAACGACCCAAGTCCACCACGCCTCAGCCGGAAACTTGTACGGTGCGAATTCATAAGCCGCTGTGTAAATAGCGACGATGAAGATCCCAAAAACCGCACCGAACGCAACGCTCATAAAGCCGATAAAAATATTAGTCCAGGCATCACGAGACTGATATGCGTCCGAACCTTTCCGATGTGCGTACCACGCCTCAAGCGCGATCATCAGCGCAAAAAATGGAATGGCAATTAAGGTCGGCTTTAACATATTTCAATCTCAATTTTAATACTTATCACACCCAACGAAAAGCTTTTCTTTCGTTTCTGAAAGTAGATCACGTGCTTCAGTGAAACATGTGTCGTCCTGAAAAAATCGACACATCTCAGCAGATGGCCTTCAATTTCGCAATGTTTGTTCAATCTGCGCGGGCGCGAATTGAACAGTCTTGAACAAAAATCGGCGTTTTGAGACGTTTTCCCATTTTGCCGTCGGTACGCCCATTTGGTCAGGTCAGTACCGCCCGCGTGTGCGGGTGGCGGCATCTCGTTAATCGTTTCCAGCCCTGGCGAACCGGCCGGTCTCGACACTAAGTTCTTTGCCACCTGCTTACGCAGGCGATACTGACTTGGGCTACTGACATATCAAAGATCTTGACCGAGGGAATTATGTGATAAATGCGGACTTTCGGACAATAGCATATGGCGCGATTTGCGCGATATGTGAAGAATGAGCGATTTGATAGCGTTTGTGATAAATGAAATATTTGGAAAGGTCAGGACTCACTCGGATATACCGAAAATTGGCTCAATGCTGTAAACTTATGGTTTATGCCGCTGATGCGAATAGTCCATTATCCTGAGCCGGTACTGCTTGCCGTCGGCAAGCCCGTTGAGGCCCACGATTTTCAGAACGGATTGGCTAAAACCATAGGCAGTATGTTTGAAACGATGAAGGATGCCGGCGGCGTCGGGCTGGCCGCTCCGCAGGTTGACATTTCGCAACGGTTTTTTGTGATGGATGTCGCGGATGAAGAAGGAAAACCGAATCCGCTCGCATTTGTTAACCCGGAAATTATTAGTGTCGAGGGTGAACAGATCGGCGACGAAGGGTGTCTATCGTTTCCCGGCCTTTTTCAGACTGTTAAACGCGATATGCGTGTGATCGTCAGGGCTCAGGATGTAAAAGGCGTGTTGTTCGAGGCGGACCTGACCGATCTCGCGGCAAGATGTGTTCTGCACGAGACCGACCATTGCGACGGCATCGTTTTTCTCGACCGAATGACGGTCTTGAAACGCGAAATGGCAAAGCGTAAAATCAAGAGACTGCAAAAAACGGGGAAGTGGGAATGAGCATCGAAGACACAAAACTCACAGCCGAGGTCGGCTCGATCCGCGAACTGAATTTTTATCTGATCGCCGGTTGGAAGTTGATCCTGAATTACGTCGATCATTCAAACGACACCCAGCACCCGCGTTTTGTCATAGCATGGCAGAATGACGAGGAACCGAAACTGCCTGAGCTGCTCGACGAATGGGAATTGAACGAGATCAAAAAGCAAAAATATAGATAGAAAATATGCCCCCGAAAATTCGAGAGCTAATTGCACAATTGGAGAGGAATGGATTTATCAATCGCGGCGGGAAAGGAAGTCACAGGAATTTTGAGCATCCGTTCGGAGAAAGGTTGACGATTTCGGGAAAAGAAGGCGACGACGCCAAGCGATATCAGGAAAAGCTGGTAAGAAATTCAATTCGACAGGTGAAATCGAAATGAAAAACATAGCCGATCAATACGAAAAGATAGTTTATTGGAGCGACGAGGACGAGTGCTACATCGGCGTCTGTCCAGAGTTCTTTTCAGGCGGCGTACATGGCGACGATCCGGCATTGGTGTTCAAGGAATTACTTGAAGTTGTCGATGAATGGGTAGAGATTTTTGAGGAAGACGGGAAGCCGCTGCCGGAACCAAAGCACTCGATTTTGCAGGCAGCTTAGCGACGCCGACACTTTAGGTATTTTAGAGAGGATGATTGAGATGCAAACAGAAGGTTTAATTGAAAAGATCAGAGACTTGCCTTTCCGCCGACAAGAAGAGGTAGAGGATTTTGTGGATTTTTTAGCCCAAAAAGTTGATTTTCTGGCCCAAAAAGAAGAACAGAAACTTGTTCAAACCGCGATGAAGATGTCAGAAAATTCATTTGAACAAGTTTGGGACAATGAGGAAGACTCGGTTTATGACAAACTATAAGTTTGGGGAAATAGTCCTCGTGCCGTTTCCCTTTACAGATCAAACGGCGGTCAAGAAGAGGCCAGCGGTAATTGTCAGTTCAACCGCGTATAATTTGAGTCGGCCAGACATAGTTTTAATGGCGATCACAAGCCAAATTAGAAAACCTCTGAAGTCTGACGAAACAGAAATTGTCGAGTGGCAGCAAGCAGGCTTGCTAAAACCGTCCATTATCAAGCCTGTATTTACGACGATTGAAGCTAGTTTAGTTTTGCGTCAACTTGGAGATTTAGAGGTTGTGGACAAAACAAATTTGAAAGCCATTTTGCAAACAATTTTAGGTTGAGAGGAATACCAATGCAGACACAAAGACAAGTAGACGAATTTAAGAACGAACCATTTACCGATTTTTCACGGGCCGAGAATGCCGAGGCGATGTCAGCGGCGATCGAAAAGGTGCGCGGCGAGCTTGGGCGTGAATATGCGTGCATTATTAACGGCGAAAAGGTACAGCTTGAGAGCAAAGTCGAAAGCTATAACCCGGCGAAGAAAGCTGAGGTTGTCGGTGTTTTTTCGGAAGGCGACACGGATACGTCGCTCGTGATGCGTGCAATTGACGCGGCGACCGAAGCATTTAAGACGTGGAAAAATGTTCCGGCGGCTGAACGCGCCGAATATATCTTCAAGATCGCCGAGATAATGCGTCTGCGGAAACACGAGCTTTCGGCGTGGATGGTTTTTGAGGTTGCGAAAACGTGGGCCGAGGCTGATGGCGACACAGCGGAAGCTATTGATTTTGCCGAGTTTTACGGCCGCGAGATGCTTCGCTGGGGACAGGAGCAACCGGTTGTTAAGATTCCGGGCGAACGCAATCATCTTGAATATATTCCGCTTGGAGTCGGTGCCGTCATTCCGCCGTGGAACTTTCCACTTGCGATCATGGCCGGAATGACGATGGCGGCAATCGTCACCGGAAACACTGTCGTTGTAAAACCTTCGTCGGATTCGCCGACGATCGCCGCGAAGTTTATGGAGATCGTCGAGGAAGCAGGTGTTCCGGCGGGTGTTGTCAATTTCGTAACAGGCAGTGCAGCGACCGGCGAAGCGATGGTCACCAGTCCTAAAACGCGATTTATTTCGTTTACCGGTTCAAAAGGCGTCGGTTTGCACATCAATGAGGAAGCTGCCAAGACCCGCGATGGACAGATATGGATCAAACGTGTAGTTGCCGAGATGGGCGGAAAGGACGCGATCATCGTCGCTGATGATGCGGATATTGATTCGGCAGCGAACGGAATTGTTCAGGCTGCATTCGGGTTCCAGGGACAGAAATGTTCGGCGTGTTCGCGTGTGATCGTTGATGAAAAAGTTCATAACGAACTGCTTGAAAAAATTATCAACCTGACGAAAGCCTTGAAAGTCGGACAGCCGACTGAGGGTGATACGAATGTTGCCGCCGTCATCAACAAAAAGTCATTTGATAAGACGCTCAGCTACATTCAGGAAGGAATCGGCGAAGGCGGATTTGTCGTCGCGGGCGGAACGGGTAGTGACACTGAGGGGTATTTTATCGAGCCGACCGTTATCGACAACGTCGATGCAGGTGCAACACTCGAGCAGCAAGAAGTTTTTGCCCCCGTTCTGGCCATTATCAAGGCGCTTGATTTCGATCACGCCTTGGAAATTGCTAACGGAACGGAATTCGGATTAACGGGCTCTCTGTATTCGGCATCGGAAGAACGGCTTGAGCGAGCACGTCGTGAATTTCATGTCGGCAATCTTTACTTGAACCGCAAATGCACAGGAGCACTCGTCGGTGTTCATCCGTTTGGCGGATTTAATATGAGCGGAACCGATTCAAAAGCAGGCGGGCGTGAATATTTGCTGCAATTTATGCAGGGCAAATCGATAGCGCGGAAAATTTAGCGTAATCTCGAAAAATCTTGTTCATCTTGTTCAGTGGTAAAAGCTAAACCACAGAACAAGATGAATAGGAAAGAACAAGATGAACAAGGAAAAACCACGAGCTTAAATAATTGTAAGAACTCTGGTGAGATGAATGGTGTAACGAATGAGAAAACTTAAACCGATTCTCGTAATATTAGTTGCTGTCTTGTTTAGTTATGTGACAGTGGAAGCACAGCGTAAACCCGCTGCAAAAAGCGCGGCTCCGGCCAAGCCGATAATTTTTGCAGTTTTGAATGACGGCAAAATGATCGAGCCGATCGGTTATATCGACAAAGGCGCGTTGACAGCACCGGTCGGCGGCGATCAGCCCGAGGCCGAGGTGAAGGCTTTTGCGTCACAATATTATAAGGCCGGCACGGCGTATCGCCTGATCTTTGGCGGTGCCCGGAATGGGACTGTCACGGTGAAAAGTAACGATACTGCCTCAGAATGTGCGAAAAACATGGCGGATGTTACGGCCGTCTCGACTCGTGCAAAGCTTACCGGAAAGGTGATGGCGCTTGCCACAAACGCGACACTTGCCAAACCCGGAAGCGGCGTTCGTCGATTACCGACACAAGCCGAACGACTCGAAGCAGACAAGCTGGTTAAAGCGGAGTTTGCAAAACAGGGAAATTCGGCCGAGGTTATCGAAACCCGCGATTACCATAACCTAACCGCCTTAGATGTTGATGGCGATGGAAAGATCGAACTGATTGGTTCGTTCTGGGTAAAACCGGATGCTAAAACCCGAAACACGCTTTTCTTTATTGCCGATAAAGGAGCGAACGGGAAGTATCAGATCGGTTTCGGAAAGTATAATGCGATCAAGGAGGAAAGCGTGATGGGCGGTGATATTACGACTATTGACGGCGGTATCTATCACGAGCTTCTTCTTGACGCTCTCGATATAAACAACGACGGCGTTAGCGAAATATTCACTTATACCCAGTCGTTTGAAGGCGCGGGTTTCAATGCCTATCGCCGTGTTGATGGCAAATGGGATTCGATCTTTGAGGGATCGAATTATCACTGCGGATATTAACTGCCTATTCCCTAAAAGTTTTTGAATTAAAGTGTTAAATTCGCGAGAGTTTAACACTGATTTTTTTATCATCTACTTAATTTTTATGAAAAACAAAGTATTGGTTCTGGTGCAAATAATTGCACTATTGGTTCCCGGGTTGTTGGCACAATCTCAGCCGATCAGGTTTCCGGTTAAGAGGACGGAAACACCTGATACGTGGCGTCGGGACGGCTGGAATGCCCTAGATAAAGCTAAGGCCCTAAAGATAAAAAACAAGCGGGCGAAAAACGTGATCCTTTTTATCGGTGACGGAATGGGAGTTTCGACGTTGACGGCAGCTCGTATTTTGGAGGGTCAGCTTCGCGGCGAGAGCGGCGAGGAAAATCGCCTTAGTTTTGAAGAGTTTCCATTTTCGGCATTATCGAAAACGTATCAGGCAAATCAGCAAACACCCGATTCGGCTCCGACGATGAGCTCGATAATCACCGGCGTAAAAACTGATGAGGGCGTCATATCGGTCGATCAGAATGTGCGCGTTTCCGATTACAGATCGGTCGCCGGCAATGAGGCAAAGACCCTTGTTGAATATGCCGAAGAAGCGGGGCTTTCGACAGGGATTGTTTCAACCGCCCGGCTGACACATGCAACACCGGCGGCCTGCTACGCGCATTCGCCGAGTCGGGACTGGGAATCGGATGCTGAGATCTTCAACCGTAGAAAAGATGCCTGGGATGCCAAGTTTCCCGATATAGCCAGCCAGCTTCTGGATTTTAAATACGGTGACGGGCTTGAGGTGGCTATGGGAGGCGGCCGCACCAATTTTATCCCAAAGGAGATAAATGATCCGGAGTATCCGACGATGTCCGGCAAGCGTCTGGACAAGCGAGACCTGACCAGGGAATGGGTGTCAAAATACAAAGATTCGGCATTTGTCTGGAATAAGGCGCAGTTTGACGCGGTCGATCCTAAAAAGACGAAACATCTGTTCGGGTTGTTCGATCCGAGTCATATGAAATACGACTATGACCGGTCGAAAGACCCGGCCGGCGAGCCTTCTCTTTCCGAGATGACGTCGAAAGCGATCGACGTGCTTTCGAATAATAAAAAAGGATATTTCCTGATGGTCGAAGGCGGCCGCATTGATCATTCGCATCACGATGGGAGTGCGTTTAGAGCACTGACGGATGCCATCGCTCTCTCAAATGCCGTCAGGACTGCGGCGTCCAAGGTCGATCTCAGCGAAACGCTGATAATCGTAACCGCCGATCACAGCCACACTTTCTTTATTCAAGGTTACCCGGCGCGTGGGAATAACATTCTTGGCCTGATCCGCGAGATCGACAACGATGGCGAATATGACGAAACGCCGAAAGTTGACCAGAACAAAAAGCCGATGACGACCCTTGGTTACGCGAACGGCCCCGGATCTCGCGGTGCCGAAAGGCCCGATTTAACGGACAGTCAGGTAACGGACTCGAATTACAAGCAGGAAGCAAACATACCTCTTTCGAGCGAGACGCACGGAGGCGAGGATGTGGCGATCTATGCGACCGGCGTAAACGCACATTTGATACGCGGTTCGATGGAAGAGAACTGGATTTTTTATGTAATGGCGGACGCATTGGGGCTGGCTCGACGAAAATGAAAGTAGTTTTTATGGGAACGCCGCAAGCGGCGGTTCCTTCGCTTAGCAGGTTGATCGATGACGGGCACGAGGTTGTGGCAGTTTATACGCAGCCGGATCGGCCGTCGGGACGCGGTAAGAAGATCGTGTTTTCGCCCGTGAAGGAGTTTGCTCTCGAACACGGTTTATCAGTTTTTCAGCCCGAAAAGATCAGAACTGAAGAAGCATTGCGCACGTTTCGCGGGCACGACGCAGATGCTGCGATTGTTGTGGCGTATGGCCGAATACTGCCCGCGTCGTTTCTTTCCGCATTTCCGCTTGGCGCGATCAATGCCCATTTTTCGCTGCTCCCAAAATATCGCGGAGCGGCTCCGGTGAATTGGGCAATCGTTAACGGCGAAACCACGACCGGCGTGACGACGATGAAGATGGACGAAGGATTGGACACCGGTGATATTCTTCTTCAGGCCGAAACTGCGATTGGTGAAACTGAAACATCGATTGAGCTGATGTCGAGACTGGCCGAAATGGGAGCCGAATTGTTGAGCGAAACGTTGCGTCGATTTGCCGATATTGTGCCGGTTATACAGGATCACGGGAATGCGACTCTCGCACCGATATTAAAAAAAGAGGACGGAAAAATTGACTGGTCAAAAGACGCTGTGACGATAGAACGTCGTGTTCGAAGTTTTCAGCCGTTTCCTGCGGCCTACACTTTTCTCAACGATGCTCGTATGACTTTGTGGAAATGTAAGGCCGGTGTTGAAACCATCAATGATGATCCCGGAACTGTAGTCAGAGCTTCGGGAGGTGAATTGATAGTTGCCTGCGACAACGGCGAATGCCTCGAGATAAAGGAGCTTCAGCTTGAGGGAAAAAAGCGCATGACCGCCAAAGATTTTCTTAATGGCTCGGCCATTCGTGTGGGAACGGTGCTCACCTGAAAGAGTTTTAAAAACTTTTTGACACGAGGCCGCATAAAGCAGTTAGGTATTAGCTGACAGCTATTGGCTGATAACTGATAGCTGTTATTTAACAATGGTTTACGTAATGAAATTTCAGATCGCCACGTTTTATAAATTTGTTGATCTTTCGGAAAGAGACATCTCGTCGCTGCGGACTAGTGTCAGGTCTTTGATGGCTGAACATTCGGTGTTGGGGACTTTGATATTGGCAAATGAAGGATTCAATTCTACTGTGTGCGGTGAGAGCGAAAGTGTTTCCAAATTCATTTTAGCGCTTGAAGGTATATTCGCCGTGGCAATCGCATTTAAGTCATCGTTTAGCGGCGATCCGCCTTTTGTTCGGGCAAAAGTAAAGATCAAGCCGGAGATCGTAACGCTTCGCAAGCCGGTCAATATAGAAGCTGGCAAGGGAACGCATGTCGCGGCTGAGGATTGGAATGCGGTGATCTCACGGTCGGATGTTGTGTTGCTCGACGCGCGAAATCATTATGAATATGCGAGTGGGACTTTTACCGGTTCGATAGATCCGCAAACCGAAACATTCAGCGAACTGCCGCGGTTTGTTGATGAAAATCTTGACCCGAAACGCGATAGATCGGTCGCGATGTTCTGCACTGGCGGAATACGGTGCGAGAAATTTGCGCCGTATTTGAAATCGCTTGGCTTTGAAAATGTCTTTCAGCTTGAGGGCGGAATTCTTAAATATCTGGAAGTTGTTCCACAGGACGAACAATTGTGGGAAGGCGAATGTTATGTTTTCGACAAGCGGGTTTCGGTCGATCAACTGCTTAAAAAAGGAAATTTGCCGGATAAATCTTTATCCAAATCTAGTGACGCCGAATGAACATTTCACCGGCACGAATTGCGGCGTTTGAAGTGCTCGAACGCATCGACGGAAATTCGGAATTCTCGTCCGTCTTGCTGCCGCTTTACGAGGAGAAACTTGAGGCTCGCGACCGCTCGTTGTGCCACGAGATCGTGCTGGGCGTTTTGCGGAACCGCATTTATCTTGACCGTCTTATTGACGATTTTGCGTCGCATAAAAAGCTCGACCGTGCGGTTCGTATTAGTTGTCAGATCGGGTTGTATCAATTGTTGTATCTCGAACGAGTGCCAGCGCATTCGATCGTCAACGAAAGCGTTAATCTCGTCGTTCGAGCCAAAAAAACATCCGCAAAGGGTTTTGTCAATGCACTTCTGCGTCGAGCATCAAAGCAAAAACCTGAACTCAAATTTGCCGATGAGATCGATCGCATTTCGGTGCAGCAGTCTCATCCGCGTTGGCTGATCGAAAAATGGTCGTCGCAGTTTGGCATAGAGCGAGCTGAATCTATAGCGACCGCGAATAACCAACAACCTGTCACAGCATTTCGTTTTACTCAATCGACAACCGACGCCGACCGACAGTCTCTCGAAAATTATCCGAAGTCGGAATGGGTCGATGGCTGCTTTTTGGCCGATAAGAACACGCCTGAGCTAATTTCCTCGGCAAGTGACGGACAGATTCATTTTCAGGACGAGGCATCGCAGATGGTTGGAAGGTCGATAGTTGCATCTGAAAATGGGCCGATCATCGATCTTTGTGCAGCTCCCGGCGGGAAATTTGGACAAATTTCAATGCTAAACCCTTTGGCGAAGGTTTTCGCCGGTGACCGCTCGCGAAAGCGGATCGACATAATGGCCGAAAGTTTGAGGAACCAAGGATTAGAACAGTCAAATATTATTCAGTTCGACGCAACGTTGCCTTTGCCATTTGCTGACGGTTCGTTTGAAATTGCCTTTGTCGATGCTCCGTGCAGCGGCACGGGGACGATACGCCACAATCCGGAAATCAGATATTTGCTGCAACCGGATGAGTTCGCTCAAAAAGTTGTTAAACAACGTCAGATACTTGAAATGGCATCAAAACTCGTAAGGCTGGGCGGGTCATTGCATTATTCGACGTGTTCTCTCGAAAGAGTGGAGAATGAAGATGTGGTAAACGCATTTTTGGCGTCGCACCCTGAATTTAGTGTCGTCGCCCCGAACATTCCTGATCGGTTTATTACGGAACGTGGCTTTGGGCGTACTTTTCCCGATCACGACAATATGGACGGATTTTTTATTTCGGTTCTAAAGCGGCTGTGACATTGGCCTTCAAAATGATAAGATTTTCTGTTGTAAAAGTATGGGTCTGATAAATACAGGGCTTAATTCCATTGGAAAGTTATTGATGCTGATCGTGCTATTGGCGGCATTTCTGGCAAGCATGGCCGGCGTTGTTTTTATGTCGCTTTCGGGAACCGAGATCAAGGTGCCTGAATTGATCGGAAAGGATTTCAGCGAAAGCGAAAGGGAATTGGCATCTCTGGGGTTAAAGATAAAAAGACGTGCCGACAGGCCTAGCGCCGAGCAGATAAACACGGTGCTGGAGCAGTTGCCGCGTCCGGGTGAGACCGTGAAAACGGGGCAATTAATTTTGGTTGTTGTCAGCAAGGCCGGGCTCGACGCCGACACGCCGAAATCGCTTATCGAGGACATCGAATCGGACGACACCAAAAAGATCGAGGAAATGATCTCTGACAAGCCGAAAAAACCAAAGGCAAACAGTAACTCGAACACCGCGAAGAAAACGGCCGATACAAAGCGTGACGTGATCGCAAATGTGACCACTAACCCTGACAATACAAACAAAGCAGGCGAAGACGGAAAGCCGAAAACAGGTGAAACGCCCGGAAATTCAAGCGGAAAACCGCCAGAGGAAAAGAACAAAAATACATCCGGCGGCACGCCAAAAGCTAAGCCGACGGCGAAACCATGATGCTGGATACAACGGCTTTTCGCCCAATGGCAACTAAACAACCGTAAACGTTAATAATGTTTGAAATCGCACCTTCTATCCTATCGGCGGACTTCGCCCGATTGGCAGACGAGATAAGATCGGTCGAAGCAGGCGGCGCGACCATTTTACATGTTGACGTTATGGACGGACGTTTTGTGCCGAACATTACGATCGGCCTGCCGGTTGTGAAGTCGCTGAGAAAAGCGACGTCGATGACGATCGACACGCACCTGATGATAGTTGAGCCAAGCCGGTACGCATCGCAATTTGTCGAGGCCGGTGCGGACATGGTTTCGGTTCATGTCGAGGCCGACCCGCATTTGCATCGAACGCTTAGTTCGATCAGAGACGCAGGCGGAAAAGCAGGGATCGCAGTGAATCCGGCAACGCCGCTTACGAATATTTACGAGGCGCTGCCGTTCGCGGATTTTGTTTTGATCATGTCAGTCAACCCCGGGTTTGGCGGACAGGCGTTTATCCCGGAGGTTCTGCAAAAAGTGCGTCGGCTGCGAAATGAAATTTTGGACCGCGGCCTTAAGGTGCGAATCGAGATAGATGGCGGCGTGGATGCCGGGAATATCAATGACGTTGTAGAGTCGGGCGCTGAGATAATAGTCGCCGGTTCGGCGGTGTTCGGAAAACCGGATCCGGCCGAGGCGGTAAGAGAACTTCTTGAAAAAGGCACAGTGTGGGTGTAACCGAAACCACCAACTTTTGCGTGCCTGCATTATAAATTATTAAGTTATGAAGCAAAGAGCAATAAAACTAGCAATCGCCGCTGTCCTGGTGTTTGCGGTGCCGTATTTCGTTGACGCCCAAGCCAAGCCTGGGGACGGCACGGCATCACAGCGTCTTGAGGTGATGAGGCAAAAACTTGAAACCATACGGCGGTCGGCCTCAAGCTCGATCTCGGTGCTCCGGGATGAAGGAGACGGCGATAAAGAAGCAAAGGAAAACCCGGAATCGCCTTTGAACCGTTTGCGTGCGGTAGAAAAAGAAGCATCAGCTTTGCAATCCGAAGCAAACAGCCTGAAAGGAAAGGTTGACAGGTCGGAAAAGTCTGAAGCTGCCGATATCGACCAATTGGAAGAAAGGGTAAAAGAGCTGCAGGTTCGGGCGGATGCTGTTCTGGTTGAAACGGCGTCTGCACGAGCTAACCCGGAATCCAATGTCGGAAAGCCGAGAGAGGTCAAAAAGAAGAAGAAATTCCTGGGTATTTTTGGCGGCGGCGGTAATGACGAGTATGACGAGCTTATTGGCTCGGTAACGCCGGGCCGCGACCGTGAGCTTTTTGTTGTTGCAACTCGCGAGGTGAGGAAAAAGCGGTTTGATGTCGGCCGGTTGTTGTTTCAGACCATCGTCACCACGTATCCCGATTCGCCCTATCTGCCGATGTCGCGATTGGCCATTGCCGATTCTTTCTTTTTGGAAGGATCGACCAGCGGTTTGATCCAGGCGATCTCAGCCTATCAGGATTGGCTGACATTCTTTCCGACTCATCCGTTAGCGGACCGTGTTGTTTTGAAAATTGCCGAATCGGAGATGCGTCAGATCGGTCTTCCAGACCGCGATGCCACGCGTGCCAAACGTGCGGAGGTCCGGCTAAAGGCCCTGCTTCAGGCGTATCCGAGCTCGATTCTCAAAACGGACGCCGAACAGCGGCTTGTGGAAGTGCAGAACAATTTAGGAACGCATAACCTTCTTATCGCTAACTATTACTACACCCAGTCGGTAGGTCAGGGAAAGGGCGGTTTGAAAGGAGCTCAGTCGCGTTACCGCGAAATATTGGATAAGTATCCGAAGTTTGGCAACATGGATGAGACCCTTTTTAAATTGGCGAATACTTATTTGGTCGAAGAGGAAACTGATCAGGCGGCCCGATATTTCCAGCGTATTGTTCGTGATTATCCCAACAGCGATTACGTTGCAAAATCGAAAGAGCAGCTTGAGTTGATCGGAGCGTTGGTTCCTGAGCCGAACCCGGAAAGAATGAATGTGCTGCCGCCGGAAGGAGATTCTTTTTTCCAGAATTTCCGTAATCAGCTGTTCGGCATCTACCCGATGACGATCGACAAGAATGGTGTTTTGATGACTAAAGATTTTGATAAGGAGAAATTTGAGCTTATAGATCAGATCATCGAAAACCAGGGCGATATTTTGACCAACCAGATCCCGCAGGCTTTCACAACGGTCATTTCGCAGCGACAGGCGTCGATCACGCCGACTCCGGCTCCGAAGCCTGAGAATGAAAAGTAGGCCCATTTGTTGTTATATATAAAAGGCGGCTTGTTTTCGATGACGTTTTGATCTTTATTCAAACGCCGGAAACGGCCGCTTTTTAACATTTCACTATGTGTTCCGAACCAAGATGAAATATTTCCGCCCTGCATCCTTTTTCTTTTCCATTGTCCTGCTGCAATGCACGATTTCGGCACAGCCGCCGGTCGCCTCGCCTCTTCCGGTATTATCCGAAAAGCTGACGCGTGCCTTAAATCGCACGCTCGAAAATGGCGACCCTGATTCTGCTCGTAGAACCGCGGCTCTCACCGATCTATTAAAGGCACAGCGACATCTCTGGACCGCGGATCGCCAACAAACACTGGTTGAAAATGTGGAATTGCGAAACGCTGCGAAAACAACGCTCATTACCGCGCTCGATAAAGATCCGACCCTGGCCGAGGCCTACACGATGCTCGCCGAACTTGAGCTTACGTCCCAGTCGCAAAATGTATCGGAAGCACTGGCGTTTACGGAACTCGCCACGCGAGCAAACCCAGCAAATTTTGGAGGCCTCCGTCTTAAGGCTCGAATCCTTACACGGCTCACCAAGATGACGGAAGCAGACGTCGATCGGAATTTAGTTGTAAAGGCAATTTCGGCATGGAACCAGGTCGTAAAACTCGATCCGCTGAACGCCGAGGCATTGGCGTTTCTAAGCAGGCTATACGAGGCTAACGGCGAGCCGGAACAGCAGATCGCGGCTCTGCAAAAATGGACCGGTGCGCCTGTTCCGGCAGAAAACGGGTTTTACCGTGCGGTAATGGGCCGCGACGCGGAACTCACGCCCGAAACCGCGTCGCTGACTTTAGCCGCCGTGCTGATAAAAAACGGCCGAACGGAAGAAGCGATCGACATTGTTATCAGAATTTTGATCGACGATCCCGATAACCGGCAAGCGGCCCGAATAGCTACTGGCGCGATCGACTCAGCACCAAAAGCAGGCCGGGAAAAGATCGCCGAAAAATTGCGATCCGCTTTGTCCTCAAACCCTGGAAATAAGGCGCTTATTTCGTTGGTGGAGAGGATTTCTTTGTCTCGGACTTAACACGCACACGCCTCTCTTTTGAAACAAACCATCCTCATAACATAGGAACGTTTGTTTATATCGCACGAAAGATTTGTGCTGTTCGTTGTAATTGTGCAGCCAACCCAATATTTCATAATTTCTCGTGTGCTAAAGCCGACAGCGAGTTGCGACAGACGAGCAAAGCGCCGTTTCGGCTTCTGAAAAATGAATTTCGCCCGCTTCAGTCATCCGAAAGATCACGCGTACGGTTGTTCGACGGCAGTTGTTTAACTGACCACGCGGTATCGGTATTGAATATTCCCGACTGTGTTGTTCGAAGCGTTTCCCATCCAGCGTGCCGCGAGCGTTGGGTGTGCAAGGCCACCCGCATTGCCCTCAATACACGTTATGGACCCTTTCTCGGCAGGTTCAAGGGCCATGAAGTGATGCTGGGCCCAACTGACCTTAAATATGTCGCCGGCTTGTATTCCTTTTTTTGCGTCTTCGCCCGATACAATTTCGAGGTCCATTCCACCGGAGTCATCAACTATCTCGCGATTCCAGTGGCACGCGACGCCGGCTTGTTTCAAGAGATAGACCTGGAAAATGCCACACCAATGCACGGTTTTGTCATAACCCGGAACATCAGCGGCCCTGAAATATTTGTCCAACTCCGCCTTGGATGGAACACGCGTGTAGCCCGGAGTTTTTCCTCCTTGTTTCCACTCCGTCGTTCCCGGGCTGTTGAAAATCTCCATAATTGCACCCATATAAAAGCTTTCAAATTTTTTCACGATACCTCCTAAGAAATCCTTAATTCTGCACATCGCTTAGCTCGTTTACTCACGCTGTCGCGCACATGATCCGACACTTTGCCATAAGGAACCGGCGTTGCTTCCGCGACGTCGGTTTTGATAATTTTGCTTCTGATGGATGACATAAAAATTTTCTCCTTTACGGTTTTACTTTTTTGTAATCCTTATAAGGAAAATCTTCCGTGCTCTTAATTTTTCCATTAGAATCCCAAGTGATAACTCTGCCATTCCAGGGATGATATGAAATTCCTCCTCCGTGCGAAGTTCCGTCGTCATATGTACCGTCGTCGTAATGCTGCACATGAATCGAGGCTTTTACATCGGCTTGAATGGTCTGCGCCAATTGAAAGCAAAAAGAATTGCCGTCGTATGCTTCAAAATCCTGGCTTTCCGGGCAAGAACCGATCCGCGCCACCAGACAGGCGTGCAGTTCCAATCTCTTCACCGCGCCGCGAATTTTTTCAAACATAGGCAGATCATAGCTGGTAATGCCAGGCCCGAAATCCGGATGCTGGACTCTTCCCTGGCAGCATTGTAAATAGCCCGGCAATCCGTGACACATAATTTGCACCAACAGGTCGCCTTTATGGGCTGTGGAGCGTTCGTTAATACGATTCATCATCCACGACAAAGGCGTGTCCAGATTGGACTCGATCACGTCGCCCGCCGGTTTCCATCCCTTCAAACGAACATCTCTCCAAATAAAAGTATGCATAGATTTTCTCCGTAACACTGTCGGGACACTAGTTGCCTAAATCCATTGCTGATGACCTATAGCGTAAAAACCGCTTCCGGTTGTGTCATGTGCTGCACCTTTTTTACTGGGGCAAATGAAATCCTTGGAAACCAGCCAATCAGGTTGACAGAGTTGCTGGCACTTGCAGCACCAACGCCAGTTAATTAACATGCGATACCGGTCTTTGAAAGCAACCTTACTGTGCTCCAGAATGTAATTCTTGCTGCCCACAGCATCGTGGCCGCCTCCGGCGTGACAAAAACCAGCGGTCGGATTGCCGTCGAAAAAAAGAACCAGACACTTCCTGCAGCATCTCCAGTTTTCTTGTACTCTGCCCGAGTAATCCGGTTCGGTCTCGCCTCCAAAATAATAAAGCTCATAAAATATTCCGGCACCGATGCCGTCGTGCTGACCGATAGGATTTTGGCAGCTTCCACCCGTGTCCTTTACATCCGGGGCGAGCCAAATTCCCGTACACGGATAACAACTCTTCCAACCTGTTTGATATGGCATAATTTCCTCCTACATTTATTGCCGTTCGAAAGTTTTAGACGCACCCATGTAAAAGCTTTCAAATTTTTTCACACAAACCTCCTAAATCTTAAACACAGTGAATTTCGTTCCCGCTGATAGTGAGATGAGCAGCCAAAATCGAAAAAGCTACAGCCCAGGTGGCGCAACATTCGCACTGGATCTATTGCAAAACGAATTGGCGAACGGTCACTATTTGTTGTTGACATCGAATGGAAATCGTATGCAAGCCCGCAACCGTCCGCCCGTGTTTTATTTTCCGGCTTCCTCGACGAGACTATTTGCATTAACCTCGATCAGGGATTGCGAGAATTCAGATAGCTGCGACCTTACTTTCTTGTCGGCAATATCTTCGGCCTGTGACAGAAGGTTCATCGCCGCGCCGAGTTCCTTTAACTTTGGCGAATGTGGCGGAATGCGCTTTACTTTGCCGTTGATAATGACAAAACCACCGCCGCCTTTTGCAACTCCGGGCGACATTATTGAAACAACGATTGTTTTTGATTCCGGCATTGGTTTTCTCCTTTTATTTTGAAATTTGATCAGGCTGCGAATTTGACCCGGTAATGAGCCCCATCACCTTTAAAATCGGTGAATTGATTGTTGTTGACACGCCTCATTCTGATAAGATCATCGTTCGGGGTATGTTTCTTTATCGCATTTGTGAATGCCGTCTTGAATTCATTTATTTGATCATCCACAGTAAATGGTTGGAGCAGCCCGTCGAGGTTGTTCATCACATCCCGAACATCGGATACCCGTCCCGAAGTTAGATCGTTGTCCCAGTCTTCCTCAAGCAGGGCGACCAGCACTAGATCGAACTTTGTCACTCCTGTGAATTGGACACTAGCGGTGCGGGTGGGTTCTCCCGCATCTACTTCGTCATCCCAACTTTCCCGCCGCACCCTCTGGACGTCGGATTTAAGGTGCTGCCCGTCTCCTGCATAAATCAAAAAATACGGGCTGTCTGAGGGGCTTGTCTCACTCGTTTCTTCTATACAACGAAAACTTACTGTTGCCATTTTATTTCTCCTTTTTATTTGAGTTTGTTTTTGGCTGAGAGCGAATTGCCACAAACAAACAATTCACCCGTTTCGGTTTCCAACAGGTGAATCTCGCCTTTTTCCGTAAGGCGTAGAATCTCGCGGGCAGACAAATGTTCTACGGCTTCACCGTGCGGAAAAATTACAGTATCTGCCGAACAGTGTCCGCACCATGCGGACTTTACTTTTCGGCGCGAATGCACCACCGTCCGTTGAAATGTCTTGATCGTGATGATCGTTTTTTGCGTTTCACGCTTCATGTATCCTCAGAACTAACATTTCAACTCTGGACGCACCGCACGCGCAACCGGCGGATCGGGCTGCGGGTCAAATCCTTTCAGGACCGCCGGAAGATTGAAAAACGTGCGGCCGAATTCGCGGACGGTGACCGTGGTTAGAACTTTCTCGCGGAGAGGGAACGAGCAAAAGACATATTT
Source organism: uncultured Chloracidobacterium sp. (assembly GCA_964605905.1). Classification (GTDB taxonomy): domain Bacteria; phylum Acidobacteriota; class Blastocatellia; order Pyrinomonadales; family Pyrinomonadaceae; genus OLB17. The sequence goes on along the minus strand of CAZSEL010000001.1, from coordinate 91,661 downwards.
ACTTCGTGCCCGGTTTCCGCCAACCCGATACGCCTCTATGTGAATTAATGTGCGATCTTGACGCGGTAAATTGCCTCGTCCCCTGAAAGAAATTTCCAGGCATTGTTGGAAAACCTTTGCACATTAACAAGGTCGTCGTTGGCGAGATTGCTCTCAATCGCGTTTATGAATTTAACCCTGAGATTACTCCCGCTGATTGTTTTAAGGTCTTTGTTAGAATCGTTCATCTTATTTCTGACTTTGCTTGCTAAATTTGTATCTGGAGCCCAGTCTTCTTCAATCAGAGCGACCAAGACCACGTCAAGATTTTTAACCAGCGAATCAAACGCGGGGACGGTTGCCTTTTTCATAGGGTCTCCGGCATCCACCGCGTCATCCCAATTTGGATCTCTAACGCGCTGGACATCGGATTGATTGTTCTCACGGTCTCCGGCGTAAACTAAAAAATACGGACTGTCCGAAGGACTGTCCTCGTTGGTTTCGTGTAAACATTGAAAAGATAATTCAGCCATTTTTTCTCCTTATTTATTGTTTTTGCTGTCAGTTGAGGGCGAGCTGCCGCAAATCAACAACGCGCCCGTTTCGGTTTCCAACAGGTGAATCGCGCCTTTTTCCGTAAGGCGAAGAATCTCGCGGGCCGGCAAATGTTCTACGGCTTCACTGTGCGGGAAAAATTACGGTATCTGCCGAACAGTTGCGAACTTTACTTTTCGGCGCGAATGCACTGTTTGAGTTCTGCCTCATTTCGGCTCCTTAAAATAAATTGTCTGACCTCGAGGTTTCATGCCAGAAAGTCCCGAAACGGCAGACGGTCAGAGTGTCGTGTTGAGATGGATCCCAGGAATAATTCGTTAGGCGCCAACGGGGGTGCCCGCTGCCAATCAAGATAAACGAATTACTGTTATTTGAGATAAGAGTTACACACTGGCCATCAATGCCATCGGTTAGATCACTGATGACTGTCTCACTCGGATAATCCAGGACGAGAACGGTGAGGTTGGCGACGCTTGGGCTGTTATCGGCCGTCTCGGTTCTCAATTGTGCCCCCGAGCCCTGTGGCCCCGGCGGGCCGGCGGGCCCCTGCGGTCCTGTTGTTCCTTGCGGGCCAGTTGCACCCGGAAGTCCCGGCTGCCCTTGTGGTCCCGGAGCTCCTTGCGGCCCGGTGGGACCAGGCGAACCGTGCTGGTCCCAGCTGATCGGGCGTTCGAGGCTGTCGTGACACTGGGACGCCGATTGGACGATGCGGACGTTCCCGGTGATCTTCCCGTAGCACGCGTGGATCACGCCTGCCGAATCCGGGATGCTCGTTACCACGGCAACACCGAAAGCCGCCACCGCGACGATCCCGATGATGATTACCGTCATTCCTAATTTCGTACCGACTCTTTTTCTGATGTTCATGATTTTCCTCTTTTATAAATCAAATTTTCTTGCTCCGAAGTTCATAGGTTCACGCTTCAGCGTGTTGAAGAGGCAAGCTGAAGCTTGAACTCTGGCTCTACCTCCAGCGGATTGCTGCCGGCGTTGAGAAAGGACACGGCTACGAGGGCGATCACAACCGTTCCCAACGCGAGTGAGATCGCGAAATTCTTTTTGATGTTCATTGTTCGTAACTCCTTATTGATCTCTGTCAGTGCCGAAATAATTGCTTGTGATGCCGCAATTTCTGCTATAATTTCCGTCACTGTTACAGTAGTTTCGGCACGGTATGATTGATGATTGACGGCACACGGCGATTCTCGCTTAAGGCAGGTCGGAAAGTCCTGAAGACTTCGGGAATTTGTTCCGAATTTATTCCGAAGAGGGTTAATGAGGGAATTTAACAGGCAAATTTACAGGTTTGATAATTTCCAGCTCGATCCGGTAAACAGGCAGCTTCGACGTGACGATAAGCCTGTTCCCCTTCCGGCAAAGGCTTTTGACCTGCTGCAAACGCTTGTCGAAAATAACGGCCGATTAGTGGAAAAAGACGAGCTGTTTTCGAGCGTATGGCAGGATCAGATCGTCGAAGAATCGAACCTGACGGTTCACGTCTCACAGATCCGCAAGGCTCTCGGCGAAAATAAAAACAATCCGCGCTATATCGAAACCGTTCCCGGATACGGCTACCGCTTTGTCAGCGAAGTGTCTAATTTGGACGATGAAGAATTTGTTATTGAAACCGAAACTCTCTCTCGCATCACCATCGAAAAGGAAGAAATAGGCGATGCGTGGATTTCAGAAGGGGAGAAAATCTCAGCTTTACCAACCGTTCCCGCGTCGCCGCGTCGCGGTGTCGCCGTTCTGCTGGCATTGGCTATCGGCGGTGTCGCCGTTTTGCTGGCATCGCCTTTTGGGGCCTACCAATATTTTGATTCGAAAAAGGCTGACGTACCGTTCGAGAAAATAAAGCTCACGCGGCTAACAAACAGCGGTAATGTAAGCCGCGCCGCCGTTTCGCCGGACGGCAAATACATCGCTTATGTTTTGGGCGAGAGCGAAGGAAACAGCATATGGGTACAGCAAGTCGGGACGGCAAGCAGCATCGCTCTAATACCGCCGGTCCAAGCTCAGGTTTGGGAATTGACTTTTACGCCGGACGGCTCGCACATTTTCTACAGTCTTTTTGCGGACGGTAAATCCGATTTGGAATTTTATCGCATTTCGTCGCTCGGCGGAATCAGCGAAAAGATCCCAAACGTCTTCGACGGTTTTATCGCTTTCGCTCCCGACGGAAAGCGTTTCGCTTACGCCCAGTCGGATTCGGCCGCCGGACAAAATTATCTAGTCATTTCGGATGCGGATGGTGGCAATCAACATAGGATTGCCGGAAAAAAACACCCGAACACTTTCGAGACCAATGTGCCGGTCGTCGCTTGGTCACCCGATGGCGAAACGATCGCTTGCCTGGTTAATAATTGGGAAGCGGACGCGAGTTATTCTTCAATTGTCGGCATCAACGTCCGTGACGGCAGCGAAACACCTCTTAGCAATCAGCGTTGGTATGACGTTTTCAGCATCGAATGGATGAAAAACGGAAGCGGGTTGTTAATTTCGGCGAGCGAGAAGGTTTCGGGCAGCAATCAAATTCATTTACTTTCTTATCCGCAAGGCGAGGCAAGACAAATTACGAACGACTTGAACCAATACGATTCGTTAAGTGCAGCCTCCAATGGCGAATCTTTTATAAGCATTGAAACCAATACTGTCAACGGCATTCATATCGGCAAAGCGGGCGCGGACGCAAATGAATTTGAAGAAATAATTTCCGAAACCGGAGCCTTGTATCCATTTGTTTGGACACCGGATGGAAAAATTATCTTTCGCTCAAACAAAGACGGAGCGTCAAATCTGTGGATGATGGATTCGGACGGCGGCAATCGTCGTCAACTCACCGCAAATGCTCAAGTGGATTCGAGAGGTTTGTGCATTACGCCTGATGGAAAATACCTGGTTTTCGGGTCGTGGCGCAATGGTAAACCAAATCTCTGGCGGGTTGACGCGGACGGCGACGGCCTCACGCAGCTTACCAATGGCGATGTCGATGTTTATCCGAGCTGTTCGCCAGACAACCTTTCGGTCGTCTATCAGAAAGGTTTGCATTCGGCGCAAAGGCTGTGGAAAGTTCCGCTCGCGGGCGGCGAACCTGTTCAGTTGACCGAATCTAACGCTAAATGGAATGCGATCTCAAACGAGGGCAGCCGTATAAGTTACTTGTTTATGGCTGACGACAAATGGCGGTTCGGCATCATTTCATTCGAGGGCGATCTGATGCTCCAAAGCCTGGATGTTCCCGCTAACTTGAAGGAAAATTCGACGGCTTGGTCGCCGGACGATCGATCTTTACTTTATATCGGCACCGTCGGCAACGTTGGGAACATCTGGTCTCTACCGCTAGACGGTTCGGCAGTGAAAGCAGTAACCAATTTCAAATCGAATCTGATCGATGATTTTTCCTTGTCACCTGACGGAAAAAGATTGGCTGTCGCCCGCAGTTTGACACAAAGCGATGTGGTCATGATCACAAACGAAACGCAGCCGTAATGTTTTTGCTTGTGTCGGGTACAACTCGATCATAGATTGACGGCGGCGAGCTGAAGCGTCTCACTGGTCTGCCCGCTGAAAAACTCTATTTGTACGACTGGTCACCTGACGGCAAACAATTTGCCTTCACACGCGGACGCGAAGTGCGCGATGTCGTGTTGATCACCGATTTTAGATGAATCGGCTCTTCATTTTGCCCATCCTTCAGCCGAGGCCGCGAGATCGCCGACGCAGTCTTACTGCGGCTCTTCAATGAGGAATAACAAACATCTTGAACTAGCCTGCAACGTCAGGTATTCTGTTGCAACACAAGGAGAAAATATGAAACGCAAAACCGCAGACGAATATCCGCAGGAGTTATTGGATCTTTTTCACGAGTACCAGCACGGCGATATGGACCGGCGGTCGTTTCTGAACAGCATAGGGAAGTTTGCTGTCGGCGGCGTGACGGCCGCGGCGATCATGCAAAGCCTGACGCCGAACTTCGCCTGGGCGCAGACGGTGCCGAAGGACGACAAGACCCTGAAGCTCGGTTACGAGACCGTTCCGTCGCCGGAAGGGAACGGTTCGATCAAGGGTTATCTTGCAAGCCCCGCTAAGGGCAAAAAGTTTCCGACCGTGCTCGTCATTCATGAAAATCGCGGCCTCAACCCGTATGTCGAAGACGTGGCACGGCGGCTGGCAAAGGCCGGTTACATGGCGTTTGCTCCGGACGGGTTGACCTCGGTCGGCGGCTACCCCGGTGACGAGCAAAAAGGCGTTGCGCTGTTTCGCACGGTTGACGGCAAAAAGATGACCGAGGATTTTGTCGCCGCCGCGAAGTGGCTCAAGGCCCGGCCCGACAGCAAGGGTAAACTCGGAGCGGTCGGTTTCTGCTTTGGCGGCGGGATGGTAAACCAGCTTGCGGTCCGTCTCGGCAAAGACTTAAACGCCGGCGTCGCGTTCTATGGCCGCCAGGCCGGCGTCGCGGACGTGCCAAAGATCTCGGCACCGCTGATGTTTCAATACGCCGGTAACGACCAGGGCATCAATGCCAACATTGCCGCCTACGAAGCCGCTCTTAAAGAGAACAAGAAAAAATTCGAGACTTTCACCTACGAAGGCAAGCAGCACGGCTTTCACAACGACACCACCCCACGCTACGACGCCGAAGCCGCCAAACAAGCCTGGGACCGCACGCTCGAACACTTTAAGAAGAATCTTAAGTGATCCAGGAGGCCGAAAAGGGTATGAAACCGATCCTAACCGCCGTTGTGCTCGTGCTGGCGATTTCGTCCGTTGCCGCCCAGCAATACAAGAAAGGCAGCGTCGAGGACCAGCTGATCCAACTCGACAAGGCGTGGACGCTTGCCGAATTGAAGGGCGATAAAAAGGCCGCCGGAGAGCTTGTCTGGGACGATTATGTCGGCACCACCCAGCGAGGCGAGATAGAAAACAAAACTCAATACCTTGCCTCGGTGGTGCCAAATGCCGATATGGTCGAATCCGACGATTACAAGATCACCATCCACGGCAAAATGGCGATAATGACGCATCGCGCGACCGTCAAGGGTGTCAGGAACATCCAGTTCCGCAGCACTCACATCTGGATGAAACGCGACGGCAAATGGAAGATCGTCGCCCACCACGGCAGCCAGATATTGCCACCGGTCGAATAACCCGTTTCCAAAAGTGCGATTTTTGTTCCGTTGTGCGCTAGCGCGAACGGAACAGAGCGGAACAAAAATCGGCGTTTTTTCGCTGTTAGAGTCGTTTTCTCCCATTTTTGTTCATTTCGCGACGCGCGCGAACTGAACAGCACTGAACAAAATTCGGCGTTTTTTGACGCGTAATTCGTAATTCGCAACTCGAAATTGATCCTCCTATCAAAGATCGTGACCGGAAAAGGTAGGATCCGGCCAATGGAATTATCCTTTAAATGCCGATCCCCCGAAATAGCAAATGGCGCGATTTGCGCGATATGTGAAGAATGCGCGATTTGATAGCGTCTGTGATAAATGGAACGTTTGGAATGATTGGAAAGGCCAACGGTTGATCCAATTCGAAGCCGCCAAAAGAAAAGTCATTGTCGGAACACATCGCGCTAAATCGCAGAATCGAAAGCCTGACCCCAAAGTCTTCTGGGCTGCGATACGTACGACTGTTATGAGGCTAAAATCGCAGAATCGCAGGTCTGACCCCAGTCTTTTATGCTTGACCCCAGTCTTTTATGCTATTCCCCGAGAATTAGTTGGATTTCCTAAGAGATGAAGAAAAACGCGAAAAGGCTGACGGAGGTTTTCAATACATTCTTAATTCGCTGTCGGGCTTCATTGCTAAGGCGTCCCGTGAAAAGATCTTCTTTGAGCTTTTCGTCGAGGTGGTGTGTCGCTCGGCTCAGAAATTGCGATTGCTCCATATAGCGGACGCACGGCTTACACGCGACGAGATGAAGTTTCATGACCGCCTTCTCATAAAATGTTAGCCTTCTGTCAAGAGAGGCCGAGACTATGTGAACGATTTCTTTACAGGGCGGCAGATATCGGAGAATGGCTAGATTGATCACCCTTTTAATTTTTACAATTATTTTTGCTTCCGGCATCGGATCGCTATTTTACCTTAATAAACCAATTGATTTCGATACATCTTCGTAGAGACATACGGGCACGGTGCATCATAACCCAAAAATTGCTTGCGGACAGGCACAGAATCTCGCAGATCTCGTCGGTGTCGAGTTCGTTCATTTCCCGCAGGCTAAATACATTTGCAACCCTTTCGGGCAGCTTTGAGAGACAATTTTGCAGCACACCAAAAAATTCGTTTTCCTGCAAGGCTTCGTCCGGCGATCTGTTCCAGATGCGAGGGCTTAGCGTGTCGTGCCAGTGATTTTTGAATTCGTCCTGACGCTCAAAAAGGGGATCGAATTCCGAGAGTTCTGTTTCCGACGGATCGAGCGGCACCTCGCGGCTCGATTTGCGGTAATGGTCGATTATCTTGTGCTTCAAAATGGCGGTAAGCCACGTTCTTTCAGTCGCTTTGCCGACGTACGAATTCATCGCTTGAATCGCCCCGAGCAGTGTTTCCTGCACGGCGTCTTCGGCGAGTGCGTCGTTCCGGAGTCGCACGATGGCATATCTAAAAAGGTAATCGCCGTGATCGTCAACCCAAACGCTTGGATCGATCTGCATCAACTCCTCCGTTTTTGTGTTGCTCGCAGCTTCTCCGGCCCGCATATTCTTATTAGATAAAGGAAAATGAACTGCTTCGGACTGCATCATATCATCTCCTGATGCTTCTCTCCATCGCGTCTTTGAGCGATTGGGGCGCAAAGTCCCGCTCCACAGCGCGTTTCATAAATCTCTTCAACTGCTGACCGGCATTTTATTGCTTACGGTTTGGCGGGCAAGCCCGCCTCTAAACGATTTTTTTCCGTCATAGAAAAAAAATCTGTAAGGTTTCTGCTCTCTGTGCGACAAATGATTGTAAGCATTTACGGAGGAAATATGTACGACGCGATTGTTATAGGGGCCCGATGTGCTGGTTCGCCTACTGCCATGCTTCTCGCTCAAAAGGGTTACAAGGTCTTGCTTGTCGATAAGGCATCGTTCCCAAGTGATACGATTTCGACGCACGGTATTTGGCCCCCGGGCGTTGCCCGGCTGAAGCGATGGGGATTATTAGAGAAGGTAATTGATTCAAATTGTCCGGCTATCGGAACAATCGGATTCGACGTAGGCCCCATCGCTCTTAAAGGTTCGTTGCCCGCTTATGAGGGGGTCACCGATTTCATAGCCCCGCGTCGAACGATCCTGGACAAAGTACTGCTCGATGCAGCGATAGACGCGGGCGCTGAGTTTCGGGAAAACTGCGCAGTTGAACAGGTGCTGGCGGACAACGATCGCGTCACGGGTATACGAAGCAGAACCAGGGACGGAGGTTCCGTGACCGACAAAGCTCGGATCGTTATCGGAGCCGACGGACGAAACTCATTCGTAGCCAGATCAGTCGGAGCTTCGATCTATAACAGCAGGCCTGCATTAGCGTGTTGGTACTACACATATTGGAGCGGGTTGCCGACCGAGGAAGCAACTTATTACTCCCGACCGGGACGATGTTTCGGAGTGATCCCGACCAACGACGATACGGCTTGTGTTGCGGTTGCGTGGAAGAATGAGGAATTTGCGGAGTTTCGCTCCGACATCGAGGGAAATTTTTTTAAGACACTTGAGCTTGCGCCGGATCTGGCTGAGCAGGTGCGGGAGGCAAAGCGTGAGGAGAGATTTTATGGGACGGCTGACCTTCCGAACTTTTTTCGTAAACCATTCGGTCCGGGTTGGGCCCTGGTCGGCGATGCCGGGTATCACAAAGATCCGCTGACAGCCCAAGGCATAAGCGACGCCTTTCGTGATGCCGAGGCATTGGCGGACGCGCTTGATCAAAGTTGGTCCGGTAGAAAGAATATCAACGAAGCGCTTGATGAATTTGAACGCAATCGGAACGAAGAAGTAACGCCCATGTATGAATATACTTGCCAGCTTGCATCGTTGGAACCGCCGCCGCCGGAGATACAGCAGTTATTCGGCGCTCTTATCGGCAATCGGGCCGATACGGATCGATTTTTCGGCGTCATTGCCGGAACCGTCCCGGTGCCGGAATTCTATTCTCCCGAAAACATACAGCGGATGTTAGCGGTGACTTAGATCCGGCGAATTTCTTTTCAGGTGATCTGTTCTCAAATTCAATTTAGCTGTCTGTGCAAAATCTATACCCTTAGCGAGCCGCGGAACGCTCTGGCCGCGTAGTAAGATTCTGCACCGTTGTGATATATGAAGACACGGTCGAAGCGGTAATCGGCAAAGATGGCGCCGCGTAACTCTTACTTCCACGAGTGGAATAAAACAGTGCACAGCTGGGATCCAACAGGATAAAGATGGAATGGAGCAAGGTTCATTAACGGCTCGATCATGGGCTATCTGTCAGATGCACCTTGAGCTGCCGTAGCGAGCGGTAGCTTCTGACTAGGAAAATCCTAGTCGTGTCGGAATCGACAGGGAAGCGAAAAAATAAAAAAGCGATTGACTTGAGGAGGAATAGAGTGAAAAAACTAAAAAATTACGTTGGAGCAACCATCGGGTTCATATTGCTCGTTGGCGTCATCGGGTTGTTGTTCACCGGAAACGGCTTCAGTTTGGAGGCGGCGCCCGACCCAACCCCGCCGCTTATCCACGCCTGCGTCAAGCGAAATGAAGTCCGAATCGTGGCCGACCCGAGCGAGTGCCACCAAAACGAGACTCCGCTGACCTGGAATCAGCAAGGTGTCGAAGGAGCGCCAGGCCCCCAGGGACCACAAGGTATCCAGGGACTGCAAGGCTCCCCGGGGCAGCAGGGTCCCGCCGGACTACAGGGCCCGGCCGGGCCCGCAGGTCCGCAGGGCTCACAAGGCCCCGCCGGACCGCAAGGTCCCGCCGGTCCTCGTGGCGAGCCCCGAGCAGTGGCTTCGGTGATCGCGGGTCCGAACCCGACGTTCCAGAACTTCGGCCGCTCGGGAAGCTGGCTCGGCGTGCGTCAGTTTGCGCCGGGGCAGTCAGTCGGTATCTACTGTCTCACGCTCGATCCGGCTGTCACAGGACCAAGTTCACTGATCCTGTCGGTCGGACGTGGCGAGGGAGGTCCGGGTGGATTCGTCCCTGGCTTTGTTTCCTGGGTGGGCTTCTGTGGGTTCGACCCGCTCTCGTTCGGGGTGGCGACCTGGGACGCGAACGGACAGCTGTCCGACGAGATCTCCTTCACGGCGATGGTACCCTGAGCAGCCGCCCGCAAGAATTACGGTGTCAGGCCTGCGATATGAGAATCGCAGTTTCAGGTAGTCTTCTTTTCAACATTTGGAAAACGGGTCTGATCAGTTGGTTTCGACGATCTTGATCTCGAAGGAGTCTCCGGCGTGTAGGTCGTTGTGCTGCCAAGCTCCAGTCCTCTTGGTCATTTCCGGCGAGGGTCCAGACGCGGGCTTGATCGCGGTATGTTGGAGATAGTAAGATTTAGTCCGCCGCCCTCTGGATATGAAAGCCGTGACCTTTTATCGCCGTCTAAAATCTCGAACCAAACCTAAAACCATCGCGGAGCTTTAACGGAGCCATTGGATTAGGTAAATCACCCCTGACGTGGTGGTTTGTTATTATGATGGCTTTTCCGTGGGTGGAAGCACACCCACGGCTACATTAAGGCATCGCTCTGCGATGAAGAGTTTCTTTACCGGCCAGCGTAAAAGTAGTTGAGTCGTTGTCACGTGCAGGTTCACGCTCCATAATTGTCGCGTTTCTGCCCGGCCTTACATCTCAGGCGTTGGTGACGGTGACGGCGTTGTTGTCGGTTCGTTTTTGCGTTTTAGTTGGGGCGGGCCCTCGGACGAGCTTGATGATCCGGGCGGTGCGTCGGGGTCGGCGTTTGGATCGACCGGGTCGCGTCGTTTTAGGGTCGGGCGTCCTTCGGCTCCGCCGTCATCAATGTCGCTGACAACGCCTGCCCGGGCGTTTGTAAGTTTGAACAGGTGCGACTTTACGCGTTGAAACTCTGAGGTGCTGATGATGTACTCTTCGCGTTCCGGGAATCTGGAAACAAGTGCAAGACTTGAGTCTCTTCGATCCAGCGACTGCGGATGCGACGAAAATATTTTTGCCAGCGTCCCCGGTTTCTTTTTGTTCTTTGAATTCAACTTTTCGAACATCGTGGACATCGATGTTGGATCGTAACCTGCGGCATACAAATATTGAACGCCAAGGCTGTCGGCTTCTTTTTCGGCGCTTCGGCTAAACTGGAGAAAACTAAGCAACTGGCCGAGCCCGCCCGCATTTTGCGCCACCGCACCGGCGATTCCGCCGCCAAATATGATCGTTGCGATCAGCCCGTAATTGATCGCCTGGAGCTTGCCCTGATTTTCCATCGCGTGTCGAGCGGCGACATGAGCGATCTCATGTGCCATTACGCCCGCGAGCTCGGCTTCGTTATCGGCGGCAAGGATGAGGCCGCGGTTGACGAAAAAGAATCCGCCCGGCAGAGCAAATGCGTTCACTTCGTCACTGTCGATGACTTTGATGGTGAAGGGAATCTTTGCATCGGAATGCAAAACTATATTTTGACCGACACGGTTTATGTACTCGGTAACGATCGGGTCTTCGACGAGCTTGGCCTGCTGCTCAACTTCAAGGGCGAGCTGACGGCCAAGAGCAATTTCTTTTTCCTGTGAGCCGCCAAGCCAGCCGAAAAGCTTGTCGGTGCCGGAGTTGATCTTGCGTTTGCCGATCTGGGTCGGGTCTTCTTTTGTGGACAGGCCTTTAGGGCCGGTTTTGTCCTGACCGGCGTTCTCGTTGCCCTTGTTTTCCTGTTTCTTGGCGTCGGCTTGTTTCTTATCGTCGGTATCCTGCGCGTGCAAAGCGGCTGGCAACCCGGCAAACGAGCCGGCTGTAAGAATTACCGACAACGAAAAAGCAGCGGACTTTCGAAAAATCTTTCTCAACATCGACTCCTCCATGAAACCATTTGATACAGGAATGTTAACGCTATTAACGAACTAAATCAACGATTCCTTTGATGCGTGTATTCGTATTAAAGTTGTTGTTGGCTTCAAATTTATCGTTTGATGTGCCAGAAATTGGGTAATGTCCTAATCTTGTGGTGCTAAGAATTCGCCACGAATGCACGAATGTTTGTTTCTATTCGTGCATTCGTGGCTGAATTTTGTTAACACAACAGAAATAGGACACTAATAGAAATTGCCGAACCAGTAAATTTCTTCCAAATTACTGGAAAAACTGCTAAAATAAGAATGTGAGGTCGTTCGGCTTCATAACTTTCTTAATAATTCGCGTCGCTCCGTTATCCCCTGACAGTCAACCATTCTGTTTGCAAGATACCGATGAATCCCGTAAAAGAAAAAGTAAAGGACATTGTCGAAGTTCGTAAATACACGAATCTAAATGATTTCGAGTCTGATCCAAGAGAGACGATCGCTTGCTATCATTTCACCGACATAACGTCCGAGATGATGGGGAAATGGCTCGATCGGATCTCGGTTGTCCATTCGCGCGGCGGTGCGGCTTTTGCACTTGCAGGTTACCGCGGCGTCGGAAAAAGCCATTTTATGGCGGTGCTGGGCGCGATGGTTTCACATACCGAGCTTCGTTCGGCGGTTTCCGACCCCTATATTTCCGGCGGCGCACAGCGGCTATTGAGACGCCATTATCCGGTCATTCATGTTAAACGCGGCACATCCGCTACGCTTATCGACGAACTCACAACCGCTGTCGCTGCTGCATTTCCTGACGCCGCTCGGCCCGAAAACTCTCTCGAATCATTGTTTGCAGTAATCGCGCAAACGACGGGCGATATGCCGGCGGTCATCCTGATCGATACGGCGTTCGAGCGCGGCGTTCGTGTCTCGCGCGACGACGGTGCGATACTCGGCAAAATTGCAGATCTTGCTAAGGAACAAAATATTTTTGTTGCCGTTGCTTTGGATGATGACATCGCGGGGGCCGACGGCGTAAATGCCGATATTGCGCGTGCGTATGAGATCGATTATCTCGATCAGGAGCATTTATATACGGTCGTTAATCGACACGTTTTTCCCAAGCACCCGGCAAAACAAACGGTTCTGCACGACGTATATCAATATTTTCGCAGCGTTTTACCAAATTTCCGATGGAGTGAGCAGAAATTTACCTCGCTTTATCCGCTACATCCTTCGATCTTGGATGTCGCTCCTTTTGTTCGCCTTCATGTTCATGACTTTGCGTTGCTAAGCTTTGCCGCCGAAGCCGGTGAAAAAATTCTTGGCCGGCCCGCGATGTCGCTGATCGCTCTTGATGAAGTGTTCGACAAAGTGGAAACGGGCTTGAGGGCGATCAAGGATCTGAACGAGCCGTTTGCGGCGTACGACCATCTCAATGCGGAAGTCGTCTCAAAGATACCGGTCATGCAGCGGCTTCAGGCGAAGCTGATCCTGAAGGCGCTGATGCTGCTTTCTTTGGACGGACGCGGGGCCTCGGCGGCTGAGATCGCACAGTCGATGTTGATCTTTGACGAATCCGATCCGGCAAAAGCGATCAGAAATATCGAGGAAATAATTTCGCTGTTTGCGGCGGCGATGCCGCAGGACGTTCAGCAGGTTACAGCAGACGGAAGCGAGTCAAAATACGGCTTCCGAATGACGAGCAAGGATCAGCTAAATCTTGCGCTCGACAAAGCGACGGCCGAATGCCCGCCGGATGTTATTGCGGATACGCTTGTTCGCATGTTTCAGGAGCGTTTTCCGGAAACCACATTGCAGGGGTTAAAGAACGACGGCGCCGGGCCGTGGCTCGAATGCAACCTGACTTGGCGGGGCAGTATTCGGCATGGCCGGCTAAATTTTGTTCGGGAATCGCAGAATGTTTCGGACAGTCCGGCTACGACAGGTTTTGATTGGGAGGTTTTGATCGAGGTCCCGACGGGCGGCTCGTCGGCTGACAGCAATCCTCGCCAAACGTCCGCCGGAAGCGTCGTCTGGAGACCCGATGCACTGACGTTTTCGGAACTGGATACTCTGCGGCGGTATTACGTATTAACGTCGGACAACCAGATCAAGAGTGATTTTGCGGAGCAGATACAGGCGCCGCTTCATTCTTATGGGATCGCTGCGGGCAGAATTCTGCGACGCAGTTTTTTGGAAGACGGAAAGCTTGTCATCGATGGTTTTGACTATAATTTTGCGGAAGATGCTCGTGAGACTCAGTCGCTCAGCGATATGTTTTCGATCATGCTCGAAACACTTTTCGAGACCAGGTTTCCGGAGCATCCGCAGTTTCGCGATGTACTTGGGCCGTCCGAAGTAAGCTCGCTGATCTCAGGGCTTTACGGCGACAGAGACTCATTGGGAATCGAAAATCTTGTCCGGAATTTTGCCGAGCCGCTCGGCTTTGTTCGATTGCTTGACGAGGGATTTGAGCTTGAACCTTTTGAGCGATTAGCCCAACTGCCGTATTTCGCGTCGGTGATGAAGATTGCCGAGAACGGAGCCAGCGAAACGATTTTGCTCGAAGATATTGATGCCGAGCTTTCGTCGCCGCCTTACGGGCTTGTTCGCGAGAGCCAAAGACTTGTCCTAACCGCGTTGGTGGCGGAACGGAAACTCGATTTTGTTACCGTAAAGGGTGACAAGATTAATCACCGCTCACTCGACCTGAAAATAATTTGGGACGACATCGTCGGTATCGCAAAGTCGGCAAGTTCGGAGCTTTCAAAAGAGAGATTGCTCGAATGGGCTGCTGTCCTGATCGGCGGCGATTCTCCAAAGACGATTACCGACAAAAAAGATGTTGCCCAATTACGCGACGCGTTTGAGCAATGGGTTGTCGGTTGGAAAAAAACGAAAGTTCTTGAGCGTTTCGACAGGTTGCCCGACGATGTCTTTAACACACGAATATGGCGCACGTCGTCGAGCATCGCGAAAGTTTACAATTCGCTTGCCGAAACTATCGGCCTGATGCTGCAGGATTCGATTCAATTGGAAGAATGCCTGTCGCGAATTGCTTCGACCTTTACGGATTCGATCGAAGAATTTGAGCGTAAGCGGGCAGAATTGCTTATGCTCGAAGATTTTGTCCGCGGAGCCGAGCTTCGCGAGCGGGTTTTGACGTTTTCGCTAGTTTCTCAATTTACAGATGACACGGCTATCGAGACACAGCGGATGCGGCTGATCGAGGCTGCGGAACTGTGCAGCCAGGATCCGGGCGACGGCCGAAACCGTGAGCTTGGTTATTTGCTTGAAAAATATCAGAAGGACCACGCTGCGAATTTCGTTGCGCGCCACGACACGGCAATGCGGTCGCATCATCTTCAGGAAAAATTTCTCGCTCTCAAAAACGGGCCCGTTTGGCTTGAGTTTCAAACACTTGCCAGAGGCGGTTTGATCGGCCCGGAACATCTGCATAAAGTTACCGCTATTTCCGACCGGCTTGATGAACTGGATTGTTCATTGGCCACGGAAACTTCGGTTTCCAATTTCGGCTCGTGTGTTTGTTCGTTCAGAATTGAAAGTGCTGGCGAATGGGAAACTCTGCCCGAACGACTTTTGCAGTCAATGGAAAACGCGCTTTCCAATTTCAGGACAGTTCTGACAAAAAAGCGAGAGATTGTTACGGCGAACTTGTCGCGAATTATTGAAACCGGTGACGCGGATAACGCGCGAATTGCCACTCAGCTATTGGGCAAACTTAAAGCCGGCGGTGAACTGCCATCGTTCGGTATGTTCGAAGTGCAGGTGCTTGCCGATGCTTTAAGCTCGCCGCCGCAGCAAACAAAACCAAAGACCGAAAATTTACCCAATAAAGTAAAGGATACCCAACCGGTTCCAGACGATGAGATTCTGGTTCAGATATAGCTGTACTTTTCGATTTGCCGTCCGTCGTTTATATTTCTCATAGATGAGAAAAGCAGCTATTGTAGGCGTCGGCAGGTTAGGCGGAGCACTTGCTTTTGCGCTTTCGAGGAATGGATTTGACGTCGCGTATCTCGTCCACCGTTCAAAAGAAATCGCTCAAAATGTTGCAAGCGAAATGTCTAACCGTTCGATTCTAATAGATGACATCGCTGAGCTTGGCGGACATAATCCCGACTTAATCATCATCACTACCGGCGACCCAGAAATTAGCTTGGTCGCGGACGAGCTTGCCAAGGTATTGAACGGGAAACCGACAGTGTTGCACACAAGCGGTTCTTTGTCCTCGGATATTCTAAGCGGCCTTTCCGACATCGGATGCTCGACAGGCTCGATTCACCCGCTAATATCAATCAGCAATTATTCGATAGGCCAAGACGCATTCGAAGGCGCGTATTTTTGCGTCGAGGGCGACGCAACAGGCCACTCTGTCGGTGTCGAAATAGCAAAAGCTCTCGGCGGGCTGCCATTCGTAGTCGATACCAAAAAGAAAGCCCTTTATCATGCGGCTGCCGTAATGGCCTGTGGGCACGTTACCGCATTGATCGACCTCGCAAACACGATGTTGGAAAGATGCGGCGTCGAGGGCCAGGACGCATCGAAAATGCTACTGCCGCTTATTGAGAGTACAATAGAAAATATAAAGAAGCAGGGAACCACGGCAGCCTTGACGGGAAGTTTTGCAAGGGCCGATGCCGGGGCCGTTCATCGACATATAGTTGCGATAGGGCAGGAAATGGGTAGTGAAACTTTGGAGATATATCGATTATTAGGTGAGCTTTCACTGCAAATCGCCGAGCGAAATGGCGTCGATCCGGGCCGAATTTCGAAGGTGCGTGAACTAATTCAAGATCGCCCGTAGCATTGTGATAAAATTATTCTATTGATAGCAATGGCCAAAAAGAAAGAAACATTTGAAACCGAAAAAAGGATCTTTCTCGAACATATTCAGAAAGCGGGCTTAAGACGAACGGGCCAACGTGATCTGATACTGGAAATCTTTTTGAGCACCGAGCGGCATCTAACCAGCGAGGATCTGTATTGGCTGGTGCATAAAAAAGACCAGAGCGTCGGGCACACGACCGTTTATCGCACCTTGAAATTGCTGACGGAAGCGGGATTAGCGCGAGAGGTTCGTTTTGGGGACAACAAGACCTATTACGAGCATCACTACAATCACGAGCATCACGATCATATGATCTGTACGGAGTGTGGCCGGGTGATCGAGTTTTTTTCACAGGAGATCGAGTCGCTGCAGGATGCAATGGCCGAAAAGTTTGATTTTTTGCCGACGCACCACAGCCTTAGGATGTGGGGACTCTGTACCGAATGCCAGAAACTGGCGACCGCGGCGGGTTCGACCCCATCGGGAGCACAGCCCAGAGTTCGGGTTAGAACGATGACAGGGAATTGACACAAGGATATGAACGAGGCGGAAGTTGTTTTTGAAAAAGAAGAGTTGGAAGGAATAGTGCCCGTGGGAACTTACCTGTCGGACGCGGCAAAACGTATCGGTGTTCGCGACGGCTTTTGTGAGGTTGTCGATATTCAGGCGGGCCAGCATCATTGTGCTGTCGAGGTAAAAACCGGATCGGAACATCTTTCGGCTCGCACCGACGCCGAACTGGAACTATTGCCGGACGACATGCGTAAGAACGGTCATCGACTGGCATGCTTTGCCAGGATCGAATCGAATGGAGAGATCGTAGTTATGACGCAAAAAAAGAAAGAAGAAGGGAAGCCGGACGAATCGAAGCCGAGCGAAGAATATAAAAAAACCTTTGCCGATTTGCCGCTCGAGAAGAAGCTTTCCAGCCTTGTCGAACTGGAAGCAATGGCGTTGAGCGAAACATTATCTTTTGTTATTAATTCGCCGTACAAGGTGGCCGATAAGTTTATGGACGTGCTGGCCGAATTTGGACTCAAGAAAGAAGCCGATGAGAAACAAGCCGCTCGTCCCGCTGAAACAAAGGAAGCCGGTTCCGGCAAAAACGGTGAGACAAAGACAAAGACAAAGAGAAAGCCTCGGGGATCTAAGCCAAGTGAGAGTAAGGCTGAATAGGTTCGTTTCTTACTGTACGACAGGCTGTTAGCCTGTCGTAATGGACAGACTAACAGTCTGTCCTACTTTTAGAATAAGGCAGCAAGCGGGTGAGTGAAACAAAACTAGAAAAAAGAGCTGTTTCCGGCATAAAGGAAAAGGGGCAGTACATCGTGGCGGTCGGAGTGATCGCGTCGATGCTTTTTGTGGCCGGGTTTCCGGTGTTCGTTGTTTTTTTCTTTGGGATCTTTGGATTCTTTCTTTACAAAATGTTCTCCGCCGGATCTCGTAACGAGGTCCGCGAGATCTTCGAGTTTTATCTAACAGCAAATGAAATGCTGCGTGACGACGAGCGGCGTTGGTTCGGATTCGAATATCGCGAGGCGATCGAGCGCGGCGAGGCGATAATTCACAGGTTTAGCAATGCACCGCCGCTTGTTCATTTTGCTCTCGGGGCGCTTTACGGGAAAGTCGGCGATCATAAAGTTGCTGTAAAACATTTATCCGCAGTCGTGGAAAATCAAAGCGCCGATGAAAAGGCGTTTATATATCCGACTCCGGAATTGCGAAGCTATGTAAAGGTCCTTCGCAAAATCGAGCGTGAGCCAGCCGATGCTCCGCTCACATCCGCGGCGGTCAGATCTCTGGAAAGAGCACGAAGATTGCGCGGATCGATTCTGCTTGAAGAACATCGGAAGGCTTTTGCGAGTGCTTTGCCTACGCCAATTGACCCGGATTTGTTAGGCAGTGGTGAACGCGAAACGGCGGTTAGCATGATTATCAATGATTCGTCTAAAACTCCGCATGATGGTCGCGAGATCGCCGACAAGAGTTTTTCATACGGTTTAAAGGGAATGGGTTCGGGGAATTCGGACAATGAAAAAGCCGACAGCCAAAACGATCCTTACTCCAATCGCAAGCCGATCAGCGAAGTTCTCCACGATATCTACGACTCAAAAGCAAACTAACCGCTCAATCTATTCCGAAGAAGTTTTTCAGTGACCGCAAGACTCCTTTTTCGTCAGGCGATTCTTCGGCTTTGGGAGCAGGATCGCCGATATCAAGCCTCGTTCGGCGGTCTTCGATTATCGAACCTATTGATTCCAGCAATTTTGGATTGCCTTCAAAAATCGGCTTGATGGCGCTCTTTTTTATCTGAAGGACTTCGGTTTCTTCATCAACGACAACATTTGCGCTTCGTGGTTCGCCGGTCAACAGACTCATCTCGCCAAAGAAATCGCCGGATGAAAGATTATTTACGGTCCGAGCCTCATTCCCGTCAGGTATCTGGACTTTGACAGAACCTCTGACGATAACGAACATCGATTTTCCCTCGTTGCCTTTACGTACAATTGTTTCACCCGGAGCAAACACCCGCGAGACGGAACCGTTGGCGAGAATCTTCAATTCCTCGTCGCTGAGCGGCGCAAAGATCGGGACCGTGCAAAGTTGCTCGACCTTTGAATCTGTCAGTTCGACCGTCGGCCTTTCCTCAGTTTTTTCCGCAATATGGATCGTACGTGTCGGAAACGCAAAATCGATCTGTTCCCGAGTGAAGACATACCAGATTCGCTGCCTGATCTGAGCATCCGTATCGTTGTATCGAGCGTAGTTTTCACACCAATATTTTACTTCCCATTCGAGGCTGCTCTCTGCGAGATTCCTGATGCGGACAACGGGCCTCATTTTTGTCGAGACGTTCTCAACCTGTCGGACGGCTTCGCGGACGAGTTGGGCGGTTTTAGATGGCGAGGCCGTATAAACAGTGCTGAAAAAAACCAAACGCGCATTCAGATTATCTCGCGGAGCAACTTCGATAGTTTCCTTTCCCATGACGGAATTGCTCATTACAAGCAGTTTGTTTTGGAAGGTGCGGATCTTAACACCGCGCCACGAAACGCTCTCGATTACGCCGCTGCCGCGATTGGAAATTGTTACCACATCGCCGACCTGAAATGGCTGATCGGCCTGGATCGCGATACCAGCAAAAAGATTTCCAAGCGTGTCCTGAAGCGCGAGACCGACAACTATTCCAAGTATCGTCGATCCGGTGAAGAGAGCTCCGAGTTGGACACCAGGATATTCCGATTGAAAAATTATGAAAAAAGAGACGATGTAAATGACTATTGAAAGTACGGTCTTGAGAAGCGAGGCGATCTCGGACTGACGTGAGCGGCGAAGGACGGATTCGAACAACAGAACCGAAATGAGCCGGACGGTCGCGATCACTATGGCCATTCCGAGAAATATTTTCACTAAGTGAAGAATATTTGTTACCAGTGAAACGGTGGTAACTATCGCCATTCCCAACGCCGGGCCGTCTGGATTAGCTTTGGTCGCCGTGCCGCTGGCGTCTATCGAAATGCCAAGTTCCGAAAGGACAGATGCTTTAACAATCTCCTCGACAAAAGGCAGAAGAATCAAAACCAACGCGAGAATTCCAATCAGCGTTACATAAAAGACAAGGCGTTTTCTGAGGTTCGGCGAAGGCATACGTTAGCCGCTAAAATTATCAGCAATCGTTCGCGCAAGCAACAGCAGAGAAAGGCAGGACACGATAATCGTGATCGACCAGGCAGCGAGATTAAAAAGCCTGGAATTTTTATACTCGCCCATTATGGCGCGATTGTTTGACAGCGAAACGATCGTTATAAGTATAAAAGGAAGTAAAAGTCCGTTAACACATTGCGTCACGAGCAGAAGTTTTATCTGCGGAATTCCGGGGATCAGTGCGACGAGCGAGCCGATAACCAGCAGGCTTGTAAATATCCCAAGAAATATCGGTGCTTCGCGAAAAGAACTCGACAGGCCTTTCTCAAAACCCAAGGCCTCGCTGATCGAATACGCAGTTGCCAGCGGAAGCACGCCCATCGCGAGCATGGCCGCGCCGAAAAGTCCGATCGCGAAAAGATATTTTGCATATGTTCCCGCAATAGGAACAAAGGCTTGGGCTGCGGTTGCGGCTGAGTCGATCTCAGTAATGCCGTTTTTGTGAAGCGTCGCAGCGGCGGTTATTACAATAAATGCTGCAATGACACAAGCGAAAGTGGTGCCTCCAATAACGTCGATCCGCGCGAGCGTCAGGTCGTCGGCGTCCATACCTTTTTCAACCACCGAAGATTGAACGAATACCTGCATAAACGGCGTGATGGTCGTTCCGATCAGGGCGATCATTGTGAAAAGGTAAATGCCGTCAGTGCTGAATGTCGGATTTACGATGGCCGTTCCGATCTCCAGCCAATCGGGCTTCGCGAGAAAAGCAGACGCGACGTAGCAAAGGAAAACCAAAGACATCGCGATAAAGACGCGTTCGATTCGTTTGCGCGATCCCTTTACGACCAACCACCAAATCGCACCCGCAACGAGCGGGATCGAAATGTAGCGCGAAACCCCGACGAGTTCCGACGCTTGAGCAATTCCAACAAACTCGGAAACGATTACGCCCGTGTTTGCCACCAACAGCGCCAACATGACGATGGCGGTCAGGCGAACTCCGAACTGTTCACGAATAAGATCTGCAAGGCCTTGCCCGGTGACAACGCCCATTCGGACGCACATTTCCTGTACGAATATCAGGCTGATCGCAATCGGCAGCAGCAGCCAAAGCATCGAATAGCCATAGGCTGCTCCGACGGTCGAATAGGTTGCAATGCCGCTTGCGTCATTTCCCGCATTTGCGGCGATCAGCCCCGGACCGAGAACTGCTAGATATGTGTAAAAACGATATTCGGACGCACGTCGGCGAAGACGCCCCGCTAGACGCTTGAGTTTCTGTGCCGGTTTGCCGGTTGTGATGCCTCGCAGAAACATTTGCTACTACTATCGCCGTCCATAATCGTATTGTGAGTTTTGTCGGGCCTGTATGGCCGAACTCACGAATATAACGTCTTTAACCAGTAATTGAAAGTAGTGAGTATATTTAGCAGTGAGACAGTCTAAATTTCTTCCTAGCGATACTTTGCGGTCTTCGCGTCTTTGCGTGAAAATTCCCCGAAACGTATCACGCAAAGTCGCCAAGAACGCAAAGAAAAGCAAAGAAAAAGTTTTGGTGCTTTGTTTGGTGCTTTGAACGATAAATGACCGGTGATAATATTCGCTTATGATAAAGCCGATTGCCATTCGATTTCTTACACTTGCTCTCGTCTGCGGCCTTCTTGCGCCCGTTTCCGCGTTCTCTAATCGTGACGCACCGACCGCGAAACACGCGATGGTCGCGTCGCAGCATCCGCTCGCGTCGCAGATCGGCGTGGATATTATGAAGAAAGGCGGAAACGCGGTTGATGCGGCGATCGCGGTCGGGCTTGCGCTCGCCGTGGTTTACCCTGAGGCGGGAAATATCGGCGGCGGCGGATTTATGGTTATCCGCAAAAAAGATGGTTCTGCGTTCGCTATCGATTATCGTGAGATGGCTCCGGCGGCGGCCTCGCGGGACATTTTTGTTGATGCGAAAGGCGGGCTGATTCGCGGCGAGGGTTCATCGACGATCGGCTATCGTGCGTCCGGCGTCCCGGGAGTTGTTGCGGGTTTTGAGCTTGCTTTCAAGAAGCATGGTTCTGGAAAAGTAAAATGGGCAGACCTCGTAGAACCTGCGCGGCTTTTGGCCCAAGACGGTTATATCTTGTCACATCGCTTGGCGGAGCTTTTTAAGGCATATTCGGAAAGCCTTGCCAAATATGAAGAAAGCAAACGAATATTTCTAAACGGCGGAAAGTTTTTCGAGACGGGTGATCGCCTGATACAAAAAGACCTGGCCGAAACCCTAAATCGCATCAAGCTAAATGGAGCTAAAGGATTCTACGAAGGCCGCACCGCTGAACTGATCGCGGCCGATATGAAGGCGAACAATGGTTTGATAACGCTCGATGATCTAAAGAATTATAAAGCAAAAGAACGCACACCGCTTCGGGGAACATATCGCGGGCACGAAATAATCACAATGCCGCCGCCAAGTTCGGGCGGGATCGTGATGTTGCAAGTGTTGAATATGCTCGAGAAATATGACGTCGGCAAAATGGGTTTCGGTTCGGCGGAACGATTCCACTTACTTGCTGAGGCTTCGCGGCGCGCGTTTGCCGACCGTGCGGAATATATGGCCGATCCTGATTTTGCAGACGTTCCGGCGAAATCGCTGATCGAAAAAACGTACGCCGAAGAGCGGCTTAAAACTTTTAATGCGTCCCAGGCCTCGACTAGCCGGGAGGTCGGCTTTGGCAAAGTTCAGATTGCCGAGGGAACCGAGACGACCCACTATACCGTCGCCGGGCCGGACGGCGATGTCGTCTCCAACACCTACACAATAAATGACCTTTACGGGTCGCGTGTGACGATAAAGGGAACCGGCGTTTTGATGAATGACGAGATGGACGATTTCGCTGCTCGTCCCGGCAGGCCAAATTTGTTTGGTTTAGTTCAGGGCGAACGAAACAAGGTCGAGCCCGGCAAGCGGCCGCTTTCGTCGATGACTCCGACGATCGTTTTGAGAAAAGACGGAACTGTCTGGTTTGCCGTCGGTGCCCGAGGCGGCCCGAGGATAATTTCAGCCGTCATGCAAACCGTTATCAACGTCATCGATCACGGAATGGACATCCAAACCGCGATAGACGCCCCGCGCATTCATCACCAATGGCTGCCCGACGAACTACTGTACGAGCCTTACGGAATGTCGCCGGACACAATTAAAATATTAACCGCCTACGGCCACAAATTCTCCGCCCGTCCCGGTAACATCGCCTCCGCAACCGGAATTATGATCGACGAAAAAGGAAACCGCACCGGCGCCATAGATTCCCGCAGCGACGGCCAAGCCATCGGTTATTAACAATGCAGAAGCCCGCACGAAGTAAGGGCGAAAGAATTTGCAGAAGCCCGCACAATAGTAAGGGCGAAAGAATTTGCAGAAGCCCGCACAATAGTAAGGGCGAACCGATCAAATAAACCATGCACCTTGACGATCACGGTTTCGAGATCTACGAAGAGAACGAATATCCTCAAGCCTACCTATTAACATGGCGAACCTACGGCTCGTGGCTCCACGGAGATAACAGAAGTTCGGTTGGCCGAAATGGAAATAATCTTTTCCGGGGGCCAAAGATCGATCCTAATCCTGGTCTTCACGAACACATGAAAGAACTGGCATCCGAGCCAATGATCCTTGATGCCCGGATGCGGGCGAAAGTTGAGGAGTCGATCAAAGCTCTTTGTTCCAGACGCGACTATTTCTTGCAGGCCGAAAATGTTCGAACAAATCATGTTCACGCGGTAATATCTGCGGCACGCAAACCTGAGCGTATTGTCGTCGATCTAAAGGCAAACGCTACAAGAATGCTTCGCGAAGCGGGATTGGTTTCTGACACCGAACGCATTTGGTCGCGCGGGATGAGCACGAAATATCTTTGGAAACCTCGACACGTGTCAGCCGCCGTAAATTATGTACTATATTGCCAGGGCGACGAAGAATTTATTATCAACGACTGAGCAGAACTTGCAGAAGCCCTTACCAAATGCAGAACCCGCACGATAGTAAGGGCGAACAACGAAACAGTGCAGAAGCCCGCACGATAGTAAGGGCGAATTTCACAGCCTCCCCAGAATCTCGAGCTCAATCTCTGCCTAACGCAATGATTTGCCATCCATCATTACACTGGTGCATTATTATTCTCGCCCTTACTATCGTGCGGGCTTCTGCATTGTATGCCCTTACTCGAATTCAAAACGTGGCTCGAAGTGATCGAGTTTGAAGATTACGATAGCTTAGCGGACGACGATCTGTTCGAGCTTTTCGATCTACAGCTCGATGCGCTTGAGAAAATTCAGACGATCAACCCTGCGATCACCGACGAGGTCATCCAGAACTTCAAAAAACACGTCAACGCTTTCGCCCTCGCTTGGTCCAACGAGAAAAAAGCCAATAAGGCCGTAGCCCTCTCCAAACGTAAACTCGACTTCTCCCTATACAGTCTCCTAGCCCACCCCGATCTCCCCAACGGCAAACCACTGTCCTTCGGCCCCAAGCGCAAAGGAAACTAGTTTCCGCGAAATCCTTTCGTATCTGGACTCTGGTTGGCGTTGGAAATGAACGAATGCTAGAATCTGCCAAGATCAATTTATGGAACGTTCAATGGTGTCGGTACCAGAGGTATTTCCTCAAGCCTTGAATAGCGAACGGAACAAGCTTTCACAGTCAGATCGAGCATTTCATGACTGGTATCGCTTCGTCCTGTCGTATCCACCGCATTTGGTAAGAGAATATCTTGAAGAGTTTCGTGTAAAAAAAAATAACCTCGTTCTTGATCCTTTTTGCGGAACCGGAACAACCGTTGTTGAAGCCAAAATCAGGGGATTTGAATCTGTTGGCTTGGAAGCTAACCGCTTTGCCCATTTCGCAGGCTCTGTAAAATCAGACTGGAATGTTGATCCGAAATCACTTCGCGAGCAGGCTGCAATTATAAAGGAAAGCGTTCTTTCTAAACTTGCACGACAAGGGATTTCGGACAAACCAAAGGAACATTTGTATGTACCTAAAAAACTTCGTACGTTGGATGATGACCAAACTAAGATCCTTTTAAAGGATTCAATTAGCCCACTTCCATTGCACAAAGCACTTGTTCTACGAGATGAAATTAATACTTTCCGAAATACTACTACTGGAAAATATTTCAACGTAGCTCTTGCTAAGTCATTGGTGTTTCAGATCAGCAATCTAAGATTTGGCCCTGAAGTTGGAATAGGAAAAATCAAAGACGATTCTGTCGTTGTTGAGGCGTGGTTTCGCGAAATTTCAAAAATTGCTGACGATATCGAGTCAGTTAACGCGGCAGAATTTCCCTCGGCAAAAGTAGTGCTTTCCGATTCCCGATCGCCGTTCAATTTCCTAGAAGGCCGTAAATTCACAGCCGTCATAACCTCGCCACCGTATCCAAACGAAAAGGACTATACGCGAACGACAAGACTGGAATCGGTAATTTTGGGATTTGTTTCTAATCGCCAAGACCTCAGAGAAATGAAAAAGACTCTGTTGCGCTCGAACACTCGCGGAGTTTACAAGAATGATGAAGATGACAAGTATGTCAAGAACATTCCCGAAATTCAGCAAATTGCGAAGAAGATAGAAGCGCGCAGAGTCGAGCTTGGGAAGACCTCAGGATTCGAAAGGATGTACGCAAGAGTCACCAAGCTATATTTCGGCGGCATGGCTACTCACCTAGAACAGTTAAAAGAAAGCCTCGCTCCCGGAGCACACCTTGCATATGTGGTCGGGGATCAGGCATCGTATCTTCGAGTTATGATCCGAACCGGAAACATTCTTGCAAAGGTCGCAGAGTCGGTAGGCTATGAAGTAGTGAGAATTGATCAGTTCAGGACAAGATTTTCAACCGCTACAAAAACTGATCTAAATGAAGAAGTTTTAATATTACGTTATCGAGGAAAATAGTAGAGATATAATGCCGCCAAGAACAGAAAATCGATACAAACAACTGATCGAAAGCGTTTTTTTCGAACATTACAAGAAGGATTCGGTTGAGTTTCCATTCACTAAGGATGAATATGAAGAAAAGGCGACTGAACTCGGCATAAAGCTTCCAAAGAATTCGGCCGACGTTATTTACTCGTTTAGATATCGAGTAGCACTTCCTGAAAGGATTCTGAAAACTGCTCCAAGTGGTAAGCATTGGATAATTAGAGGAACTGGAAAAGGAACTTATAAATTTTCCCTTGTCGCTGAACTTTCGTTCAAGCCGTCAGAGAATTTTGCTGAAACAAAAATTCTTGATTCTACGCCAGGAGTAATTTCGAAGTATGCGCTAGATGATGAGCAAGCTCTTTTGGCAAAAGTGCGCTTCAACCGTCTGATCGATCTTTTTACGGGCCTAGTCTGCTATTCATTACAGAACCATTTGCGAACTTCCGTAAAGGGAATTGGCCAGGTAGAAACTGATGAAATCTATGTTGGGGTCGACAAGAAAGGTTCTCACTATATTATTCCTGTACAGGCAAAAGGCGGAAAGGACAAACTGGGACAAGTCCAAATCGAACAAGATGTCTCACTCTGCGCGGAAAAATTCCCCGGACTCATTTGCAAACCAATAGCCGCACAGTTTTTGCCCAACGGAATCATTGTTTTATTCGAACTCGACTCAGCCAAAGATATTATCTCGGTGGTTTCTGAGAAGCACTATCGACTCGTTTCTCCTTCTGAACTTAGTTCGGAGGACCTTGAGTCATATCGCCATAGATTCGAATAGCATTCGTTTGTACGGGATCAAGACACCTCGAGCTTGACAGAAGGATTTCGGGAATATAGCCTTTTTGTCCAAAAGGAGAATGTTTCCCTATGCCCCCAGAACTCCCGCAGCAAGCCCTAACGATATTCTTGATAAAGGAAGGTTTGAAACTTGCTTCAATTATTCCTACTCATAAACGGTTAACTCATCAGCCCTTCGACGTGGGCGATCAAAAATACGATCTTTTCAGTAAGAAGCCTATTTCGAAACCTCCGAAATGGGCCAATTTCTTTCCCGCAGGCGTCGACAAGGCAAAATTAGGGAAAACATCATCTCCCGGAGCAATTCTACTGACGACGGTAGACGGAAGGCAATATGCTTTTACATTCGGAACTGGCCGGTATTTCCTAGAGGAAGAATGTCGCGAAGATCGATTTGGATTGAAGGTTGTCTTGAATTCCGTATCGAAGGTTCGAAGCATCGATAAGGATTCGTTTGACAGTATCAATGGTAAGACTCGCACTCAGGCTAGTAGAGAATTTCCAATCGGTCTATTCGGTATAGACGTAGAAAAAGATTTACTAAAGGCGGTAACTGGAATTCCAACGGATCCCACACTCGGCTCCCGAATGAGTGGGATAGATGGTCTGAATGTCATTGCTCCGATTGATATTTTTAAGGTTCCTGAGTTTCTCCGAAAACTGTACTTACAGTCGACTCGTGAGGATTACAAGAAAGGCGATTTTGCCTTTGTCGATCAGATTAGCTCGGTTTCAAACAAAATGTTGATTGACGAGCTAAACGAAGAACTTGCGAGACAATTAGATACAAGGTCTTTTATAACTGGCGAGATCGAGTTGATTCTTCCCGATATCGTCGATTTTTCGGAAATTGAGTACTTTCGCTATAAACATAAACCCACAAACCCGGAAAATCTCCTCGACATTAGCCTTCACACCTTCCTCACGACCACTGAAGATGAAGGATGGGACATTTCCGTGGACTTACTGAAATCAAAAAATGTTTATTCTACACATTCAAACGATGAAGTCCGAAAAGTTGGGAGCATTTTTCGATGCCTTCTCGCGGAATTGACTTTGAAAGGTCATCAATACGTACTAAGCGACGGAAAATGGTATTCAATTAATTCGGATTATATTAGTAAGCTCGACGCTTATGTCGCCGGCGTTGATATGTATCCGATTCCGCTGCCAGCGTTTAAGCACGATAAAGGTGAGGGGGAATATAATGAGTTCGTTAGAGATTCGATGAAGGGGTATTTCCTTCTCGACAAGGATCTCGTGCATCCCGAAAAGAGTCAAACATTTGAATTCTGCGACCTCTATTCAGAAATCAATGGCCCTAAGGATATGATTCACGTGAAGGTTGGAAAGGCATCCTCCTCACTCAGTCATCTTTTTTCTCAGGGTACTGTTTCCGCAGAGGCTTTCTTAGAGTTTCCTGAGGTTCGGAAACAAGTAGACGAAAAGCTTCGCCCTTATAGCTTGTCGATTCCAAAGCCTGAAGAAAAAATAACAACTTCCGATTATCGAGTTGTATTTGGGATTATAAGGAAAACAGGCTCAAAACTTCCCTTTTTCGCGAGAGTAAATCTCCGACAGGCTTTTAAGATGCTCGGAAAATGGAACTACCAACCCATGTTATCAACAATCGACATTGATCCAGCCTGGTTACTTACGAAGTCTGTTACACGAAAAGCTAAAAAGAAAAAATAGTGAGAGCGGTGCTGTGATCGCTACGACCGTAAAATTGATTTCAAGACCGCATTTCGGAACGCTGAAATTCTTTTTGCATTTTGTTGCAATGGTTTTTAGCGTTGTGGGAGAGAAAAATAGTTTTCAATAATATTTTCAGGAACGTTTGGTAATAAAAAATAGCTTTCAATAATTCTTTCAGAGAGATTCTGAAAGAATTATTAGTTTGTGGGAAAGAAATTTGGCTTTCCAAATATTTTTGTCAGTTTGTGGGAATGATTTTTTGAGAGCTAAGAAAAAGTTTTGAGGTTGTGGGAAAAAGTTTTCAGGTTGTGAGAGAAATATTTGGCGTTCTAAATATTTTTCTCAGTTTGTGAGAATAATATTTGGAGAGCTGAGAAAAAGTTTTCAGTTTGTGAGAATAATATTTTAAGAGCTGAGAAAAAGTTTTCAGTCTCTCAGAAAAAGTTTTCAGGTTGTGAGAAAAATATTTAGCTTTCCAAATATTTTTCTCACAATCATAAATTGGTTTAAGAGAATGCGGCTAAATGTTGTGGGGATTTGTGGTTAGTTCGTGTTGTATGGAAATAGGACAGAGGCAGTGGAGAGTGGTGAGTGGAGAGTGGCGAGTGCAGGAAAGTGGTTAGTGGTGAACGGTGAGTGGTGAATCTGCTTTCGGGTTTGTTTGATTTGTTTAGTGTATTTCGTGGATAAGATTCCGGAATTCTAACCACGAATCACACGAAATAACACGAAACAAAGCCAAGAAAAAAACGGCTGCATGAATATCCACGCTCGTAAGGTGCTTGTTTGTGCGTGTTTAGATGTTTGCCACCTGCTGACGCAGGCGGTACCGACCTGTATTTACGGGGCGAAAAAAAAAGTGTTGACAAAAAATATTCCGGTGTGTCAATAATGTAAATGGGTCAGCCGGAAAGCTCTTAATTTCCCCGAGTCGGCGACACGAACCCGCCCTGGGCCATCCCGGTCCGCTTTTACAATCCAAACACTTTAAAACAGGAGATATTACTATGCCCAAGAAATTTTGGTGGCCTGGCGCCCTTGCCTTGCAGCTTTTTCTAGTTCAAAACTTTATCGCGAAGATCGGCGGTTATGCCGCGACGCTTCCGCTGACGCCGGGACAGATCTTAGAGATCGAGGCGATCTGCGAGGCGATCATCAATACGATGACGTATGCCGAACAGGTAAAAGATTCGTCTAAGGCGACGACAACGTGGCGTGACGACGTTTTCTACGGCGAGCCGACCGGAACCAGTGCTTCGCCCGCTCCGGCTTTTTCTGCCGCTCCGGCCCCGGGCCCGATGCGTGGAGCTGTCACGATGTTTTTTGAGTTTCGCGATCTGATAGTGGCCTCGCCCGGTTACACGGATTCGATCGGCGAAGACTTAGGAATAGTCGGAAGCGAGATCGGGCCGAAACCCGAAGACGATGTGGCTCCCACGCTAAAACCGACGGTCCAATCGGGCTATTGGGTAAATGTTTCGGGAAGTATGCAGGGCATGGACGGCATGAGAATCGAATATCGGCCAAAGGGCGGAAATTTTTCGACTGTGGCATATTTCACAAACACGCCCGGAAGTTTTCAGGTCACACCAGCAACGCCCGGAGAACCCGAAAGCGGCAGCGTCCGAGCCGTGTTTTTAAGAAAGAACGCAGAGTATGGCGAATTCTCTCCGGAATATCCTGTGACGGTTTATTAGGATCGAAATCTAAACTCGCCGAGCGGAAAAGCTGCGCTTTTCCGACAGGCTTTCATTCATCATTTCGCGGCTATGTCGCCCAGCGGCGGCATAGCCGCGAATCCTTTTGAGATGGCTCCGGCGAAGCAGAGCTTCGCCGCTCGGCGAGAAGAAAAGAAAAGCCGGCGAGAAGAAAGCGGCTCGGCGAGAAGATAAGGAAAGCTCGGCGAAAAGAAAAAGTGAAGAGATTAGGCTATTGGTCGCGTTCTAAAAGTTTGGTTGTGCTGTCGGTTACGCTGTGGGGTGTTTTTTGCAGGTCGTTTGTGTTGCGCCACATTCCGGTTTCGGGCGGGGCCGAATAGGCGGCGGCGGGAATAGTTGAGGCTTCGGGCAGAGCGTTGGGTTCGCCGGGCGACATCATGTGCGGCAGTTGGTGGCCGGGTGCGGCAGGGAATCCGGCCGGCGATTCGTCAGCCGATTCGAACATCATTGCATAGGCGATGCGGAGCAATCCGCCCGCGATAAATACTGTGGCCGCCACAAACAAAATGTAGGGCTTTGCATTTGCGGCTAATGTGATCATCATGATGATCGGCAGTATCAAAAACGAGAGCAGGAAGAAAAACAACCCTTTACGCACGCCCCGGCGACGTGCAGAAAGTTTTTCCGGTTTGCCTTGAACAGATGCGGGAAGCTGGCCTTCGTTTGCAACAACCTGAGAAATTCCTGTCAACAAAAATCCGCACCGCGAGCAAAATCGCGTTTCTTCAGTGATCTGTTGCTGTCCGCATTTTGGGCAATGCATCGTTATCTGTTCTCTTCCTTGGATAAAAGTTTGGTTGTTCCTTCGGTTACAGTACCGGGCGTAACTAATTCGCCTGTGTCCGGGGCCCGCCAGTTGCCCGCCGGAGCGGTGTAAACATTTGCGGGCTGGAATTGTTCGGGCGGAAGCTGTTGCTGCTGCGGTTTTCCGTAAAGCCCTCGCGGAATACTATCCGGAGAAACAACTCTGGTCGCCGCAGCCACTTTTGACGAAGGCAGAAACGCTAGGGAAAAGATAAGTATAAGGATCGAACCGAAAATGCCGGTGACGGCGGATATTGCCGCTAATTCTTCGACATCGAGAATGCCCCAAACCGGCGTCAGGAACATCACAAAAAAGAAGAACCACAGGACGGCGAACATCACGCCGTTCTTTTTATTGAAGAAACTCTTTTTGCCCGCAAGCTGAGCTAACTGCGGCAAAAAGCCGCCGTTCGCGAGCAGTTCGGCAACCAGATCAAGCTGAAAGCCGCATCTCGAACAAAATTTTGTGTTGGCGGAAACCTGTTCCTGGCCACAGCTTGGACAATGCATTAAGAAACTCCGTTTAGTACCGAGCGACCCGTGTCATCAACGAATTTTCACACGAAAAAGTTCCTTTTGCAAAAATTAGGCGGGCTTGATTCCGTCAGAGATCGCCGATGCGCGGTCCAAGTGAAAGTTCGAGAGCGTAACGGTTTCAGTCAAAATTTCCGATAACGAAAGAAACTTTTCGGGGGCGGGAATTTGCAGGGAAAGTTCGTCGTCGGACTTGATAAACCGCAATCCTTTGGCCTGGGTTGTCCGAACTTCTTCGAGATAGTTCTTTATCGCAGATTTGTCGGAAAGTTCTTCGGGCAGTGTCCACTCAAACGGATCGTCCCAAAGCCGCGTGGTAATCCCGCCGAATGCCTTTTCGATCTGGGCGGCAGAACGGATCAATTCAAAGCCGAATGAGATTGACTCGCCGTTTAAAGCGGTCTTTGTAAACAATCGGTCTTCGGGAAACGCATCAAGAAGTTCAACGGAGCTCCCGTGAAGGATTTCAAACTCGCGTTCAAAGTCTTCAATATTTTTCCTTTGGATCACCTTATTCATTTATCCGAAATAGGGATTTTTGCTCCTTACTTTGCGTTCTTTGCGGCTTTGCGTGAAACAGGCTTTTCACGCAAAGCCGCGAAGTTCGCAAAGAAGAACATCTATTGCGTAATCCAGATTAGCGTTTCGAAAATTTCCGGTCCTTTTCGTACATTCCAAGTCCGTAGTTTTTTCCGTTCCAGTTAACACCATTTCCGATCCGGCCGCTGACGCCTAATTCGGCGCCCTTTAAAGGAACCGCGCCTTCGGTTACGACCCAAATAGAACCCGTTCCGTCGGTTATTTTATACGCTCCGCCTCTGATCGGTGTGCCGGGAAGATTGATGCCGTAACTGTCGGTCACGCGGCCCGCGATCGCGACTTCCTTGTCGGCATAGCGGCCGGGATTGGCCTCGATGTCGGCGATGCTGACCCGTTTAGGACATGCTGCGGCAAATATCGCCATGAAAGCTACCAGGACAAGAACCGCACCTTTAGAAAATTTACCCATTGAAACCTCCAGACTAATGTTGATCGGAGAGAGGATACGAATGAAAGATTCATTTGCCTGACGAAAGTTTGCCAGAAAAACGGTAAAATGTAATCCTACAGCGGAAATTCGATACTGGTTTCCTTTGCGATCTTCGCGACTTTAAGTGAAAATTCGGTCGGAATCTCACGCAAAGCCGCTAAGACCGCAAAGCAAGCAAGACATTGTTGTTATGCAGGACGCGGCCGCCAAAATTGCTACTGATCTTCTAAACGTCACCTCAAGCGTCGCCGATGACGTTTGGCACCGCTCGCCTGAACCGGCCGCGTATGAATGGTGGTATTTCGACGCGCTATCTTCGGGCGGTAAGGACGCGGTAATAATAAAGTTCGCGGATAACTCGATCGATTCGCCACGTTACGGTGTTGTCGGGGACAATACTGCCAATCGGCGCGTGCCAGCCGTTTCGTTTACATATATTCGTGAGGGAAAAACGGTCTGTTCGTTTGTGAACGAATACACTTCTGCGGATTTTTCCGCGGATGAGAATGTGCTTGCCTGTAAGATATCTAACTCTGCATTTACTTTCGACAAGGCCGATTACGGAACCGGTTATCGAATCGAGATCTTCGGCAAAACAGCAAGCGGTAAAACCATTGAGGCTCGTTTTGAATGGCTGCTAATCGAATCGGATATTCTCGACGGGGAATCCCCAAAACAAAAAGGACATTGCTGGAACATCATTTCGCCGCGTGCGGACGTGACCGGCCAGATCACGATTCAGGGACGAAATCATTCGCGGCCTGAAATATATAAATTTCGCGGCTCGGGTTATCACGACCATAACCGTGACGACCGTAATTTCCTCGAGCACGTAAGCCGCTGGGTACGGGGACGCGTTCATTATGCCGATTCCACGGCGATCTTTTGCAGCTACGGTGAATTTGGTTCAGACGTGGAAGACGCACGTTTGTTGCTTCTGCGAGACGGCGAAACACGGACGCGAAAGGTAGCGTTCGACGTGCAGGAATGGGAACGCGGGCGATTTGGAACAAGCTATCCGTCACGAATACGTCTGGTGACCGATGAAAACATTCGTCTCCGTATTAAACCGGAAACGATCATCGATTCGAGCAGGTTCTGCCAGCGATTCCTCAGCGAGATGACGCTGACTCTCAGAGATGGCGTACCGCGAAAGGCAAACGGCATCGTCGAGTTTATCTCGCCGCGAGTTTCCCGTTTCCGCCTGCTTAACTGGCTCTACGGGCGGAAACGTGACCGTTAGGGAGCGTGGGGACCGGCCACGAACTGACACGAAATTTCACGAACATAAGAGATATTTTCTTTCTGGTTCGTGTCTTTTCGTGTAGTTTCGTGGCTGATCTCTTAAACGGATGGGAGCTCTCGACCACTGTGGTATAATACTCGTTTGTTAACCCGACTAATTTACTAGCTTATTTGTAATCACCTGATTATGACGCAGAATTTATTCAATTCGAGAAAGCCGTTTACAACGGGCAGCGGCAGCGATTCGGCTTACTATTCACTTCCGCAGTTGGAGGCCGAAGGTGTCGGCCAGATCTCGCGTTTGCCGCATTCGATCAGGATCGTGCTTGAGTCGATCTTGCGTAACTATGACGGCGGGCGGAAAGTCAGTGAGCACGCGATTCGTTCGCTGGCAAACTGGCAGCCGAACGCGGAGCGGACCGAGGAAATTCCGTTTGTTGTTGCACGCGTTATTTTGCAGGATTTTACGGGCGTCCCGCTGCTTGTCGATCTCGCGGCGATGCGCTCGGCGGTGAAACGGATGGGGAAAGACCCCGCGATTATCGAGCCGCTCGTTCCGGTCGATCTGGTGATAGACCATTCGGTTCAGGTCGATTACGCGGGCAGCGAGGCCGCTTATGAGCGGAACATGGAAATAGAGTTTCGCCGCAACGAGCAGCGATATCGTTTTTTGAAATGGGGAACAAAGGCGTTCAGCGGTTTTAGGGTGATACCACCGGGAATCGGGATCGTTCATCAGGTCAATTTGGAGTATCTGGCGAAAGGCGTGTTCGAGCGCGACGGTGTGCATTTTCCAGATACGCTCGTTGGGACGGATTCGCACACGACGATGATAAACGGGCTGGGAATCGTCGGTTGGGGCGTCGGCGGCATCGAGGCCGAAGCCGGAATGCTCGGTCAGCCTGTTTATTTCCTTACGCCGGATGTTATCGGGGTAAATCTTACAGGTTCACTGCCGCAGGGCGCGACCGCGACTGATCTGGTGCTTCGCATAACGGAAATGCTCCGCAAAGCCAATGTTGTCGGTAAGTTTGTAGAGTTTTTTGGCAAGGGAACCGGTGCCTTAAATGCGACCGACCGCGCGACGATCGCAAACATGGCACCGGAATACGGTGCGACGATGGGCTTTTTCGGCACGGACGAAAAGACGCTCGAATATCTTGCCGCTACAGGCCGCACCGAAGAGGAAATAGGAACGCTTCGCAACTATTACACCGCTCAGGAAATGTTCGGGATTCCGGCCGAGGGCGAGATCGATTATACGACCGTTATCAGTCTCGATCTCGAAACTATCAATCCATCAGTCGCCGGGCCGAAACGCCCGCAGGACAGAATCGACCTTGCAAATCTGGATGACCGCTTCAAAGAATTGTTCGGCCTTTCCGTCGCTGACGGCGGTTATGGAAAGCTCTCTGACGATCTTGAAAAGCGTTATCCGGTAATACTTTGCGGCTTTCCGGCCGAAACTGTTTCGGGTGGCGGCGAGCAAGCGGGCAAGTCGATTCCGCTTCCTATATTCGGAGATACGAGCGAAAACAATACAAGCATAACGACCGAAGTTGAGATGATGAACAATCGCCCGACGCCCGATCGTGTCGAGGTTGATAAAGAAAGCTGCCCGCCGGAAACCACGACGGTTGGAAACGGCGATGTGCTAATCGCCGCGATCACCTCGTGTACCAATACGTCGAATCCCTCGGTGATGATCGCCGCCGGTATTGTTGCAAAGAAGGCGGTAGAGCTCGGGATGCGTGTCCCGAACTATGTCAAAACTTCGCTTGCTCCGGGCTCGCGTGTCGTTACGGAATATCTTGAGAAAGCGGGACTGCAAAAATATCTGGATGAAATTGGTTTCAACCTTGTCGGATATGGCTGCACGACGTGTATCGGAAATTCCGGGCCGCTCGATGCCGGAATCGAGGAAGAGGTCGTCGAAAACGACATTATCGCTGCATCGGTCCTGTCAGGAAACCGCAATTTCGAGGCGCGCGTACACCAAAACATAAAGGCAAATTTCCTGATGTCGCCGCCGTTGGTTGTGGCGTACGCATTAGCCGGGACTGTGCTGAGAGATGTTTATTTAGAACCGCTCGGAAAAGACAGAGACGGCAACGACGTTTTTCTAAAAGATATTTGGGCGTCGCTGGACGAGGTGCGTGAGATTCTTCAGAACTCTACGGATGCCGAATCCTACACAAGACTTTATAGCGAGTTTGCGGAACAGAATCCGCTATGGAACTCGATAGAGTCGCCGACCGGGCAGATATATGAGTGGGATGCCGAATCGACTTACATTCAGGAACCGCCTTATTTCGATGGTTTTTCGATGGAATCCGGTATATTTTCAGATATTAACGGAGCCCGACCGCTTGCGATCTTTGGGGATTCGGTTACGACCGACCACATATCACCTGCAGGCGCGATAAAGGCAAATTCGCCTGCCGGAACATATTTACAGCAGAACGGCGTCGAGGCACGCGACTTTAATTCTTATGGCTCGCGACGCGGAAACGACCGCGTTATGCTTCGCGGGACGTTTGCAAATGTTCGTATTAAAAACCTGATGATTGCTCCTGTCGAGGGCGGCATGACCCGTTTTCAGCCGGATGGTGACGAGATGAGCATTTACGATGCGGCGATGCAATACATCGAGGCCGGAACACCGACGATCATTTTTGCGGGCAAGGAATACGGCACCGGCAGCTCGCGTGACTGGGCCGCGAAAGGAACGCGGTTGATGGGCGTGAAAGCCGTGGTCGCCGAGTCGTTTGAGCGAATACATCGCTCCAATCTGGTCGGCATGGGCGTTTTGCCGATACAGTTCAAGAATGACGCGTCAGCCGGTTCACTTGGGCTGGATGGAACGGAAACGTTTGACATCACCGGTCTCGACGGAGTGAATGTAAAGCCGAGACAGGATGTTACGATCACCGTTGTTCGTGCAGACGGGACGCGAGAAGATTATTCGGCGACCCTTCGCATCGATACGCCGATCGAGCTGGAATATTACAAGGCCGGTGGCATTCTGCCTTTTGTTCTACGGCAGTTGATCGAAGCGAAATAGTTATTTCACCCGTAGGTTTGTTTGGTATAAAGTTTTAAACAAGATCGGCGTGGGAATAAATCTTATGTTTTTAATGTTTTTATGGAATTTCCTTACGGAAAGTTTTGCCGATCTATGCCAAAACACGCCTGATTTCACCTTAGGCGAAAAAAAGATTGGAATATTTAGATAAAAAGTAGTAAATTAGCGAAATTCACGCCCCTTTAAATATTTACCCGTAGCTAGTAGGAGTATTTGTAATGAAAAAGTATGTTTCCCCGATCCTGATATTGGTGATCACTCTTGCGAGTATGTCATCAGTGTTACCTCAAAAGTCGGTGACTGGCTTAAAAGCTCGTTCCACAGACCCGCGTTTACCCGTCGATAAGACTACCGAATTTCAGAATGCAAGAGCTTTCACAGACGGTTCGACCGTTTGGATCGAATGGCAGATGGCGTCTGAGAAGAATAACTACGGGTTCTATGTTTACCGTATCGACGGTTCCGGCAAATCAATAGTCGGCGAAGACGTCGTTCAGGGCAGCTATTTCCGGGCAGGAAATCAACGCACCTACGGCGAGACATATTCCGCGCTCGACAGAAATGGTTCGCTGGAAGCTGCTTACATAGTTGAGGCAGTCGGCCTTGATGGAACGCGGAAGCAGACCGCCCCGATCGTGCCGGTGTTTTCCGACGATCTTCGCGGCTTGCCGGGATTTGCGTCGGAGGACAAGGCAGATAAAGCCGATAACTCAATAATTACGGAAAACATATTGACATATACAAAAGCTCTTCAGGAAGAGATGAAAAATAACGCTCTCGTTCCTGATCTGAACACTCATAAATGGGTGATCGCTCAGCCGGGCGTGAAGATCGGCGTTCGCAGCCCTGGTATGCATCGGGTAACTGCGGCCGAGCTTTCTGCAGGCGGGTTTAACACCGCTTCGGATCCGAGTCTTTGGCAGCTTTATGTCGAGGGCAACCAGCAGGCGATCGTCGTCGGGGCAGGCGGTTCGTACGTAGAGTTTTTCGGCGAGGGAACCGACACTATCGAAACCGATATACAGGCTTATTACCTGATAAATGGGAACTCGCCGGGTAAGCGCGTTCAAACCCGCGTCGCTCGTCCAAGTTCCGGCACGGTTGTTATGCAGCGTTATGACCAGACCGTCTCGTTCAAAGAGCGGACGGTTTATAATATGAATCTTCTTAATGGCGACGCCGGGAATTTTTTTGGCCGAAGCGTTTTAGCTTCTCCTTCGACAACCTTCAGTTTTCCATTGTCCGGTATCGACACAACGGCAAACTCGGCTCGGATTACGGTCTATTTTCAGGGTACATCACCGTCGAGCCACGAGGTGCAGCTTGTTTTGAACGGGAATGCTATAGGTTCCGCCTTCGGCGCGGGCGTCTCTCCTTTTTCAGCTTCCTTTGATATTCCGGTTAGCCATCTTGTCGAAGGCAATAACGGCCTTCAGATGGCCTCCATTGCTCCCGGGCCTCCGGCAGACATCAGTTCTTTCGACAGGATCGAGCTGTCGTTTCCGCGAAAGTTTCAGGCCACTAGCAACAAACTGTTTTTCTACACACAGAACGACCGGAAAGCGAATGTCGATGGGTTTTCGAGCTCCAATGTTCGCGTCTTTGATACAACGCTCGAAGGCGAGATGACTGAGCTGTTGAATCTGCAGTTCGCTCCGCAGGGATCGGGATTTGGAACAGTGATGCCTGCGGCACGCGGACGCCGTTTTGTCGCTTTCGATCAATCGACATTTCTTTCAGCCGCATCGATCACGCAGAATAATCAGGAAATGCTCTCCGTTCCCGCCAATGCCGCAGACCTCGTGATAATTTCGCATAAGAATTTTCTTGTCGAATCAGAGGCCTGGGCACAGTATAGGAGAAATCAGGGTTTTGCTGTGAAAGTAGTTGACGTCAACGAAATTTATGACGAGTTTAATTACGGAGTTGTCAGTGCCGATCCGCTCAAGGACTTTTTGGAGATGACCAGCACGACCTGGGCCGATGCTCCGGGTTACGTCCTGCTAATGGGTGACACGACCATAGACCCCAGGAATTATTTCGGCGACGGTTTCTTTAATTTCGTTCCGACAAGGATGAACGACACTCTCTTTGAGGAAACCGCCAGCGACGAATATCTTGCCGATTTCAACGGAGACGGTCTGGCTGAAATGGCAGTAGGGAGAATAGCCGCAAGAAACGGAGCGACAATCACGACTGTTTTCAACAAAACACAGAATTGGGAGCAGTCGTTGGGGCCGGCTTCGCTGAATCGAGGAGGCGTATTTGCCTGCGATGTGCCTGATGGATACAACTTCTGTAACCTGAATTTGGAGCTGATGGATGAGTTGCCTACTACGATGCCAAATACTCTGGTTCGGCGCGGGCTTGCCCCGCCGGCGAATGAGATGACTCTCGACCCGAATGCGCAGGCTAATCTGGTCGCGGCGATGAACACAGGGAAATATATCGTCAACTATGCTGGGCACGGTTCAGCCGGGGTATGGGCGGCCTCCACCTTTTTTGGCAATTCCACGGTTTCGCAGCTTAACAATGTTAATAACGAGTCGATCTACACAATGTTGACCTGTCTGAACGGATACTTCATTCTTCGCACGACGAATAGTATTGCCGAAAATCTATTGCATTCGACAAACGGCGGTGCGGTCGCGGCATGGGCCTCAACAGGACAAACTACACCGGATATTCAACGCCTGATGGGGTTGCGTTTTTACAGCAAGGTCAACGAGGGGCAGATTCCACGTTTAGGTGATCTGATCCGGGATGCAAAAGCAGTTCTTCCGCCGGGTTCCGATGTTCGGTTTTCGTGGGCGTTACTTGGAGATCCAATGCTTAAGGTGCGACAGCCTGCGGGTCCTGATTTTAGCCCTGCACCGTTGCGGAAAAGTAATTTCCGGTAAGACCGATATTCCTTGATAAGAAAAGGCGTCCGCTTCGGTCGGACGCCTTTTCTATTATTGGTACTCGCGGCGGGATTTGAACCTGCGACTTCTTCCTTCGGAGGGAAGCACTCTATCCACTGAGCTACGCGAGCGAATGGTTAAGATTTTAGCACAAGATAATTAGCTTTTCGGAACGATCTTGATCGTCTTGATACGGATCGGTTCGACAGGCCGCTCGCCATCTTTCGGTGTTGCACCGGCAATCGTCCGGGCATGGTTCATGCCCTCGACAACGCGGCCAAAGACGGTGTATTTCTTGTCAAAACCCGCTTCCCGTTTTAGCGTGATAAAAAACTGCGAATTCGCGGAGTTTATGTCGTTGCCTTTGCGTGCTGCTCCGAGAATGCCTACGTCATAGGGGATGTCCGAGAATTCCGCAGGGACATCGGGTTTGGTCGATCCGCTGGATCCGATCTGCTTTGTTGGATCAATAACGTCTTTAGATTTCGAGTCACTGGTTTTCGTATCAGAAGCTCCAGCGGAACCAGATTTAGAATTGGGATCACCGGCTTGGATTACAGATTGATTGATTCGATGAAACTCGATCCCGTCATAAAACCCTTCCTTAGCAAGCTCCTTAAATCTCGCGACTGCCTGCGGGGCAACATTAGAGTACAACTCGACCTTGATCGAGCCATAAACGTCCGGCTTTTCCAGTTCGATTACTGCCATTTCGCTGTCGGCAACAGGTGTAACGGCGGTTTTTATCTCGCCGTTTGAGTTTCCGGTTTTTACAGTCGAATCGCCGCATCCGGCGGCGATCATTGCAATAAAAATCAGTAGAATCAGTGCTAGAGTTTTCATAATTTTTTTTTGCCACGAATGCACGAATCCAGCGTTCCGATTCGTGCATTCGTGGCTTAAAAGATTTTCTGGCTGTCGATCAATATCGTGACCGGGCCGGAATTTACGAGTTCGACATCCATCATTGCCTGAAAGCGGCCGGTTGCGACTTTTCGGACCTGTTTCTTGGCTTCCGTGACAAAATATTCATAGAGCCTGTTTGCTCTAACCGGCGGAGCCGCATCGACGAACGACGGCCGTCTGCCGCGACGTGTGTCGCCGTAAAGCGTGAACTGCGAAACGACTAACAGGTCGCCGCGTGCGTCGATGAGCGATACGTTCATCTTGTCGTCCGCATCCTCAAAAATACGCAGATTCAGCGTTTTTTCAAGAACGTAATCCGCATCCTTTTTCGTGTCAGCCATCGCGACACCCAACAAGACGAGCAAGCCGTTACCGATATTGCCGGTGACCTCACCATCGATTGAAACGCTTGCTTTGGAAACCCGCTGGACGACTGCACGCATTATGATGCCTGTTCTTCGATATAGACACGATTCATAACGACCGGCTCAAGCGGTTTGTCTTTGGCGTTTCGATCGACGGTTGCGATCGCATCGACGACATCGTGGCCCTCGAGCACCTTTCCGAACTTTACGTAGCTTGGCGGCAACGGGTAATCGATGTGCATGATGAAGAACTGCGAACCGTTTGTGTTCGCTCCCGAGTTCGCCATCGCGACAGTGCCTTTATCGTACCCACCTGCGTAAAGCTCCGAGCTGCGATCGATCTCGTCGTCAAACTTTCCGCCCCAAGCCGATTCGCCGCCGTAGCCTTCGCCGAGCGGGTCGCCGCCCTGGACCATAAAGTTCGGTATGACGCGATGAAAAATCACGCCGTCGTAATAATTGCGATCAGCCAAAAGACGAAAATTTTCCGTTGCTTTCGGTGCATCCGCTTCCAATAACTCAAACCTGATCGTGCCCTTGTTTGTTTCGATAACTGCTGTTCTGTTAGCCACTTATTTATTGTCTCCGTTTAAGATAAATCTGTTGATCGCGTGAGCGACGCCGCTTTCGTTGTTACTTAATGTTGTATAAAATTCGCGGCCTTCAAGCAAACTAGGGTCGGCGTTTCCCATCACAACGGGTGTCCCGGCGAACTCAAGCATCGCCAGATCGTTATAATTGTCGCCGATAACCATCACGTTTTCGGCGGTCAGCCCGTTTAACGCCGCGAGCTTTTCAACGCCGGTTCCTTTCGATGCATCGGGCGGCAAAATGTCGATCAGAGTGAAATCGAGGTGTGGATATATCGTTGGCAATATCGTTACCGTGTCGCGGAGGTCGGTTTTTAAAAAATCGAGCAGTTTCGCCATCGGTTCACAGCCGCCGGAAAAAGAAATATGGATTACCTCGTGGTTGGGAAGTTCGTCGTGCAGGTCTTCAACGTGAATTATGGCCTCTGTTGCCTCGTCACCGTGCAGCCCTTGCGACCACGCGAGATATTTTTGCAGCGGCAGATTGTCCTGCGAGATTCGGTCATAGATCAGCGAGCCTTTCCCGTGCGGATCCGCGCTGACCAGAGCATCGCCGCCATAAAGTTTTCCCACCCGGACGATCTCACGCGTCGTCTCAAGATCAAGCAGCGAAGCCTCAACCGTCTCAAGCGACTCGGCATATTTCAACAACGCTCCGTTATGCGAGATCAACGGCGCGTTCAACTCAAGATCGATCCCAACCGGCCGTGCATCGCGAAACCGCCGACCCGTCGCGATAGTAACCAGCACGCCGACATCTTCCGCCGCACGAATCGCCTCGCGATTCGCATCAGGAATTTTCCCACGCGAATCGAGAACCGTGCCGTCTAAATCAAGAGCGAGGAGTTTAATCATCCGCTCGCCTCATTTTCCCTGGCTTTTTCAACCGCAATGTAATCTCTCAAAACCTTATCAATTTCAAAAGTGTAATGAATTCGGCGCTTCTTGAAGAATTCGACTACATCGTTGAATATCGGAACGGCTGTCTGGTTCGAGGTTGGAAACGCTTCAGTGCCTCTATAAAAAAATCCTCGGTCAAACATTTCATCGGTTACCGGAGGAATATCAGAAAAATCTATTTCTTCGTCTGTCATGTTATCGATTCGATTCCAATCGGTTTGTGATTTTTGTTTCTCCTTCATGGGTTTGTTTGAGATTCGTTTAAGCGTTTCTCCTGCCGTTCTTTTTCCAGCCAGCGTTGATATTCCGCCTTGCCGCGTTCGAAGTCGGCGGCGGAGGCGTAGAAGTGATGTGAGCCGTCGTTTAGCTGGACGTTGCGGACGTAGTAGATGTAGTCCGTGTTTGCGGGATTCAAAGCGGCTTCGATCGAGCTTTCCGAGACGGAAGAGATCGGGCCGGGCGGGATGCCGGGATATTTCCGAGTGTTATAGGGCGATACGACCTCAAGATCGCTCTTGTTTATAGTGCCGTCCCATCGGCCCTGCATCTTTGCGATGTAGATATTGGTCATATCGATGCCGAGTGGGATGTTTTTAGACAAACGGTTGTAAATTACGCTTGCGACTATCGGACGTTCGGCCGGGACGCCTGTCTCGGTCTCTATAAGTGACGCGATGGTTACGATCTCATGTGGAGTTCGTCCAATCGCGTTTGCCTTTGCCGTCCAGTCGGGCTTCCATATTTTTTTGAACTGGTCCACCGTCATCTGAACGATCTGTTCGGGTTTGATATCCGGCGGCAGGTTGTATGTGCTCGGGTAAACATAACCTTCAAGGTCGCGTGCCTCGGGCGAAAAGTCTTTTATCTGGCTAGTATCACTAAGGAGAAGCAGCACTTGATCGTAGGTCAGTGGCGGATCCTGAGGGAAATTTTCGTGGATGCGTTTTGCCACATCGAACCGCGTAAAGCCTTCGGGAATCGTCAGCCGTTTTGTCTGAACGGAACCTTTTTCCAGTTCCTTCAACACCTGCAACGGCGTTATCGGCGAGGCAAATTTATACTCACCGGCCTGCATTTTTGACGCGTCACCGAATGTTCTGACGTACAGACGCAGCAGCCACGGCTTTGCGACAATTCTTTCCGCGGCCAATTTATCGATGATCTGTCCGGGAGCGAGCCCGCGTTCGATGACAACGTACTGCTCGGCCTTCGCGTGTTCGACCGGTGCGTTAAGATTGCTGAAAACCCAGTAAAAGAGTCCGACGGCTAAAATAATAGCCAATAGAGAAATCGCGAAAATGATCTTTACTAACTTCATAGGCGGTCAATAGTTTAACAGAAGGGCCGACGCGGATCCTGTCAGTACCGCCCGCGTGAGCGGGTGGGAAGATATGACAGCCGAGATCATGCCACCTGCTTACGCAGGCGGTACCGACCTTGAAGGTCCGCGTTCTGGAGGCTACTCAGATGCGAGTGCGGTTTCGATGGCTTTTGTTACTGCTTCATCTTCCGGCAGAGTTTTCGGCGTGAATCTGGCGATGATTTTACCGTTTTTATCGGCGAGGAATTTTTCGAAGTTCCAGGTGATGTCGCCGTCCATTCCGGGATTGGATTCTTTGTTTGTCAGAAATTGATAGAGCTGATGCTGGTCTTCGCCTTTGACGGATATTTTGGAGAACATCGGGAAAGTCACTTTGTAATTCAGCGTGCAGAACTCTTTTATTTCTTTCTCGGTTCCGGGTTCCTGGCCCATGAAGTTGTTTGCGGGAAAGCCGAGTACGGTAAATCCTTTCTCTTTGTACTTGTCGTAAAGGCCTTGCAGGCCTTCGTACTGAGGAGTCAGGCCGCATTTACTCGCCGTGTTGACCAGCATGACGACCTTGCCTTTATAGGCGTCGAGCTTTACGTCCTCACCGTCAATCGTTTTCATTGTGAATTCGTGCATAGATTTTTCCTTTCGCGGTTCAGTGGGCGAGGGGTTAAAGATCATCCCGTATTTATAAGCGCCGCCAAGAGCGACCGCCGCGAGTGTGAGAATAACGACTGCGATGAAAATTAGTGCGATCTTCATAACCCTGTCTCCGTATTTCGATTCACGATCAAGCTCATTGTGCGAGAAGCCCTTACTAACGTGCGGGCTACTGACACGCGGGCACTGACACACGCAAGCAAGGATGCTTGCGTTTCA
Organism: uncultured Chloracidobacterium sp.; assembly: GCA_964605905.1. Lineage (GTDB taxonomy): Bacteria > Acidobacteriota > Blastocatellia > Pyrinomonadales > Pyrinomonadaceae > OLB17. The sequence continues at coordinate 46,917 of CAZSEL010000001.1, read as the reverse complement.
GTCTTATTTATTCAGTTCACGCGGTCCACGAGGCGGCTGTTGCGGCGTTGGCGTTTCGCTTTTTTCGCCGGTTTCCGCGAAAACTTCCTTGATCGCCCCGATGCTCGAAAGCATTGCCGAGGTTTCCATCGGCATAAAAATTACCTTGCTGTTTTGGGTGCGGGTCATGTCGCGCAAGGACTCGATGTAACGCGACGTTATCATATACTGAGCGGTCTGCTCAGGTCCGCCCATGATCTGAGCAACCTGGTTTATCGCCTGCGCCTCGGCGCTTGCGGCGACGAGCCGCGCTTGTGCGGCGCCCTCGGCGTCGAGAATCGCGGACTGTTTGTTTCCCTCGGAACGGGTAACGGCAGCCTGTTTTTCGCCCTCGGCCCGCGTGATTGCGGCCTGCTTGTCGCCCTCGGCTGTTAGGATCAACGCACGGCGGTTTCGTTCGGCGGTCATCTGTTTTTCCATCGTCAGACGAACATCTTCCGGCGGGCTGATGTTCTTCACATCGACGCGTGTGACCTTTACGCCCCATTTATCGGTTGCTTCATCGAGGATAAGGCGAAGTTTCGAGTTGATCGCGTCGCGGCTCGAAAGTGTGTGGTCGAGATCCATTTCGCCCATCACCGAACGCATTCCCGTGATCGTTAATTGGACGAGACTGCCGACCAGATCGTTGATCTCATACACCGATTTGATCGGGTCGGTGATCATCCAATAAACAACCGAATCCACATTTATCGTCACGTTGTCTCGCGTGATGACCGGCTGCGGCGGCAGATCGATGTACTGCTCGCGCAGATCAATCGAGGTTATGCCCGGGCGGACGTTCGTCCAATAAACAGCGCGCGGGCTTTCGAAAAACGGCACGATTATATTCAAACCGCTGGAAGCAACACGATGAAACCGACCGAGCCGCTCGATAAGAAGAACGCTCGACTGCGGGACGATCTTGACTGTTTTCCAGGCGACCGTCAGCAAAGCGATGCCAAGAAATATCAGGAAAATAACACCAAGCCCACCAAAGAAAACTTCCATTTTGTCCTCCGAGAGTGATTTGTAACCAATATACCACAATTTGCGGAAGGCAGTAGGCGAACTGCCTACCGCCAACTGCCAACTGCCAACTGGCTTCTGCTATAATTCAACGAACTTATGACGGTGAAATTGTCCGATATAGAAGCCGCGCGGGAACGCATCAGCGGGATAATCAATCAAACGCCAATTGTTGCGGATGAAAAGCTTTCGGCGGCAATTGGTGTTCGTGCATTTTTAAAGGCAGAAAATCTGCAGCGGGCAGGCTCGTTCAAGATTCGCGGCGCATATAACAAGATCTCGCAGCTTTCCGACGAAGAGCGGTCACGCGGCGTTATAACTGCGTCGGCCGGCAATCACGCACAGGGCGTTGCCCTCGCCGCAAAGCTTACCGGCACGCGGGCGACGATAGTTTTGCCGCAGTTTGCTCCGTTGACCAAGATCGTCGCGACAAAATCGCACGGCGCGGAAGTGATAATGCAGGGTAATACTTTTGATGAAGCGGTGGCGTATTCAAAGAAGTTGGCCGAGGAAAACGGTTCGATCTACGTGCACGCATTTGACGACGATCTGATAATCGCCGGACAAGGGACTATCGGATTGGAGATCGCCGAAGCTGAGCCGAACACGACTGTCGTGGTCGTGCCGATCGGAGGCGGCGGGATAATTTCGGGAATCGCCATTGCGGTAAAAGAACTGCTGCCGAACGTCCGGGTTATCGGCGTGCAGTCTGAAAACGTCGCTCCGGTAAAGCCTTCGCTCGCGGCCGGACATCCGGTCGAGATCGAAACGAAGCCGACGATTGCCGATGGCATCGCCGTGAAGCATCCGGCGGAACGAACGCTCGCGATAATAAAGGAATTTGTAGATGACGTCGTGACCGTAAGCGAAGAAGAGATCGCTGAGGCGATATTTCATCTGGCGCAAAACGCGCATCTGGTCGTCGAAGGAGCCGGTGCAGCCGGAGTTGCGGCGCTGCTGGCAGAGAAGATCGATCTTAAGCCGGACGACGCCGTCTGTGCCGTGCTTTGCGGCGGGAATATCGACGGCAACGCTCTCGCCCGCATTATCGAACAGGTCCTTGTCCGCCACGGCCGCTATATTATTTTAAAAGTACTCGTCCCCGACCGACCGGGATCGCTCGCGGGAATGCTCGACATTGTTGCCGAAATGCGTGCAAACGTCATCGAGGTCTATCATCAACGCGCAATCTGGCTCGCCCCGCTCGGCAGCGTCGGCATCGAAACCGTTCTCGAAGTTCGCGACGAGGAACACGCCCGGGAGGTTCATCGCCGCCTCGAAAAAGCTGGCTACCACATCGAACGCGAAGGTCAGGGCGTGTGGGAAGAATGAGGTTCCGTTCGACGGTTGTATCGACGGCATTTTGCTTTCGCATGAGTTTTGTTAATCTCAGAAGCGATGAAATATCTTATAAATTTAGTGATTATTCTTATTGTCATATCGGCTATGGCGCAGTTAGCTTTTACTCAGGCAATTGCCGAACGGGAGTTGGAAATAAACTCTTTGCAGCTCAAGCCAGCTGTTTTTTATTGGAAAACCGGTGTTAACCGACCGGGTGAGTTATCGCTTATGCAGGAAACGATCTTTCCTGCGGTAACGGGAAATGGTCAACGCGTTTGGCGCGTTATACATTACCCGTCTAATCCGCTTGAGGCGAAATCGCTCGATTACGATATGTACGATATGGATTTTCGCACTCTTAGACCGATCGTTTCCGACATGAAAAACGCGCAGTTTGACTATAAGATCGAATTTGGCCCAACTGCCGCGAGCCTCGACTTCCTCAACAAAACGGATAGTGTAAAAAAACAGTATCCGATTTCTATTCCAAGATTCGTTTACGGCGAAGGTCCGGCGACTCAGCCTCTCGTAGCCGCTCTGCCGCTGAAGGAAAATTTTTCCACCCGCTATTACTCGATCGACCGCTGGCGGGGCGAAGGCAAAGATAAACTGGTGCTGTACGAGCTAAAAGTTGTAGGAAAAGACCAACTAAAGCTTGAAAACGGTCGGCTATACAAGACTTTTGTTGTCGAGGTAACATCAGAAAACGGCCTTTACATAAAGAAGTGGGTTCTTGCAAGAAAGCCGCATTACCAGTTGAAAGTCGAATACATGCGTGCACCGAATGCATTCGTCACATTGACGACAAATAATTCGATTATGTGGCTTGTTCCACTCGGACGAGTGTCTTGGAATATGCCAGCTATTACGTGGAACGCGAAGGGCAGGCGTGTGGTAAAGTCAGAACCGGGCGGCAAAGAGCGACCGATCAGACGTTTCAAATCGCTAAAACAACTTAAAATGCGAGACCTCGCCACCCGCTCACGCGGGCGGTACTGACTTAACGGCGCTGTAAGTTCTCGTCGTACAGCTCGCGATAAACACGGTAATTGTTCATCACCTTAAACACGTAATTCTTTGTCTCGGCAAAACCGACTTCGGCGGCGAAAACACCGGGTTCGCGGGGCTTTGTTCGGGCCAGCCAGCGGGCTGCGTTGTCTTCACCGGCGTTGTAGCTGGCGGCGATGGCCTCGTACATTCCGTCAAATTCTTTTTTCAGTTCGCGAATGTAGATCGAACCGATCGCGACGTTTATTTCGGGGCTGTAGAGATCGTCGGGTTTCAGGTTTCGATAACCGGCTTCGTCCTTATATTTTATCGCAGTGTCGAAAACTAGCTGGATCAGGCCGCGTGCTCCTGCGGGAGACTTCGCATTCGCTTTGAATGAGCTTTCCTGCTTCATTATCGCCAGCACAAAACGCGGATCGATCTTTTGTTTTTTTGCGTGTTTTACGACTTGTGATGTGAACATCACCGGATAATCACTGTAAAGCCGTGACGTCGCTTCGCCGATCTTTTGTACGCGGTTACCCGCGAGTTTGTCAGCCGCAAGACCGCCGAAAAACGAACTAAGCGTATTTGGAATGGAGCCGTAAATATTGTTTGCTTCTGCCTTTTTCCCGGCCTTTTCGAGAGCGAGCGCTTTCAAATATTTGGCCTCGTCTGCCGAAGTCATTGAGCTGCGAAATGTTCCCGAAGCGAGCAGAGAATCGGCGGCTCGAACCGCATCGTCCCAGCGGCCTCGATAAATCTCCATGCGGACCCGCGCTTGAAGAGCGTTTGCTTCAGTTGGTTTTCCGGCGAAAGTAATTGCGGTTTTTGTGACCCAATCGGACGCTTTTTGATATTCACCGGCTTCGCGATAGGCGTCTATTGTATTCAGATGAGCGGATTCGATCTTTTCTCCTGTCGGAAACATCGTGACGTATTGCTCATAGGTTCTCGCAGCCTCGAGATTTTTGCCTGCACGGACGTAGCTCGCGCCTTTGAAAGCCAAACCTTCGCGGCCGTCTTTGGTCATTAAATGATCTTTGGTCAATCTGTCGAACCACTCGACGGCTTTCAGATATTCGCGTTCCCACATATACGAACGTGCGGTGCCAAATAGAGCCTTTGGAATCCCGGCGTCGTCAGGATACTTCGCCAACACAACTGCCCAATGCTCTCGTGCCTGCGGGAACAAGCGATTCGCCATATAGGTTTCGGCCCGCGAAAGATGCTCGGCCGCAGAGAGCGTTGGCAGGCCGCCCGACGAGGCTTTCGCAATCGTATCAGCGTCGATGACGCGGCGAAGTGCAGCGTCAGAGGACTGTGCATTAAAAGAGGTTGCAGAGAAAACCAAAACGGCAAGAATGGCAACTAAAAGCTTCATATTGTTACAACAGGCAGGGAAAGTATCTGGTTCAAGACTAACCGATTGTTTGACGAAAGGGCAAAGGTTCGCGTTGCAGGGAGAGTTAATGCAGAAGCCCGTGTCAGTAGCCCGCACGTTAGTAAGGGCTCGTGGTGGGACGAGCCCTTACTTACGTGCGGGCTACTGACACCCGTCACGCGGCGTGATAAAATCTCTTTTTATTTCGAGGAAATACAATGAAACTTGCAATAAACGGCGCGACGACGATGACTGCCGATCTGGAAACCGATATTCGTTCGGCTGCGGCTGCGGAATTTGAACTGGTCGAGCTGAGGTCAAACAAGCTTTACGATTATCTTGAACAGCACACAGTCGAGGATCTGAAGGCTTTGCTCGATGAAACCGGTACCGGTGTTCTTTCTATCAATACGCTTGAGCACATTACCTGGCGGTCGGATGAAGATTACGCTGCGATAAAGGTAGAATGCGAAAAGCTGTCGGTTATCTCGGCGGCGATCGGCTGTCCGTATGTTTTGTCTGTTCCGGGATCGTTAAGGCAAGGCCCGAAGTCGGAGCAGGAGATCGTAGATGAATCGGTCCGCGTACTGAATGAGCTAGCGGATATTGCGGAACCGCACGGCATCAAGATCGGATTCGAGTTTTTGGGCGAGGCCGGAAACTCCGTCACTACGCTCGATCTTGGCAGCCGCATTGTCGATCTTGTAGGCCGCGAAAGTGTCGGGAACGTGATCGATACGTATCATTTCTACGCGGGAAGTTCGTCGTGGGAATCACTCGAAAACCTCGTTCCGAAAAAGCTCTTTATCTTTCATATCAACGACGCCGAAGACCTGCCGAAAGATCAACTGAACGATTCTAAGAGGTTATATCCGGGACTCGGAATCTTGCCTATCGCGGAAATGAAAGAACGGCTCGACAAGATCGGTTACGATGGGCCTGTGAGCGTTGAGATATTCCGCCCGGAATATTGGGAAAAAGACCCATACGAGGTCGCGAAAGAGGCGAAAATAGCGGCCGAGAAAGTTTTAGGAATTGGGCAATATGCTGCTGGTGGCAGTTGGTAAGATAAACAACAACGGATTAACACAGATCATCGCGGATTTTTAATCAGGTAGATAAATCTGCGTAAGTCCGCGTGAATCCGTTGTTGAAATATAAAATGGAAAAAGTTCGAATTGGAATTGTAGGAACTGGTTATATCGGCAACGTTCACGGGCGGATATATTCGCGTGATGAGCGGGTTGAGGTTGCGGCGTTGTTCGATATTGTGCCGGAGCGTGCGGAACGGACGGCGAAGAGCATTGGCGGAAAGGTTTGTGCGTCGCGTGAGGAATTGCTTCAGAACTGTGACGCGGTGTTGGTTTGTTCGCCGAATAAAACGCATAAGGAAATCGCTCTTGATGCGATCGCACAGGGTAAGCATGTTTTCTGCGAAAAGCCGTTCTCGATTGGTATCGAAGACGCGGCGGAACTGCGCGATGCGGCTAACAATGGAAAGGGCGTGTTTCAGGTTGGGCATAATCGAAGATACGCTCCGGTTTACGCGACGCTGAAAGAATTGCTGCAAAGCGACAAGGCCCATTCGGCTCACATCAAGATGAATCGCGGTGAACTCAAGAATCCGGTTTGGACCGGTGATGTGAATGTGACCGGCGGATTTCTTTACGAGACGACGATTCATCTTTTCGATATGATGCGGTTTCAGTTTGGCGAGATCGACGAGCTTGTCGCATACGGCTCGCAGCATGAATATCCGGAACTCGACGAATTTTCAATTATTTTCAAATTCAAAAGCGGTTTTCACTGCACGTTCGCGTCGTCGTCGGATGCAAGCTGGCACTTTCCGTTTGAACGAATCGAAGTCTTTTGCCATCACCGGACGATAATGACCGAGGAAATGGAGCGTTTGCTTGATTCGCGTGGAATGGATGCGAATTTCGAGACGCAATCGTTTCACATGACCGAAAAAGAAGAGCGTTGGGGATATGTTCAAGAAGACAAGGCGTTTATCGACGCGATCCTGAACGGCACGCCGCCGCCGGTGACTGCCGATGACGGGTTCAAATCGGTCGAATTGGTCGAATCGGTCTATCACGCGATCCGTTCGGGTGATCGTGTAAAATTCCCTTAACATCTGTTTCGATTTTCGAACATTTCGGTAGTATCATTCGTTTAATAGTTCATGGAACTCGTCATGAACACCGCGTACGCTATGATCCAGTGCCAAAATTGCGGAAAATCCAACGCATCCGAAAGCCAGTTTTGCCGGTTTTGCGGGCAGCGGTTTACCGAGCCTCAGCAGCAGACGTTTGATAACCCGACGCGGAGGCCATATTCATGGCAGACTGACGAATACCAGACACAAGCGGGTTCGAGGACACGAAGCACGGTTGGGAATGTGGAGATTCCACAACAATCCGGGTTTCCTGCGCAACAACAGCACGGTGCGATGCAGATGTCGTATCGCGGGCCACAGGACTTGTCGGGCAACTATCGCTGTCCGCATTGCGGGACGAATTATCTGCCGATACTTGAACGACGAATTTCGACCGCCGGCTGGATCACGTTTTCACTGCTATTAGTCTTTACGTTTATCTTCTTTTGGATTGGTCTGCTGATAAAGGAAGATGTGCCGATCTGTCCGGTCTGTCGGAGCAGGGTTTACTAGCGATAGTAATAACCACGCGGGTGTTCGATCTTGACCTCGGGATTTGTGCTGGCGACATCGACCTTGTAATAACCCTTTTTCATATTATTGGTTAAATACGAGAGCAGAAACTGCCGGTTTAGCAGTAGTTTTAGCTCGCGGAAAAACGGATTGAAACTGACCGGAGCACCCGATCCCTGAAAAAAAGCGCGACCGCCGGTCTCGTCGGACAATTTTGCCAAAGAGCCTTGTGCGCTCAAAACCAGTGTACCGCTGCCGGATTCGGTTAGAGCGGTCGGTGAATAGAAGCTAAAGACCGCGACGTTCTTACGCTGTGCCCTCAGGATCGCACGATCGAGATCGATGCTCTGCAGGGATGCAAAATTATGAATGCCGTTTGAAACGTCGAGGCCGTCTGAAACAAGCAGAACGGCACGCCGCCCGGCTGGCAAAGCATCGAAGCGATCCAATGCGTCAATAACGCCATCGTAAGGATTTCCGCTTGCAGCCGCGTCGCTCGAATTTACTATGCGGAAGGACTTCGACGCGCTTTCCATATCCGTCGTGAATCGCTGCCGCACCTGCATCGATCCGCCGCGAAGATACGCGACCATTACGCGAGAACCCGTCGGAAGCTGCTTTACAAACTCGCGAAGCTCGCCAAGCTGGAGATTTATATTTGAGGTCAAACCGTCCTGGATCAGAATCGCGAGCGAGAGAGGCGCGTCGGTTATGCTGCGGATCGAAAGTATCGTCTGCTCTTGTTTGTTCTCACGCACGATCAATCTGTCAACCTGTAGGAATTCGTCGGCTTGGCCTTCTTTCATCTCTTTCTTTGTAAAGATCGAGATCGGGATAGACATCGTGCGGACCTTTTGCTTTTCGGGTTGTGCAAACGCGATCGAGGAGGTGACGGCGATGATAGCTCCAAATGTGAGCCATCCGCTAAAGAAGAAAGGTAACTTTCGGAATGCTTTGCTCTGGCCTTTAATCACCATCATTTATCTCCCGTGCTATTGTCCGTTTCGCTAGTTTGAATTAACTTTCCACAGTTTGTAAAGTGAGACTGGAAATAAATGAGCGATCTTGTTTCGAAATACGACATACCGAAAAGTGAACTACAACGCGGCCAACGCCTGAAAACGGGTGCAATAGCCGCGCCCGTTGTCTTAACGGCTGTCCCCGCTGTTTTGTTTACCATCCTGCTAATTTTATTCGGTTCGGCCCCGCCGGCGGCGGTTACGCTCGTTTTCTTTGGATTCGTTGCGACGCTCGCGGGTTTTCTCATCGGCCTGATAATTTCCGGCACGCTGATGTATAAAAGATCCAATTGGACAACAGAAATGCGGGAACGAATAGCCGCCGACGGGATCAAGGCCGACGAGGTCGATTGGTTCAGGCACGAACTCAAACCGAGTGAAAAGCGTGCGTTGAAAGAGATCGAGCGACGCGATTTGCTGCTCGGTGACTCGTATCGCGAAACGCTCGCGAGCCGGTTAACGGCGACGCGGATCGTTAAACATTCAAAACGCGAACTCGCGCTAATGGAACGGCGGCGGGCGAAACTCCGTTCATTGAAGACCGAGCGGTCGAGCGAATTTATCACTGAGGTCGAGCGCGATGTCGGAAGACTAAAGGAGATAAACGTCGAAGCGCGACAGATGCTGATTGAGGCCGAGGCACGGCTGCAAATGCTTGAGGCGGCCAGTTTGCGCGGTGGCGGGCTTGCGGATAACGAACTTGCACTGAAGCGTTTGAATGCGAACTCGTCGCAACTGCCGCTCGCGCTTGAGGAAGCAAAGCTGACCGAGGAAATACGACGTGAGTTGGAAAGGGAAGACGAGACTGAAAAGGTTTAAGAGTTAGGTAAAGGAAACCGACCGGCCGTTTCGAAGGCATGAATTGAACCTGTTGTAACAGGTGGGTTGCTTTCTGTTTCTTGCGAAACATCAAAGCCCTTACCTATGGCAAATCCTCACGTAAAGAACTGCACCGGAGCGGGCATCAGCATCCCTCAATTCAAGTGTTGGCTCAATTATAGTTGCGTTCGATAGCGAACCGCCCAGTAAATAGCCTCTACCTGAATCGAACTATAACCGAGGCGAAGGCAAAAGTAAAAAGGAAAAAGGCAAAACGGGATGTGTCCCAATTTTGCCTTTTACATTTTTACTTTTTACTTTTCCTTCACTGTTCCATCTCGAATTCCTGCGGCATTGGTTCTTTTTGCTTGATAACCCGATCAAGCATCTGGGTGCATTCGGCGCTACGCGAGGCGAGTTGGGCATCGACCTGAGCGTGGTTATTTTTAGCCTGATGATATTCATCGGCGATGTGGAGAGCGGCGAGAATTGCGACCTTTAGCGAATCGACCGTCAGAGTGCCCGATGAAATATCGCGCATCTTTCCATCGACATATTCTGCAAGGCGCAAGATATATTCGTTATCGCCGTCCGAGCGAATGCTGTACGTTTGATTATAAATTTCAACCCGCACGGTTTGTTCTGAACTGTCTGCTCGGCCCTTAGAAGTCATGATCACATCGGCCTCCCAACCGCCGCCGCTACCTCGACGTCAATTACGGTCATCGCGTCGAGCATTGCCTCGACCTTTAGCTGAATGGCGTCGCGTTCGGAAAGCAGACTTTCGAGCTTTGTCTCGAGCCGTGCTTTTTCCGAAAGCCAGTCGCCGGAATTTGCACGCAGGGCTTTTAGCTCGCGTTCCATTGCCTCTTTTTCCTCACGCATTTTTTTTGCGAATTCGATGGTGAGGTAAATTTTGTCTTCGAGATGTGAGAATTTCTCCATTCCCGTCAATCCATTCATGAATTGTCTCCGTTGTTCACAGATTGAAAAAATATCGGAATACGATTATCCGACCTTTTCAAAAAAACTTCAAGTAAATCTACCGAACGCTTTTTAAATTCGCTGGCGGATAGAGAATTTCCCCTCAATTGCGACGACCATTTGCGAATGAATTTCTTCGACATCAGACTCAGTTAAGGTTCGGTCGTCGCCGCGGTATTCAAACCGGACGGTCAGCGAACGCTTGTCGTCATCAAGCCCTTTGCCTTCGTAAATATCGACAAAAGAAATATCGCGGCAGAGTTCCGGCTTTATCTCGTTCGCCGCATCGCGAAGCATCGCGAACGAAATATCACGCGTCACCGCGAACGAAACATCCCGTACGATCGCAGGAAATTTCGGTAGAGCCGCATAAGCACGCGCATGCTGCGTCGACTCCAAAACGGTTTGTAGATCGATCTCAGCAACATATACTGGTTGCTTAAACTTGTAATCGGCCGCGATTTCCTCATTCAGACGGCCAACCGAGCCGACTTTTTTTCCATCGAGCACAACCGCCGCAGATTGGCCGCGTCGCAAATGTTTGATCTCGTCAGAGACAAACGCCGCCTGCGGCGAGCCGACCGCCTCAAGAGCCGATTCCACCGCGCCTTTTGCATCGTAAAAATCGACCTCTCTTGAGTTAAGTTTGCGGCCTTCGACGACCTCGCCGCCGGTGACGGCTATTGCGAACAGTTCGCGTTCGTTGGGTAATTCGCCCGGGACATTCGCCGAAAATGCCTTGCCAAGCTCGAAGAGTTTCAGGTCGCGTCGCTGATGATTGAAATTTAGACGCACCGCGTCGAGCAGCCCGGGCAGCAATGTCGGCCGCATCCGGACAGAGCCTTCGATCACGGAATCTTTTAGCGTAACAAGCGGGTCGTCTATATTGTTGCGGACAAACCCCGGGACAGTTTCAACAACACCGTCGTGTTCAGTGTCGATAAAGCTGTATGAAAGAGCCTCGTCAAAGCCCTGATCAGTCAAGGCCAGCCGCAGACGGCTTTCGCGATGCTCGGTCGCTTGATATTCTCCGGCACCGTAGGCCGGCGGAAGTTCCTCGGCTATATTTTCGTAACCCGCGTGACGAGCGATCTCTTCGACCAAATCTTCTTCGATAGAGATGTCATGCCGCCACGACGGGGATGTAAATATTTGGGATTTGAGATCTGAGATTTCAGATTGTTCGGATTCTTGAATTCCAAGAGCAGACAAAATCCGTAAGCACTCTGAAGTTTCTACATCGAGTCCGGTAAGCCTTTTAACGGCTGCCGAAATATCGGGCGATTCGACCTCGTTCGGTGTCAATTTTGTCGGGTAAACGTCGATGATCTCAGCCGCTTTGCCACCGGCTAACTCGACAATGAGTTCCGTCGCTCTATTCGATGCTCGGACAAGATTTTCAATATCGACACCGCGTTCGAAGCGGTAGCTTGCTTCGGTTGCAAGTCCGAGTTTCCGCGATGTTGCACGAATATTGTCTCGTTTGAAGAATGCGACCTCAAGCAGGACGTTTGTGGTTGCGTCGGTAATGCCGCTTTCGAAACCGCCCATTACGCCTGCGACCGCGACGGGTTTTTCGGCGTCACAGATCGCGAGCATTGTTTCGTCAAGCTTTCGATCTACTTCGTCGAGAGTCTTTATCGTTTCGCCGGCTCTCGCGCGGCGGACGACGATTCGTTTCTCGGAAAGTTTGTCCAGATCGAACGAGTGCATCGGCTGCCCAAGTTCGTGCATTACATAGTTCGTTATGTCGGCGACGTTATTGATCGAACGCTCGCCGATCGCCTCAAGCCGTTCGACAAGCCATTTCGGCGACGGGCCGATCTTTACATTTTTTATTATTCGGGCGGTAAAGCGATGGCACAGTTCGGAATCCTCGATCCTGACAACCTCGGGTGCAAGCACTGACGGAAACGGCACCGCGTCACCTGAAATATCTGCTTGATCTTCTCTGTGCCTCTGTGTCTCTGTGGTGAGTTTCTTTCCGGTAATCACCCCAAGCTCACGCGCAACGCCGAGATGCGACAAACAATCCGGTCGGTTCGACGTTAGATCAATGTCCAACACAAAATCATCGCCATGCGGATGAATCCCCTCGACCGTCACACCAACCCGCGTCAAAGCCGCCGCCGTTTCTTCCGCAGAAAGGTCGATAGCAATAAGGTCTTTCAACCAGTTGTAGCTAATGTTCATTGATCTTTTGAAGTCTCAGATTCCTGAAATAATCGTTCGACCGGGCTTCTTCCGCTGTTGTCGAACGGCGTGGCGAAACTTCGTCGCCTTTTGCCGCCGCGACCCGATTTCGTAGAGTCATTATCTGTGATATCCGTTCCCAATTTGTCCATTTCTGTTCCGCAGGAAGTGCATGTCCAGCCACCGTAAAGCTCCTGTCGAACAGAACGAGGCTTTCGAGTACGCGGAACAGCTTCGCTGCATTTTGGACAGTTTATGGTGCCTAAATGAAAACCTATCAAATGGCGTCGCCGGTTCAGAAAAACGTAAAAAGCCTTGGCCGCTGCAATCGCAACTACTGCTGCAGAACATATTAGAATGATTACGATTATGTCGTTCATCTAATAAACGCACGACGCAAGAGCGTGATGTCCGACCCTGTATCAAGCAGCATCGGTACATTTCGGACTGTCTCCGATGTCTCAATGTTCCTTAAAGTAATCTGGGAAAACGGAGCGGGCGGTTTGTATTGATCGTTATAGCTGGTCATCGTCCAGGTCGGTAACTACAAGTTCAAGGTCGGCCAGTTTGCTTTTATCTGCCAGCCGCGGGCTCCAAACCCGCGGGCTTCGCGGCTGCTCGTCCGGCACTAGAATGTAAACCCGTGCGGATTCGGGCAGAGTCGAACCGACGGGCAAAACGATCTGTCCGTTCTTAACCGTGCCTTCAATCGTGGTAACTGACATATAAACCTCTTCGAGGCTTATATTACCACACAAACGACTGCGGGTTTACCGTACCAGTGACGGTTCGGACGGCGTAATCGGCGTTGCTCTTTTTCAGGTGGACGCGGACGAGCAACTGGACGAGTGAGTCGTTGACGCCGAATCCTGGAAACAGGCATTGTGGAAAAGAGATATTTCCACAATGCCAGTCCTAAAGCAGCTTCTTTATGAAGACCTCGCTATGAAGACCTCGCTTCTAGCAAGGCCCGAGGTATGCACCTGCGGCCTGGCCTGTAAAGCCGGCTCGGGCGATCAGGTGTAGGAAAAGCAGGGCATCCGAGGTGTTGCCTCTCGGGTTCCTGCACTGCATCCGCAGCCTGGTCAGCAGACGGCCGTATGCGGCGTTGGTGGCCGGACCCCAGTCACCGTCGATGACCAAGCCGGTTTCGCCGTTCAGGTATTTGCATGCAGCCTGAACAAGCGTGGTGTCGGTGACCGTGGAACGGATCGGCAAGACTGCCGTTCCGTTGTCGAAATGAATGTGGTTGTGGTGTGCGGTGTTGTACCAGGCCGTTATCACCGTGCCGCAGTAACGGCGGAGACTCGCGGCGGTGCCGACATACGCCCTGATCCATCTAAGGCTTGTACATTCCTCTCTCCATTCGACGTTCATATCGAAATAGTTTCCGCTGGTGAACCGTAGTTGGGAAAGGTCAAAGGCGCGGCCTTCGCCATGGAAGCCTGCCTTACAGGCCAGCACGCCGACCGAGCCGACCCAGTCCACGGAAAATCCACTGTACGTGTTTACATAGTTGATCCAGTTTCCACATACGCCGTGAAATGTTGAGTTGAATTCGAAGTTGGTTGTGCCCGTATGCACGCCAAATCCGCCTCCGCAGCCGCCCGTGTAGGCGTTTCGGTAACGGAGATCCCAGGCCGTATTACCTATCCAATTGCGAACGATCGGGCTAGTGTTTCTACATGACATAGCGGTCACCTCCTGCTGCTTTGCTCGAAAGCGTAATATGTTCTATAAGCTGGCTTCGGCGGCGGCCCAAAAGAATCGCCTGGCCGTCAGATCCGACGACGGACGCAATGCCAACGATGTCGTCATTCTCAAGAACCGCCGGTGATCCGCCGGTTAATTGACCTTCGGCATCTATCGGCGACCACAACTTTCGGCCGCTCGGTTCTTTCAGCAGGGCAGTCGGATTTACATTGCCCTCGACGAGGGACAAAATTCTGCCCGATCCGCTAACCGGTTCTTTCCGCACGGAATCACGAGCGGAGTTTACCAGGAACGAACCATTTTCCGTGTTGATCCCGGCAATCAGGTCTTCGCCGCTCGCGACGAGAAAGTTCGGACCGCTTTCGCCGAGATCCTTGCCAAGGCCCAACGTGCTCCAGCTTCCGCCGCGTTCATGGATCAGATCGATCGCCGAGGCGTAGCTGCTTTCGTTTACGCCGTCAGAGTGCTCGATCAAAAGTGCCACACCGCTGCCGGTTTCGGCAGATGCAGTTGCGACCGCAAATGACCGTTTGGGCATATTGGGCAATGGCATCCGTGTTAGTGTCGAACCGTTGATCGTAAATACGGCCGGTTCGACGCCCATCATCTCGACCGTTTGCCGTCCGCTGGTAGGAATTCCTGCGGGTACGTCGTTGTCCATCGCAGCGCGGACATCCTCGGTAAGTTCGTAATCGACCTCCATCCGGTCGAGCACAAACGGAAGCCCTCCGGTCACGATCAAACCACCGCGGGCCACGCCGAGTGATCCGAAAATAAAACCGGTCGGCATGTCCAACTTGAGTGGAGAGCCAAGTGAAACTCCATTGTCTTTCGCAACGGCCAGCGAATACAAAAACGGCCCGCTTTCCGTACCGGCCAATCCAAAATACTCTACCCCGACCTTAGCTGCCGCCATCAGAGGCAATGCCGCTTCGTTCGTACAATCGCAATTTCCGGTTGCAAACCCGTCGTTAATTACCGGTTTCTCGGATACAGGGCTTGATTTGTCCTGTCCGAAAGTAAGGCCAACGGCACCGACGGCCGCGACCGCTCCCTGAATGAACCACCGTCTGGATATCACCAACCGCGGTTCATCTTCGTACTTTTCACGCAAAGATTTGTCGCTCATAAGTTTTCTCCTGATTGTTTCGGTCCTAGGCGGGGGAAGTGAGTAAACGTCTGCCGTGTGGCAGATGTTGAAAGGTCAGCAAGCCCATACTTGCTTTTTTAGATAGACTGATCTTAAGACAAAGGAAGCGTGGGAAATTGGGCAACGCTTCTAAACTGATCAATTTGATGGGCGCGGAAATTCTATAGTAAGTCGTGGCGAGATTCAACCCAAGGGATTTTCAAGGCAAGTTCAATAAGCCATACCTTACCGAAATTGCTCCAAAAACCTTATGCTATTCTAGAACATATGCTGAATGATGTGCCGCTAGGATCTTGGTTTTTCTGAATCACTAAAGTAAGTAAAAGCCTTTGATAACCAATATCCAAACAAATAGAAGATAGAGGCATTAATTATTGCTCCAATAACTAATCCGACAACAAAGACGATGCGTCCTGTATTAACTTCCGGAATAACCAAAGCTATAAGGATAGAAATAATTGACCAGGGCAAGGTTAATACCATTACTCCGATAGCGATAGCCTTTTCGGCTGGATACCCATGAGCGTTATCATTTAAGTAACGAAGCACTATAAAAATGGCCGTTGCAGCTATAACCGGTAAAGTAACGAGCAGATAAACTCCCGCAGCAAGATATCCGACCTTTGATTTAAGCAATTTAGACATAGCCTTTCCTTAACCCTTCGGAGATTTAGTTCGCCCGCATTCTGCTCCGTTTGGAGCTGCATATTATTTGAACTGCTCAAGAAAACGCACGTCATTTTCGAACATATGCCGGATGTCGTCAATGGCGTACATCAGGGCGGCCATGCGTTCGAGGCCGAAGCCGAAGGCGAAGCCGGAATAGACTTGCGGATCGACGCCGACGGCTTTTAGGACGTTTGGATGAACCATTCCCGAACCGCCAAGTTCGATCCAGCCGGAGCCTTTGCACGGACGGCATCTCTCAGTTGTCGGTTGTCGGTTGGCTGTCGGCAACGATTCTTCACTGACCACTGACCACTGTCCACTGTCCACTGTCCCTGCGCCGTGACAGACGAAGCACGAGAAATCGAACTCGGCCGATGGTTCGGTGAAAGGGAAGTATGACGGCCTGAACCGCGTCACCGTGTCCTCGCCGAACAGCCGTTTGAGCCACTCCGTCACCGTGCCTTTCAGATGCGCCATCGTGATGCCTTTATCGACGCAGAGGCCTTCGATCTGGTGGAACATCGGCGTGTGCGTCATGTCGGGCGTGTCGCGGCGAAAAACGCGGCCCGGTGCGAGAATGCGAATGGGCACGCCACGGCGTTCCATCGCACGGATCTGCACCGTCGATGTCTGTGAGCGAAGGGCAAAGCCGTCGGTCGTGTAAAACGTGTCCTGAGACTCCCGCGCCGGATGGCCTTCGGGAATATTTAATGCGTCGAAATTGTAATAGTCCGTCTCGATCTCGCGGTCGTCCTCGATCGCATAGCCCATCGAAACGAAAATGTCCTCGATCTTTTGGCGGAGAATCGTGATCGGATGCAGATGTCCGACTCGCGGCCGTCGTCCCGGAATGGTTACATCAAGCCGTTCACGCTCGATCTGCTCTTTTGAAATGTATTCGTTGAGCCGAGCTTCAGCATCAGTGATCGCTTCGACTATCTCGCGTTCCACCGACTGGACCAACTGGCCAAACGGTCCGCGTTCCTCGGGGCCGACCTTTCCGATCAGCTTTTTCGCCTCGGCGATCTCGGACTTTTTCCCGGTGTGCTTAATCTTGAATTCGGCTAGTTCGCGGCTGAGCGATTGCGCGGTCGCCAGCTTTAGGTCGCTGGCTGTGGAACGCAAATTAGCAAAGCGTTCAAATTTTGCCTTGAACGCCTGACGAATACCTTCAACGTGTTCTTTTTGTTCTTCCATCGAAATAAACGCAAAAACCTAATTGTATCAGCGGTTAGTTATGGCGCAACTCTTCCGCCGCTTTTACGCCGATTCGTGTCGTCTGATACTATAAGGCTTTGCAATTCCAACATAATATCCAATGAAAGCAATCGTAAAAAGCAAAGCGGAAAAAGGGCTCTGGATCGAGGATGTGCCGGAACCGGAAATGGGCATTAATGACGTGATGATCCGCGTCAAAAAGGGCGGCATCTGCGGCACCGACCTGCATATTTATAACTGGGACGCGTGGGCGCAAAGCACGATAAAAGTGCCGACCACGATAGGCCACGAATTCGTCGGCGAGATCGTCGATGTCGGATCGAATGTGCTTGATTTCAAGTCCGGCGACATCGTCAGTGTCGAAGGCCATCTTGTCTGCGGCCGCTGCCGAAACTGCATGGCGGGCCGACGAGCGTTGTGTGCAAACACCCGCGGAGTCGGTGTAAATACAAACGGTGGATTTGCGGAATTCATTGCGGTTCCGGTAACAAATATCTGGAAGCATAAACCGGATATCGATCTTGAGGTCGCAGCCATCTACGATCCTTTCGGGAACGCGGTTCACACGGCGCTTGCTTTTGAAGTCTTTGGCGAAGACGTTCTCATCACCGGTGCTGGCCCGATTGGAATAATGGCTGCGGCAGTCGCGAAACATGCTGGTGCTCGCAATATTGTTATTACGGACGTGAACCCTTTTCGATTGGAACTCGCAGAAAAGATGGGGCATGTAACGCGGGCGATCAATGTTAAAGAAACATCGATCAAAGACGTTCAGAAAGAGCTTGGGATGAAGGAAGGTTTCGATGTCGGGTTCGAGATGTCCGGCATTCCAACGGCCTTCACCGACATGCTCGCCAACATGTACCACGGCGGCAGCATCGCGCTCCTCGGCATACCCAACGAACAATTCGCCATTGATTGGAAAACGGTCGTCTTTAACATGATAACCATCAAGGGCATCTACGGCCGCCAGATGTACGAAACCTGGTACCAAATGAGCGTACTGCTCGAAACGGGCGTCGATATCTCGCCGGTCATTACACATCGATATTCGTATCAGGATTTCGAGCAGGGATTCGAAGCGATCCGGTCGGGTGATTGTGGGAAAGTTATTTTGGATTTCGAAGAGATTTAGGCAAACCGCTAAAAACGCGAAATACACTAAATTAAGAATCTGATTTAGCGTTTTCTGCGTATTTCGCGGTTAAAAAAAATATGTACGGCAAATTTAAAGAACATTTAGAGAGCACAATTAACGAAATCCGCGAGGCCGGATTGTTCAAATCCGAACGCATCATCGAAGGGCCGCAGGATGCACATATTGACGTTAATGGCCGCGAGGTGCTGAACATGTGCGCGAACAATTATCTTGGGCTGAGCGATCATCCGGCGATAGTTGAGGCAGCACGTAAATCGCTTGACAAATGGGGTTACGGTCTTTCGTCCGTGAGGTTTATTTGCGGGACGCAGGCGATCCATAAAGAACTTGAACGGAAGATCAGCGAGTTTCTGGGCACCGAAGATACTATTCTTTACACGTCGTGTTTTGACGCAAACGGCGGGTTGTTTGAAACGTTGCTTGGCGAGGAAGATGCAATAATTTCCGACGAGCTAAACCACGCCAGCATCATCGATGGTGTCCGGCTTTGCAAGGCGCAGCGGTTCCGTTACAAGAACAGCGACATGGCTGATCTGGAAGCGAAGTTGAACGAGGCTAAATTTGCACGATTCAGAATGATCGCGACCGATGGCGTTTTTTCGATGGATGGCTATATCGCAAAGCTTGATGAGATTTGCGACCTTGCGGAAAAGCACGATGCGATGGTAATGGTTGATGATTCGCACGCCGTCGGCTTTATGGGCAAGACGGGCCGAGGTACGCACGAGCATCACAATGTCATCGAACGCATCGACGTGATAACCGGTACGCTCGGTAAAGCTCTTGGCGGAGCCAGCGGCGGTTACACGAGCGGCAAAAAAGAAATGATCGATCTGCTCCGTCAGCGTTCGCGACCATATCTCTTTTCAAACTCAGTCGCACCGCCGATAGTTGCCGCGTCGATCGCGGCCATAGATTTGCTGACCGTATCGACCGAACTCCGTGACAAGCTACAGGAAAATACACGCTATTTCCGCGAGAAAATTCAGGCCATCGGCCTCGAAGTTTTGCCCGGCGAACATCCGATAGTGCCGGTAATGTTCGGCGAAGCTCAACCCGCCGTCAAAATGGCCGAGGCACTTTTAGAAAAAGGTGTCTACGTCATACCGTTCTCATTCCCGGTCGTGCCAAAAGGAAAGGCACGAATTAGAACGCAAGTCTCTGCCGCTCATTCAAAAGAAGACCTTGATTTTGCAGTAGAGAAATTTAAGGAAGCAAAGGAAGAATTAGGCATAGAAAAAGCGAGTACCGTTTCCGACACCCGGTAATTTATTCAACATCAATTTCGTAGCTAATGAGCCAAAGTTCTAGTTGTTCGAGTTTTTCTTTCCAGCGAGCCTTGTAATCACGCATCCACTGCCGGTTTTGATCAGTATCCTCAACGTCTATAACGATCTTTGAGAGCGAATCGGTAAAGACGATGCCTTCATGACGCCAAAACCCTTCAATCGCAGAGGGTTCAAAGCTTGCTGCTCCAAACTTATCAACAATTCATCAAGTGCGACGCCAAGCAATTTTCGCGGGACATCGCGTCCATCATTAAACTGTCGAGGTAACAATATCTCGAAACGCCGCAATTTGCTGCTCATAAGTCGATTTACCGAGTACAGTAAACTGATACCCTTCGTGAGCGAGAGCTTCCAACGCTGTATCGGGTACAAGAATCTCGCCTGTTTTCAGCGCTCGTCCAGGAAATCGACCGAGAAGAAAACCAAGAGCCTCTAATCTAACGTCCGGATCTGAGAATTTGATTGTTATCATAAGACCTCACAATCCTGAATTATACACTCTTACGCCGCCGCTTGCTGATGTTTGCCGATCGCTTCCTTCGCCTGTCCCGCGATAACAGCGAATGTTTCCGGCTGTTTTACGGCCAGATCGGCGAGCGATTTGCGGTCAAGTTCGATACCGGCAAGGCTCAGGCCGTGGATGAACTGCGAATATTTCATATCGTTCAAACGGCAGGCGGCGTTGATGCGGACGATCCACAGTTTGCGGAAATCACGTTTTTTCAGCTTGCGACCGGTGTATGCAAAATTTAATGCACGCTCGACCGATTCCTTTGCCGAACGGTAAAGTTTCGACTTTGTCCCACGATAGCCTTTAGCTAAGGCTAATATTTTTTTACGTTTCTCTAGACGTTTATTACCACGTTTTGCTCTTGGCATTTTCTCACTCCTTTCAGTCGTTCAAAGGCAAAAGTAAAAGTGAAAAGGAAAAATGAATGCGAACACGCGAATTTTTGCCTTTTACCTTTTGCCTTTTTTACTTGGTTAGTTTCTTCCGTACGGCAGCATTTTCTCGACTCGTTTTTGGTCGCCTTCGGAAACCATTACGTCGATGTCGAGGTTGCGTTTACGCTTGCTCGTTTTCTTGGTCAAAATATGTCGCGCGTGGCTGTGGCCGCGTTTGAATTTGCCGCTCGCCGTCGAGCGGAAACGCTTTGCCGCGCCTTTGTGTGTTTTAAGTTTTGGCATAATTATGCTCGTCTCCTGTCAATAACTACTTCTAAAAAATCTCGTTCTCGTCCTTTTCAGCGACCGGTGCAGCTTCCGCCTTCTTTGCCTTTGGTTTCGCGGGTTCCTCGGTCTTATGGATCTTTTCAGTCTTTTCGGCCTTTTCAGCGGTCGCCTTCTTCTCGGCAACTTTCGCCTTTTTAGGCAAAAAGATCGTGAACATCTGATAGCCTTCCATTTTTGGATAGACCTCGACATCCGCCAGATCTATCAGGTCGGCGGTCAGCCGTTTCAATATCTTTGCCCCAAGCTCGCGGTGCGTCATTTCGCGTCCGCGGAAAGCGATCGCGGCCCTTACTTTGTCGCCGTCTTCCAGCCATTCGCGGGCGTGCTTCATACGGTATTCGTAATCGTGATCGTCCGTGCCGGGCCGAAACTTGATCTCTTTTACCTGGACCGTAACCTGTTTTTTCTTCGCCTCATGAGCACGTTTTTTCTGCTCGTAGAGGAACTTGCCGTAATCGATCAGCTTGGCGACCGGCGGCTTTGCGTTCGGAGCGATCTCGACCAGGTCGAGGCCCAACTCGCGTGCTTTAACGATCGCATCGCGAACATCCATAACGCCCAACGGCTCGCCGTCTTCGGTCACGACACGCACTGACGGAACTCTTATCCGTTCGTTCGTCCTGTGCTGCGGCTCGCGAAAACGCGGCTTAAAATTTCGTCCACCAAATCTTCTTGCGATATTTATTTCTCCTTTTCTGGTATAAGACCACTTTGTTTCTGACCTTATCCGGTTATTAAAAGCGTTCGATTTATATACAATCCTTCGACATGCTTTTATTTCACATCAGGCTCCATGACAACATCGAGAACGGTTTTCTTATTTACCTCGATATCAATTTGCCGCGTTATGTAACCCTCTTTCGAAAACGTTAAACGGGCTTTGTTTGCCGCACCCGTTATGGTCACAAAATTATACGTTCCGTCAGGTTTCGTTTTTTGTTCGGCTTCTTTCTTAAAACTGCCGTTTGCACCGCTTTCGGTGCTTTCCATAATCACCATCGCCTCGGCAATCTCTTTCCCATTCTTATCTCTGACATTGCCGGCCACCTGTGTCGCCGGATCGCACGCGGACAATAGCAGCATCGAAAATAAAAGAGCGTAAAAAGCCTGTCTTTGACATATGCGTAATATAATCATGATTTAAGCATTTCCTAGCTTGTTTCACCCTCTCTCACATAGTCCCGGACGTAGGGCCATAAATCGCCGGATGTCGGCTCACCGGCAACAAACCAATCTTCGACGATTGAGGCTTGCTGTTCTACATTATACGAACCCCATGAATCTCCCGCCGTATAACGGTAAGCTCCGCCGCCCCTCAGACACTGGCTGATACAGGAATCATAGACGTAGCTCTGCGCGAAAACACTGTTCTTGCCCTGCCAAACGTGCATAGTTTCATGCACCAGCAAATCCGTATTGCTGCTTGACATATCCGGGTAGGCACTTCCGACGTTAACCAGATACGCCAGGTTAAGAAAACTTGTCAAATAACCGCCTAATGCCGCCACCGGTGCCAAAAAACCTGAAGCCGCAGCTCCCAGAATCGTTGTCACCAGCGATGTCGGAATGGTAAACGGCCGGTTATCGACACCCGCCCCGTTGGTAACAATAATTCTGAGCCGATAGGGCAGCGTGTCGCCCATAACTCTTTCAACGATGTCGTACTCGCTCTGATTCATAAAACGAGCGTTGGTCGGTACTGAAATTCCCATTTTTTGATCTCCTCCTTTCTAACGGCTAAATGAGACTGCACGGGTTTCCTTTATGTTCCTGGCTATTTCCTTAAATTCGTCCAAGGTCATCGACCCGACATCGCCTTGCTTTCTTTCCCGAACTGCGACAGTTTGTTCTTCCAGTTCCTTGTCGCCGAGCACTAGCATAAACGGAACCTTCTGCAACTGGGAGTCCCTTATTTTCGCACCGATTTTATCAGATTTCGTGTTTGCTTCAACCCGAAAGCCCGCATTGCGTAATTCCGATGTAATTTTTTCCGCGTATTCGTTGATCCTGTCGGTTATCGGAAGCACCGCAACCTGCACGGGAGCGAGCCAAAGCGGAAACGCTCCGGCGTAATGCTCGATCAACACGCCGAAGAACCGCTCGATGGAACCGAATAACGCCCGGTGGATCATAAACGGACGATGTTTTTGATTGTCTTCGCCCGTATATTCAAGCTCAAATCGTTCAGGCAGATTGAAATCAAGCTGTATTGTCCCGAGTTGCCACACGCGGCCGATTGCGTCTTCGATCTTGATGTCGATCTTCGGTCCGTAAAACGCCGCTTCGCCTTCGATTCGCTCGTAAGAAATTTTCCTTTCGCGAAGCGCGTTGGCAAGCGATTCTTCGGCGCTTGCCCAATCTTCGTCGGCGCCGAGAAAACCTTTATTCTCCGCCGCGCCGCGAACCGAAAGCTCGAATTTCACCTTGTCGAAACCGTAGGTCTCGAAAACTTTGATCGCAAAATCAAGGCAATCGGCAACTTCGACATGAACCTGATCCGGCCGTACAAAAAGATGAGCATCGTCAACCGAAAACCCGCGAACACGCATAAGGCCGTGCAGCGTTCCGGAAAGCTCAGCGCGATAGACCGTGCCCATTTCAGAGTAACGCTGCGGCAGATCGCGATAGCTTCGCGGTGACGATTTATAGATGCCGATATGGAACGGGCAATTCATCGGCTTGAGGCGATATTCTTCGTCCTCAATGCTCGTCGGGGCGTACATCGAATCGGAATAGTTGCCCTCATGTCCGCTCGTTACCCACAACGCACGCTTTGCAATATGCGGTGTGTAAACAAAACTGTAACCGCGTTTTTCAAGCTCTTCCTTGAGCAGCCGTTCCATTTCCATGCGGACAATGCCGCCTTTCGGATGCCACAGGATCAGCCCTTGGCCGTAGTCGTCCGAGATCGAAAACAGATCGAGTTCTTTGCCTAGCTTTCTGTGATCGCGTTTCTCGGCTTCTTCGCGTTGCTTAACCCAGGCGTCGAGTTCTTCCTGTTTCGCAAACGCAGTTCCGTAGATGCGCTGCATCTGCTGCTGTTCTGAATCGCCTTTCCAATACGCGCCCGAAAGCGCCAGCAATTTAAAAGCCTTGAGTTTTCCGGTGTGCGGAACGTGCGGACCGAGGCAGAAATCGATGAATGGCGAACCGTCGATGTAATAAACGCTGGCCGTGTCGGTGACTTTTTCATCGATCAGTTCGCGTTTTAGCGGCTCGTCCCGTTCGGTGAATATGTCAAGTAATCTTGCCTTTTCAATATCTTCGCGCCGATAGACAAGATTCGCCTTTGCCATCGATTTCATTTTCTTTTCGATGATCGGCAGGTCTTCTTCAGTCAGATTTCGCGGAGCAATAACATCGTAATAAAAGCCGTAACGCGGATCTTCCATTAACGCCGGGCCGACTCCAAGCTTCGTTCCGGGAAACAGATCGAGAACAGCGGCCGCAAGCAAATGAGCTGTTGAGTGGCGAATTACTTCAAGCCCGTCACGGGTTTCAGCAATGATAGGTTCGATCGAAAGAACCTCACCGTTTCCGTTAAGCTGTTTGTTCAGATCAACTTCTTCGCCGTTGACCTTTGCGGCCAAAGCGGATTTCAGCGCGTCGCGGTCAAACGCCTTAATGGCGTCCGCAACCGTTGCAGGCGCGGGTATAGAGCGCTGACTTTCACCAAATTTAATGTTTAATTCGCTCATATATTTGTTAATCGTATTGTTGCAGAGATCTTTCTTTTTCGTGCGTTTCGTGTATTTAGTGGATAAATTTTTATCCACGAATCACACGAAACAAGAAAACAAAGACCTTGCTCACAAAGTCCGCCCTGATTTGATCAAAACGATTAACAACTATCTTCCTACTACTAACCAAGATTTGATTCGATAAGAGCGACCTTGCTTTGTAAGAATGGAACGGCTAAAGCCGTCACTCTTACCTTTCACGCCATTAGCGGCGTGTCGTAGTAGTTATAAAAACAGCAAAGTTCTTCGAAAGCATCGTTATCGAAAACGTGAGTGGTCGGTGGTCAGTGACCCGGTGGACAGAAAAAATTCTTTCTGACAACTGCCTGCTGACAACTGCGCACTGATTAAATGGTAGTCTCTAGCAGACTCGAACTGCTGACCCCTACCTTGTCAAGGTAATGCTCTACCAACTGAGCTAAGAGACTACACCCTCGCCAATTCAAGAGAAAGACGAACTTAAAGAATGCCAAACACGCCGAAATGTGTCAAGCCGGATGGGTTCTAATTAAGTAAAAAGGTTACCGTAACCTGTGCGTTTATCTTGATCGCACCCGGAGCGAATGTTGCAACAGGTTCGGAGACGGTTACAGGACCGGAGTAATAATTCGCCGTCGTATTTGAATTCGCCCCTGAATATGATGGATTCGGCGGAGTTCCCTCTACAATAAAGATTGCTTTACCGATGGTTTGATTGATAGCTCCGGCCATCGCGGACGCTTTTTCGAAGGCTGCCTTCATGGCCATTTCGCGGGCTTTATCTTTGTGCTCCCGCAGCTTCGACGTCTCGAATTTTACGCTGTCTATCTCAGAAAGTCCTGTTTTTAGTACCTCGCTGAAAAATCCCTCAAAACGCTTAATGTCGGTTAACTTAACGATCACTGTGGTCGAAACTTCATAGCCAAGAAACACTCGTGTGCCAACCTCATCGCCGTCTTCGTCGTAGATCCGGTTCTTTGGATCGCGAATGGACTGATACTTCATCTCGACCGAGATATAGTCAGTGCGGACATTTTCAGGCTTGATATCGAACTGTTTTGTCAGTTGGATTATCTTAGCGAGAGCAACATCGGCTTCGCTTTTGGCTGTTTGAAGGACTTTATTACGCTTGGTCACGTCAAGCGAAACAAGAACCTCGTCTGGAGCCACGGAGATGTCAGCGGAGCCGGTTACATTTATCGTCGGCAGCTTGTCGCGATCTTGTGCAAAGTGGTTCGCTGTGATCGCGCAGATCACGGCAATCGAGAGCATTAGCTTTTTCATTAACTTACTCAACTGTTGAAGATTTAACGGCTTAGGTGCGGAAAACGCAGCGGTCGTTGCATTATGGGCAAACAGTACCATTAGGCCAAGCAAACCCAGTCCGTCCCTATTGAACTCCAGTACAAAATCTATGCATCGCGATCGCGACAAGTTTTGTGGTGCGGTTGTCTGCGTCGAATTTCGGATTGACCTCGCTGAATTCGATCATCTTTGTATTTGCGAGCGACGCGGCGTATTTTACGAGCGTGATAAATTCACCCGACCTTAGACCCAATGGCGATGGCGCCGATGTTCCTGGAGCGTCGGACGAGCGGACGGCGTCGAGATCGAAACCGAAGAACGTGCTCATCGATGTGCTGTGGTTGATGAAGTGGTGCTTGATCTGTTCCTTGATCTCTTGATCCGGTTCCGAGCGGCTTCGCAACATTTCGAGGCTGATGCGATGTACGCCGAGATCGCGTATGTATTCGTAATAGATCGGCGAGCAAAAATGGGTTTGATAGCCGACCTCGTAAAAATATTTCGGCAGCAGCAGTTCTTCTTCGAGCAATTGGCGATATGGTGTGCCGCTGTTTCGCTCGTTCGCGATACGTACGTCCAGATGCGAATCGATATTTATCGCGATCCAGTTTCCTGCACCGAATGTCTCGCTCATCGCGCGGCCATCAGGATAAGAAATATCGTTGCCGCCGCCGAGCACGATCAGCCGTTTGCCATCAGCGAGTACCTGTTTCACAACCTCGCAATGCGTGTCGTGCGTTTCCTCAAGACTACCGCCTATTATCACATCGCCGATATCGACGATCTTTTTCCTGATGTTGAATGTCGTCAGTTTATAAAACTGCTCGCGTATCTTGTAGGGGGCCAGAGCGGCTCCTTCACGTCCGTTATTGCGCCGGACGCCTTCGTCCTGCGGGCAGCCTAATATGACGATCTCAGCGGCTTCGTAGTCTTTTTCCTCACGGCCGACGATCTCGCCGAGGCGTGGATCGTTACGATCGTTTCTGGAAAAGAAAAGATCGGGGTCAGGCCGTTGGTTTTGATGGAAAATTTCACTCATATTTTATGTAAAATTACTTCACCATATTGTTTGAATCGATTTAACCGCCCGAACATTATTGTCTTTAGTAACCAGAGGCAAATTCAGATACACAGCCGTTGCGGCGATAATTCTATCCGGCATATCCGGGACCTTATTTCGAGGTACTTTTGAAAGAGATTGGGCTATCTCGGCATCAATATCCTTAAATGAAAAACTGCTGTTCGGAAGACTGACAGTCTTGAACGATTCGTGAAAGAGTCGAAGGTGGAAGTTTGTTTTTTTCAATCAGATAAATTATTTCAACAATTGAAATTGCAGGGACAAAGATAAAGCCGCCCGAAGCCACGACTGAGTCCATAAAGTCTTTAGCTTCAGCAGACAGATCAGGTGCCGCAAATAAATACCAAATCGAAGCATGAGTGTCTGCCACACAATCCATTATTTATTTTCCGTGTCAAAAAAATGTTCTCTTGGAAAATTTTTCCAAGCCTCTTTACGAACTTCTCGGATGTCTTCTTCGCTGACATTTACATTTAGGTCAGCGAGAATGCCATAAAGATTTCGGCGTGGGGTTTTGACAACCTCTTTTGTTTCCAGAAACTCGGCAAAATCGAGCAATTCCTGCTTTCGATTTACAGGCAGAACTTTTAATTTTTCCAAAACCGCATCCTCAACCGTCATAACTTCACCTCTTTCAGTATTTTAACACAGACTTGCAAATACGACCGATCATTAGAAATGTCTTGAAATTTTCTTGCCCTTTGCCCGTCAGAGGGTTAAGCTGTTCATTATGAAAGTATTGCTTGTGTATCCGGAATTTCCGGATACTTACTGGAGTTTTCGGCACGCGCTGAAATTTGAAGGTAAGCAGGCAGCTTTTCCCCCGCTGGGTTTGCTTACGGTTTCCGCGATGCTGCCAAATCAATGGCAGCGCCGCCTGGTCGATATGAACGTCGAGACGCTTTGGCCGGACGATATCGAATGGGCGGATATGGTGTTTGTCAGCGCAATGATCGTGCAGAACGAATCGCTTGAACAAGTCGTCGAGCTGTGCCGGTCGATGGGCAAAAGGGTTGTTGTCGGTGGCCCGTATGTTTCGACCAGTTCCGAGCGCCTGCCCGACGCAGATCACATTTTTATCGGCGAGGCTGAAACGACGCTGCCCGAATTCATCAACGACATCGAACTTGGTATTGCCCGCAAGATCTACAAGGCCGACGAGCGCCCTGCACTTACCAACACGCCCGTGCCCGATTTTTCGCTGATCGATATGCGGCATTACAGCGCGATGAATGTGCAGTACTCGCGCGGATGCCCGTTCAACTGCGAATTTTGCGACATCATTGAAATCTACGGCCGCGTGCCGCGTACCAAGACGAACGAACAGATGCTTACGGAGCTTGACGCCCTGAAAGCCACCGGCTGGCGCGGCCTCGTGTTTATCGTTGACGACAATTTCATCGGCAACAAGAAAAACGTGCGCCTGTTTATGCCCGACCTGATCGAATGGTCGCGGGCAAACGGCAATCCGTTCTCGTTCATCACCGAGGCGAGCGTAAACCTTGCCGAGGACGACGCATTGCTACAGCAAATGGAGGACGCAGGTTTTCGCCGCGTGTTTCTCGGCATCGAAACGCCCGTCGAGGAAAGTTTGAAAGAGGCTCAAAAAGGGCAGAACACGCGCCGCGATCTGCTCGAATCAATCCACAAGATCCAGAGCTACGGCATGGAAGTGATGGCCGGGTTCATCGTCGGTTTTGACAGCGACCCGGACGACATTTTCGACCTGCAAATGAAGTTCATTCGCGACAGCGGCATTCCGCTCGCGATGGTTGGCTTGCTGACGGCATTACCTGATACTCAGCTTTGGCGGCGGCTTGAGAAAGAAGGACGGCTGCTCGACGTAAGCACAGGTAACAATACCGACTGCACGTTGAATTTTGTGCCGAAAATGAACGAGTCGCGGCTTGTCGAAGGTTATAAAACCATTCTTCGCAATATTTACAGCCCAAAGGAATATTACCAGCGTGCGCTCGATTGCCTCTCGCGTTTTCACCAGAACCGAATCGAACCGAGGCGGCCATCATTACGCGAAGACGTAAGGGCGTTCTTCAGTATCGTTTTGACACTCGGCATCCGCGACCGCTCGCGTCTCCAATTTTGGAATTACTTCTACCAGCTTCTTCGCCACCACACCCATGACTTTGCCCACGGCCTCACGCTTGCCGCAATGGGTTATCATTTCCGGCAGGTTACCGAAAAATACTGCAAATAGCATTACCGGCCACAGCATTTACAGCGGAAATCAGACGATTCAAAATCGATCTTTCCAAAACGCTCATCCGCCGCCGCACGTATCGGCTCGCGGTCGTTCGAATCGAAATACTCATTGATCGCATTGACCAACGCGAGCTTGTCGAGATTGGGAAGATTTAGAAATCCATTAAATACGACAGTTATGTTTTCGTTCATGGCGTTTCCGATTCGGTTATTTTCCTGATTCGTCAGTTATCTGGCTTCAAGGCGTTTGATTTGGATGGTCGCGTTGCCATTCTTCGGGTCTAGCTCAAGCGACCGTTTATAGTTTTTTATTGCTTGGACCTTATCACCATTGATCTCAAACGCCTCCGCAAGACTGTCGTACACATTTGCGCTTTGAGGATAAAGAGTAGTGTTGAGCCTGAAGATTTCGAGAGCCTCTTTCGGTTTCTCCTGCCGTATCAAAATATAGCCCCACTGATTCAGTTCACTATCCGATGGATTGTAATTTGAATCTCTGGCTTTCAGACTTTTGACGGCCTCAGCAGCTTTTTCAAAACCAACTTTCAGTAATTCTCCACGGAGTAGTTTTATTGCCGACGGTAAGCCAAAGCCTGTCGAAGACTTCATCGAGGGAATATAGAAACCGGCAACTTCATCAATAAATGACTCGGGC
The DNA here is from genome assembly GCA_964605905.1 of uncultured Chloracidobacterium sp. Taxonomy (GTDB): domain Bacteria; phylum Acidobacteriota; class Blastocatellia; order Pyrinomonadales; family Pyrinomonadaceae; genus OLB17. The sequence goes on along the minus strand of CAZSEL010000001.1, from coordinate 17,061 downwards.
GACGAGCCGAGCCGGTTTGTCAAAATAATAATTGACAGATCATCGTCAGGATAAACTAAAAACGCAGACCGCCCGCCGCCAACTCCGCCCACCGCAGGATGTTCCGGGCGAACGATCGTCGGAAAACCCATCGCATAACCATTGAGCAGATAATTTATGTTAGAGACTTCGGATTTCCAGAGGGATTTAAGGCTGGCTGTTTGCAAAAGTTTTCCGCTTTGCAAAGCGATTATCCATTTAGCAACTTCTTCGGCGGTGGTGTTAATTCCCGCACCGGTCCGAATGGGTTTTGGAAATGATTCGTGATGATTGCTGAATTTGTTGTTATCAAATTGGTTAGTTCTGTATGACTTAGCTTTGTTCGGCACAACATCGTAAAAATCTCCCCAATCGGCACTTGTCATTCCGGCTGGTTTGAACTGTTTTTCCTTTATAAACTCGATAAATGGTTGACCGCTTAGTTTGTCGATGATCTTGCCGATCAACACGTAATTGGTTTGGTTATAAGAAAACCGCTCACCCGTCTTGAAATCCATCGGCAAGGTTTGCACCTTTGCCCATGACCCATCAAAGTCATCGCCAACTAACAGAGTCCCATTGCCGTCCATAATATTGGGAATGCCGGAAGTGTGAGAAAGCAACTGTCGAATCTTGACGGCTTGCCACGCTGTTGGTAATCCGTCCAGATATTGCGAAACGGGCGCATCAAGATCAACTTTTCCCGCTTCGACAAGCTGCATTATCGCAACTCCGGTAAAAGATTTGGTCGCTGAGTTTATTGAAAAAACGGTTTGACGCGTAACGGGAACTGAGTTTTCAAGGTTTGCAATTCCATACGCGCCTTGCATCACGATTCTTCCGCCACGGACAATCGATATTTGCAGTCCCAGTATCTTGCGCTTCTGCATTTCGCTTTTCAGATACGCTTCCAAGCCAACAGGGATCGCCGTTTTCTGGGCAAAAACGCCGACCAGACTTCCAAGGGTAATCGCCGCGAATACTATAATTCGCAGAATTATCAGGGGTTTATTCTTCATAATATTAATTAACTTTCTTCAAGTTAAACCCCGCAAATGAAAGATTTGTGACAATTGATTTGAATGTCCGGGAATATTTTTGCTTGTGTGAACGACCGACTTCTGCGAGAGTCCTATAGGAAATCTAATAATATTTGATGAGCGGAGCTTTCACAAATCCTACCACCAATTGCATAGCGTCGTTTCTTGCAGAGATCGGGATCGTTCTTATTCCGACAAAATTACCGGACGAGACGTTTCTGCTAGGAATACAGGTGTGTGACGGGACGCTTTTGGTTGACGAATCAAAGCTAAAATATCCGGGCGATCTGCTTCACGAAGGCGGGCATCTCGCCGTTGTCCCGGCCAGCGAGCGGTCGCAGCTTAACGACGAAGTGGCGTTACCCGATCAGAATGCGGACCTGATCGAAGCGGCGGCAATTTGCTGGTCGTATGCGGCGTGCGTCCATCTGGGCCTTGATCCGCGGGTCGTTTTTCACAAGGACGGCTACCTCGGGCGATCCGAAGGACTTCTGCTTACGTTTCAAATGCAGGTTTATCCCGGTGCGGCCGCACTCGAAGCAGCCGGACTGACCTATACCGTCAATAATGCAAACAAACTCGGCGTTCAACCATTTCCCGCGATGCGGAAGTGGCTGCGTGAATAACTTCGACGCAACGCAAATCCGATTTGGCTCCGTTACGTTCGATACGGCGGGCGGCTTCACGAATCGATATATCCATCTGCCTCATTGCGTTCTTCTTCGCGGGAACGGCCGTCGGCTATGTCGTACCAGCGTTGGTAACCGTGTTTGGCGAGTTGCCAGCCCTTTCGCCCGGCATGCTTAATGATTTTATCTTTGATGATCGTGCGGTTTACTAGGCCCGGCCGGCTGAGCAAAAATACCGCGTCCTCCTGATCCTTAAAGCGTCCTGCAATAAACTTCAAAATGACAAGCCATTCCGGGGTCAGTACGGGAACTCCACTGATCCTGATCGATTCCCCAAGAGCTTCGTCAAACATCTGCTTAAAGTCGTCGTTACGAATTATCCAATCAACATTCGTAATGCGCTTTTTTGTTTCGATCTCGTATCGCTCACCACCTTGACGCAGCCTGCCAGCGACACGGAATTTCGAAGGAAGAAGTTGAGATGCGATGATATCCACGTCTTTCGTGAGTCTATCACTGCCGTAAAGAATCATCGCCAGACCGCCCGCCAACGCCCAGTCGATACCATTCTCGTCTGCACAGTCACCAACAGCCGTGATTGCTTCCTTTGCGGAATCTTCGTCAAGCGTGGGCAATTCGAATTTCTCTATGGTCATTGGAGTTTACCTAATCATCGGAATTCTAACATCATTTCTATCAGCAAACTCGATCGCTTCTTCATAACCGGCGTCGGCGTGGCGGATGACGCCCATGCCTGGGTCGGTGGTTAGGACGCGCTGGATACGTGCGGCGGCTTCGGGGGTTCCGTCGGCGACGATGACTTGGCCGGCGTGAAGCGAATATCCGATGCCAACGCCTCCGCCGTGGTGGAGCGAAACCCACGTGGCGCCGCCGGCGACGTTTATCATGGCGTTGAGATAGACCCAATCGGCGATGGCGTCGCTGCCGTCCTTCATCGATTCTGTTTCGCGGTTGGGCGACGCTACCGAGCCGCAGTCGAGATGATCGCGGCCAATGACAATCGGCGCTTTTAGTTCGCCGGATGCCACCATTTCATTCAGCTTCAATCCGGCCTTAGCGCGGTCGCCGTAGCCGAGCCAGCAGATGCGTGCCGGAAGTCCCTGAAACTCGACCTGTTCCTGCGCCATGGTCAGCCATTTGGTCAGGTGATCGTCGTCCGGGAAGAGGTTCATTACCGCCTCGTCCGTTTTGTAAATGTCTTCCTTATCGCCCGACAAAGCTACCCAGCGAAACGGCCCTTTGCCCTCGCAAAAGAGCGGACGGATATATGCCGGGACGAAGCCGGGATAATCGAATGCATTCGCGACGCCGTTGTCTTTCGCTCGCTGCCGGAGATTATTACCGTAATCGAAAACAACCGAGCCGCGTTTCTGAAACTCCAGCATCGCCTCGACGTGGCGCGACATTGAATCCATCGCGCGCCGTTCATATTCGGCTTGATCGGATTTCCGGAGTTTGTTGGCTTGTTCGATATTCAAACCGGCCGGAATGTAGCCATACAAAACGTCATGAGCAGAAGTTTGATCGGTGACGACATCGGGCAAAATTCCTTTTCCAAGCAATTGCCAATGAACCTCGGCCGCATTACCGCAGAAGGCGATCGATCTCGCCTCTTTCTTATCGACCGCTTCTTTGGCAAGCTCTAACGCAATTTCGAGCGTGTCCGCAGCCATATCGACCTGTTTGAGCTGCAAGCGCCGTTCGATTCGCCACGGATCGACATCCACCAACAGGCCGACCCCGCCGTTGAATGTGATCGCCTGTGCCTGTGCTCCGCCCATTTCGCCGAGCCCGGCGGTAAGGACTAACTTGCCCGCAAGCGTTCCCCAACCATGCTGCCGCGCGAGCGATCCGAATGTTTCATACGTTCCCTGCAAAATTCCTTGCGTGCCGATGTATATCCACGAACCGGCGGTCATCTGGCCGTACATCATCAGGCCGTCGCGTTCGTATTTGTCGAACTGCTCCTGCGTCGCCCAGTGGGGAACGATGTTCGTATTTGCGATAAGCACTCGCGGAGCGTCGGTATGCGATTTGAAAATACCAACCGGTTTGCCTGATTGGATAAGCAGTGTTTCGTCTTCATTCAGTTCTTTTAATGACCGCAAAATTGCATCGTAACTTTCCCAATTGCGCGCCGCTTTTCCGCGGCCGCCGTAAACGATCAGATTGTCGGGATCGAACGCGACCTCGGCGTCGAGGTTGTTCTGGATCATCCGATAAGCGGCCTCGATCAGCCAGTTTTTGCAGGTCAGCTCGTTCCCGGTCGGGGCTTTAACGATTCGTGACATAAATTTTCTCGAATAGAAGTGTTGTTTTGCTTAACACTTAAGCTACAATCAGCGTGTCAATTTCGCAACAATAGCCGATCAAGCGTTTTTAATGTCCAATAACCAATCAAAGATCGAGGAACTCGAAGCTCGCATAAATACGCTCGTAAGTACGCAGATCGATTTTCAAAAAGAGATCACGGCGATACGCAGCGAATTGATCAGGTTGCGGACTGAGGATGTTGGCGAACAGGCCGGGCAAAGAGAGCCATCCCTCTATGTTCCGCCGGCCGAGGCCAGGGAACCGCAGCCGCACCAAACACCGCCGCGTATCGTTCCGCCGGAACAACACCGCAATGAACCAGATGTTTCGGTTCCCAATTTTGGCTACTCAGTCGGTAACACGCCGGGCGGGTCGCGGCCAAGAGTAGAAAGCGAGTTCGAGAAACAGTTTGCGTCATACACAGAAAATGCAAAAGCTGATATCGAAAAATTCATCGGCGAAAATCTGATCAGCAAGATCGGCATTATCGTTCTGATAATCGGTGTCGGAATCGGCGTAAAATATTCGATCGACAACAACCTGATTAGTCCGCTGGCACGAATTATCGTTGCATACATTTTCGGATTCGGTCTGGTCGGGTTGGCGATAAAGCTAAAGCCGAAATACCTCAATTTCAGTGCGGCCCTGATCAGCGGCGGAATGGCGATAATGTATTTCGTCACCTATTTCGCCTATTCGGCTTATGGGCTGATACCGCAGATGAGTGCGTTCGCATTGATGGTCCTGTTCACCGTGTTTACGGTCGCGGCGGCTCTTTTCTACAACCGCCAGGTCATCGCGCATATCGGGCTGGTCGGTGCGTATGCGGTGCCGTTTTTGCTTAGCGATAATTCGGGAAATTATCTCGTCCTGTTCACGTATATGTCGGTGATAAACATCGGCATACTCGCTATCTCGGTGAAGAAATATTGGACGCCGATCTTTTACACTGCGTCGGGTTTTACGTGGCTGATATTTTTCGGTTGGCTTGTTTCAAAATACTCTCCTACTGATCATTTCTTTCTTGCACTCACTTTCGTTGGAATATTTGCAACGATTTTTTACGCGACAAAACTTATCCATTCGGCGGTTCACAGCGAGCATGATGAAACCGAAAGCCTTATCTCGGCTCTCGCGACCGTATTTGTGTTTTACGCATTCACGCTGGCGATCAGCACGACCGCCGAAAGCCTACCGCAATACTGGTGGATGTTCGGATTTGTCGCGATATTCGGGGCTGCGTTGCTGTTTTCGTCATTCCGTTTTTACGGCCGTGCGATTTTGTATCTTGCATTCGTATTCACCTGGTTGATCTACGGCGTTTGGTTTGCGGATCATTACGTTGCGGGACATTTGGTGATCGCGTCGGTGTTTGCCGTGTTGTTCTTTGTGATGTTCTACGCCGCCGTGCTGGCACATCGGCTGGTTTCGGGCGGGTTGAATATTTATGAGAATACTGGGCTTGTGCTGACAAACGCATTCCTATTTTACGGTTTTGGTTACGCGATCTTGGACAGCAATCCGGTTATGCGGCACCTGCTCGGTGCATTTACGGTTGCACATGCAGCGATGCATTATGCCATCGCAAGTGTCGTCGGCAGACTGCGGAAAGATTCGGCTGACGTTGTTCAGGTACTGACAATTCTTATCCTGACTTTTGTCTCGATTGCGGTGCCAGTCCAGTTCGACGGAAATTTTGTCACGATGATCTGGGCCGTCGAGGCCGCGTTGCTGTTCTGGTTCGGACGGTCGAAACAGATACCGGTTTTCGAGTATTTTTCGTTTCCCGTCATGGTGCTTGCCGGCTGCAGTATGCTGATGGATTGGGCGATCGCGTACGGCGACCGAACACCTCGTCAGCCGCTGGCAAACGGTGATCTGGTGACGGCTTTGGTTTTTGTCGCCGCGTTTGCTCTGATCTATGTCGCGAACCGCAGCAAGAAAGATATTGCACCGTTTTCGGCGGATATTGTCCGGGGTTTAGGACTTGCGGTCGCAACGGTCGGCGTGTTCGTTCTGTACAACGCTTTCAGGATCGAAATAGGGAACTACTACGAGATGCGTGCGATCCGGCTAGGTGCCGCTGACCACGGAGGAGTTTACAGCCCGGCATTTGACCTGGATTGGTTCAATACGCTCTGGCAGCTAAATTACACGATCGGCTTTCTGATAGTGTTGGCTGTCGTAAATCTGCGCAAGATCGGTTCGCAGTTGCTGGCCCTGATAAATATGGTTCTGGGTGCAGGTGCTCTCTTTGTTTTTGCGACGGTCGCCATGCGCCTGTTTTACGACCTGCGGCAAAGCTATCTGGCCGCTGCCGTTACCGAGGGCGCTGTTGCCGACCCGATGCATATCGCGATCAGGTATATTTCGTATTTGTTTGCGGCGGGTTTATTTTACGTTCTTTACCGCTATATTTCGTCGGGTCTGATCGGCGACCTTGTTCCGGAAAAGATTTTGAAACTGGGGTTCGAGGCATCGTTGTGCTTCTTTATTCTGATAGTTGCGAGCTGCGATCTGTTGAACCTGATGGCGCAGTTCAATATTGCGGATGGATCGAAACTTGGGCTGAGCATTTTGTGGGGCGTTTACGCGCTTGTTTTGATAGCGTACGGCATTGCCCGCGCGAAAAAACATCTGCGTATCGGTGCGATCGTGCTGTTGGGGATAACGCTGCTCAAACTGTTCTTTTACGATGCGGCCGACCTTGATACCATACCGAAAACGATCCTGTTCGTTACGCTCGGCATCACGCTGCTGATCGCATCGTTTTTGTATAACAAATACAAGGTCATCATTTTCGGCTCGTCGGCTGAACAGGCGGACGATGTCTAAAGGAGTTTTTTGGGAGGCTCAAATGAGAAATAAAAGCGCATTTATATTGGCGGCTCTGGTTATTTTAACCGTTGCCCATATTTCATACGGACAAAAAACGGAAACGCCGGTTCCGTCAAAATATGACGAGGCTCTCGCGAAAAAGCTCGGTGCGGATGATTACGGAATGCGGCAATATGTGCTTGTTATTCTAAAGACGGGGCCAAAAAAAATGGCTGACGGAAAGGAACGTGACGCGATGTTTGCCGGGCATTTTGCCAATATGAAACGGCTCGCCGGTGAAGGGAAGCTCGCTCTTGCCGGGCCGCTCGATAAGGTTGACGGCTGGCGAGGCCTGTTCATCTTAGCAGTCGCCGATATCGAAGAAGCGAAAAAACTCGTTGCCACAGACCCCGTCGTCATCAACGGCGAAATGATCGCCGAATATCATAAATATTTCGGCTCCGCCGGTTTGATGATGGTAAACGAGACCCACGAAAAGATCGCAAAGAAAAGCTTCTAAACTGGTTGGGTCTATCTGAATTGTTCTGCTTTGTTCATCTTGTTCTGTGATTCTTTTTTTTTCACCACAGAACAAGAGGAAAAAGAATGAACAAGATGAAACACGGGCTTAACCGACCCATATTGCATTGATGAAAGCTGATTTGATAATAGCCAATGTCGGGCAGTTGGTAACATGCGCATCCGGCGGAAAGCCGAAACGCGGGGCCGAAATGCGCGATGTCGGCGTTATCGAAAACGGAGCGGTTGCCGTTGTTGATGGCAAGGTTACGGCAGTTGGGAAATCGGATGCGATCATGCGCGAATATTCCTCCGACAATATTATCGACGCTGACGGAAAGGTCGTGTGTCCCGGTTTTGTCGATCCGCACACGCATATAGTTTTTGCGGGCGACCGGCTGAACGAATTTGAGCTAAAGATCCAAGGCGCGGATTATCTGGAAATATTGGCAAGCGGCGGCGGTATAATTTCGACCGTGCGGCACACGCGAGAAGCATCGTTCGACGAATTGGTAGATCAAGCCCGAAAGCGTCTGGATAAGATGCTCGATTGCGGAACGACGACGGCAGAGATAAAAACGGGTTACGGTCTCGAGACTGAAACCGAATTGAAGATGCTTCACGTCATCGAGGAACTCGACAAAACGCACGCGATCGATATTGTTCCGACGTTTCTTGCCGCTCACGCGGTTCCGCCGGAATTCAAGGAAAATGCGGACGGTTACGTCGATCTGATCTGCGACGAGATGCTGCCGAAAGTGTGTGAATGGTATCTCTTATCACATTTTCCGGGGAAAAATATCCCATGTTTTGCCGATGTTTTCTGCGAGCGGAACGCATTTGATCTGGCTCAGGCAACGCGGATATTGGAAACCGCCCGTTCTTTTGGGTTTGCTCTGAAAGCGCACGTGGATGAATTTACAAATCTTGGCGGTAGCCGCATGGCGGTTGGAATGGAGGCGATTTCGATAGATCACCTTGACGCAATTTCGGATGATGAGATCGAATTGCTGGCAGCATCCAATACTGTTGGCATCGTCACGCCAGCCGTCAATTTCAATTTCGGCAGTTCACATTTTGCAGACGCGCGAAAGCTGATAGACGCAGGCTGCGCGATCGCTCTTTCTACCGATTATAATCCCGGCTCAGCCCCGTGCCCGTCGCAGCCGTTGGCGATGGCGATAGCTTGCCGGTATCAAAAGCTGCTACCTGCCGAGGCGATGAACGCCGCGACGATAAACGCCGCGTTTGGAATGGGTCTTGGCGAGACACTCGGATCAATAGAGGTTGGAAAAACAGCCGACCTTGTAATATTTGACTGTGGCGATTATCGGCAAATCGCAAATGAATTTGGCGGCAATCTGGTTGATGCCGTCGTTAAGGATGGCAAAAATGTCCTTCGGGATAAGTAATAAGTGAGGTGATAACTGATAGGTTTCGTTATCACTTATTCCGAAAGTGATTCAATTATTTTTCAATGACATTTGTATTAGACGGCGAAAGCCTAACATTTCAAGAGGTGCTTGCTGTTGCGTACGGTAAGCCCGGTGAGCCGCGTGTTGCTCTCGATGACAAAGCGAAAGTTAACGTAAACCGTGCTTCGGCTGCGGTTGATACGCTGCTTGAACGCGGCGAGATTGCTTATGGTATCACGACCGGTTTTGGTGCGTTTAAGGACAAGATAATCAGCCGCGAGGAGGTTGAGCAGCTGCAGCGGAACATTGTCGTCAGTCACGCGGTTGGTGTCGGCGATCCGTTCGATACGCCGACGGTTAGGGCGATAATGTTGATCCGCGCAAATACGCTTGCTCGCGGCTTTTCGGGCATTCGGCTTGAAACGCTTGAACTGATGCTTGAGTGTTTGAATCGAGGTGTTCATCCGGTTATTCCTGAGAAGGGAAGTCTCGGTGCGTCCGGCGATCTTGCGCCGCTCGCGCATTCTGCGTGTGTGCTGATCGGCGAAGGCAAAGCAGAGTTTAATGGTGAATTGCTTTCGGGCGCCGATGCGTTAGCAAAAGCCGGTCTTACGCCTGTTGTATTGAAAGCAAAGGAAGGCCTCGCTCTCACAAACGGCACTACGATAATGACTGCCGTCGGTTTGCTGGAAACGGCCCGTGCGATTCGCCTCGCTGATCTTGCCGATGTTTCGGGCTGTCTTAGTCTTGAAGCGTTGAACGGAACGCTGCTCGCGTTTGACGAACGCATTCATGCAATCAGGCCACATCCGCGTCAGGTCGATACGGCAAGAAATTTACGAAACATACTGAAAGGCAGTGAATTTGTCCGTGGTTTCGATCCGACAAATGTGCAGGATGCCTACACGCTCCGCTGCATGCCGCAAGTCCACGGCGCGTGCCGCGACGCGGTTGCGTATGCCGAATGGCTGCTCAAGATCGAGCTAAATTCTGTGACGGATAATCCGCTGATCTTTGTTAGTCGCGAGTCTGGAGTCGGGAGTCTTGAGCAGGGCGGCACTCAGACTCAAGACTCAAGACTCACGACTCACGACTTAATTGAAGTAATCTCCGGCGGCAATTTCCACGGCGAACCGCTCGCACTCGCCTTTGACTATTTGACGATCGCACTTGCCGAACTTGGCAACATTTCCGAACGCCGGATAATGCGTCTGACCGACGAAGCGTCTAACGCTCATATCCTTCCTGCTTTTTTAACGGAAAATGGAGGGTTGAATTCGGGATTTATGATCGTCCAATATACCGCCGCGGCTCTCTGTACGGAAAACAAAGTTTTGGCACACCCTGCGAGCGTCGATACCATCCCAAGTTCGGCAAATGTTGAGGATCATGTCTCGATGGGCGTGACCGCGGTTTTGAAAATGCGACAGGTCGTGAGCAATCTGGAAACAATCCTCGCGCTAGAATTGCTCTGTGCGGCGCAGGGAATTGATTTCAGACGAAAAGCGATCGGCGGCGAACCGTCACTTGGAAATGGAACCGCAGGTATTTATGAGCAGATCCGCGAACAGGTTCCGTTTATCGAAAAGGATGTTTATCTGAAAGACCATATCGACGCGGTGCATCAGATCGCCATTCGTTTTGCCAATAGCGCTGGTCAATAAAATGCCGAACCATAAGAATTCAATCTTCACACGCTTTGCAAAACATACTGCGACGCTTGCCGGAAAGCCGGTCACGTTCGGTTTAGCGGTTTTGTTGCTTATCGTTTGGGCGGTTACGGGGCCTCTTTTTGGATTCAGCGATACTTGGCAGCTTGTTATCAACACGGGGACGACGATCATCACGTTCCTGATGGTCTTTCTGATCCAAAACACGCAGAACCGCGACACTGAGGCGATACAAATAAAACTTGATGAGCTGATCCGTTCGGTAAAAGGAACGCGTGAAGAGGTGATGGATTTGGAAGAGTTGGATGAAAAGGAACTAGACGATATTCGCGACGAATATTTAAAACTTGCCGAGACCGCCCGCGAAGAATTAGATCAACGAAAAAAGGGGAAATCTAAAAAATAGTATGAAATTTGTTGTTTTACTTATCACTCTGACGGTTGCGGTGAATGCACAGACCGCTCCGGCAGATTTTCGTGCCGTTGTGGAGAAGCGGCTTGGTGAAAAGAAGCTCAAACTTGCGAATGTCTGCCCGGTCGATACGAACGTGGTGGCGCGGCGTGTGTTTAAGGATTACGGGGCGATGTTTGTGGCGGACAAAACCGTGAAATTTCCGTCCCAATGCGTGTTTGCTTCGGACGAAGACGTGCTTGCGTTTCAGAACACGGTGCGGGCGACGACCAAAACTATAAACGGAACGAGCGTGACCTTGCAGGAAGCGGCGATGAAAGCGTTTGAGGCGGCGCGGGCTGAGGGTGCGAAATCCGGCGTGAATATTTCGTCACGCGGAGCGTCGTCGTCGAAACGCAGTTATGCTGATACGGCGCGTATTTGGAAGTCGCGGTTTGATCCGGCGTTGAAATATTGGATCGGGAAAGGAAAAATTTCGTCCGCCGATGCGGAAAAGGCTCGCAATATGGAGACGATCGATCAGGTTGCGCGTGTTATGGAATGGGAACAGGAAAAGATATGGTTCAGCACGCGGTTTAACTATTCTATTTTCTCGTCAGTGGCGGCCCCGGGCACGTCGCAGCATCTTTCGATGATCGCGCTCGACGTCGAACAGTTCGCGAACAAAGACGCGGAGGCTATATTAAATCGCCACGGCTGGTTTCAGACCATAATCGACGACACGCCCCATTTTACATACCTCGGCCGCGACGAAAAAGACCTTCCGAAATACGGATTACGCCCCGAAACCCGCGACGGCGTCAAATTCTGGATTCCAAACTTCGAATAAAATCATTTTTCAACGCAAAGACACAGAGACGAGAGAGGTGGACGAGTCGGTACCGCCCGCGTGAGCGGGTGGAGCAGTCTCACGGGCGACACATCGCCACTTGCTTACGCAAGCGGTACCGACTTGGAACGTATAATCTGTTGTTTGTATGATGAGAACGCGGGTTGGAACGGATTGCGGAATCCAAAATCCAAAATCCGCAATCCAAAATTGAACTGGTACACCCGGCAAGATTCGAACTTGCGACCCTCTGATTCGAAGTCAGATACTCTATCCAGCTGAGCTACGGGTGCGTGCAAGATAAATTCTAGTTTGCCCGGCTTGTATTTGCAAATTTGATGTGGAAACACATGTGTCAGTTACCGCACTACGTTAGCAGATGGCGTGGCTGTGTAAGTCAGTACCGCTTGCGTAAGCAAGCGGCAAAGTCTCATCTACGTACAACACGCCCCGGAAACGAAACCACGCCACCTGCTTACGCAGGCGGTACTGACTTTGGCGTTGGAACGAAATAATCGCTCGTTTGCGTGAGGAAATCGCCCGTTGGAACGAAAAAAACGCCGTTGGAATCATTCCAACGCCTATTTGCGTGACACAAACGCCCAAATAAATCATTCCAACGCCCGTTTGTGAGAGTCAGTATCACCCGCGTGAGCGGGTCGCATGGTTTTGCGTAATGCACATGTGCGGTTTCTCCTCGACAACCCACATTGGCAAGACTCCGCCACTTGCTTACGCAAGCGGTACTGACCTGCGACTGTCTGCCACACTTGCTTTTGCAAGCGGTACTGACATTCTAGGGATTCGTTGGTATATTTTCTTTTATGAAACACAGGTTTGTTGGGTTTACGGCGTTGTTTTTATTGGGCGGAGCGTTGTTTGCGGGGTTTGGGCAGGCGGCGGCTTCGGAAATACGGATAAACGGATTGAAAGAACGAGTTACCATACGACGCGACGCTCGTTCGATTCCGTATATCGAGGCGAAAACGGATGCTGATCTGTATTTTATGCAGGGTTTTACGACCGCTTCGGACCGTTTGTGGCAGATGGATCTGCTGCGGCGGGTCGCTCGGGGAGAAACTGCGGAGATTTTTGGCCGCGCGACTTTGGAAGAAGATAAAAAATGGCGGCGTTACGGTTTTGCACGCATTTCGGAGCAAAGCGTGCAGTATCTCGAACCGGAACTGCGGGCCGCTCTAGAAAATTACGCGCGCGGCGTAAATGCCCAAATCGCGTTGCTGACGCCCGAAACCACGCCTGTTGAATTTAAAATACTGCAATACAAGCCCCGCGAATGGACTCCGGCAGACACCGTCGTGATCGGGAAAATTTTAGCCGAAGCACTTTCATCCACATACGCCGGCGACCTTCTCCGCGACGCGACTAAAGAACTCGACGCCGCTAAATTATCAGACCTGAACAATAAAAAAACGCCCTACGACGTGATCCTGTTCGGGAAAGACGCAAAAGTCAGTACCGCGAGCGTAAGCGACCGGTTTTTTTTCACCGCCGAGACGCGGAGACGCAAAGATAGAATTCACAATGATTCGCTGGATTTATCTCAGCGTCTCAGCGTCTCGGCGGTGAATGCTCTGGAGGAAGATGTGGCGGTGCGCGAACGATCTTTGTCACGCATCGGATTATTCGCCGAAGGGCTTGCGGCGAGTAATAACTGGGTTATCTCGGGCAAACGCACGTTGGATGGAAAGCCTTTGCTTGCTAACGACCCGCATCTGCTCGCGTCGGCTCCCGGAATATGGTATTTGACACATCTATCGACGCCCACGATGCGCGTTGCGGGTGTTACATTCCCCGGCGTGCCCGGAGTGGTGCTCGGACACAATAATTTTATCGCCTGGGGCGCGACTAACGTCGGGCCGGATGTGCAGGACTTGTTTTTCGAGACGATAAATTCAAGCGGACAGTATCAGACGCCGGACGGATGGATGCCGCTGACAGTCCGACAAGAGGAAATAAAGGTCAGAACCAATCCGCTAAACCCCGCGACGACAATCGAGGAATTTATTGTCAGGGAAACGCGAAACGGGCCGGTGATAATCGACCTCGCAGACCGGAAAATTTCCCTTAAATGGACTGCGTTTGATCCCAAGAACGCGGATTTTAACGCCTTCTATTCGCTTAACCGAGCGCGCGACTGGAATGGATTTAAGAATGCACTTAGAGCGTACGGCGGAGCGATGCAAAATTTCGTCTATGCCGATACCAAGGGAAATATCGGCTGGTACGCAGCGGGCAAACTGCCCGTCAGGCGAAAAGGCGACGGTGCGTTGCCGTATAACGGTGCAGGCACGGACGGCGATTGGATCGGGTTCGTTCCGTTTGCCGAGCTGCCGAATCTCTACAATCCGCCCGAGGGATTTATCGTCACCGCCAACCAACGCATCGTCGGTTCCGAGTACAAACATCAACAGATCGTCCGAGATTTTGCCCCGCCGTGGCGAGCGCGACGGTTGTATGAATTGCTGTCCAAAGTCACCAAGGCAACCATGGACTCAGTTTCAGCAGCCCAACACGACGTTTTTAACATCCCGCTCAAGATGCTAACCGAGGATATAGTCGCGATGAAAGCCGCTAGCGACGAATATTTGAAATTAATAGGTGATTGGGACGGCAAGATGACGCCGGACTCGCACGCGGCGTTGTTTGTAAACGAAATTCGCACGTGCGCGTCGGGCAAGATCGCAACGGACAATCCCGGAGTGCCTGCGTATGTGATCCGCGAACGCATTTTGTTCTGGGCGATAAAGGAAAAATCGCAGCGATGGCTGCCGAAGAATGTTACGGACTATTCGGCGTTGCTCCGCGGCTGCGCGGATTCACTCCCGACCGCGTTTGCATCGCGCTACGGCGCGGATAAGTCACAGTGGACGTGGGGAAAAGCATCCGCCGCACGATTTCCGCACCCGCTTGCCGTCGCGCCGTTGATCGGAGGCCAGTTTGCAACGCCCAACGCGCCAATCGCCGGAAGCGGACAGACGCCGAACGTCGGTTCGTTCGTCTCGATGCGGCACATTGCGTCGCCTGGAAACTGGGACGCTACGCGGCTGGTGATCCCGTTGGGACAGAGCGGTGATCCGAAGTCGCCTTATTATAAAGATCAGTTCGATTCGTGGAGCAAAGGAACGGCGGCGGTATTTCCGTTTAGTGCGGATGCGGTGGGGAAAGCGACTGTTTCGTCGATTGCTTATGGGCCTCGGCCGTGAAGCGAGAGCCGAAGGCACGCTAAAGCGTGGACTCTGAACTAAGGAAATCTTCAAGAATTATCACGGCGGCTTCGCTATCGACGAGGAGCCGGGTAGTTTCGAGATCGACGCCTTGTTCCCATAGGCGCGATTTTGCTTCGTAGCTGGTGACGCGTTCGTCCTGTAGGAATACGGGCAATTCGAGCGAAAGGGCAAGGTTTTGGGCGATTCGTCGGGCTTCGCGGGACATCTTGCTTTCCGTGCCGTCCGATTCGAGCGGCAAACCAATAACAAGCGCGACGGCATCAAATTCCGCAATGATGGCTTTAATGCTAAGCAACAGCTTTTTCCACGAAGACCTTTCTATTCGATCGAGCGGACGGACGACGGTGCGGGTTTCGTCACAGACCGCAACGCCGATACGTTTTGTTCCGGGATCGAGCGATACGATTCTACCCGGAGCGGGGACACTCTTGTCCCCAACGGCGGCAACGCCGTCCCTGTGCTTCGCGTCGAGGCTCGGAGCGGGGACACTCTTGTCCACGACGGCGGAAACACCGTCCCTGTGCTCCGCGTCGAGGCTCTCGGGGGTGAGACTTTTTTCGTGCTTCGCACTCATGGGGACAAGAGTGTCCCCGCTCCGGGAATTGTCTAGAAAATCAGGGCCTTTAGTTGTTTCTTTTTGTTGCGCCAATACTTTTGATGTCGGATAATCTATCGTAAGCGGTTTTGCAACCATCGGTTGCCCAATCGCGTATCATATTTTGAGGTAATTATATGTCATTTCGCGGAAAGATGTGGACGCTGCTGATCTCGTCGGTGATCGCTGTGTATGTAATGGTCGGTGGCCTGCCGTTTGTCGGATCGTTGCTACAGACACAGGCACAGCAGCCTATTAACGACGCCGGTACTCAGCTTAGATTGTTTGAATCGGTGCTAGAACATATCCAGAGCGACTATGTTGACGAACCCGATCTTTCAAAAGTTCGGCGCGGCGCGCTGCGCGGGCTGGTCAGCGGACTTGATCCGTATTCGTCGTATCTTTCACCCGAACAGGTCAAGTCCTTTAACGCCGGAACTAACGGACGCGTCGGCATTGGCGCTGAGTTTTCGCAGCTTTCGCTTTATCTATATGTGGTTTCGGTGACGAAAGATTCCAATGCCGCCAAAACAGGCCTTAAGGGCGGCGATGTTATCGAGTATATCGAGAACAAAGCAACCCGCGATATTTCGCTTTATGACGCGAGGGAAATGATAGTCGGGACACCCGGATCAGTCGTTAATCTGCGGGTGCTTCGCTCAGGAGCGAAACCCCAAATAATGAAAATCACACGCGGTGCCGCTAAAGCACCGGCTCCGGAATCGCGCGTTGAAGCAGGAAAGATCGGCTTGATAAAAGTTCATTCGCTCGAAACTGGTGATGCGGACAAGATTCGCGAACAGGTACAGAGCCTTTCAAAACAAGGCGTACAAAAACTGGTTCTTGACCTTCGCGGTGTTGCCGGAGGAAAGATCGAAGAAGGTGTTGCGGTTGCGAATTTGTTTATCAAGAGCGGCGAGATCGCCAAGATAATCGGCAAGGAAAATGCTGTATTGAAATCTTTTGCGGCTGATGCGTCTAAAGCTGTATTTGACGGCAAGGCAAACGTGTTGATCGACTTTGGAACCGCAGGTGCGGCTGAGGTTGTCGCATCGGCATTTGCTGAGAGCAAACGCGGCGATGTCGTTGGCGAACGTAGTTTCGGGGCGGGAACCGAACAGCAGCTTTCAACGCTGCGCAGTGGCGACGGTTTGTTGTTGACTACTGCGAAATGGGCGTCGGGAAGCGGTGTTACGTTCCTTGGCGAAGAAAGAACCAATACCGGCATTAAGCCGACCGTCGAAGTTAAACGACCTGATACGCCCGAAGTCGGCGAGGTCGAAGAATTGATCGATCAGCAGGAAGAGGAAAACGAAAATCCGGCCCCGGCTGGAACACCCGTGCCGGCGGCGACGCCTGAAAAGGCGAAACCTGCGACCGAGGATGTGCAACTAAAGAAAGCTCTCGAACTGCTTTCCGATAAAGCCGCCGCTAAGACGGCTGGCGCAAAATAAAGTCGGAACTTTTGATCTATGCAAACAGAGGCCGTCTGAAAACGAGAATTTCGGGCGGTCTTTTTTTGTTTTGTGAAGAAA